>NZ_CP038437.2:3059543-3671451 GCF_008329985.2 Halomonas binhaiensis
TGAGTCATTGAATGGCCGTATCCTGATCGGCATGGCCATTACACTTGCCGGCACAGCGGTTGCCACCGGCATGCTGCCCTGGCAATGGCGCCGCACGAGCAAGACGACACCAAGCTAGGCAAAATCAGGCTAGGCAAAACCAGGCTAGATCTTTGAAGGCATTTCCTTCTCGAGCCCCCAGACCTGGCCCCATGGCGTTGACGCCTCTTGCACCTGCTGATAGCCACAGCGCCGATACAGCGCTGCAGCCCGGCTTCCAGACAGCACCTTGAGTCGCACAGCGGTGCAGCCCTGCGCCATGGCCTCCTGCTCCACCCGAGCCAAGGCCAGGGAGCCCAGTCCCTGGCCTCGCTCGTCAGCCATCACCTGCAATTCCCGCAGATACAGCCTGGCATCAAGCACTTCCCAGGCCAACAGCCCGCAGCGTCGCCCTGCTACCATCAGCCACCGCCATTCCTGCCCCGGCCAGCGCTGAGTGAAGCCTTCCTCATCCCAGCTCAGGCCATGCCGCTGATAGTCTTCAGCCATGTTGCCACGAACCAGCGCCTGGGCCGCCTGCAGATCATCGCAGGGTACAAGCAGAAGAGATGACATGTCTGCTTAGAAATCGGGCTTGCGCTTTTCGACGAAAGCCGTCATTCCCTCGCGTTGTTCGCCGCCTGCGAAACACAGTGCAAAGAGACCTGTTTCCAGGGCCAGGGCACTGTCCAGATCCTGGTCCATGCCATCGTGAATTGCCTGCTTGGCACTACGCACCGCCTGAGGACCATTGCCGCTCAGTTGCTTGCTCAGAGTATCGGCATAATCCTGCAGCTCGCTCTGAGACATCACCTGGTTGACCAGGCCAATACGCAAGGCTTCCTGGGCCTCGAGCTTGCGACCCGTCGTGCATAGATCCAGTGCCATGGCAGGGCCAACTCGACGCGGCAAGCGCTGCGTACCGCCAAAGCCAGGAATCACGCCAAGCAGAACTTCCGGTTGGCCGAAAATGGCATTGTCACTGGCAACGGCCCAGTCACAGGCCAGCGCCAGCTCGCAGCCACCACCCAGGCAAAAACCGTTGACCAATGCCACGACCGGTACCGGCAAGGTCTCGAGACGCTTGATCGTACGCAATGCCTTGCCAGCAAACTCGCGAGCCTCTGCCGGGGTCTTGTCCTGCATCTCGCTGATATCGGCACCGGCAACGAAGGACTTTTCTCCTGCACCAGTGATCAGTACCGCACGCAGGTCGTCCCGTCCTTCCAGCTCGACCAGAATCTGTTCCAGCGTCTCGATCACAGCACTGTTGAGTGCATTGAGTGCCTGGGGACGATTGATCGTCAGACGCAGCACACCACGGTTATCGACCACTTCAATCAACTGCTCGCTCATAATCCCTCCTGATACCTGATAGACGTATTAGCCATGGCCTACCCTAGCGAACGCTTGGTAGGCAAACAAGCAGGCTTTCGTTCAAGACCAGCAAACCCTTGCCCCGAGGCACGGGGCAGGAGAAACATCAGGTGTAATGGAAGAATCCGCGGCCACTCTTGCGACCAAGCTGGCCGGCATCCACCATGCGCTTGAGCAGCGGACAAGGGCGGTATTTGGGATCACCAAAACCGTCGGCCAGGACGTCCATGATCGCCAGGCACACATCGAGACCAATGAGATCTGCCAGAGCCAGAGGGCCAATCGGATGTGCAGCCCCCAGCTTCATGGCGGTATCGATATCCTCTGGGCTGGCAGCCCCTTCATGCACCAGGAAGATCGCTTCGTTGATCATGGGAATCAACAGACGGTTGACGGCAAATCCCGGGGAATCGGCAATGGCAACGGAGGTCTTGCCCATGGCTTCAGCCAGGGCCTCGACTCGCGCCACCGTGGCATCGCTGGTCTGTTCGGCACGAATCACCTCGACCAGCTTGAGCACGGGAACCGGGTTGAAGAAATGCATGCCGATCACTCGCTGAGGGCCTTCGCAGACGGCAGCCAGGCGAGTCAGGGACAGAGAGGAAGTATTGGAAGCCAGGATAATGTCTGGCGACAGGCGACTGAGGTCACGGAACAAGGCTTCCTTGAGGTCCGCTTTTTCCGGCGCGGCCTCGATCACCACCTCGCAACTACCAAGGGCTTTCAGAGATATCGCGGTACTCAGGCGTTGCTGTGCGACAGAACGCTCGTCGTCACTGAGCCTGCCCTTTTCCACCAACTTGCCGAGCCCCTTGTCGATGGCATTCCTGGCCCGATCGAGCGGGGCTTCGGCAACATCATACAGGGTGACGACAAACCCACTCTGCAGCAGTACCTGAGCAATCCCCTGCCCCATGGTTCCTGCACCGACCACGCCAATCTGTTGACTCATCCATTTCCCTCCATTTATCCATGATCTGCCCAGGTTCATGCCTGAAGCTGGAACGGCTCGGTGCCCCTTGAAAGCCCTGACTAGAGGTTTCGCGCCTCTTCGCGAAGCACGAACTTCTGAATCTTGCCAGTAGACGTCTTGGGCAATTCAGTAAATACAATCGTCTTGGGGACCTTGAAGCCAGCCAGGTGCTCGCGGCAGTATGCGATGAGTTCCGCCTCGGAGACATCCGCACAGCCATCCTTGAGCTTGACGAAAGCACATGGGGTCTCGCCCCATTTCTCATCAGGCCTTGCCACCACGGCAACTTCCTCCACAGCCGGGTGAGCATAGAGAGCATCTTCCACCTCAATGGTGGAAATGTTCTCTCCGCCCGAAATGATAATATCCTTGGCCCGATCCTTGATCTCGATGTAGCCATCTGCATGCCACACGGCCAGGTCGCCGGTATGGTACCAACCCCCGTCGAGCGCTGCCTCAGTGGCTTCAGGGTTCTTGAGATACCCCTTCATGACGGTATTGCCTCGCATCAGCACTTCCCCCATGGTCTTGCCATCCTTGGGCAGCAGCTCCAGGGTATCAGGGTCCGCAACACAGGCAGCTTCGAGCATCGGATAGCGTACCCCCTGGCGGGACTTGATGCGTGCCCGCTCCTCGAGGGGCAGCTCGTCCCAGGATTCGCGCCAGGCACAGGATGTCACTGGCCCATAGACTTCGGTAAGCCCATAGACATGAGTGACATCGATGCCCATTCGTTCCACTCCAGCGATGACTGCCGCCGGAGGCGCTGCGCCAGCCGTGGTGGCCTTGACGGGATGATCGATGACGCTCTTGTCTGCCTCGGGCAGATTGACCAGGCCATTGAGCACAATGGGAGCACCGCTGAAATGGGTCACTTTCTCTGCTGCAATCAGCTCCATGACCCGCTTGGGTTCGACCTTGCGCAGACATACGTTGGTCCCGGTCATCGCCGCAATCACCCATGGAAAACACCAGCCATTGCAATGGAACATGGGCAAGGTCCACAGGTAGACCGGGTGCTGAGACATGCCCCAGGCCAACAGATTGCCCAAGGCATTCAGATAGGCACCGCGATGATGATAGACCACTCCCTTGGGTCGCCCGGTAGTACCCGAGGTGTAGTTGAGAGAGATCGCCTGCCATTCATCATCGGGCAAGCGATAGGGATAGTCCGGGTCCCCCTCGGCCAGCAGTGACTCGTATTCCACGTCGCCGATTGACTTCCCACCAGGGTAGAAGGCTTCGTCCGCCACATCGATGATCAGCGGCTTGTCATCCAGCTTGTCTACTGCCTGGGCGATGACATCGGCAAATTCCGGGTCCACCAGCACGACCTTGGCTTCACCATGCTCGAGCATATAGGCGATGGCATCGGCATCCAGGCGAATATTCAAGGTATTGAGCACACAGCCGGCCAAGGGTACGCCGAAGTGAACCTCAAACATGGCTGGCACATTCGGCAACATGACAGCGACAGTCTCTCCTGCCTGAATACCGCGTTTCTTGAGTGCAGAAGCCAGGCGGCGGCAGCGTTCCCAGGTCGTCGCCCAGTCACGCCGGATATCCCCATAGATCACTGCCGGGTAATCCGGATAGACAGAAGCACTACGTTCAATGAATGTCAGCGGAGACAGGGCCACATGATTAGCCGAGGTCTGCGGCATTCCCTGTTCGAAAATCGATGCAGTCATGCTTTTCCCCTAGTGTAGGTTTCAGGACTCACGGGTAACAGTGAAAGCCGCAAGACACTGCATGCCGGCTTCGATCACCTGGCGCTGGGCACGCCCGACAGGCAACCACTGGCGAATGGCGAAGTCAGCACTCGTCAGCTTGCGCCGGTAGAAGTCATCATCGCTGCCGGCATCCACGGCCTGCTGGGCCTGGAGTGCAGCACGCCCCATCTGCCAGGCACACAGCACATGCCCAGCCAGGGACAACAGCGGAGTGGCATATGCCTGAACCGCGTCCTGCCCTGACTGACTATCACGCCCTTCCTCCAGGACCTTGGCCACGCAGACACGCAGGTCTTCCGCTCCGGCAGCCAGCTCCTCGGCCAGCAACGCCAGATCGGGGCTATCCTTCATCTGTGCGGCAGTAGCCTTCACTTCATCAAGCAATGACGACATGGTCCTGGCATCGTCCATCTGCAGCTTACGCCCGGCCAGATCCAGCGCCTGGATACCATTGGTACCCTCATAGATGGCAGAGATACGGACATCACGCAGCAGCTGGGCTGCGCCCGTTTCTTCGATATACCCCATACCGCCGTGAACCTGGATGCCAAGCGAGGCAATATCCACCGCCTGATCGGTGGAGAAACCCTTCACTACGGGAATCAGTACATCCACCCGAGCCTGAGCCGAGCGACGTTGATCCTCATCTGCATGATGACGGGCCACATCAAGCAGAGCCGCACAGTACAGCGCCAGAGCACGCAGAGCATCGGTGCGAGCACGCATGGACAGCAGCATGCGGCGCACATCGAGATGCTCGGCAATCACGCAAGGCTCCCCTCCCCTGGTGTTGGGCATGCGCCCCTGAGAACGTTCGGCAGCATAAGAAAAGGCGTGCTGGCAAGCGCGCTCAGCCACGCCAATCCCCTGTACACCGACCTTGTGGCGGGCCTCGTTCATCATGGTGAACATATGATTGAGCCCACGCCCGAGTTCACCGACCAGAAAGCCGATAGCTCCCTCTTTCTCGCCAAAACTCAACGTGCATGTCGGGCTGCCATGAATCCCCATCTTGTGCTCGATGGAGGCACACACTACATCGTTGCGCTCCCCCAATGAGCCATCTGGATTGACCAGAAGCTTGGGTACCAGAAACAGGGAAATGCCCTTGTTGCCTTCAGGCGCATCCGGTGTGCGTGCCAACACCAGGTGGACAATATTGTCCGAGGCATCGTGCTCACCCCAGGTGATGAAAATCTTCTGGCCGAAGATGCGATAAAAGTCTCCCTCCACTGCCTCGCAGGGAATCGCCCGGGTACGTACTCGCGACAGATCAGAGCCGGCTTGAGGCTCGGTGAGATTCATGGTGCCGGTCCAGCTTCCTTCGATGAGCTTGTCCAGGTACAACGCTTTCTGTCCATCACTGCCATGATGAGCCAGCGCTTCGATCGCACCGGCGGTCAGCATGGGACACAGGCCGAGTGCCATGTTCGCGCCATGGAGCATTTCCTGGACACTGGTGGCAACAACTTCCGGCAACCCCTGACCACCCAGCTCAGCACTGACGCCGATACCATTCCAGCCACCTTCAGCATAGGCACGGTAGGCTTCGATAAAGCCATCAGGCAATGTCACGCCACCATCGTCACGACGAGTACAGCCCTGGCGGTCACCACTGGCATTGAGTGGGGCCCATACATCCGAAGCCAGTTTGGCGGCTTCTTCGAGCACCGCATCAACCAGATCAGGAGAAATGTCGGAAAAGGCAGGAAGAGACAGGGATTCGTGACTCAGCAGCTCCGAAAGAACGAAGTTCATATCACGGACAGGGGCAGCATAAGGGAACATAGGAAAGCCCGGGGTAGAGAATGAATAGGAAAACCATATCCGCGATAGTAGTTTCCCTACTGACGAGTCTCTATTAGCCCAAGGTCGCTACTTGAACTTGAGCCGAACTGCCCTTGAGCCAAAGCAGCTTCCTGGCTGCCTCTATGGGGTCAAGCGTCATCTCGCTTGAGGGTTTCGACGGCATCCGTGCTATCGGCGACAGGCTCCTCGTTCCCTTTTTGATCGTCGCCGCCGTCATGCTCGTCGGCATTCTCGGAGGATGCGTCTTCTTGCTGCATCGCCTCGAGAGTGCCTTCATGGAAGCCATCTTCATCGTAATAGGCCACATAATCATTTTCTGCCACTGGCGGACCAACCAGAGGCTCGGCCACTTCCACCTCGGGCATGACATCGGACAGATCCTCCATGTGCTCATGCTCCCTGGCTCCTTGCATCCACTCTTCGGTGACTGCCAATTCAGCACCCACGGATGACAAGGGTGTGGACGGAGAGAATGGTGCCACCGGTACCGGTGCCGGCCGTACCATGCGCCGCCATAAGAAGAAGGTAACCAGCACTGCTGCCAGTACAGCAAAGGCGCCAAACAACGCTGCATCGCCGAGAGTAGCCATCAAGGGACTGATGGCTGGAGGACTGGCTGCCGAACCAATGGCATTGATCAGCAGCAACCCCTGGCTCATGGCCACCAGAGCGCCGGCAGGCGCCCTATCGGCGGCATGACTGACTGCCACGGGGTAAAGCGAGAAGATCCCGCCACCGAGCAGGAACAGAACGCCTGCCAACCCCCACCAGGGCAATGGAACAAGCACGACCAGCGCGGAAATCGCGACACAGAACAGACCGATCATGATCAGCACGATCTGACGATCATGGCGATCGGACCAACGCCCTACAGGGTACTGCAGCAGCATTGCCCCCAGCACAGTGACGGCCATGTAGATGCCTACCTGGCTGACAGGGTAACCGCTACGCTGCAGATAAAGAGGTAGCAGTGTATATACCGCTGCCACCAGCACCCCAGAACCAAGACTGCCGATCACGCCAGTAGGGGTGATGGTGATCAAGCGCCACGGCGGTAGTGGTTCAGCCTTGTCGATCAAGGGCGTAACCCGCGGGATCATGGCCATTGGCAGCACCGACAATGACGCCATCATCCCCACCAGCATAAAGGGCTCGAACTTCCCCATGTTCTGCGTGGCACCCAGCAACAACTGCCCGACCACACCTGAGGCATACAGGGCAATCATGTACAGCGCCAGCAGACGTCCACGCACCTTGGGTTCACTGGAGGTCAACAACCAGCTTTCGATGACCAGGAAAACCCCCACCATGGCCCAGCCACCGATCAGGCGCAGCACGAACCACACCATAGGGTCAAAGAGAAGCCCCAGTAGCAGCACCGTGACCGCAACCAGAGAGGCAAAGCTGCCATAGGCACGAATGTGGCCAATCCTCAGCAACAGGCGATCGTTCATCATCGCCCCCAGACCAAGGCCAATGTAGTAGGCCGAGGACACCAGGCCCACCACGACCTGGGATTCTCCTGCCGCGTCCAGGCGCAGTGAAACCAGAGTGGTCAGATAACCATTGCCGATGCCAAGAATGAACAGCCCTAACAGAGGGGCAATGGCCATGGCCAACAATTGCGGGGACATCAGGAGCCTCACTGACAGTAGATGGACGAGAGAAACGCCGTAGAAGAAATGGTAGTCAGCCCTGAGGCTAGCCAAGGCTCGGCACGGGGTCAGTTGGCGGGGAATATACCCCCGCACCTATCGCTGTCAACGCCTTTATTGATAGCCCCTCTATGGACGCCGTAGTAGTACCACATCTGGTCCGAAAAAAATCAGATCAAGATCATGTTTGCGAGCCAACCAGACGAAGGATGCCTCGCTGAAGAAAACCACATGCGTGGGGTCCTGCTTGTAATGCCAGGCAGCAAAGTCTGCCGGCGTGCGCTTGGTCATCACACCTAGCCAGCCGCCAGGTTTCAGACATTTCACCAATGCCCCGAGCACCTCGCCAGGAGCAAACAGGTGCTCGACCACTTCACTGGCCGTGATGAAGTCATGCTGCTGCGTCAATGCAACGGAGTTGGGATGGAAGAAAGGGTCGTGGATCTGGGTAGGAAACCCGGCTTCTGCAAACATCAGTGAAAGCGTTGGCCCTGGTCCGGCACCGAAGTCCAGCCCCTCTGCTCCGGCCTCCAGGCGCTGGCTCAGTGGAATGAACAATCTGGAGAGAAACGCCCGATACCTCGGATCGTCAGGGCGATTGTCGTGCTGGTCGTACACCGCCTTCTCGGCTTCAGAGCCTAGCCTCTGGTTTGGAGGTACCGCTATCAGATCGCACACACGGCAGCGAAAATAGTCGCGCTGCGCATTACGATGGAAATGGTAAGTTGCATTGCTGGAACATAGCGGACAGGCCGGCATCGGCGTATTCTCTGTGACTGAAAAATCTTTACGGAGAGAGGCATGCTGTCAGGTCTGGATCATTTGGTCATTACCGTGACCGACATTTCCCGAGCCGTGGACTTCTACACCCGTGTCCTAGGCCTCGATGTGCGTTACCGCGACCAGGAGCGTGTCGACCTGATGCTTGGCGACATGGCTCTACGCCTGCATTGGACAGCCACTGACATTGTCCCTCGTGCAGCCACACCTACTGCAGGAAGTCTTGATATCTGCCTGCGTAGCCAACTGCCACTGGATGAGGTCAAACGCCATCTCGATGCATTATCAGTGGAAATCGAACTTGGCCCTGTCGAGCGCCAGGGAGCCACCAGCAGGATAGAGTCCCTCTATCTGCGCGACCCGGATGGCAACTTGCTGGAGATCTGTCGCCCGCTCAAGGATACTGGCGCCTGCTAAATCACCATCGACAAGGTATCATTCACGCGCATACCTTCTGCAGACCCAGAAGCATACGGATATAGCAATACAGGGATATGATGCATGAGCAGTAGCGATCTGACACCTCATGAGCCCCAGGTCGAACCACCGGAACCTCCCAACGACGGGAATGATACGGATACCACCATAGCGCTGATCGGCTACGCGCTGCTGCTGGCCAACCTGTTTACCGGCTTCACTGCGTTGATCAGTGTTGTGGTTGCCTACATCTACCGTGGTAAAGGACCTGCCTGGCTCGACGATCATTATCGCTACCAGATTCGCACCTTCTGGATCGGACTGCTGTACCTTTGCGTTGCCAGCCTCCTGATCCTCATCGTGGTCGGGGTACCATTGATGCTGGCTCTTGCCGTATGGCTCATCATACGCTGCGTCAAAGGCTTCAAGGCCCTGCAGGAACGCCGCTCTCCCGATAATCTGGAAAGCTGGCTGATCTGATCATGCGCCATTCATTACTCCAACAGTTCCAAGCCACTGGTGTGGCAGCCCTGTGGCGCACACTTGCCAACGCCAGTCCAGCCACCCTGTGGCGCCTGAGCCGGATCGCAGTGTCACTGTGCCAACCAGTACTCAGGCGTGAACGGGCAGTGACGCAGATCAACCTTGATGTGGTCTACCCCGATATCACGGCCAGTGAACGTAGCTGTCTGGCCCGCGACAGCCTGATGCATTCCACTGCCACCATGCTGGAACTGGGGTTTGCCTGGCAGGGCAAGACGGAGAAAGTTGCCGCCAGCATTGTCGAGGTACATGGCAGGGAGTTGCTGGATGACGCGCGTGCTCATGGACAGGGCATCATTGTTCTGGCTCCACATTTCGGCAACTGGGAAATTCTCAACTTCTGGCTGTCCAGCCACTTCCCTTTCACTGCCATGTATGAACCCCCCAAGCTTGCTGCACTGGACCCCATTATCCGTGCTGGCCGCGAACGCAATGGTGCCAAGCTGGTACCGACCAACCCTAGAGGTGTCGCGGCGTTGCTCAAGGCACTCAAGCGCTGCGAGGCCGTGGGGATACTGCCGGATCAGGAACCGGCCTGGGGCAGTGGCGCCTTTGCCCCCTTCTATGGGCGCTTGGCATATACCGCCACCTTGCTACCCAAGCTGGTCTCCCGAACCAATGCACGTGTCGTTACCGGAGTCGCCCGGCGCCTTCCCGGTAAAGGCTATGCCTTGCACTTCCTGGCCGCTGACGAGCGCGTCTATTCCGAGGTTGAAGTCACTTCCTGCACAGGTGTCAATGCCAGCGTAGAGGCAGCCATTGCCCTCGACCCTGCCCAGTATCAGTGGGAATACAAGCGCTACACAAAGACTCCCCAGGAAGAACGCAACGACCCGGACTTTCATCGCTACCGCTTGTATAGCAGCCGTAACATGCAAAAGACTCTCGGCAAGAAATACAGGTAATACCAGCAGGCACTTCAGTGCTGTTAGTCCAATGCCTGGCGGACCGATATCTACTGGAACGATGTCTGCCAGCAGCAACAAAACCCACTTTACTTGTCGCCTATAAGTGACAGGGAACCCTGCTGCATAATTGCCCTCGAATCCATGGAACTCTTTATTGGAGCTCCATACTTCCATACGACAATATTTAAGTGCATGGTTCCTATCGCAGGAGCTATTTCGGATGACTTGCAAGGAGTGCTAGATGCAACGATGGACTCGAACACAACTGCGACTATTCGCGGCGTTATTATTATGGGGCCTCAGCGCCTCAGTACTTGCCATTACGCCCGAAGCGCTGTTCGAGCAAGTCAGCGGTCAGGCACGCGATCTGGCCGAGTCCCCCTATGAGGAACCGAAGTTTTCCGGCGAGTTGCCACAGCAGCTTGCTGAATTGAGTTATGACCAATATCGCCAGATTCGCTACCGCAAGGATCGTGCAATCTGGCGCAACCAGGGTCTATTTCAAGTCGAGCTGTTCCACCCAGGCTTTCTCTATAAAAAGCCTGTGGCCATCCACCTGGTAGAAGGTGAAGAGATCAAGGAGCTGCCTTTCGACAGCAGCCGCTTCAGCTATGATGACCAGGTTGCATCCCTGGCTGACCAGGACCTGGGCAAGCTTGGCTATACAGGGTTTCGTCTACACTACCCACTGAATCAGGCTGATACTGCCGATGAGTTTGCCGTATTTCTCGGTGCCTCCTACTTCCGCTTGGTAGGCAGAGGTAATAGCTACGGGATGTCAGCCCGAGGACTGGCTATCAATACAGGCTTACCCCAGGGGGAAGAATTTCCCTCATTCAAGGAGTTCTGGCTGGTTCGCCCGCAGCCCGATGCCGATCACATGACCATCATCGCGCTGCTGGATAGTCCCTCTCTATCTGGCGCTTATCGCTTCGACATCACCCCGGGACAATCCACCGAAATTGTCACAGAGGCACGCTTGTTCGCTCGCAAGGACGTCCAAAAACTCGGCATTGCACCACTGACCAGCATGTTCCTGCATGGTGAGATGGGCCGTCATCAACAGGACGACTATCGTCCCAGAGTACATGACTCCAGTGGATTGCTGATGGCTACCAGTACCGGCGAATGGACCTGGAGGGTTCTGGACAACCCTGAAACACTGCAGATCACCAGCCTGCAGGACACCTCTCCCAAAGGTTTTGGTCTTGTCCAGCGGCCACGTGCTTTCGATGCGTATCTGGACATGGAAGGCCGCTATGAGAAGCGCCCCAGCCAATGGGTCGAGATGCAAGGGGACTGGGGAGAAGGCCGCGTCGAACTGGTCGAGATTCCCTCCGACAGTGAGGCCAACGACAACATCACTGCATACTGGGTACCGAAGACGCCATTGCTGGCCGGAGAGTCGCGTACCTACCGCTATCGCACCTATACCTTCGCTTCGGCACCAGAAAATGACTCCCTGGCTAAAGTCGTGCGCTCTCGTCAAGGGCTGGCAGGCAACGGACACCACGATACTCCACCAGACTCGAATATCCGGCAGTTCATCGTCGATTTCCGTGGAAAAGATCTTGATGGCCTCGATCCCAGCCAACCCGTAAAGGCAGCCTTGACAACTTCCAGCGGCAAAATCAGCCATGCTGTTGTCACTGCACTACCCGACGGAAAGACCTGGCGTGCCAGCTTCCGCCTTGAACCAGAAAGCGGCAGCCCTGCCGATATGCGTCTTACGCTGAACCTGAGAGGGCGCCCGTTGAGTGAAACCTGGAACGCTATCTGGAACGATAATGAACTCTGACACTTACGCACTAAAGGTACCTGGCCTGCGCCTTCGACGCTTATGTGTCGGGCTGGCTATTGCGGCCACCAGCGCGCTAGGTATCTGGACCATGTTCCGCATACTGCACGCAGGAGGCATCACCCCCGTGGAGATTGCCATTCTGATCCTGTTTGCCGTCACGTTCAGCTGGATCACGGTGTCCTTCTGGAGCGCCGTGATCGGTTTCCTGTTGAATCTTTTCAACATTGATCCCCTCAGCCTGAAGCGTCGCGCACCTGGCCCATACCATCCTCCTGCACGGCCCAAAGGTTCTCACTCACTTACCGCGCTGGTCATGCCCATCCACAATGAGGATGTGGACAGAGTCGTCGCAGGACTGGAAGCCACTTGCCGAGACATTACCCATCTGCCATCCGACATGACGGTGGAGGCCTTCGTCCTCAGTGATAGTACCGAGGCCGATGTGGTCGCTCGAGAAAAAACGCAGATTGCGGCCTTGCAACAACGCCTGTCCGGACATATCCGTGTCCATTACCGTCACCGCGACAGCAATGCCGGACGCAAGGCAGGCAACCTTGGTGATTTCTGCCAACGCTGGGGACAGCACTACGACTTCATGCTGGTACTGGACGCCGACAGCCTGATGAGTGGTGACTGCATCATTGCGCTGATCGATGAGATGATGGCCAATCCCCGACTCGGGCTGGTGCAGACCATTCCTATCCCGGCCAGGCAGGACAGTCTGTTCGGCCGAGCCAATCAGTTCGCCGCAGCGCTCTATTCGCCGATGCTGGCCACGGGCCTGAGCTTCTGGCATGGCACCGCTGCCAACTATTACGGCCACAATGCCATCATTCGGGTGGCAGCCTTCACCGACCATTGCGGCCTGCCGGAACTGCCAGGCAAGCCGCCTCTCGGTGGCGATATCCATAGCCATGACTTCGTCGAGGCCGCCCTGCTACGCCGTGCGGGGTGGCAGGTTCGCATGCGCACAGACCTCACTGGCAGCTTTGAGGAAATGCCAAGTCACATCCTCGACTATGCCAAACGCGACAGGCGTTGGGTCCAGGGTAACCTGCAGCATCTTCGCCTCTTGACCGGGCGCGGCCTGCACGCCCTCAGCCGTATACACTTCCTGTGCGGCGCCCTGGCCTATCTGACTTCCCTGTTGTGGCTCGTGATTCTGACCATCAGCACACTTGACGCCCTGGTGCGCGCGCTGATTCCTCCCAACTTTTTCACTTCCAGCTACCAGCTGTTCCCCAATTGGCCCATTGCACCACCCAACCTGATCATGCCATTGCTCACCGGCACCCTGGCCATGTTGCTGATGCCCAAGCTACTGGGCCTGATACTGGGTCTGTTACGGCAAGCACCAGCCTATGGCGGTCGTATTCGGCTGACGTTGAGCATGTTGCTTGAAACACTGTTTTCGATGCTGATTGCTCCACTGATGATGGTATTCCATAGCCGCTTCGTCATTCAGGTCATCAGTGGCCGGACCGTTCCCTGGAATGCTCAGGCACGCGAGGGCCGAGCCTTGCCCTGGGGAATGGCCTGGAAACACACTTGGGTGCTGGCCGCAGCAGGATTGATCTGGTCCCTCGCGACCTGGACCTATACTCGAGATTTCTGGTTGTGGCTGACCCCTGTCTGGCTGGGCTTGATTCTGGCGGCACCGTTGGTGCGTTGGAGCAGCAGCCTGAGCATCGGTCGGCGCTTGCGCCGCGCCGGCCTGTTACTGGTGCCGAGTGAAACCCAGTCACCAACCGTTATCGCCGAGATGCACTATCCTGAGCCGGCCACCGAAGCGGCAGAGCCCGCCGCTCCTCCTAAGGAACTCCCCAAGGACATGCCGATACAGTCCTTCACACGTCACTGGAACAAGAACCCACGCGCTTTCTTCAAACGGCAGCGTAATTAACAGGACATGCCACGAGACGACGGATTCTAGTATCAGGGCATCCGTTGGTTTCGTGGCTTCCCGCAGCCCCCTTGGGGGTGCTATGCTGTTTCGCATCGCTTGACGGGGTGCCGGTCAATCCGGCTGAGATGGCGCAAGTGTTCTTTGGTCTGAAAGGCAGAGCCAATCTGCCTGGCAGGAAAGCAGCACACAGCGCTGGTCCCGTGGAACCTGATCCGGGTGATGGTCTTCGTTTGTCCTTCATGACAAACGCAGCCAGTGAACCGGCGTAGGGAATCAGGCGGTGGTGGACAAAGAGATGGTAGACAAGACCCTCTCTCCGTTACTGCCAGACCCGTCCCCACTCCGCATATTCTCCTCGCCTCTTCGCTACCCCATTGCCCCGGATCATCATGACCGGAGGCCATATGGGCTACTGCTTCAACGACCTGATCGATAGCAACCGCCAGGAATGGACGGCTTATATCGAGCATGACTTTGTCCGCCAGCTCGGCCACGGCTCGCTGGACAATGCGGCATTCCGTCATTACCTGCAGCAGGATTACCTGTTTCTGATCCAGTTTGCCCGAGCCTATGCCCTGGCAGCCTATGCCTGCGTGCCGCATATGCCCTACATCCTCGATACCGAGTTGCCAGTCATCGAACAGGATGACCAGAAGCCCGAGCCACACTGGCGTATACCCGCTATGTACTTGATACCGGTAGCCGTGGAGACCTGCTCGACCTGCGCATTGCGCTATCTCCCTGCATGGTCGGGTATGCCGATATCGCTACCTGGCTGGGCCAGCAGTCATTCACTCAGCGCGGCAAGGCCAATCCCTTCGATGCCTGGATCTCGATGTATGAAGGAAAGGAATTCCAGCAAGCCGCCCAGTCCGAGCGGGAATGGCTCGACGCCCAACTGACCCAAGTTTCCCCTCAGCGCTTCTCCCGTCTCGCCACCATCTTTCGTGATGCTACCCGTCTCGAGATCGATTTCTGGCAGATGGGACTCAATCTCAGCGACTGAAGACTGCCCCCTGACAAGCTATCGCCCCTGTAATAGTCACCATCACGCCAATAACCACAATCACACCGAGGAGAACGCCCATGTCCAAGACGGCTCATTTTCTGGCGGAAACCGCCCGCGTCGACGAAGCAGCCATTCAAGCACTACCAGGGTCGCGCAAGGTCCACGTAGAGGGTTCCCGCCCCGATATCCGTGTCCCCTTCCGCGAGATTTCCCTATCACCGACCCGCACCAGCACGGAAGACGAACAGAACCCACCGCTGCTGGTCTACGACACGTCAGGTCCGTACACCGACCCGGGGGCCACTATCGACCTGCGCAAGGGACTGGCAGAACTGCGTCGCTGCTGGATTGACGAGCGTGATGATACCGAATGGCTTGATGGCCCGACCTCGGAATATGGCCGCCGTCGCGCCGCCGACCCCATGCTCGCGCCACTGCGCTTCGATCTGAGCCGTACTCCTCGCCGTGCCAAGACCAATGCCAATGGCAGCCCAGGTAATGTTACCCAGCTTCACTATGCCCGCCGCGGCATCATCACCCCGGAGATGGAGTTCATCGCCATACGCGAAAACCAGCGCAGGCAGCAACTGGGCAGTGATGAAGTTGAGCGTATCCTTGGCCATCAGCACCCCGGCCAGGGATTTGGTGCGCGCCTGCCGCAAGAGATCACTCCAGAGTTCGTGCGTCAGGAAGTCGCGGAAGGTCGTGCCATCATTCCCTGCAACATTAACCATCCCGAATCTGAACCGATGATTATCGGGCGCAACTTCCTGGTAAAGATCAACGGCAACCTGGGTAACTCAGCCGTCACTTCCTCGATCGAAGAGGAAGTCGACAAGATGACCTGGGGCATTCGCTGGGGAGCGGACACCATCATGGACCTGTCCACTGGGCAGAACATTCATGAAACGCGTGAATGGATCATCCGCAATTCCCCGGTTCCCATCGGCACAGTTCCCATCTATCAAGCTCTTGAAAAGGTCAACGGCGTCGCAGAAAACCTGACCTGGGAAGTCTTCCGCGACACCCTGATCGAACAGGCCGAGCAAGGCGTGGATTATTTCACTATCCATGCTGGGGTATTGCTGCGCTATGTCCCGCTGACCGCCAACCGCGTAACGGGCATCGTTTCCCGTGGCGGTTCGATCATGGCCAAATGGTGCCTGTACCACCACCAGGAAAGCTTCCTCTACACTCATTTCGAGGAAATCTGCGAGATCTGCAAACAATACGATGTCGCCTTCTCCCTTGGCGATGGCCTGCGTCCCGGCTCTGTGGCCGATGCCAATGACGAGGCCCAGATGGCAGAGCTCAAGACGCTGGGGGAACTGACTCGCATTGCCTGGAAGCACGATGTCCAGGTCATGATCGAAGGTCCAGGTCACGTCCCCATGCACCTGGTCAAGGAGAACATGGACAAGCAGCTTGAATACTGTGATGAAGCGCCTTTCTACACCCTTGGCCCGCTGGTGACGGATATCGCCCCAGGCTACGACCACATCACCTCAGGTATTGGTGCCGCCATGATTGGCTGGTTCGGCTGCGCCATGCTCTGCTATGTAACACCCAAGGAACACCTGGGACTGCCCAACAAGGATGACGTCAAGACCGGCATTATCACCTACAAGATTGCCGCACATGCAGCGGACCTGGCGAAAGGGCATCCTGCTGCCCAGCGTCGCGACAATGCGCTGTCCAAGGCACGCTTCGAATTCCGTTGGGAAGACCAGTTCAACCTGGGCCTCGACCCGGATACTGCACGGGAATTCCACGATGAAACGTTACCCAAGGATTCGGCCAAAGTGGCCCACTTCTGCTCGATGTGCGGCCCCAAGTTCTGCTCCATGAAAATCAGCCAGGAAGTCCGCGATTATGCGGAGGAGCACAAATTGAAAGGCGATGCGGATGCCATCATGAGCGGCATGGAAGACAAGGCACGAGCATTCCGCGAGCAAGGGGCCGAACTGTACAAGGAAGTTTGACTCCGTCTCCAGACACCAGGTGACAGAATGGACGGCTGAACGAGCAACAAAAAGCATCGAGATGCCGTCAACGATGGGCTATGAGCAACACGCTCATAGCCCATTCTTATACTAAAGTCTATTAACAACACGCTTGCTGTTGATCTAGTTCAAATAGGGGCAAACTCTACAAACAATGCACCTGAAATACCTATCCAGATCAATAATCATCTTGCTTCAGCAAGCTAGAGTTCGCGCCTTTCCCTCGTCATGGAGATGGTATGAACGCTCCCATTCTCGTCATCAACTGCGGTTCTTCGTCGCTCAAATACGCACTGATTCCTGCTGTTTCAGGCCAGCCCCGCCTGTCTGGCATTGCCGAGCGACTCGGAAGTGATCGTGCCATCCTGCGCTTACGCAATCTCCAAGGCGAGAAGACGACCATTGAATTGCCCGGAGCCAGCCATGGCGACGCCTTGAAAGTCATTCTCGACAATCTGGGCAGCTGCCGGCCAATCGCTATTGGACACCGAGTCGTCCATGGCGGAGAACGCTTCACTCAAGCTACCTTGATCGACCAGGACGTGGTTCAAGATATCCGTGAAACCACCACCCTGGCCCCCCTGCATAATCCAGCCAATCTCGAAGGAATTGCGGCCACTCAGGAGCTGTTTCCCGGGCTGCCTCAAGTCGCCGTGTTCGATACCGCATTCCATCAGACATTGCCCGCATACGCATACCGTTATGCCATCCCCGCAGAGCTCTATGAACGTCATGGCATCCGTCGTTATGGCTTCCATGGCAGCAGTCATGCCTATGTAGCGGAAAGACTGTCCATCCTGAGCGCCCAAGGCCGTGGCGGCTGGATCATCGCCCATCTCGGTAATGGCGCTTCGGCAACGGCCATCTGGCAAGGCCAGAGCATCGATACCAGCATGGGCATGACCCCGCTGGAAGGCTTGGTGATGGGGACTCGCAGTGGCGATATCGATCCTGGAATCCTCTTGCACCTGATGCATCAGTGCGGCTGGAGCAGCCATGATATCGATCAACTGCTCAATCATCGCAGCGGGCTACTAGGGCTATCCGGCTTGACCAACGACATGCGTGAACTGGAACAGTCAGCTGCAGAAGGCCATGCTGGGGCCAAATTGGCCATCGATGTCTTCTGCTATCGCCTGGCCAAGAGCATTGCTGGTTTGTCCTGTGCACTACCCATGCTGCATGGCCTTGCTTTCACGGGTGGCATCGGCGAAAACTCGCCACTTATTCGGGCTCGCACCCTGACATACCTCACCCACCTTGGTGTACATCTCTCCCCCAACAGTAATGGCGAGCTGTCACACGGCATGGAAGGACGCATCGATGTGGGCAGAGGCCTGGAGTTGTGGGTCATTCCCACAGATGAGGAAGGCTATATTGCCGTGCAGACACGGCATCTGCTCGACAACATGAGTGACACGCCGGCATCCTGTCATCCTCAGGAGGTACCAGCATGAAAATGCGCGAGCCCTCGACCCTACTGCTGGTTCCTATCGATCCTGGCGTAGCACTCACCTCCGCCTGCCTCGGCCTGTTGCGCAGTATTGACACGCTAGGGCTGAAAGCCGGCTTTCTTCAGGCCGTTTGCCAGGCTCCCGCCGGGGATGATTCAGCACAGCGCACCCGCACACTGGTCTCCACGTCTCTAGGGCTGGATTCTCCTGAACCGGTGCCTTACCACATTCTTGAGAACCTGGTTCATCGGGGTGATGGCGATGCCATGCTCGAACTGGTAGTGGAACGTCATGCACATATCGCCCAGCCCCTCGACGGCCATGCTCCTGCCATCATTGTCGTCGAGGGGTTACGACCAGGCCTGCAGGCTTCCTATGCCCTGGATGTCAACGCACAGTTGGCCAGTGCCCTGAACGCCCAGGTGATTCTGGTGGCCGACGGCCATACCGCCTCCCCCCAGCAGTTGATAGAGCGTCTGCGCCTGCACCGCCAGCGCATTGACGCCTATGGTACTCATTACACCCAAGGGGTCATGCTCATGCGCCTCCCTCAGACAGGGGAGGAAAACACCAGTGAACGGCCTCAGCCGAAGATGGCAGAAGCCGCGTCAGAAAGTGACGCAAAGTCACTCCAGCAACACTGGCAACAGCAGGTGGCTTCGCTCACCGGCCAACCTCTGCCATTGATCGCAGCGGTCCCCTACCTGGCCTCTCTTAGTGCCCCTCGTACCCAGGATGTGGCCAAGGCACTGGGAGCCAGGTTACTGCACGAGGGCGATGCTCATCAGCGCCGCGTAACGGGCACCGCCTTGTGCGCGCGCAACGCCGAACACCTTCTCTATGCCTTGCGTCCCGGCATGCTGATCGTCACACCCGCCGATCGTGATGACACCATCCTGGCAACCGCCCTGGCTGCCCGCAACGGGGTCCAATTGGCAGGCCTGCTGTTTACCCATGGCGAAACCCCCAGCGATGCCCTGATTGATTTCTGTCGCCCTGCCCTGGAGTCCGGCCTGCCGGTGTTGTCCGTCGCGACCGACAGCTACACCACAGTGGCGCAATTGAAGGACATGCCTAATCACATTCCTGCCGATGATCCAGACAGAGCAGAGTCGGTGGCGCATTATGTTGCCAGTCACTGCGATCTCGACTGGCTGGCTCAGTGTGTACAACATGATGTCCCTCGGCGTCTGTCGCCAGCAGCCTTTCGCCACAAACTGGTCAGCATGGCCCAGTACCAGCGGCGGCGCATCGTTCTTCCTGAAGGCAATGAGCCGCGCACCCTGGAGGCTGCCATCTTGTGCCAGAACAGAGGCATCGCTGACTGCGTCCTGCTGGGCAAACGTCAGGACATCATGGAAGTGGCTGCCACTCGTGGCCTGGAATTGCCCAAGGAACTGACGATCCTCGACCCTGATGAGGAACGCTCACGCTTCATCGCTCCCATGGTCGAACGTCGTAAAGGCAAGCTCAACGAATTGACCGCAGAAGACCAGCTGCAGGATAGCGTGGTACTGGGCACCATGATGCTGGCTGAAGGTGAAGTGGATGGTCTTGTGTCTGGAGCAATTCATACTACCGCCAACACCGTGCGTCCCGCCTTCCAGTTGATAAAGAGTGCACCGGGATATCGCCAGGTATCTTCGGTATTCTTCATGTTGCTGCCTGAACAGGTCGTCGTCTATGGCGACTGTGCGGTGAATCCGGACCCAGATGCCGAAACGCTTGCCGAAATCGCGCTGCAGAGCGCAGCTTCAGCACAAGCCTTTGGCATAGAACCCAGGGTGGCCATGATCAGCTACTCCACCGGAGTCTCCGGGAGTGGTGCTGATGTGGACAAGGTGCGTGAAGCCACACGTATCGCCAAGGAGAGAGCGCCTCACCTGGCCATTGACGGCCCTCTGCAATATGACGCAGCCGCTATCGCCAGCGTGGGTCAACAGAAAGCTCCTGGCTCGCCAGTGGCAGGCCGTGCGACGGTTTTCGTCTTCCCGGACCTGAATACTGGAAACACCACTTACAAGGCGGTACAGCGCAGCGCCCGGGTCGTCAGCATCGGCCCCATGCTTCAGGGGCTGAACAAACCGGTCAATGACCTGTCCCGAGGTGCTCTGGTAGACGATATCGTCTACACCATCGCCCTGACAGCCATTCAGGCCAGCCAGCGAGCCGATGCTCACTCGGGTACAGCGCCATCAGCTTAAATATCTGAGCCCTCAGCTCATATATCTAAGCCATCAGCTTGAATATCTAAGCCCTCAGCTCATATATCTAAGCCCTCAGCCAGTACGCAAAGCGCCCTTGCGGGATGACCAGCAGGGGCGCTTTTTATGAATCAGAGATAATAATGATCAGCGATGACAAGATTCAGCTTAGAAACGATAGCGCAGGCCTACGCTGACAGCATCGAAGTCATAACGCGAACCATCCAGATAGTTCATGTAATCGGCTCCCAGGGACAACTTGGGGCTCAAGTCTAGTTCCCCTCCAAACCCCCAGGAGAAATCATTATCATCGCCATGGTGGAAGTCGACTTCGGCAAGGCCTGCCAGCCCATACAGGCGAATGCCCTGGGACAGCGGCAGAATGCCTTTGGCATAGATACCTGTCAGATAATCGAAATGAGAGCCTCCACCCAGTTGGCCTTCCACAGCGAAATAGCGGTTGAACTGAGCACCACCGTTCAGGCGCCAGCCGATATCATCGTCACCGGAATGATGGCTGTCATCTGCATCCCAGAACATCGCACTACCGCCCACATACCACTGTTCGGCCTGAACATTCGATGCCGTGACACAAGCACCGACAAGAAAAGCCGCAGCGAGAGCAAGACGCTTCTTCATGACATCCCCTTTATAGAACACTGTTTTCAAAAGGGGAGGATTTTGTCGTTCATGTCTTGCCTGCGTCAATGACACGGATCAGAAAATTCTTACAAATTCAGCACAAAACACCATCACACTCAGCATGCGCAATCAAAAAATCCATGCAAAGGAATTACCGAAGGTGCCATTACTTCAACAACGATGATGACACCCAACCGAGTTCAGGAAAGTCATTCAACTCAAAATAGACTTGGCTCCAACCCTCCATCTCTCCCAGCACATGAACGTTGTCATCACGCCTCAACACTGCCACCACGTCGTAGTCGGTGCCCGCTCCACGACGAATATTGACGCGTGATCCCGCTACCTGCTTGATTGCCAACCGGTCGAGTACTTCGGGAATGTTGTCGACGGCAACCTCATTGCCCCCATTCGCCGCCATAGTGAACCAGAATACCGCCCAGGCACTGTTGCGCTCGACACCATTACCCTTGGCATACATGGCGCCAAGGTTGTTCTGCGCATAGATATCTCCCTGCCTGGCAGCCTTCTCGTACAATTCAAAAGCCTTGGTGGCATTCTGCTCGACTCCCTGGCCATTCTCGTACAGGCTGCCAATATTATTTTGCGCTTGAATGACACCTTTTTCAGCAGCCTGTTCAAGCCAACCAGCCGCCTTTTCTGAGTCCGCTGTCACTCCGCGGCCTTCCAGATAAAGCATACCAAGTTGAAACTGGGCCAGCGCATCTCCCTGACCTGCTGCCTTGTCGAACCACTCGACCGCTTTAGCATCTCCCCCTTCCAACTGTCCGGTGAGATACAGCTCCCCCAGCCTTGTCTGAGCTTCCATATGGCCATTGTCAGCGGCCAGACGATACCATTTGCGAGCATCTTCCAGGCTCTTGCGGGTACCGAGCCCCTGCTCATACAACAGCCCCATGGAAAACTGAGACTTCGCATCACCTTTCTCGGCTTCCTGACGCCATTCATATAATGAAGATGCATAATTTCCGCGCTGAAATTCTTCCAGACCTGCCGCATAGTCCGCCATGGCAGGCATGGCCATGGCCCAGACCACTCCGGCCAATATCCACTTGCGTCCCATACCCGACTCCCTGGTCAAGAACTCATGTATGTTGACCAGAATAGTTGAATGCAACTGGAGTTTCCGGCTCACATTCTGCCCAGCAACTCCCGGATTATTGACTGACTAGCCGTTACTCTCCTGCTCTGGTGCTTCTTCGATCTGGCCAGAGGAAGACGGCAACTTGCCGATACGGGCGTCCGTCAGTACACACAACACTCCAGTCTGAGTATGGTGGATGGGATAGTTGGTATCACAGTACAGCGCCATGGTATTCAGAACTCGCTGCTCAAGCGCCATGGTATTCAGAACTCGCTGCTCAAGCGCCAAGGGGCTTACATCATTACCATTCAGGTTGAGCCTTGCCATGAAAGGCTTGCCGACTTCACAGGACAACACCTGCTCGTCAGTGGTAGCAACACATACCTGGCTTTGGTCTATTGCTCCTGATTGCTCTCGATTCTGCTGCTCTGACTTGTTCTGCCCGGATGTGGCATAAACACCGGCAGCTCCCACCAGAACTCCCACCGCAGCAGCGACAGCAACACCCAACGTATATTTCTTCACGCCCATGACATGACCTTCCTTCAAGCTTCATTTATCTGCACTATTTATCTGCACTTCAAGATCCAGTATGCGGATGATGACATGCTCGCTCAGTCAGCTTTCGCAATCACAATCTCGACCCTTCGATTAGGCTGGAAACACTGCTGAAGTGCACTGCGGGAGTTGAGCTCATGACAGCGTGCAAGAGGATGATCTTCTCCTAGGCCAAGTGCCACGATCTGGCTACTCTCCAGACCTCGTGCCATCAAGTATTCCTTGACCACATCTGCACGTTGCTGCGATAGGCGTTCATTGTAGAAGGCATCGCCCAACGGATCGGTATATCCCAGAACATTCACGGCGGGATCGGTATATTCCTGTTGCAGGATCACCGCCATCCTATCCAGCGCCCGCTTACCTTCCAGCCCCAGAGCAGCACTATCTAAATCGAACAACAGATCGCCATTCAGTGCCACCCGATCCGCACTGTCCTCCACGGATTCGACCTCGACAGGTATGAGCAACTCAGCACACTGGGAATCCCGCCAACGTGTCGTCTCGACACTCATGTCCCTGTCAAACTGCACCTGATATTGGCAGGAAAGATACTCCCGCCCGATATCCGTGTAGAAGTTGAACACATAGTTCCACTCCTTCACGCCGAACATGCCTTCGCTGAATTGAGGATTCCCCAACAGGTATCTCACCTGGTCCTTGTTCATGCCTTCGGCAATACGCAGAACGCTATCCGGGTCAACAAAGGTGCCGCCTTTCACCCAGGCACTATCCGGAGCGGGGAATCCATTCCCCGCCTTGATAGCATCTCCATTCGTCGCGGCCGTACTGCATCCCGCTAGTGCCAGAGCTGTCGCAAGAGGTGCCAAGAGCCTGATCGTCCATGGACGAAAATTACGCTTATCAGTCATTTTTACATTCCCTCTTACCAGTGCCAGCCAACACCGACACCAGCGCCGAAGTTGCTCTGTGAATCGCCTGTAGCATTTGCCTTGACCACCCAACGCCCATTGTCAGACAAGCGGGAAACCCCCACTGCGACCGCTGATTCGCCGTTGTAGTAGCCGCCACCGGCAGAGACCATGCTCTTGCCAGGCATAGTGGCCTGAGGAGTGGAAGCTGCAGCCAGGGCCGATGCCACACCAGCATAGGCACCCTCTTCGACTTCATCGATCTTGTCATAGACACCAGAAATAGCATGGTTGAACTGGTTGCCCATTTCCTGCAGTTGACCGACGTTCGCCGCATCTGTCGCATCAACACCCGGTGCAACATTACGCAGACGTGTCGGCTCTCCGCCATTACCAAAGGTCACCGAGGTATAGTCCGTACTGCCATCGCTGCGGCGGTCGTAATTGACGGCCCCAGCCTGAACCGCTTCCAACTGACGGACATTGACCGCATCCGTCGCCTGAGTACCACCTGCGACATGGGTGATCTGGCGTTCATTGCCCGCACTCCCCACCGACACGGCGCCTTTACTCGAGCCCACTGCCGCGTTGGAGAAACGCTCTCGCTTGCCATTCATGCCTTCACGGTCTGCCACGGAATCAGCCCCAAGTGCCACGCCACCTTCTGCCGTCACTTCAGCCCTGGCACCAATGGCACTACTGTCATCCGCACGCGCAACACTCTGTGGTCCTGCCGCCACAGATTCCCGCCCCACGGCTACGGCCTCCGCCTTGTTGGAATTTGCCTTGAAGTAACGGGATCCGCCCTGTTCGATGTTGGTAATCTGGTTCTGCACATCCCACAACTGACTGCCATTGACAGCATCGGTGCTGTCCTCAGAGACCTCGCCATCTGCCAGATTGGCAATCGTGGTACCACCGCTGCCTTTCAGGGTGATCGAGTCATGGTTGGTAGTGCCGTCATCATTGCTATCGTACTTGACGGCCTGATCACTCAACTCATTCACCTCATTGGTGACATTGTTTACCTTGCTGGCAACGTCACTGACGGCCTGATTGGTGGCATACAGTTGGCTGCCGTTGATCGCATCAGTGCTATCGGCACTGATACGCCCTGCCGCTACATGGGTAATGGTACGTTCGGCTCCGGCACGACCAACACTGACGGTCGCCACTGGGTCGGCACCGGCGAACATATAGCTCTGGCCATTGATATCCACCGATGCAGTACCCACAGCTTCAGCTGTCTGAGCCCCTGCGCCGAGCGCCACGCTACCCTGGTGAGCAGCTGTGGCCTGATACCCCAGAGCTAGTGCCTGTTCTCCCGTGGACCTTGCTTCATAGCCCACTGCAGTAGCCCCCTTCGCTTCAGCAAAGGAGTCACTTTGTTCCAGGCCCGTCTCATTGGTGCGCGCATAGCGGATACCAACACCCATCTCATCAAGATTGATGGTGTCGCCGGAACCTGAGATAAAGGTGAATGCATCACCCAGCTCATTGATCACCTGATTGGTCGCGTATAGCTGGGAACCATTGATGGCATCAGTGCTCTGCTCACTGATCCTGCCATCTGCAAGATTGGTGATAGACGTCCCTTCCTCACCTTCCAAGGTAACGGTATCTTTGTTCTCGCTGTCGTATTTCACCACCAGCTCGGTACTTTCCGTAACCGCCTGGTTGAGCTGCCCCACGTTCACCGCATCGGTGTCTTGCTCACCGGCGGACACATTGGTGATCTTCTGGTTTCCGGCATCGATGCCATCGGTAGTCACGCTCGGGCCATTGGCAATGCTCAGACCGCTACCATCGAGTATGGTCGACTGTGCATCATCACCCAGAGTGATACTGTTGGCGGACAGATCATCGGCCAGACTGAAGACCACCTCGTTGCCGTCCATGGCAATACCGATGTTAGGGTCGTTGTTGGACAAGACGGCAACCTCACCCGGGTCGATGTTTGTAACATCATCGAGTTCCCGACCTTCGCGTACCCCTCCGTTGCCATTTATTGTGCCCAATTGCCAACCAGATGAAGCAATCTCCTCAACCCTCGCCAACTGGTCTTCCGTGGCCGCTTGGCCGGATGTGATGTTATCGGCATCGAAGGTAGTGTTGCTCAGACCATTGATCGTGCCCGCCCCGTTGCCATCAGCATCCGTGGTGTTGATGGTGACATCACCGAACTTGGGCGACTCGGCCAGTTGCAGCTGAATCGCACCGGTGGCCGGATCGGTCACGGTCTTGAGGTTAGCGCCGCTGTAATCACCGGCGCTGGTGGCTTCACCGCTGATTGCCAGGGACTGGCCCAGGTCACGGTGGACCTCGCCACCTTCATTGCCAGCGAAGTTCAGGCCCTTCGCGGTGACGGCGCCATCCACACCATCGGCGGCTTCATTGAGCTGACCGACATTGACCGCATCGCTGTCGGCTACACCATCGCTCACATTGCTGATGACATCACCAGCAGCATCGATGCCATCGCTGGTCACGCTCGGGCCATTGGCGATGGTCAGGCCATTGCCATTCAGCGTGGTGGACTGAGTCTCATCGCCCAAGGTCAAGCTGCTGGCGTTGAGGTCATCGGCCAGGTCGAAAGTGACGTCATTGCTGTCGGCACTCTTGCTGACCTCGATGTTGCCATCGTTATTGGCCAGATCGACGGTGTCGCCCGGCGCCACATTGCTGGCATTTTCACCTTCGGCACTGACATTCCAGCCGGTATTGGCCGTCGCATTGACCGCAGCTAGTTGGTCTTCCGTGGCCGCCTGCCCAGAAACGATGTTGTCTTCATCAAAGGTAGTGTTGCTCAGACCATTGATCGTGCCCGCCCCGTTGCCATCAGCATCCGTGGTGTTGATGGTGACATCACCGAACTTGGGCGACTCCGCCAGTTGCAGCTGAATCGCACCGGTGGCCGGATCGGTTACGGTCTTGAGGTTAGCGCCGCTGTAATCACCGGCGCTGGTGGCTTCACCGCTGATTGCCAGGGTCTGGCCCAGGTCACGATGGATCTCACCACCTTCATTGCCAGCAAAGTTCAGGCCTTTCGCGGTGACGGCGTTATCCACACCATCGGCGGCTTCATTGAGCTGGCCAACATTGACCGCGTCGCTATCGGCTACACCATCGCCAACGTTGCTGATGACATCACCAGCAGCATCGATGCCATCGCTGGTCACGCTCGGGCCATTGGCAATGGTCAGGCCATTGCCATTCAGCGTGGTGGACTGAGTCTCATCACCCAGGGTCAGGCTGCTGGCACTCAGGTCATCGGCCAGGTCGAAAGTGACGTCATTGCTGTCGGCACTCTTGCTGACCTCGATGTTGCCATCGTTATTGGCCAGGTCGACGGTGTCGCCCGGCGCCACATTGCTGGCATTTTCGCCTTCAGCACTGACATTCCAGCCGGTATTGGCCGTCTGGTTGACCGCGGCCAATTGATCTTCGGTGGCCGCCTGGCCAGAGACGATGTTGTCTTCATCAAAGGTGGTGTTGCTCAGGCCATTGATGGTGCCCGCCCCGTTGCCATCGGCATCCGTGGTGTTGATGGTGACATCACCGAACTTGGGTGACTCGGCCAGTTGCAGCTGAATCGCACCGGTGGTCGGATCGGTCACGGTCTTGAGGTTGGCGCCGCTGTAATCACCGGCGCTGGTGGCTTCACCGCTGATCGCCAGGGTCTGGCCCAGGTCACGATGGATCTCACCACCTTCATTACCCGCGAAGTTCAAGCCCTTCGCGGTAACGGCGTCATCCACACCATCGGCGGCTTCATTGAGCTGACCGACATTGACCGCATCACTGTCGGCTACGCCATCGCCGACGTTGCTGATGACATCGCCACCCGCATCGATGCCGTCGGTGGTCACGCTCGGGCCATTGGCGATGGTCAGGCCATTGCCATTCAGCGTAGTGTTCTGGGTCTCATCGCCCAAGGTCAAGCTGTTGGCGTTGAGGTCATCGGCCAGGTCGAAGGTCACATTGTCGCTGTCGGCACTCTTGCTGACCTCGATGTTGCCATCGTTATTGGCCAGGTCGACGGTGTCGCCTGGCGCCACATTGCTGGCATTTTCACCTTCGGCACTGATATTCCAGCCGGTGTTGGCCGTCTGGTTGACCGCGGCCAATTGATCTTCGGTGGCCGCTTGGCCAGAGACGATGTTGTCTTCATCAAAGGTGGTGTTGCTCAGGCCATTGATGGTGCCCGCCCCGTTGCCATCAGCATCCGTGGTGTTGATGGTGACATCACCGAACTTGGGTGACTCGGCCAGTTGCAGCTGAATCGCACCGGTGGTCGGATCGGTCACGGTCTTGAGGTTGGCGCCGCTGTAATCACCGGCGCTGGTGGCTTCACCGCTGATCGCCAGGGTCTGGCCCAGGTCACGATGGATCTCACCACCTTCATTACCCGCGAAGTTCAAGCCCTTCGCGGTAACGGCGTCATCCACACCATCGGCGGCTTCATTGAGCTGACCGACATTGACCGCATCACTGTCGGCTACGCCATCGCCGACGTTGCTGATGACATCGCCACCCGCATCGATGCCGTCGGTGGTCACGCTCGGGCCATTGGCGATGGTCAGGCCATTGCCATTCAGCGTGGTGGACTGGGTCTCATCGCCCAAGGTCAAGCTGTTGGCGTTGAGGTCATCGGCCAGGTCGAAGGTCACATTGTCGCTGTCGGCACTCTTGCTGACCTCGATGTTGCCATCGTTATTGGCCAGGTCGACGGTGTCGCCCGGCGCCACATTGCTGGCATTTTCGCCTTCGGCACTGACATTCCAACCGGTGTTGGCCGTCTGGTTGACCGCGGCCAATTGATCTTCGGTGGCCGCCTGGCCAGAGACGATGTTGTCTTCATCAAAGGTGGTGTTGCTCAGGCCATTGATGGTGCCCGCCCCGTTGCCATCGGCATCCGTGGTGTTGATGGTGACATCACCGAACTTGGGTGACTCGGCCAGTTGCAGCTGAATCGCACCGGTGGTCGGATCGGTCACGGTCTTGAGGTTCGCGCCGTTGTAGTCGCCGGCGCTGGTGGCTTCACCGCTGATCGCCAGGGTCTGGCCCAGGTCACGATGGATCTCACCACCTTCATTACCCGCGAAGTTCAAGCCCTTCGCGGTAACGGCGTCATCCACACCATCGGCCGTTTCATTGAGCTGACCGACATTGACCGCATCGCTGTCGGCTACGCCATCGCCCACATTGCTGATGACATCACCAGCAGCATCGATGCCATCGCTGGTCACGCTCGGGCCATTGGCAATGGTCAGGCCATTGCCATTCAGCGTAGTGTTCTGGGTCTCATCGCCCAAGGTCAAGCTGTTGGCGTTGAAATCATCGGCCAGGTCGAAGGTCACATTGTCGCTGTCGGCACTCTTGCTGACCTCGATGTTGCCATCGTTATTGGCCAGGTCGACGGTGTCGCCTGGCGCCACATTGCTGGCATTTTCACCTTCGGCACTGATATTCCAGCCGGTGTTGGCCGTCTGGTTGACCGCGGCCAATTGATCTTCGGTGGCCGCTTGGCCAGAGACGATGTTGTCTTCATCAAAGGTGGTGTTGCTCAGGCCATTGATGGTGCCCGCCCCGTTGCCATCAGCATCCGTGGTGTTGATGGTGACATCACCGAACTTGGGTGACTCGGCCAGTTGCAGCTGAATCGCACCGGTGGTCGGATCGGTCACGGTCTTGAGGTTGGCGCCGCTGTAATCACCGGCGCTGGTGGCTTCACCGCTGATCGCCAGGGTCTGGCCCAGGTCACGATGGATCTCATCACCTTCATTACCCGCGAAGTTCAAGCCCTTCGCGGTAACGGCGTCATCCACACCATCGGCGGCTTCATTGAGCTGACCGACATTGACCGCATCACTGTCGGCTACGCCATCGCCGACGTTGCTGATGACATCGCCACCCGCATCGATGCCGTCGGTGGTCACGCTCGGGCCATTGGCGATGGTCAGGCCATTGCCATTCAGCGTGGTGGACTGGGTCTCATCGCCCAAGGTCAAGCTGTTGGCGTTGAGGTCATCGGCCAGGTCGAAGGTCACATTGTCGCTGTCGGCACTCTTGCTGACCTCGATGTTGCCATCGTTATTGGCCAGGTCGACGGTGTCGCCTGATGCAACTTCACTGCTGTTAGCCCCTTCAGCAGTAAGATTCCAACTGCCATCGGCGGACTGTTCTACCGCTTTCAGTTGAGCCAAGTTGACTGCATCGGTGTCATTGGTTCCCGCTGCTACACCGGTGATCTGTCGGCGAATGCCAGACCCCGGGTTACCAATAGACACCGCGCCTGCCGTACCTTCGGTATTGGCAATTGCTGTCCCATCCGCTGCTGCGACACCTGTGTTGGGGTCGAGTCCTCGGATACCTGCTCCGGTGTTGGCATTGGACAAGTACCCCAACGCCACTCCCCTATCAACCGTAGCAGATGCAGCATGCCCAATCGCCAGTGCACTCGCTGCCTCAGTATTGGCCTGACTACCAATGGAAATGCTATTGGCACCACGCGCCTGAGCACCTTTGATGTTGTTGCCACCAATGGCAATGCTGTGCGCCCCGATGGCTCGTGTCGAACTCTCCAGCTGCAAAGGGGTTGTACCATCACCACCAGCCCCACCGATCGCAACGGAATTCAACCCCGCGGCTTGAGTGCCAAACCCCAGAGCAGTGCTTGCCGTCCCTCCTGCTCCGTTCTGCAGGCCAATTGATGTCGCCCACTTTCCTGCATATGAAGAAAATCCGAATACAGCAGAGCCCTGTCCAGTTGCTTGACTGAAAGTACCGTAAACCGTTGCTGCAAGATGATTATTGCCCTGGGCGTTACAGCCAGCGACAGTGGAGAAAGTGCCAGAGCCGTCCTCGGGGTCGCTATTTGTCTGCCCGTATTGCTGGCGGCCTACAGTGCCCGTGCTGCCGGTGGAATTACAGATCTGGGAGCCATCATCAAGTGTATTAGCCTTCGCCTCTTCGACACTTCCCGGTAGAAGAACCAAAGCTCCTCCCATCAAGAGAACACCACCGATGAGGTGTCGGGAAGTTGACGACTTGCATCTGGAATGAGCAGCCTCGGATGCTACAACCCAGCGGCCACTGGGACGATTCCAAACAAGGCGAAAGACACGGTTCATATGCTCCTCCTGCACTGTAGAGTGCCCTCTCACTGGGGATCTCTGCCAGCCTAACTTTGGCTCCTGATGTCAGGGGATATGTGCAGGAGCGTTCACATTAAAGAGCATAATATACACCTTTTGTTACAAATCAAGCCTTCTACTTACATATATACGTCAATTGAAAGCATGAATGTTACAAAATGATTCGCCGAAGCATGGGAAAAGACTTACACATCTCTAAATATACAATTAATATCAATATGTTATATGCTTTTTAAGCACCTTGACGGAATCGCATGAATAGACAAAATGTCATACCAAAGTAGTAGCATTGCGAGAAGTCAGAGCGTTAAATAGCGATATCGAGAGAGGGATCAGAGAAAATTCCTCATGTTATGTAATTGTATGTATCAAAATCAGCTTCTCTCAAGGAGCCAAATAGATACAAACAGAAACACTCAAGAGGTATCCAAAACACTGCCCGTTTCACAGCCTTTGCTCAGGCGCCCTCAGCGAGCCCTTGTGCTCACCAGCCTGATTGAGGTAATCGCACAGACCAGGCGCGGGCCGAAAGCGGCGATCGGTACTGACTGGCCCAGCCGAACCGTTAGCCGTATCCTTGAATGCACGTCTGGCGGCATCTGGCCGCTTTCCACAAGCGAATGAAGGAAGAATCCATGTCCGGCTTGCTCCCCGATGTCGACCCTGATGGTCTGCTGGAATACTCTGTGGTCTATACGGACCGCGCCCTGAACCACATGTCACAAAGCTTTCAGAGTGTCATGCGAGATATCTCAGCGACCCTGAAGCAGGTCTACAGGGCCCATGCCGTAGCGATCGTACCGGGTAGTGGCACCTTTGGAATGGAAGCCGTAGCACGCCAGTTTGCCAATGGCCGCAATGCTTTGGTGATTCGTAATGGCTGGTTCAGCTATCGCTGGCACCAGATTCTTGAAATGGGCAAGATCCCGGCCGATCTCAATGTCGTGAAAGCCCGTCGAACGGAAGACACTCCCACTGCCCCCTTCATACCCGCTCCTATCGAGGAAGTGGAAAAAGTCATCCGCCGCACACAACCCGATATCGTCTTCGCTCCCCACGTGGAAACGTCATCTGGCATGATCCTGCCAGATGACTACATCAAGCGCGTGGCAGATGCAGTACATGCTCATGGCGGTCTGCTGGTGCTTGACTGCATTGCCTCAGGCACCATCTGGGTGGATATGGAGAAAACCGGGGTCGACCTACTGATCAGCGCTCCGCAGAAAGGATGGAGCGGCTCTCCTTGTTGCGCCATGGTCATGCTCTCGCCCAATGCGCGAGAGATCATCAAGGAAACCACAAGCACGAGCTTTTCCGCGGATCTGCGTAAATGGCTGGAGATCATGGAAGCCTATGAACATGGCGGTCATGCCTATCATGCCACCATGCCCACCGATAGCCTTCACCAGTTGCGTGACATCATGCAGGAAACGGCAAATTATGGTTTTGACAGGGTGATGGAGGAACAGTGGGCTCTGGGGCACCGCGTGCGCGAGGTGCTTGCCGAATATGGGTATTCGAGCGTGGCTGCCGAGGGTTTTGAGGCCCCAGGCGTGGTGGTGTCCTATTGCAGCGATTCACAGCTGGTTGCCAAGTTTGCTGCTGCAGGACTTCAGGTCGCGGCCGGGGTGCCGCTGATGTGCGATGAAGGAGAGAACTTCCAGACCTTCCGTATTGGCCTGTTTGGCCTTGATAAGCTACATAACCTGGAACGCAGTGTGGCAAACCTGAAAGCAGCACTGAACCAGGTGGCACAATAAAGCTGGAACAAGCAGAAACGCCAAATGATCGGAAGATAGATAAAGCAAAGGGGCCCTGTGGGGCCCCTTCCTCTTGAATGCCGCCGACGTCGGTGACGTAGGTTCATCCGCCATTCTTAACCGAAAATGGAGAGAATGATTCTTTCTCCATAGCCCCACAGCAATACCGTCATGCCAAGCATGGCTTCCAGCACCAGCACCCCAAAGGCCAAGGTAGTGCTGGAAACAATAAAGCCTTCCTTCTGACTGATGTTGAGAAAGGATGGAATACCGATGTATAGCAGATAAGCTGTGTAGCATAGACCGATAATCCCGGCCAGCATGCACAGCCACACCAATGGATAGACAGCGACGATACCACTGAGGAACATGGGCGTAGCGATATAACCAGCAAAAATGATGCACTGGCTCTGGCTTGGTGGCTTGGGATAGCGCTTGGCCATGTAGCGAATCACCTTGCCTACTGCATAGACCGCAGCCAACATCACCACATAAAAGACAATTCCCGCACCCAGGGCATCGAGATAACTCAACTGGATGGTCGTACCACTGCCCAGGCTCCACCCCACCTGAGTCGTTCCGATGTAGGCACTAATCACCGGCACCGCCGCCATCAACAACACATGATGAGCGTAAAGGTGATCTATCGTCTCGCGTTCTTCCTTGATCTGTTTCCATTCACGATGCGGGTGGGCCATCAAACCCCAGACGTGTGTCAGCATACTGACTCCCTCCTATACCGCATAATCAGGCGGGTGAAGCCGCCATCCCCTTGTAACCAGCATTACCTTCAGTTCTCAGTATAGATACGAATCCTTGCTTTGCTTCTTCATACCTCAACGCTTCACTCTATTGGCTAGGCCATGAATTCATGGTCTTTCGCCAGAGCAGGACAAAAAAACCGGGCCGCTCAAGGCGGCCCGGTCAGCATGTCGGTCAGGGAATGACTTACTTGCTTATATCAATACATCGATGTCCATAGCGGCACACCAGGCATCAATGTTGCATCCAACGACATCATCACGCTCATGGCCGTGATGGTCAGGATCGAGATTCCGAACACCTGACGCGCCCAACGCACATTGTCTTCCGTGCGATAGCCCTTGGCTGCGATATACAACCAATAAATACCCAGCACAGAAGTCACGATGAGGTACCCCGGACCAGCATACCCCGCCAGGCTCAGCGACAATGCTGCACCGAGAAAGGCCAGGATGTAGCCGATGATATGATGCTTGGCAGTACCAATTCCACGCACCACAGGGAGTACCGGGATCTTCGCGGCACGATAATCTTCCATACGGAAGATCGCGATGGCATAGGAATGCGGCATCTGCCACAGACTGAAGATAATCAGCAAGGTCAATGCCCCGGCATCGAAGCTACCACTGACAGCACAGTAACCGACGACTGGCGGTACCGCACCGGACAGGCTGCCGACCAGAGTGCCGTACTCCGAGTGGCGCTTCATGTAGAGGCTGTAAATCCCGACATAGACAACGAAACCGAAGGCCGCCAGGCCCACGGTCAACGCATTGGTGCCAAGAGCCAGCAGACCGAAGCCTGCCAGCCCCAGGATGGTGGCGAATACCAGTGTTGCCGCGGCACTCACCCTACCCTGCACCAGAGGTCGGTTACGGGTACGCTCCATCAGCGCATCGATATCCTGATCGATGACGTTGTTGAAGGCACACCCGGACGCAATCACCAACGCCAGACCCAACAGGGCCGAGACAAACACCAGCAAATCGAACTGACCCTGGGCGGCCAGGAAATAGCCACCCAGAACCGAGATCACATTACCGCCGATAATGCCTGGCTTGGTGATGGTGACGTAGTCTCTGATCATCATGTGCTTCGGCGTCAGCCGATCATCATGTTGAGATGCAGGTGGTACATAATCCACACGGAACCTCCGATGACCAGAACCAGAATCAACACGGTGAAGACAAATGCGTTGAAGTTCCAGCCTTCATCGGTCTTGGTGCTCATGTGCATGAACAGGATCAACTGAACCAGCACCTGGGCCACCGCGGTTGCCACGATGATAGCCAGAGTGGCATCCAGTTCGAAGGATCCCGCCATCACGACCCCAAAGGGAATGATGGTCAGCACGATGGACAGAATCAGGCCAATGACATAGGACTTGACACTGCCATGGCTATGTTCGCTAGGCGCTTGTCCGCTCATATCACAGGGCTCCCATCAGGTAGACGAAGGAGAAGACGCAGATCCAGACGATGTCCAGGAAGTGCCAGAACAAGCTCAGGCACATGATCCGCGGACGCGTCATGTCGGTGAGTCCCATCTTCTTCACCTGGATCAGCATCACCAGGATCCAGATCAGACCGAAGGTCACGTGCAGACCGTGAGTACCGACCAGGGTGAAGAACGCAGACAGGAAGGCACTGCGGTCAGGGCCAAAGCCTTCATGAATCAGGTGCTGGAACTCGTAGATTTCCATGCCCACGAAGCCTGCGCCCAGGATGAAGGTGACCAACAGCCAGTTGAATACCGCCTTGGCCTTGTTGGCATTCATCGACAGCACGGCCATGCCGTAGGTGAAACTCGAGAACAACAGCAGGAAGGTCTCGACCAGCACGAAGGGCAGTTCAAAGATCTCGGATGCCGTAGGACCGCCGGCCGTGCCTTTCATCAGCACAGCAAAGGTAGCGAACAGTGATCCGAAGATCATCAGGTCGCTCATCAAGTAGATCCAGAAGCCGAAGACCTTGGTGCCTGCAGCGTCGTGGTGATCATGGTCATGCCCATCGTGGGCATGACCTGCGTGGTTAGTCAGAGTATCAGTCGCCATTACGCCTGCATCTCCACTCGTTTTTGGTGCTCGCGCTCAATGCGCTCGACTTCAGCCGCCGGCACGTAGTAATCGACGTCGGTACGGAAGATACGCGCCATGAACACAGCGAACATGCCCAACGCAGAAACGATCGCCAGCCACCAGATATGCCAGATCAGGGCAAAGCCGAAGACAATGGAGATCGCCCCCATGACAGGACCTTCCCAAGTGTCCTTGGGCATATGGATGTCCTGGTAAGGCGGCTTGGACAGCGGCGCCTTGCCACCGTTCTTCTGCTTGTCATCCCAATAAGCGTCGATATCGCTGACATCGGGCAGATGGGCAAAGTTGTAGAACGGCGCCGGAGAGGAAGTGGACCACTCCAGAGTACGACCGCCCCACGGGTCGCCAGTCACGTCGGCATTCTTCTTGCGATCGCGAATACTGACAGCGAACTGGATCACGGTGCACAGGATACCCATTAGGATGATCACGGCACCCACCCAGGCAACGATCATCAGCGGCTGCCACTCGGTGTTCTCGTAAGTGTTCATGCGGCGTGCAGCGCCGAAGAAGCTCAGCACGTACAGCGGCATGAAGGCCATGTAGAAACCGACCAGCCAGCACCAGAAGGAACGTTTGCCCCACTTCTCGTCCAGCGTGAAACCGAAGGCCTTCGGGAACCAGTAGGTCAGGCCGGCCAGCATGCCGAACACCACACCGCCGATGATGACGTTATGGAAGTGTGCAATGACGAACAGCGTGTTATGCAGCACGAAGTTGGCCGCAGGCACGGACAGCATCACACCGGTCATGCCACCCAGAGTGAAGGTGATGATGAAGCCGATGGTCCACAGCACTGGAGAAGTGAACTCGATGCGACCACGGTACATGGTGAACAGCCAGTTGAACACCTTCACCCCGGTGGGGATGGCGATGATCATCGTCATGATGCCGAAGAAGGCGTTGACGTTGGCCCCTGCGCCCATGGTGAAGAAGTGGTGCAGCCACACGATGAACGACAGCACGGTAATGGCCACGGTCGCCCAGACCATGGTGCCGTAACCGAACAGACGCTTGCGGGCGAAGGTCGCGATGACCTCGGAGAATACACCGAATGCCGGCAGGATCAGGATGTATACCTCGGGGTGACCCCAGACCCAGATCAAGTTGACATACATCATGATGTTGCCACCGAAATCGGTGGTAAAGAAGTGCATGCCCAGATAACGGTCAAGCGTCAGCAGTGCAATGGTCGCCGTCAGTACCGGGAAGGAAGCAATGATCAGGACGTTGGCGCACAGCGAAGTCCAGGTGAAGATCGGCATGCGGAACAGCGTCATGCCCTTGGTACGCATCTTCATGATGGTCACGAAGAAGTTGATACCCGTCAGGGTCGTACCGATACCTGATATCTGTAGTGCCCATATCCAGTAGTCCACCCCGACTCCGGGACTGAACTCCTTGCCCGATAATGGTGCGTAGGCCAGCCAACCAGTGGTGGCGAACTCACCGACCACCAGGGAGATGTTGACCAGCACGACACCGGCAACGAACAACCAGAAGCTGAGGTTGTTCATGAACGGGAAGGCCACGTCACGGGCACCGATCTGCAACGGTACCACCAGGTTCATCAGACCGATGACCATGGGCATGGCAACGAAGAAGATCATGATCACGCCATGGGCGGTGAAGATCTGGTCATAGTGATGCGGCGGCAGATAGCCCTCGGCGCCGCCTGCGGCCATGGCCTGCTGGGTCCGCATCATGATGGCATCGGCGAAGCCGCGAATCAGCATCACCAGCGAGACGAGGAAGTACATGATACCGAGTTTCTTGTGGTCGACGGAGGTCAGCCACTCGGTCCATAGGTATTTCCACTTCTTGAAATACGTCAGAGCACCCACAACCCCGACACCAACAATCGCGATGACCATTGCGGTCACCATGATGATTGGCTCGTGGAAAGGGATCGCGTCCAGGGTAAGTTTTCCGAACATAGTTTACTCCGCTGCCTCCGCGCTCATGGGCTCGTCGCGAGACTCGGGTGCTTGATGAGAGTCAGTGACATCCTCGGACTCCACGGCCTCATGAGACTCATCGTCTTCACTTGCGTCATGAGCCTTGCCGCCATGACCGAACAAGTGACGATTACCTTCCTGCTCAGCCATATGAGCGGCATGAGCCTCGTTGCCATTGAGGAAGCTCTTGACGATGGACTCGTACAGACCCGGGGATACCTGGGAGAAGTACTGGATCTCGTTGTGCTCGGTAGGAGCAGCCAGAGCGTAGTACTCATCCGGATAGGTCAGAGTGTCTGAAGATTCCTTGACCTTGGCTACCCAAGCATCGAAGTCCTCGACGGAACCGACGTGGGCCTTGAAGGTCATACCGGAGAAGCCAGGACCGCTGTAATTGGATGAGCGACCGTTGTAGACACCCTGCTCATTGGCGATCAGGTGAACGTCGTTATCCATCCCGGCCATGGCATAGATCTGGCTGCCCAGGCGAGGAATGAAGAAGGAGTTCATGACCGAGCCAGAGCTGACACGGAAGCGCACCGGAGTGTCCTCGGGGAAAGCCAGCTCATTGACCGTTGCGATGCCCTGCTCCGGATAGATGAACAGCCACTTCCAGTCCAGTGACACTGCCTGGATCTCCATCGGCTCGTTCTGACCTTCCTTCGCCTCAAGAGGCTTGTGAGGATCAAGGCTGTGGGAGGTGTACCAGGTCAGCACCGCCAGGAAGACAATGATGACGCAGGGGATGAACCAGACGATCGCTTCGATCACAGTGGAATGTGACCAATCGGGAGCGTAGGTAGCATCCTTGTTACCGCGGCGATAACGCCACGCAAATACCAGAGTCAGCACAATGACCGGTACCACCACGATCTGCATCAGACCGAAGGCAGTGAGGATCAGAGTACGCTGCTCCTGACCGATTTCCCCCTTGGGGTCCAGCAAGGCTGAACTACAGCCCGCCAGCACCAGGGGTAGCGCGAGCATCAGCACTAGGCCTAGCATGCGCAAATATGACTTTCTTCTCATGTAGCGACCTCGTCCGGGCGTGGAGGCGGAATACCAGAGCTCACGAGCCTTGCTCAAGCACTGCCAATAGCCGAAAGCTACTGGTTCTGCTTGAGCAAGCTCGCACGTGCCAAGGCGGCCCGGCGGGGTGGAGGAAAACGCTGTCATCCCTTGTCAGGAGCGAAATCCATGTGCATTGCCTCCGGCTTGGCGAAAGCCAGTTGCAATGAGCCCACCTACGCCTTCCCCAATGGCGATATCCCATTCTGCCCCCCATGTGATGGGAGGCAGAATGGGACAGCGCATATTGTCGGCACATGTCCCTCGAAAGAGAAGCGACGATTTGCCGCAGGGTGTCGCACCGCCTTGCGGCGCCAACCATAAACCGAGAGAGCTTCAAGCTCCAGTCGAACTGCAGGAAAAATTGGCAGGAACGGGAACGATAAAGAGCTTGCCCACCCCACTCCCTAATCGCTCCCGGCTGATTCTGAATAAAGACTCACATGGTGATCAAACGTGGTATGAGATCGGGAATATCGGCCAGTGCACTGGCAGCTCGATCATGGGTCACGATGATGTCCACATCAGACAAGGCGCCAAAAAAGGCAGGGCGCAGACAATCCCACTTGCTGTCATCGAATACCAGAATACGCTGAGCAGCAGTTTCTATCACTGCCTGCTTGGGGGCCACTTCATGAAAATGAAAGCAACTGAGCCCACGCTGGGGATGCACCCCCGCGGCAGAGATGAAAGCACGATTGATACCCAGCGCCCGGATCTGTGCAGCCATGTCATCCCCTTCGAAAGACTGGGACACCCTGCGATAGCGGCCTCCGAGCAGAATCAGGCGCACATCATCCAGAGCACTGACCGCATTGGCGACATTGAGTGCATAGGTCACTACCGTCAGCCCCTGGCGCTTGCCCAGTTCACTCGCCAAGGGCAGCAATGTGGTACCACAATCGATGAACAGGGTATCGCCATCATCAATGCAGGATAGTGCATGCCGACACAGAGACGCCTTGATCTCGGCACCACGCATCTGCTGCGTGCTGAGGTCGTACGTTGGCATGTAATGGGGGTCATCACGGCGCACCAGATATCCCCCCATCAGACTGAGAAGGCTATCTCTGGAAGACACGTCACGCCTCAGCGTCATCTCCGACACACCACACAGTTTGGCGGCATCGGCCAGATGCAGGCTTCCCCCACTGACCAGCGCCTGCAGCAAACGTTCCTGCCGCTCCACACCCCGTCGATTCATCAAGCCATTCTCTCCACCCAGTTCACTCCATCCCGTCCATTTGTGCCTCAGGCACATCCCCGCGCCTCTCTACGTCATCCACCTCATTCCCTCTATTCCCTCTATTCCCTCTATTACCTCAATTCCCTCCATCTCATGCCCCTCTTCCCGGCATTCTCTCAGCTTTATGACATATGGCTGATTCATGGGCGCCCAGATAAATCATTCTATCGCCTGAGTGCAGGGTGCCCAGGATCATAAGGTTCTCACCAGATTTCACTACTCGACCTTTGCGTTAGGGCATAGTTAGAGCAGAAATGTTAAAAAAATCACATTCACTGTTATAATGCTATCAGCATTTCCGAGGTGTCCCCGCACCACCCCGTCTCCTACTAACAATAAAGTTACCCAACTCGAGATCCTTTGATGTCCCGTTATACTTCCCTGGTTTCTACCACCGTCTTTTCCTGCGCCCTTGCCGCACTGCCTTCAGCAGCCAATGCTTCCAGCCCGCAATGGTCGTTCGGCAACGTTTCCGTCAACTATCTGGACTGGTCCAACGGCACCGAAAAGCGAACTGCCACCAACGCGGCCAAGAGCGACTTCGTCTATCTCGAACTTGAAGGGGGAATGGGCTATTCCTGGGGTGAGTTCTACGGTTTCTTCGATATCGAGAATCCCGGCCACGACCAGTTCGATGAAGGCAGCGACGGCAAGGACAACCTGCGTACTGCGGGCAAGGTGACATCCCATCTCTATCTCGGCGACACCCCCTTCTCCGTCTATCTGCACCTCTATGACTTCCGTGACTACGGCTTTCATAGCCGTGAACAGGACCAGATCCTGGGGCTTGGCTATCGCCATACCTTCGGTAATGGCCTGTGGATCAAACCCTTCATCGGTGCCGCTCGAGTCCAGAGCAGTGGTTATACCGGTATGAACGGCGGCATGCTGGGCTGGGTCGCCGGTTATGACTTCAATGCCCTGGGTCAGAACTTCAGCCTGACAAACTGGCATGAACAGACCTTCGCCCGGGATGATGACTATCTCGAGCAGAACTACGTTGGCGCCAAGGCCGACGAGATTGGCACCAACGGCGCTGTTGCCCTGTGGTGGCACCCTACCAGGATGCTGACCACGGGCCTCCAGTACCGTTATTCAGATGAAAAGTTAGGCTCGCCGGGCCAGTACCAGAACGCCGTGATCTACTCTCTTAAGTTCAACTTCTTGTAAGAAGGCGACCGAACCTATGACGCTTATCATGAGTCTGGTGGGCATGGCGACTCTCGTCATCATCGCGATCCTGTTTTCCAGCAATCGTCGCGCTATTCGCCTGCGTACGGTACTAGGAGCCTTCGTCATACAGGCAGGGCTCGGCGCCTTCGTTCTTTATGTTCCTTTTGGCCAGAAAGTGCTGAAGACCATTTCCGATGCGGTCAGCCAGGTGGTGGCATACGCCAACGATGGTATTGGCTTCGTCTTCGGTAACCTGGCCAATGTCGACAGCACCGGCTTCGTCTTTGCAGTGAAAGTGCTGCCGGTCATCATCTTCTTTTCTTCCTTGACCGCCGTGCTCTATTACCTGGGCATCATGCAGTGGGTGGTGAAACTGCTTGGGGGGGCCTTGCAGAAGGTACTTGGCACCTCGCGCACAGAGTCCCTTTCCGCAACAGCCAATATCTTTGTTGGCCAGACCGAAGCCCCGCTGGTGGTTCGTCCCTATATTGCCGGCATGACCCAGTCACAGCTGTTTGCCGTGATGTGTGGTGGCCTGGCATCAGTGGCAGGCTCTGTCCTGGCTGGCTACGCGGCTCTTGGAATTCCCATGGAATATCTGGTCGCTGCTTCCTTCATGGCGGCTCCTGGTGGCCTGTTGTTCGCTAAGCTGCTGATGCCGGAGACGGATCCTGAAGCCGACCAGGCGGAACACCGTGTGGAGCAGATTGAGGAGGATGACAAGCCCAGCAATGTCCTTGATGCCGCCGCCTCAGGCGCTTCTTCCGGTTTGATGCTGGCCGCCAATGTCGGCGCCATGTTGCTGGCCTTCATCGGTCTGATCGCGCTGATCAATGGCATTCTCGGCGGTGTCGGTGGCTGGGTTGGCATCGACAGCCTGAGTCTGGAGATGATTCTTGGCTGGCTGTTCTCTCCACTGGCTTTCCTGCTGGGCGTTCCCTGGAACGAAGCGACCTTGGCGGGCTCATTCATTGGCCAGAAACTGGTCGTCAATGAGTTTGTCGCCTTCATCAACCTGGCACCCTATATCGATGGACAGCAGTTGGTGGAAAGCACTGGCCAGGTCATGAGCCAGCATACAGCGGCCATACTGTCCTTTGCCTTGTGTGGTTTCGCCAACTTCTCTTCCATCGCCATCCTGCTTGGTGGACTGGGTAGCCTGGCACCCAGTCGCCGCCACGAGATCGCGCGTTTTGGCATCAAGGCGGTTCTTGCCGGAACACTGTCCAATCTGATGTCCGCCTGTATCGCCGGCTTTTTCATTACCCTCGGCGCCTGATTACTGCTTACCTCCGGGCCCAGATGGGCCCGGTTCTACGGAAACGCCGGTGGCTCTCTTTCTCTCGTCTCGGCCTTCCCATGGAGTCATTCAATGAACGATCTCACCCAGATTGCCCATCAAGCCCTCGCCCTGATGGACCTGACCAGTCTCAATGACGATGATGACGAAGCGTGCATTGAAACCCTTTGCCATAAAGCCAGAACTGCTGCTGGGCACCCTGCCGCCATCTGCATCTATCCGCAATTCATTCACACCGCCCAACGCGCCCTGGAGGCAGAAGGCCTTGCGGGTAAGGTCAAGATCGCCACAGTGACCAACTTCCCTGCGGGTGGTGACGATATTCAGGTTGCCGTGACCGAAACCCGCGCAGCCATTGCGGCAGGCGCCGATGAAGTGGATGTCGTTTTCCCCTACCGCGCCATGCTGGCAGGCAACAACGATATCGGCCGTGAGCTGGTCAGCCAATGCAAGGCGGCCTGTGGCGAGCGTGTGCTCAAGGTGATTCTGGAAACAGGTGAACTGCAAGACGCAGCCCTGATTCGTCGAGCTGCCGAACAAGCTGTCGCCGGTGGTGCCGACTTTCTCAAGACCTCGACCGGCAAGGTCGAGGTCAATGCCACTCCAGAAGCGGCACGCGTCCTGCTTGAAGTGATTCGCGATGCAGACCGTCCCGTAGCCTTCAAGGCAGCCGGCGGCGTGCGTAGTGCCGAAGACGCTGCACGCTACCTGGACATTGCCAGCGACATCATGGGGCCAGCCTGGGCCACTCCCGAAACCTTTCGATTCGGCGCTTCAGGCTTGCTGGACAACCTGCTGGCGACGCTGAACGGAAAAAGCCATCAAGAGGGCAGCGCAGGAGACTACTGATGCTGATCCAGGACATTCTCGCCGCCAAGCGCGATGGCCAGGCACTTGATGAAGCCGCCATACGCCACTTCATTCAGGCCGTTGCTGAGAACAAGGCTGGTGACGAACAGATCGGCGCCTTCACCATGGCCACGGCGATCCATGGTATGTCGCTTGCCGAGACCGTCGCACTGACTTCCGCCACGCGAGACTCTGGCCGAGTGATGGACTACTCGGCACTGAATCTCACCGGCCCAGTGCTCGACAAGCACTCCACCGGTGGTGTCGGCGACCCGGTGTCTTTGATTCTCGGCCCCTGGCTGGCAGCTTGTGGCGCCCATGTCCCCATGATCTCCGGACGCGGCCTCGGCCATACCGGTGGTACTCTGGACAAGCTCGAGTCCATCCCTGGTTATGACGTCACGCCAACACAAGACACCTTCGCCAGACTGGTGACTTCGCCTGGTGTTGCCATTGTCGGACAAAGTGCCGACCTGGCCCCTGCCGACAAGCGGCTCTATGCGGTGCGGGATGTCACCGCTACGGTTGCCTCCCTGCCGCTGATCGTGGCGTCTATCCTGGGCAAGAAACTGGCCGAAAATCTCGACGCCCTGGTCATGGACGTCAAGATCGGCAATGGTGCCTTTCTGTCCAGCGATTCAGAAACCCGCAAGCTGGCCAGCACGATCGCGCAAGTCGCGACACTCTCGGGTACCCCGACCAACGCCGTGCTCAGCGACATGAATCAGACGCTGGCCACCAGCGCCGGCAATGCCGTGGAAGTGCATGAATGCCTAGCCATTCTCAAGGGAGAGCGGCACACCGGACGGCTGCTGGAATTGACCCGCTATCTGGCGGTAGAAGCCTTGCTTTCAGGCAAACTGGCCCAGGATCGCGAGGAGGCTGAACGGCGCCTCGATGCAACCCTCGCCTCGGGCCAGGTAGCAGAACGCTTTGCACAGATGGTGGCCGGCCTTGGCGGTCCGACAGACCTGCTGGAACGCCCCTCAGCGTATTTGGCCAGTGCTCCTGTCATCCGGGATATCTATCCTGCAGATGCCGGCTTCGTCACCGCCCAGGACGTCAAGGCCCTGGGCATGCTGGTCGTGGAGCTGGGCGGCGGCCGCCGCCGCGCCGGTGACCGCATCGACCACCGTGTCGGTCTGGATCATATTGCCGCCATCGGATCCTGCGTTGATGCGCAGACACCACTGGCTCGCCTGCATGCTGCCAGTAAGGCGGATGCCGATATGCTCGCGGAGCGCTTGCGTGACGCCTTCCACATCAGTGCTGAAAAGGTCGACTCTCCCCCTTTGGTCCATGATGTACTGACCCCTTCCCAAGACTCTCTTTCAGGAGATAGCCCATGAGCCGTGCCATCGTTATCGTCATGGACTCCTTTGGTATCGGTGCCTCTCCCGACGCCGAGCGCTTCGGTGATAGCGGTTCAGATACTCTGGGGCATATCGCCCAGGCTTGTGCGCGGGGCGAAGCTGATGATCGTGGTCGCCAAGGGCCGCTTCATCTACCTAACCTGGCCCGCCTGGGGCTTTTCCATGCTCACCGCGAAGCCACGGGGCAGTTAGCTGAAGGTATCGAGCTCAGCGAAGCGGCCCATGCACTCGATGGGGCTTACGGCTACGCCCAGGAGATATCCTCCGGCAAGGACACGCCATCCGGTCATTGGGAAATTGCCGGCGTTCCGGTGCGCTTCGACTGGGGCTACTTCGAAGCCAAGAAAGAGAGCTTTCCTGCCGAACTGCTCCAGGCCTTGATACACGAAGCAGAACTGCCTGGCGTTCTGGGCAATTGCCATGCATCCGGTACAGACATCATCGCCCGCCTTGGCGAGGAACACTGCCGCAGCGGCAAGCCTATCGTCTATACCTCAGCGGACAGCGTGTTCCAGATTGCTGCCCACGAGGAGACGTTCGGTCTTGAACGACTCCTGACACTGTGTGAAATCGCCCGAGGTCTGCTTGAGCCCTACAACATTGGTCGTGTCATCGCCCGCCCCTTTGTCGGTGACGATACCGCCAGCTTCACACGCACCGCCAACCGACGTGACTACAGTGTCGAGCCCCCTTCCTCTACCGTGCTGCAAAAGCTGACCGAGGCAGGAGGAGACGTCATCGCCATTGGCAAGATTGCCGACATCTATGCCCATTGCGGTATCTCTCAGCTGATCAAGGCATCAGGTCATGATGCCTTGATGGATGCCACGTTGAAGGCTCTGGAACAAAGCGCGGGCTCCTCACGCAACACAATCGTGATGACCAATTTCGTCGACTTCGACATGGTCTACGGTCATCGTCGAGATGTCGCTGGCTATGCCGCGGCTCTGGAGCATTTCGATACCCGTCTTCCGGAACTGCTGAACATGCTGCAGGACGACGACATGCTGGTGATCACCGCAGACCATGGCTGCGACCCTACCTGGCATGGCAGCGACCACACTCGCGAGTACATCCCGGTACTGGTAAAAAGCGCAGGCCTGCCTGCTGGTTCACTGGGTAAACGCGAAAGCTTCGCCGACATTGGCCAAAGTCTGGCCAGTTTCCTGCATCTCTCGCCCATGGCCGATGGAGAAAGTTTCCTCCTTCACCGTCAGGGAAGCATTGAATAAAGCAGCATCACCAAGGAGTCACTCTTTATGGCAACTCCCCACATCAAGGCTGAACGCGGCGACTTCGCCGATACCGTGCTGATGCCTGGCGACCCGTTGCGCGCCAAGTACATCGCCGAAACCTTTCTCGATGATGCTCGCCTGGTCACCGATGTCCGCAACATGTATGGCTACACCGGCAGCTATCGCGGTCGCCAGGTCTCTGTCATGGGACATGGCATGGGCATTCCATCGGTTTCCATCTATGCCAAGGAACTGATCACCGAATACGACGTCAAGCGCCTGATCCGTGTCGGCTCTTGTGGTGCGGTGCGTGATGACGTCAAGGTCCGCGATATCATTATCGGTCTTGGCGCCAGCACCGATTCCGGGGTCAACCGCTCTCGTTTCCGCGGCCTGGACTTCGCGGCCATTGCCGATTTCGAGATGACTCGCCATGCAGTGGATGCCGCCAACGAGCAAGGCGTGGCGGTGAAAGTCGGCAACATCTTCTCTGCTGACCTCTTCTACCACCCCGATCCCGCATTGATCGATACTCTGCGTCAGTACGGCATTGTCGGAGTGGAGATGGAAGCGGCCGGACTGTATGGCGTGGCGGCTGAATTCGGCGCTCGGGCCACCACCATCTGCACCGTGTCGGATCACATCGTCCATGGTGATTCGCTTTCCAGCGACGACCGTGCCACTACCTTCGACGACATGATGAAAGTCGCTCTGGAGTCGGTACTGCGCGATGATCAGGCGTCTCGCGACGGTAAGCAGGAGTGATGACCATGAACGAGCATATCGACACCGATATCATCGCCACGCTTGTCGCAGTACGCAGCCGGGCCTATGTGCCCTATTCCGGCCATCCTGTGGGTGCCGTGCTGATAAGCGAGTCGGGAAAGCGCTATACCGGTGCCAATGTGGAAGTTGCCCATTACAAGGGGCTCTGCGCTGAGGCATCCGCCATCGCTGCCATGGTCAGCGCAGGTGAACGCCGCTTGGCTGAAGTCTATGTCATCGGCCCCGGCGAGCACCTGTGCACACCATGCGGCGACTGCCGCCAGCGCCTGCGTGAATTCGCCACCCCGGAGACAGTGATTCGCGTGGTCGATGCCCATGGCAAGCTGCTCAAGCGCTATAGCATGGATGAACTACTGCCGGACTCTTTTGGCCCCGAGAATCTCGGCAAGGACTCGTCAATGCACCATTGAGCGGATCATCGCATACCGGAAGCACGGCAGACGTCCACGGGCGCCTGTCGTGCTTCTCAATACCGGCTTCTCGATACCGGCTTGATCACGCGGGATCTGGAGCACCACCACTCGAACTGGTCTGGTGCAAAGGGTCCGCAACTCCGGCTTCTCCAGGCTTGCGGCCGCTGGCATCGCGACGCTGATGATCCGGCTCTCCAGGCTGGGTAGTACCATCCAGGCGCCCCCCTCCCAGGCCTTCCATGCTCACGCTAAGGCGTGGTGCTCCAAGATGAACCCCCATCTCTTCCATGCGTCGCTTGAGCAGCATGTTGAAGGCGCGGGATACATCCCACTGCATCTCGGGTGCGGTCCGGAAACGCATACGCAGAATGGCGCAACCATCCTCGAACCGATCAACCCCCTGCATCTCCAGCGGCGACCAGATATGGTGGCGCATCATGGGGTCCTGACGCAGATCCTTGGCAGTCTCCTGCATCAGGCTCGTCGCATCGTCGATAGGCATGTCATAGGGAATACGAATCTTCATCAGCGCAATACCAAACTGACGCGACATGTTATGGATCGATTCGATACGCGAGAAGGTGATGATATGCACGATGCCATCCAGGTCGCGCAGCCGCACGGTGCGCAGCGTCAGGCCTTCGACCGTACCCATGTAATTATTGATCCTGACGAAGTCATCCACCGCCAGGGAGTCCTCGATCAGGATGAAGATGCCCGTGATCAGATCCTGAACCAGAGTCTGGGCCCCAAACCCCACCGCCAGTCCGATCACACCCGCCCCCGCCAGCAGCGGTGTCACATTCACGCCGATGTTGGCCAGACCGACAATGGCAGCGATGATCACAATGGTGGCAAACATCACATTACGGATCATCGGGGTGATCGTCTGAGCCCTGGCCTGATTGACACGCCGGCCACGAGAACGAGACGGGGAAGTCAAGGAGCTCTGAATGGCAGTATCCACAAAGATCCATGCCAGCCAGGCCAGCAATACGGTAAAGGCAATCGCCAGCACCGCATGCCCGAGACGTCCACTTGCCACCCCTTCACTACCGATGCCCACCAGAGAGCCACCCCAGACCTGCATGGACAACTCCGCGAACACCAGCCAGGCCAGCACATGGGCAAGCGTATACGCGAAGCGCTCCAGACGGCGCAGGTACTCACTGTTGTGGCGGTAGCGCTTGTGCGTTCGCTCATGGCGCTCGCGCTGACGCCGTAACAAGGCTGTCATCACCAGCGTCAATACCAGCAGGGCCGAATTGATGATCGAGCGAGCCAATGCCGTACCGACATCCCCTCCAGTGACAAAAATGGATACCAGGGAAGCGCCGACAATCAACAATGCCGGAATATGCCATAACTGCCCAACCACCCGGATGACTTCAGCATGACTGCCGCTATCCCGACGGTGGATATAATGTCGATGCCGGATCAGGTGACCAATCGGGCGTTTGAAACGCAAGATGAAGCGAAGCGACAGCAAAGCGGCCAGGGTATTGGCCAGCACCGAGGCCAATGACGCCAGATCCAGGCCTAGCTGTTCGGTCAGGCGCGCAGTCTGAAAGGCATCTCCCAAGGCAATCAGGGCACCTATCACAAACAGCGGACGCAAGGCTTTCTGCTGCAGGATATGGACCGCTGTATAACGGTGCCCACGCGTGAATACCGAAAGCACGGTTTCCACGACGACTGACAGCGTACGCCCGCACAAAGCAGCGTAAGCAATCAGCAGCACCGCCGTACGGCCATGGAATTCTGACGCCAACTGGGCCACCCCTAGCGCAGCCAGAAACCCTAGTGCCCAGGGCAGCATGCGACGCAGGAAATGGACAGCCAACAGCCAGGCCTTGGGTTCTCTGGGCAGGTCCATCGGCCATCCATAGTGCTTGCCGATCAAGCGTCCCAGAGCAATCAGGCCAACCACCATACCCACCCAGGCACTCAGCAACACACTGAATTCAATGAGAAAGCGTACGATCTCTCCGCCATCGGCCGCCACTACCTTATCGATGGTGCTGTGCCACCCTTGAGTCAATCGGGATTTCCATTGCGCCCAGGGGGAATCTCCGCCATCGGCCTGGTTTCCCAACTCACTGACCGTTTCGGCCAAGGCGCCGAGCAACCCCTCTGAGGTCGAGTGCTCATCCGCCGAAACCTGATTGGCACTGCGTAATGATTTCAGTGTCTCGACCAATTGTGTCCGGCTCTGATCGTCTTCCAGAGTACTGATCAGCGTATCCAGGGATTGCTGCAGTTCCTGCGCAGAAGGCTGATCTGGCGATGAACTCTTGAGTGCGCTCAAGCCCAGGCTCTGTGCCTGCACAGGCAATGCCAACATCATTGCCAGCATTACCACCCCCAGCCATTGCATGGCCTGGATCGCATGTTCAGCCAACCAGTCTGTCCGCATCCTTACTCCTGACGTCACCGTCCGCCTCCTGCTGTCACCAGCCGCCTCTTGCGGGGGTACACGATAGACAATCGCTCCATGGGGCACATGATACGCACCCCTCTGCCTCCTCACTACATTACAGCACCCTCACGGGCACCTTAATCCAGTATGGCGGATGCAGCATTGCGTAGTACCCCCTTCACTGCCATAGTTTCAGCCAGCCAGTTTGGAAAATCCTTCCACATAAATGAAAAGAGAGACTGACGAGGCGCATCATGACGATTTCCCAGGTACGTATCGGGCATGGGCCAGACAGCGCAGAGGTTCCCGCCATCGGTCAAGGCACCTGGCACATGGGTGAAGACCGCCGTTCCCATAGTGACGAGGTAAAGGCCTTGCAGCATGGGCTCGATCTGGGCCTAAGCCTGATCGACACAGCGGAAATGTACGCAGATGGCGGTGCTGAAGAGGTGGTGGGGGAAGCCATGAAAGGGCGCCGTGACGAGGTGTTTCTCGTCTCCAAGGTGTACCCCTGGAACGCTGGCCGCGATAGCGCCATCCGCGCCTGCGAGGCAAGCCTGAAGCGCCTGGGCACTGACCATGTGGACCTCTATCTACTGCACTGGCCCGGCGGCATTCCTTTGGCAGAAACCCTTGAAGCCTTCGAGCGCCTGGCCGACAGTGGCAAGATTCGCCACTTTGGTGTCTCCAATTTTGACATCGACGAGATGCAGGCTCTGGCAGCACTGCCTGGCGCAGCTGAAGCATGCACCGTCAATCAGGTGCTCTACCATCTGGCATCCCGAGGCATCGAAGTGGCATTGCGCCCCTGGATGCAACAGCATCAGATGCCAATCATGGCCTATTGCCCCCTGGCACAAGCTGGTAGTTATGGCAGCAACCCATTACATGATCCATCCATCATCCAATTGGCAGCAGAGCTTTCCCTCACCCCTGCCCAACTATTGCTGGCCTGGGTGACTCGCAAGACCAATGACTGCCGAGATGTCATCGCCATCCCCAAGGCCACGTCACTCGCCCATGTGGCAGATAACGCCAAGGCTCTGGAAATCGATCTGGACATGGATACGCTCACGCGGCTCGATGAATGGTTCCCGGCACCGTCACGCAAGGTGCCCCTGGATATCGTTTAACAAGACGCTGGTTCCCTTCTCAATCACCTGGCCCCAGTCACTTGGCGTCAGTCACTTGGATAGCGCAGCGCGACCAGGTGCTGGGCAAGAGCCTCACTGCCAATCTCGCGCATGCGGGTAATGTTGCGCACGGGAATCTGCTCCGGATCAGCGTAATGCATCAAAGCCTGTTCCAGCCCGGCTTCTCGCAGCAGGTGCCACACTGGCCAAGGGGAACGATTGGTGAAATTGGCAGGATCATCTTCATCGGAGCCCTCGAAGACGTAATCGGGATGGAAGCTTGCCAACTGGTAGACACCTTCATAACCCTGTTCCGCCAATAACGCTTCCGCCATGATCAAGGCGTCCAGGTAATCATCGAAGTCTTCCAGCCCCCGCTCAAATACCAGGAGTATCGTCTCTACTTCGGGCACACGATCAAGATGCGAACACGCATCGATCAGCCCGAGCAATGCCTCCTCCAGATGTCGCCCGTCAAGAGAGCGGTAATGTACCGAACCACGCTTTACCTCCCGCCCCGCGAAAGGACAGACGTTATGTGCCACGACAAAGGACTCCACCCAGGTCTGGGTAGCCTTGATGCAAGGAGACACGCTACGGCCGGCTGTGGTTTCGGGCATCACATCCTCTGAAAGAGATAATCTGAAAGGAATAAACAATGTGAAGTATTCGGACGACGATCACTTCAAGGATCAGGAAGACGCATCCCGGCGTGAAGCAAGACGGTCCGCCAGTCGCGTAGGTTCCGGCAGCTTGTAGCGGCCAAGACAGGCAATGGCCCAGTCCCTGGCACTATCTATCGACAAGCGGTGTCCGGGTGAAACGAATATCGGTTTGACCCCTGCTCGGGAGCGTAACACTATGCCAAGCATCTCGCAGTCATGTTTCAGAGGTGTCCAGGCTCCGCGCTCTTCAGGTACCTCGCCATGCTGCCCGGTCAGGCGTTTCTTGGCCACGCCCAAGGTTGGCAGGTCCAGCCACAGGCCCAGATGTGCGGCCACTCCCAGCCGCCGAGGATGCGCGATACCATGACCATCGACCATGACCAGGCCGACCTTGTGCTTCAATTGCGCAAAGGCAGCCAATGCGGCAGGTGTCTCACGAAATGACAACAACCCGGGAATATAGGGCATGCGTGTTGGCTCCCGAGCCACAACATGCTCGACAACATTCAGCTCCGGCCAATTCAGCACTACCACTGCTGCTCGCGTGATCCCGTCACGTTTCCCCACTTCCCTGTCGGTCCCCAGGGATGGCTCGAAGCCAATATCGACGCCAGCGATATATTTCACCTCACCTGCCAGGCGATCCTGACGCTCGACCTGTCCTGCCAGACGGCGTTGCAGCGCAATCGCATCGCGAGGCGCAAGATCCCAATCATGCAGGTGTCGGGTAGTGGGCGTAGACATCCGTTATTTTCCTGGCATGGCATCGCGGTAGACTAGGGCCTAACGCATCATACACATATTCTCAGGGAGGAGCCGTTGAACATCATCCACACCGCGGATTGGCACTTGGGCCAGAACTTCCATGGTCAGGAGCGTCATGCAGAACATCAGGCATTTCTCGACTGGCTGCTCGATACCCTGGAACAGCGCCAGGCCGATGCCCTGTTGGTGGCGGGTGATATCTTCGATGTGGTCAACCCTTCTCTGCGTGCGCAGCAGTTGCTCTATGATTTCATCGTATCTGCCCATGAGCGCCTGCCAAGCCTCAATATCGTACTGATTGCCGGCAACCATGACAGCGGCAATCGTATCGAGCTTCCGGCCCCGCTGATGCAACGCCTGGGCACTCATGCCCTGGGCCGAGTAAGCTGGCTGGATGACGGTACTCTCGACAGCGAGCGCTTGCTGGTACCCCTTGATGATATTGACGGCACGACATGTGCCTGGTGTCTGGCGCTACCGTTCCTGCGACCCGCCGAGGTCACGGGAAACGGGGTGCAACTGGATGAAGCATCCCAGAATGACACCAAGCATAACGATCCCAGACATAACTACGTATCCGGCGTCACTCAGGTTCATCAGCAGTTGATCGCGGCGGCTCGCAGCAAGCGTCAGCCTGGCCAGGCCCTGGTGGCCATGAGTCATGCTCACCTGCATGGTGCGGCTGTTTCCGAAGCCAGTGAACGGCCCATTGTCATTGGTGGTGAAGAGTCCATTTCTGCGTCCTTGTTTCCCGCTGATATTGCCTATGTCGCCTTGGGGCATCTGCATCGCGCTCAGCAGGTTGGCGAGGAACGCATCCGCTATAGCGGCAGCCCGCTGCCACTCGATTTCAGTGAAGTGAACTATCCCCATCAAGTGGTCGCCATTGTCCTGGAGGGTGAAATCCTGTCCTCAGTGGAGGCCATTGCCGTACCTCGCCCCGTGGCCATGTACCGAGTTGGCCCGGCGCCATTGGATGACGTTCTGACACAACTGGCGGCCATGACTGTCGACCTGACCAGCGCCTCGGAACGGCCCCGCGAATACTGGCCCTGGCTGGAAGTTCGGGTGGAACTGGCCGCTCCCGTCCCTGACCTGAAAGCTCAGGTGGATGCGGCATTGAAAGACAAGCCTGTTCGATTGCTGCGCCTGGAACGACGCCTGCCACAGAGCGAACAAAATGCCTCTCCCCACAAGGTAGACCTTGAATCTCTGGGGCCACGACGCCTGTTCGAGCTGACCTGGCAGGAACGTTGGAACGAGCCGCCCGGCACAGACGTCATGTCCGATTTCGATCGCTTGCTGCAAGATGTGCTGGACGATGTGGGACAGGAGAACCAGCCATGAAGATTCTTGCGCTACGGCTGGCCAACCTGGCCTCGCTTCCCGGCCCCTTGGAACTCGACTTCAGCGCACCACCACTGCGTGATGCTGGTTTATTTGCCATCACCGGCCCGACCGGTTCAGGCAAGAGCACATTGCTTGATGCATTGTGCCTGGCCCTGTATGGCAACACCCCACGGCTGCGACAGGCCCCCGGACGTGATGCACCACTACCGGATGTTGGCGAGGATACGGTCAGTACCGCTGACCCCCGCACCCTGTTGCGGCGAGGCTGCGCCAGTGGCTATGCCGAAGTGGACTTTATTGGCCGCGACGGACATCACTATCGATCACGCTGGGCCGTTCGCCGTGCCCGCGACAAGGCCACGGGCAAGTTGCAGGCGGTGGAACAATCCCTGCACGACCTCGATAACGGGCAACTACTGACCACTCAGAAACGCGAATTCGAGCGTTTGCTGCCGGAACGCCTGGGGCTGACATTCGACCAGTTCACCCGTGCGGTTCTTCTAGCCCAGAGCGAATTTTCCGCCTTTCTCAAGGCTGATGACAACGAGCGCAGTGACCTGCTGGAACGCTTGACCGGCACTGCCGAATATTCTGCCATTTCCATTGCCGCCTACCGCCGCACCAGCAACGCGAAAAAGCAGGTCGAAGCGCTCGAAGCCAAGATTTCCGGTGACCTGCCTGCCGATACAGAATCCCGTGCCGAACTGGAAGACCAAGCCTCCCAGGCCGAGGAAGCGTTGCATGCCGTACAGCAGCAAGCCAAGCTTCTTGATGCTCAGCAACAATGGCATGCAACCGATACCAGGTTGCACCAGGCCTGGATGGAAGGCAGCCAGCAGCACACCGCAGCCGAGCAGCGCTGGCAGGCTCTGGCCGATGTGCGTACTGACCAGCGATGGCGCCAACAATTGGCTCCTCAACGTCATCGCCTGCAACGTCAGAAAGAGCTTCCCGACCTGCTCTCCGCACAGGAAGAAGCTCTCACCCTGACGCGCCAGGCATGGGACGCCGCCAATGCTGAGCTAAAGGTCAGCCATGCCGCTTACACACAAGCCGAGCAAACACTGGTTTCTGCCAGTGAGCATCGACAACAGGTAGAGCCTTCGCTACGCAAGGCCCGTGAAGATACCCAGGCATTGGCAACGCTGGACCATCAATTGGCCGAGCTCGACAGGCAGGTTCAGGAACGCCAACGCGAGGCCAGGCAGCTTGGTGACCAGCGTCGCCAGACCGAGCAGCGCCATCAACAGCTCAATGCACAACGCGACGACTTGCAGGCATCTCTGGAAAAGCTGGTCGGCAAGCACGTTTCCTTTGATGACGCTCGCCAGGCTGCCCAGCAGCAAGTCGACCAGACCGCGCAACATGGCCTGGCCCTTAGTGAGCTGGCCAGCGCCTGGCAGGAGCTGCAGCGCATCGAGCAAGCTCATCATGAACTGACCCAGGCACTGGCCACTGACGAGAAGCGCAAGAACAGCCTGATCGAACACGGCCAGAGAGCCAGGCAGCACCTGGAGCAGAGTGAAACCACCTATCGTCAGCTAAGTGATTTCATTGAACACAGCCGTGCCGTGCGTAGCGAAAGTGTGGCGCGGCTGCGCCAGCATCTCCGGGAGAATGAACCTTGCCCGGTGTGCGGCGGAATGGACCATCCCTGGCGCCATGAACCACCGGAAACTCCCGAGGCCAAACAGCTTGCCGCGCAGCAAGCGCATGAGGACGAGCAGCAAGCTCAAGCACGCCAGGCGTTCGACAAGGCTCAGCAACAGAGGGATGAACTGCGTGGCGAATATCTCGCCCTGGAGAAGTCTCTGGAGCAGCAGCGCAACGACCTTGAAGGCACCGAGCGACGCCTGGCCCAGGCTCGTCTGAGTTTCCGTGAACTGCCGCTGCATGAGGCTCTGCCTGACACTGATCCCTTGGCCTGTCGACACTGGCTGGAAGAGCAACGCAAGCTATATGCCACTCAGCGTCATGATGCCGAGCAACGTCTTGCACAACTGACACAGGCAGAAACCGAACTAGGTCCGCTGGAAGAAGCGCTCCATCAGCTTCAGCTGGCACTCGCTCAATTCAATGCTCAAGGCAATAGCCTTGAACAGGAACAGGCCCGGCTTGTTCATGCTCGTCCTCCCCTGCTGCAACAAAGGGAGAATATCTCCCAGCGACTGGCGACCCGTCTCGGTGAGCATGCTTCCGCGGATGCCTGGCAACAGTATCTAGAACAACAGCAGGATTCTGCTCGCCAGGCACGGGACAAAGCCTTGAGCCGCCACCATCAAGCCCAGCGGGAACAGGAACGCCTGGAAGCCCGGCTGCAACACGAAACGCAACGCCAAGACCAGCTTCATCAGGAAAAGCAGCAACTGGAGCAGGAACTGCAACAATGGCGTCAAGCCCACCCGGAGCTCGACGACTCGACGCTGACCCGGCTACTGGCCCAGTCACAACAGGAAGCCAGTCATCAGGATCAGGAACTGTCCGTTGCCGAACAGACCTTGCAGCGCACCGATGCCAGTCTGGCTGAACGCCGCCAGGCGTTGGTTCAGCATCGCCGGGCGATGACTCAAGTCCTCGCCCAGGGACAAGCCCAGGAGCCGACGGCTCAGTCCGATGAAGACAGCAATGACAGTGCTCTGTTGAGTGAAGAGACTCAGGACGGCCTCCAGCTGCACCTCAAGCAAGTGCTCGCTGAACAGCAAGCACTTGCTCCACTTCTGGACAGCAGGCAGCAGCAGCGAGACGAAGCCATCCACGCTCTACGCGACGACGACCGTCGCCGTCAGCGCCAGCAACAGGCCCAGAGCGAACTGGAGTCAGCACGTGCCGAGCACCGCCGCTGGGGCCAGATCAATGAACTGATCGGCTCTGCCGATGGCAAGGCATTTCGGCGAATCGCCCAAGCTTACAATCTGGAACAACTGTTGGAGCACGCCAACCTGCATTTGGCTGGGCTCAGCCGCCGTTATCGCCTTATCCGTGGTGGCAGCTCCCTCGGACTGCTGGTGGAAGACCGCGACATGGGGGATGAACGGCGCTCGGTACACTCCTTGTCCGGTGGCGAAACATTCCTCGTGTCCCTTGCCCTTGCCCTGGGACTGGCCTCCATGGCGTCTGGCGAACTCGTCATTGAGTCGCTCTTCATCGATGAGGGCTTCGGCAGCCTTGATCCACAGTCTCTGGCCCTGGCCATGGAAGCACTGGATGGCCTGCAGGCACTTGGTCGCCGGGTGGGTGTGATTTCTCATGTCCAGGAGATGCACGAGCGCATCCCTGTTCAGATCATCATCGAGCCACTGGGCAATGGCACCAGCCGTGCCCGGCTGGCTCGCTCTTGATATCAGGTAGCTGATATCAATGACTGGTACCGACGCATGATACCCATGAGCCCATGGCTTCAGCACATGGGCCACATGTCGAAGCAGTCCTGATCGGGTGCCCACAATAGTGCCGGGAAAGCCTCCTCCCCCTGCCGTGCACAGAGCGGCCGTGGTAGTCTCTTCTCTGTCTTGATTCAGGAGTGCCTTATGACCGCCACTGAAATGCTCGCCCGCCTGGTGGGCTTTGCGACTGTGTCTCGTGATTCCAATCTGGCCTTGATCGAATTCGTCGAGAGCTGGCTGGATCAGCACGACGTGGACTACTGGCGGGTGGAAAATGACGAAGGCACTAAAGCCAATCTGCTGGCACGTATCGGGCCGAATGTCGCTGGCGGTGTGGTGCTTTCCGGACATACCGACGTGGTACCGGTAGATGGTCAACCCTGGACCACAGATCCCTTTACCCTGACCCAGGGTCAAGGCGACAACGCGTCTCGCCTGTATGGTCGCGGCACTTGTGACATGAAAGGCTTCATTGCCTGCGCTCTGGCAGAACTGCCAAACTGGCTGAAGGATGATCTTCAGGTTCCCATCTGGTTGGCACTTTCCTATGACGAAGAAGTGGGTTGTGTCGGCGCACCACGCATGATCGAGCGCCTGATGAGTGATCACCCACGCCCGGCAGCCGTCATTGTGGGAGAGCCTACGTCGATGTGTCCGGTTGTTGCCCATAAGGGGGCTACCAACTTCCGCACCACGGTCATCGGGCGCGAAGCGCACTCCAGCCAGGTCTATCAAGGTGTCTCCGCGATTCATGTCGCGGCGCGTCTGGTCACCCGCATCGAGGATGTGATGGCTGAACTCAAGGAGGAAGGTCGTGTCGATGAGGCCTTCAGCGTCATTCATTCGAGCCTGCATGTCGGCAAGATAGAAGGCGGCACTGCCATCAACATCATGGCGCGACGCTGTACGTTTGATTGGGAAATCCGCCACCTTCCTACCGACGATGCCAAAGAGCTTCTGGCCCGGGTGGAAACGACTGCCAAGGAACTGGAAGCGAAAATGCAGGCCCGGGCTCCCGAAGCCTCCATCACCACCGAGGCACTCAATACGACGGTACCGGCCTTGGCAGATCGCGATAATCGTGAAGCCCTGGAGCTATGTCATGATTTGCTGTGTCATGATTTGCTGTGTCATGAACAGCAGGGCCAGTTCCAGCCTCCAGGTGCAGTGGCCTATGCCACCGAAGCTGGCCAATTCCAGCTGGCCAACCTGCCGACTGTCATCTGTGGTCCTGGCAGTATCAGTCAGGCACACCAGCCGGACGAATATATCGATATCAGCCAACTCGAAGCGAGCAGCCGCTTCATGCAGGCTCTGGGCGAACGTTTGAGGATGGCTTGAGCGATGATGAAACCCTTGGTCATCCTCAAGACCGGCGATAGCTTCGATGATGTCATCGAGCATCGGGGCAACTTCGAGCAGCTGTTCGCGGCAGCGCTCAATGCTCCCGACACTCTACCCATTGACGTAGTCGATGCGCGAGGGGCTGATGCCCTTCCCGCCCCCGAGTCACTACGCGGCGCGGTGATTACCGGCTCCCATGCCATGGTCACCGATCGCGAGGCATGGAGCGAGGCGCTCAAGCCCTGGCTACGTCAGGCGCTGGCGGTCGATCTGCCACTGCTGGGTGTATGCTATGGCCATCAACTGATGGCCGATGCGCTTGGCGGAGAAGCTGGCTACCACCCCGCTGGTAGAGAATGCGGCAGCTTCATGATTCAGCTGGATGCAGCGGCGTCCGATGACCCATTGTTTGCCGAATTGCCAGCGATATTCCCGGCCCATCTGACCCACTCCCAGACCGTGCTCAAGGCTCCTGCCGGTGCCACGGTTCTGGCACGCAACGCCCATGACCCGCATCAGGCGCTGCGCTATGGTCCACGCCAGTGGAGTGTGCAATTCCACCCTGAGTTCGATGTCGACGTCATGCGACGCTACCTCGACCATCAGCGAGAGCCACTCTTGCAACAGGGGGCAGATCCCGAGGCACTTTACGCAAGCATCCACCCAACCCCCGATGCCAGTGCGCTGTTAGCACGTTTTGCGCAACTCATGAGTCGATAGCCAGGCACAATCTGAGTCGGTAGCATCCGGAACAGGGAGTCAGCTCACAGCCCCGGCTGGCTCCCTCTCTACCTTCGTTCCCTCGTCAACCCTATCACGACCCGTCAAATCAGGCTCATTCCCTGCCCTGTAGTGGTCCGGAACTCTGAATACCTCAACCGCGCGAGCCAAGCTCTTGGCCTGCTCCTCGAGACCGATGGCCGCTGAGGCACTCTGCTCGACCAGGGAAGCGTTCTGCTGGACGGTCCGATCCATCTGCGCCACGGCATCACTGATCTGCTCAACATCCATGCTCTGCTCACGCGCAGCCGACGCCAATTCACCGATGAGTTGATTGACACGGCCAACCTGATCGACAATCTCACCCATCGTCTGCCCGGCATCGGCTACCTGGGCGCTGCCGGAATCAACCTTGTTTGCAGAATCTTCGACCAATTGCTTGATCTCTCTTGCCGCCTCCGCGCTATTTCTGGCCAAGGTACGAACCTCCGCAGCCACAACGGCAAATCCCTTGCCCTGAGCACCAGCACGAGCAGCCTCGATGGCAGCATTGAGTGCGAGGATATTGGTCTGGAAGGCAATACCATCGATAACGCCGATGACCTCACCGATACGCTGGCTGACGGAGGATATCTCATTCATCCTGTGCACTACATGCTCGACAGCCAAACCACCACTGCAGGCCGCCTGCGAGGCGGTGTCAGCCAACCTGCTAGCCTGCTGCGCAACGTCGGCGCTCTGGTGCACGGTTCCAGAAATCTGCTCCATGGCGCTGGCGGTGTCCTTGAGGCTGGAGGCCTGCATCTCAATGCGGCTAGACAGGTCACGGCTACCTGCAGCGATCTGCATTGAAGCCACCGTCACAGACTCGACCCCTCCGCGCACCAAACCCACCACCTTCGCCAGGCCGAGCTGCATCTGCTGGAGCTGGGCGATCAAGCTTCCAGTGTCACCGTCCTTGACAAGGATTGCATGAGTCAAGTCACCTTGTGCAACAGCACGAGCAATCTGTACTGCAACACGCGGTTCTCCGCCGAGCTGGCGTCGAATACTGCGCGTGATCAACCAGGTCAACCCCACACCGAGCAGGAGCGCGATGAAGCCAACAGCCAGCATGGCATCGCGTGTCTGACCATTAAGCTCTTGGGTAGACCGAGCATCACTCTCCATCAGATGCTTCTGGTAGGCCCTCAGCTCACCCAATGCCGCCAGATAATCTCCCTGTCGCTGATACTGCGAACTGAACAGCAAGGCGGTTGCCTCGGACGAGCGATGCGCCAAGGCAAGGGCAATCACGTTATCGGTATAGCTCTCATAGGCAGCGCGAGTCCTGCTCACTTTATCGAACAATGCCCTATCCTGGGCATTGTTGATCCGCAACGCGAGATTATTGAGGTTCTCATTAATGACCGCCAGATTTTGGTCATAGGCATCTTTATTGGCTTCCTTGTCGTGATCGTTGTTATGCAAAATCATGTTGCGTGCGACCCGGGCATTATCTACCACCCGGTAGGAAGTATCATTGATGAGCTCGGTTGCCGGTATACGATGCGAGATCAAGGATGTCATCTCGGAATTGATACTTCCCATGCGCAGGATCCCCACTGCCACCACCAGCATCAGCATGGCAAGAAGAGTACCGAAACCCCAAGCAAGGCGCGTAGAAACGCTCAGATTGCTCAAGTTCATGCCAATATCCTATGAGTGTTGACACATGCGCTGACGAGACGACCACAGCACCCAATCAGGCGAAGATTCGTAGGGCAGTCCGATGAGACAGTTTCACATTGCGTCAAGTCCATATCCTGTCTGTCTTCCTTCGCAAGGGACGAAAATCATTATCCTTATGAGATATCGACCCCAGTGGAAACTTCTTTAATTCTGCATCCGTCATGACTCCCCCAATGCTCCTGCTGCCACGCCTCAATTGCAGAGCACTTGGGGTTCATCATTTCGGAAGCCTTGTATGACCCAACTTGTGATCTATTCCCTTATCTTTGTCGGTGTCACTCTGGCGCTGTATCGGTACAAGACATGTCAGAAGTGACGTAATGCCCAACCAAGCGCTCAGAAGCCAATTCATCCCACATAAGCACACCGACTATTTATAAATACGTACTATCTATAAATACGTACTATCTATACACAACAAGGCCGGTGAGGTTCTCCTCACCGGCCTTGTTGTGTCAGGGGAAGATCAACTCCCCCCTTGGTTCAGCTTATCAGGCGCGCGACTGCCTACGCACCGGAGCATCGCCATTATCACGACGGCGACGCGGAGCACGCTCGGGACTACCACGATCTTCACTGATTTCCAGAGCTCGGCCAGCCACTCGTGCACGTGCCATCTTGGTAAGAATACTCGCCGGCAGGCTGTTGGGAAGCTCAACCACGGAGAAAGCATTGCGAATATCGATACGACCGATACGCGACCCCTCAATTCCCCCTTCGTTGGCCAGAGCCCCTACCAGCTGACCCGGCTTGACGCCGTCCTTGTGTCCCACGGAAACGCGGTAACGGGTCATGCCTTCGCGCGGTGCGCGGTCGTCACGACGACGCGAGCTACGCTCACGATCATTACGATCGCTACGCTCATTGCGTTCACGACGCGGAGCCTGCAGACGACCGATGGGCGGCTCGTCGGCACGGGCCATGGCAGCAAATACAGTAGCCAGCTCAACAGGATCATAGCCTTCTTCAACCAGACGTTCGATCAGAGCCTTCTGTTCTTCGGCACCCTTGGTCAGGGTAGCGACCACACGCTGGTGGAAAACTTCGTCGCGATGAGCGCGAATCGCAGTCTCATCCGGCAACTCCATGACGTCCATCTTCTGACCGGTCGCCTGCTCAAGCCAGCCAACCTTACGGCCTTCACGGAAGCCGGCAAAGGTAATGGCGATGCCTGTACGGCCGGCACGGCCAGTACGCCCGATGCGGTGGGTATAGGCCTCTGCATCCTGTGGCAGGTCATAGTTGATGACATGGGTAATACGCGGTACATCAAGGCCGCGAGCCGCCACGTCGGTAGCAATCAACACATCGACCTTTCCACGCTTGAGACGCGTGATGGTACGCTCGCGCAAGCTCTGATCCAGGTCCCCGGACAGGCTGGCCACATTGACACCACGAGCGGACAGCTGCTCGGTCAACGTGGTGCAGGCAGCACGGGTGCGCACGAATACGATGGCAGCATCCACCGGTTCGACTTCGATGATACGTGCAAGCGCCTCGACCTTGGCTCCGCCATCGACACGCACCAGGCGCTGTTCGATGCTCTCATTGGTAGTGGTACGAGCTTCAATGGTGACCTTGACCGGGTCCACCAGGTACTTGTTGACGATGCGCTCGATCTCGCTGGGCAGCGTCGCGGAGAAGAACACACGCTGTGCATCTTCCGGGGTATCCGCAACGACACGCTTGACGTCATCGATAAAGCCCATGCGCAGCATTTCGTCGGCTTCATCAAGCACCAATGCATTCAAGCCATTCAGCTTGAGGCTGCCACGATCCAGGTGATCGATGACACGACCAGGCGTACCGACTACTACTTGAGCACCACGGCGCAAGGCGCTGAGCTGATCACGATATTCCTGACCACCACACAAGGTAGCCACTTCCAGACCATTCAGGTTCTGGCCATAACGGGAGAAAGACACGGCCACCTGTTGGGCCAACTCACGGGTTGGAGCCAACACCAGTACCTGGGGCTCACGGCGCTCGAGCTCGAGACGTGACAACAGTGGCAAAGCAAAGGCAGCGGTCTTGCCGGTGCCGGTCTGGGCCTGGCCCAGCATGTCGCGGCCTTCCAGCAATGCGGGAATGGTCTGTGCCTGGATGGGCGAGGGAGTCTCGTAGCCCAGGGTCTCGATAGCAGAGAGAACAGCAGGCAGCAGGGCCAGATCACCGAAGGACGGCGAGGCGACAACAGTCGAGGTCATGAATCACACCTTGGTAGGCCGGGTTGACCGGCAAAAAACATGGGTGACGCCCCTGACGCGATCACATGGTAAGCGCGAACAGCAGGATAGAAGCTCCGCTCCTGGCAGAGTCAACTTCGATGTCGGGGACGTCGGTCGCACCTGGCATTGGTTCGCCTTCCACGGAACATCAGTCTGTGGCATAGCTCGAACCATCGTGGCGACCGTCTTGCACCAATCCCACTTGAGTAGCAGGATTTTTTAGCGGTGCTCCATCTTCACAAATCGAACGCGTCACTTGTGGAACACGTTACAGCGCCTATCTGGTCTCCATCACAGCAGGACTTCCAGAGTCCCATTGAGCTGCTGTTGGAGATGATCGCGCATCATGATGGTGGGGTCAGCACATGCGAGGAGCGCGCATGTTACCATCAGCAAAAGGGTCTGGCTAGCACAGATCCATACTTTATGATGGGGAATCGTTTCGTGGAGAATCCCATGCCAACCCTTTGGGTCGATGCCGATGCCTGTCCTCGTGTTGCCCGCGACATCATCGTTCGTGCTGCCGAGCGCACCGGTACTCAAGCCTTCTTTGTCGCCAATCACCAGATTCCTCTACCACCCTCCAAATGGGTCAAGGGCCTTGCAGTCAGTCATGGTTTTGATGCTGCCGACAATGAAATTGTCCAGCGCCTGACACCGGGAGACCTGCTGGTCACCGCCGACCTTCCTCTGGCCATGGATGCCCTGGAAAAAGGTGCCATGGTGATGACCAACCGTGGAGAAGCACTGACTCGGGACAACATCCGTGCCCGAGTACAGATGCGTGACTTCATGGAAACACTGCGAGCCAGTGGCGAGCATACCAGCGGCCCCAAGGGGTACTCAGACAGCGATCGGCGTGAATTCGCCAATGCCCTGGACCGCTGGCTGGCGAAATACATGACTAGCCATAAGCCATAAGCCATAAGCCATAAGCCATAAGCCATAAGCCATAAGCCATAAGCCAGGACATCGAGACACGTATGTTGATACGGAGGCTACCCGAGGATAAATCAGCTCAACCTTTCGGCTTTTCCTTCATGCATGGCAAAAGCTGATAGCTGATGGTTCATCTCGGCGCTTCGGTCACTCTCAGCCTGATCCCTTTCCCCTCCAATCTCTCGCGGCCATGGGGACGCTCATAATCAAGCATGGGGCCGAGAGGAACAATGGCGTTGGGATTGATGGTCGCGTGACTCATATAATAGTGGCGCTGGATATGATCCATGTTCACCGTTTCAGCAATACCCGGCCACTGATAGAGCTCGCGCAGGTAGCTGGATAGATTGGGGTAGTCTTCAATGCGCCGCAGGTTGCACTTGAAGTGGCCATGATAGACCGCATCAAAACGCACCAGCGTAGTGAACAAGCGAATATCAGCTTCTGTCAGCCAGGCCCCTGTCAGATAACGCTGGCACGAAAGGCGCATTTCCATCCGATCCAGGGCATCGAACAGAGCTGTTACATGCTTCTCGTATACCGCTTGCTCAGTGGCAAACCCCGCCTTGTAGACACCATTATTGATATGGTCGTACACATCAGCGTTGACCTCGTCGATAGCACTACGTAAATCTTCCGGATAGAAATCCAGGTGATTTCCCGTCACTTCATCGAAGGCCACATTGAGCATGCGTAACAGTTCAGATGACTCATTATTGACAATGCGCCGAGTCTTTCTGTCCCACAGCACCGGCACTGTCACTCTACCCGTATACCTGGAATCCGTCAGTGTATAGAGCTGATGATGGTAGTCCACGCCATTGAGCGCATCGCCACTGGAGCCTTCAGCAACATCGTAGGTCCAGCCTTGATCAAGCATCAGAGGGCTGACATGGGAGACTCCGATCAGATTCTCCAGCCCCTTGAGCTTGCGCATGATCAGAACACGGTGAGCCCACGGACATGCCAGGGATACATAAAGATGATAGCGGTCAGGCTCTGCCGGCAGACCAGTCTGCCCATCCGGGCCAGGCTTTCCTCCCGGCGTTACCCAATCGTGCAGTTGAGCTGACTCGCGCACGAACTCACCACCACTGGCTTTGGTGTCATACCACTGATCATGCCAGATGCCATTGACCAACTTACCCATGTCTCGTGCTCCACGTTTCCCGACCTGTGCTTTCTCGGCTGAGCGATCTCATTGGGCCTTGCCTGCACGCTCGCCTGCATGCGGCTCACTAGTATACGACCCACCTGTACACGACCCACCTGTACACGACCCACCTGTACACTACAGTGCTACTCGCCATTCTGGCTCCAGGGTAAATCGAAACTATCGAACATCAAGCGCAGTTTCTCGCACCAACCATACGATTCTATCGATGATTAAGTTGAGATTGAGCCGGACAGGTGGAAACGGATTCCCGCAAGAGAGACGCCATGGCCCGGGTGGCCGGCCCAGCTCTATCCAGGTCCTGATGGATCAGCAACATCGGGGCTTCCCGCACGCCTCCTGCTTCCAATGGCAAGGGCAGTAGACGCCCATCATCCAGATGGCGACGAATACGGGTTTCCGGCAACCAGGCAAACCCCAGGTTACGCTCGATCATATCCAGAGACGTACTGATATGACTGACGGTCCAGCGCTGCTCGGCTTCCAGCCAGCCTGCATCACGCCCCTTGCCTTGAGCAGAGTCGCGTACAACGATCTGGCGATAGTGCTTCAGGTCGCGCAGATTCAGTTGGCGATCCAAGGAATGAAGCGGATGATCCGGGTGGGCAACAGCAATGAAACGCACCATCACCAGGGGCTCCCCCAAGTGCCCTGCCGCAGCGAATCCCGAGACAAGCAGATCCGCCTGTCCGGCGACCAGCATTTCAACGCCTCCATTAAGGACCGTTTCATGCAACTGCAGGCGCACATGAGGAAAACTGGCGGAGAATGCTTCCATGGCCCAGGCCAGGGCACTGGAAGGAAATATCTGGTCGACACATAACACCACTTCGGCTTCTTCACCTTCGCGTAGCTGTGCTGCCACATCCTCCAGTGCATCTACTTCATCGAGCAACTGGCGGGCACGGCGCAGCAGTAGTTGACCAGCTTCAGTCAGGCGCACCTGACGCCCTTCCGGTTCAAAGACCTTGACTCCCAGTTGCTCTTCCAACTTATGTACAGCGTGATTGAGCGTTGAAGGGCTCTTGTGGATCGCTTGTGCAGCCCGAGCAAAACCGCCATGGTCGACCACTGCGGCCAGCATTCGCCACTGGGCTAAAGTCACACGTGACATGTTTCGATTCCTTCCAACGATGCACAAGAGCTACCAGTTTATACTTGATGATAATCGAATGTTTATCATTCAGGACTTGAGCCATCACCATCCATCATTCGCATCTTGTCGTCGTGCAACCTACAGGGATGGCGCTTCTCAACCAGACATACACCAAAGGAATACTTGCAATTCGTTTTGTAGAAGTGTCCAATAACTAACACTTAGCGAACACCGTTCGCGCTTATTGATTCTTGAGCCAATGTCCTGTGCACTTACTCATGAATACGCACCTCATATATGCATGCTTGAGGTATTTCGTATCCATGTGACCGTGCAGTAGTCGATTGAGAACCACGTATAATTCGAGGGTCACGTACAACTACCGCTTGCCATAAAACGCCACTCTGCGCAGCAAAGCGCCCCTTCATGTATAGATATACAGTATAGGAATACCATGCTTCATGGGGTATGGTGTGAACGCCTATGTATATTCATATATTCATTTTTTTCACCAGTTTTATGGCACATAACCCATGATGCGAATCATCCATTCGCTGCCCCGCACGCACAAGTTACTGTTACTACCTGTCGCCACTATGGTTACCGTGCTGGGTGCTCACAAGATCGTTACGACTTACGAAGACGTTCAGCGTGACAAGCAAGCGCTCGACACTGTTCGAGTTCCGCTGGACGCCACTGCCTCTCCAGGTCTCCCCTCCCTTGAGTTGAATTCTCCTCGGGTAGCCAGCGCAATCGATCTGGCCTTGGATGCACGGCAACAGCATGTCCCGATATCCCAACTGCAGGCTCGTGAAATTGTCGATGTCGACTTCGTCGACCGTGCCGATCAGGATGCAGGATTTGAAGCCGCTATGCGCTCGTCCTCGGGACTACCCCCTCTCATGATGAAGCCCGACGCCGCTTCTTCCTCCGAGGAAGCGGCGTCGGCTCTTCTGGGGCATGCAAGCCTGAGTGAAACAGCTCGTCAGGTTGCCATGGCTGTTGGCAACATGGCGAGAAGCGAACAGCTCGCTACTGATGCAACCTCATACGAGGACATCAGTGAAGATGAGCTCAAATTGTTCGATGAAGGCCCAGTCGTTCTCAATGAAGAGATCGTGGCCAAGGCTCCTTACGTCCCGACCTGGCAGACTTACAAGGTAGCTGCTGGTGATACCTTCACCACGATTGCCGATCACACCTTGGGGCTGGGTTATCACGATGCGATGGCGCTGCTCGACCTGGTTCCGGATGAAAAGGTACTGACTCGCTGGCGTGCGGGTGACACCTTTGAATACCAACTCGATAAGGATGGCAAGCTTCTCTCTCTGCGCATCATGGAGAACGCACGCCATGGCTATCTGATCGAACAGAAAGATGGCAACTACGACATTGCCGACATCGAGCGTGCAGGCGAAGCCTCGCAACGCCTCTATGCCGGCACCGTCAGTGGTAGCTTCACGCGTTCCGCCCAGGCAGCGGGCCTGACGCGTACAGAAATCTCGGAAATGTCCAAAGTTCTCAGCAAGAAACTCGACTTCCGTCGTGACACCCGTCGCGGCGACAGTTTCCGGGCACTGGTAGAATCCGACATCATTGATGGCCAACGTCTGGATCCGCGTGTCCTAGCTGTGTCCTATGAAGGTGCGCGCATGAACCTGACTCTAGTGCGCAACCCTGAGGACAACAAGTTCTACACTCCCGATGGCGACAGCCTGGACCCGGCCTTCAACCGCTACCCGTTCAGCGGCCAGTATCGGATCAGTTCCAGTTTCAATCCCGGGCGTCGCCACCCAGTCACCGGCCGCATCAGCCCGCACAAGGGCACAGACTTCGCCATGCCGATCGGCACCTCTGTGGTCGCACCTGCTGGCGGTACAGTCGAGCTAGTCGGCAACCATCCTCTCGCAGGCCGCTATATCGTCATCCGTCATGACAACGGCTACAAAACCCGCTACCTGCATCTGTCCAAAGCTCTGGTCTCCAATGGCCAGCGTGTCAATATGGGCGATACCATTGCCCAATCTGGCAACACGGGACGCAGCACCGGACCTCATCTTCACTACGAGATTCTGGTCAATGACAGTCAGGTTGACGCCATGGCCGTATCCCTGCCGGAGAACACTCGCCTGCAAGGAACCGCCTTGGCCAGCTTCCAGAAGGAAGTATCACCTGCCCTGGCTGCCCTAGAGACAGGCAAGCCCGGTGCCGTCGTAGCCCTGGCCAACCACGAACAGGACGACGACAGCGATACGGATACTGACAGCTAAAACGAAAAGTTATCTGCCAGAACCACTGATGCCCCACTATTGTGGGGCATCGTCGTTTCAGGTGCTGCGTTGGAGTATCTCGAATACTTGGGATAAGACTCATCCCCTCGCCGGCTCTGCATAGAAATTGAATATATCTTCACACCACCAGCCGCTGCAAACGAATAGACAGGCAATCACTCCCTCGATGCCTCAACGACCTGCCAAATAACTCACGATCTCTGCCCTGCTTGGGAAGGCACCTGATGATGGCTGTGATTACAGTTGAACATTCATCGGTGGCATTGTGTACAAGCGAAGTGGCATCCTTGGACAACGGTCCTAAAAAGATTCCCTTTAGAAGGAACATTACCGTGAGTCTGTGCGCCGCCCAACGTCACCATATTGATACTTTGCTGTGCTTGGGAAAAACACTGCAGGGAGCAACCATAAACCAGCGCGATATCATCATGCGCTCATGGCAACGCTGCCTGCATGAGTACCAGTTGGACCCCAGCAAGCCCCGCCCGGTACGCGTCGTGCCTCAACACATCCTGCGGACTCACCAAGAGTCGGTAGATGAGTTACTGCATGTTGGCCGTGCAGGAGTTGACCGCCTCTATGCCCAGATCGCCAGTTTTGGCTATGTCCTGCTGCTTACCGACCATGCAGGTATTACGGTGAAGTTTCGCGGAGACAAGGAAGACCAGCATGCCTTGCGACGTGCCGGATTATATCTGGGAGCTGACTGGAACGAACGCTATGCCGGTACCTGTGCAGTGGGAACCTGTCTGCACGAAGCCATTCCCCTCACCTGTCATCAGAGAGAACACTTTGATGCTTCCCATATCAGTCTGACAGGTAGCTCAGCTCCCATAATGGATCCTCAGGGGAATATCATCGCCGTGCTCAACATATCTTCCCTGAATTCACCGCGCACCTTGCAGAGTCAAGCTTTCGCTCTACCATTGGTTATCCATTGTGCACGCATGATCGAGGACGCCTATTTTCTTCATCACTACAGGAACCAGCTGATTCTGCGTTACGACAGCAGCAGGGAATTCGTTCATCTCAATGGCCGCGGTCTGATTGCCATTGATGAGGGAGGTAATATCATTGCCGCCAATAGCTTCGGCAGAGAATTGATCAAGGCCCATCAAAGATACCGGCCCTCTTTGACATCGCAGACATTTCCCAGAGCCACCCAACTGTTCGATGCAAAAGTGGTCGACCTGCTGAGCATTCCCAGCAATAGCGACGATGACATATGCGCATTCCGCGTGCGTTCTGACAACAGCATTGTCTTCATCAATCTGATCGAACCTAGAAGGAATCACCTGCGTCCACGGCCAACCCCGGCAGAACCCGCCAGACCGGCACCGCCCTTGGAACGCTTGGCTGGAGACGATCCAGCCATGAACCGAATCAAGAAACTGGCCCACAGGTTACGCAACGAATCCGTCAATATCCTGATCAGCGGAGACACCGGTAGCGGTAAAACCGCCCTGGCCCAAGCCTTTCACAGTATCAGCGAGCGTGCCCACCACCCATTCGTAACGATGAATTGCGCCTCCATCCCCGAATCACTGATAGAAAGAAAGCTATTTGGTTACCATCCTGGAAGTATCCCGAATGGACAGGCGGAAGGTGAACAGGGGCTGATCCAGCAAGCTGATGGTGGCACACTATTTCTTAATGACGTCAGCGATATCCCTTTGCACTTGCAGTCCAGGCTACTACGTGTGATCAATGCTGGAGAGCTTCTTCCCCCGGGTACGGGAACCAAAATGGATATTCGAATTATCGCCACGACTCATCGCAGTATTCAGCAGTTGGTCGACAATGGGCTCTTTCGTAAAGACTTTTATTATCGACTGAATGGCGCAGAGTTCCGACTTCCCCCATTGCGCGCCCGCGCTGACAAACACTATGTTATCCGCCGAGTATTTGAAGAGCTGATGGAACAGCAGCCTCATCGCCAGGTACTGCATTTACGCGCCGATGCCATGAGCGCCCTGTTGGCTTATTCCTGGCCCGGCAACATCCGCCAGCTAAAAAATGCCTTGAGCTTTGCCATTGCCAGTGCAGACAGCAAAGAAATCACTGTGCAAGACTTGCCCCATGAGTGTCTGTCTCCCGTCCATGCTAAGAATGACGCCCCCTGTCTGATAACCGAACAAACCACACATGCATCATTACCTGACGAACAGGCTGAACAGCTTCATGCCCTATTGCGTCAGAGTCAGTGGAATATCAGCCAGGCAGCCAAACAGTTAGGGGTATCACGCCCTACCATTTATCGGCGTATGCAGCGTTATGGTCTGGTAGCACCGAATAGACAGGGCTGAAGCATATTTCACGTGAGCCTGTCGTTACCGGCACAAGAGTTACCAACACAATTTCAGGCACAAAAAAAAGGTCGCCGAAGCGACCCAAAGCCATCCCTAGAATGAACTCAGTAGTTTTGCGTAGTGGCCAATGAAGAACTCCCTCCCCTCATTGGCCAATCCGCAGTTTGCTCCTCGAGCGATAATCAGCCGATGATCAGCTGGTGATTCTCCAGCAATGTCGCCAGATCCGTTTGTACGCCAGAGAGAGTCACGACAGTGGTCATTTCATGGGCAGAACCTGCACCATCACGGTCGATGGCGATCTCGGTGTCACTGCCCTTCACGGTAACGCTCAGATAGTCACTAAGATCCCCCTTCTCGCTACCATCCTCCGAACGACGATCTGCAAGCAGCTCGCTCAGGTCGATACGGTCAGCATCGGCAGTATTGTTACCATCACCTACCGTGAACCCGCTGATGGTATCCGCACCATTACCGCCAGTGGCATCAGTTGCATCCAGCAAATGGTATACCACTGAGTCGTTGCCACCATTGCCAATGGAGAAGATCTCATCAGCATCAGAACTCTCCAGAGCATCATCCGCTACCGAGCCAGCGACAACCTGATCATTGGTATTCACGGCTGACTGATCAACGACCACAGCATCATCCTGTACATCCGCAGTCAGCAACACTGGTGCGTGACCCGTAGCAAACACAACATCAAGTGTGCTCTCGGCTACGTTACCCACATCGTTGGTGGCAGTGACTTTGATCTCGTACGTACCATCTTCCAACGTAGCCATATCGGCCCTGCGGGTAACGATACCCCAGGAACCATCAGGTTGCGTTTTGATGTTGTACGTAAAGCCGGCGATCTCCAGATAGACAAAGGCACCATCAAGACCAGTGGAAGTACCGAAGACCTCAAGGTTCGTACCATACTCGTCCGGAGTGACGATATCGTCACCATTGCGCGTCACTCCTCCTGTGAACGCCAATGTCGGGAGAACGGTATCCACACTGAAGTTATGCTCGGCAGTTCCGGTGTTACCGGTTGCTTCCGTCGCACTGGCAGAGACGGTGTAGTCGCCATCAGCCAGGGCAGACACATCCGCAGCCGGTACATTCAACGTCCAGCGACCATCTGCCGTTGCCGTAGTGGTGTAGGTCTTGCCGTTGAGCTCGACATACATTGTCTCGCCACCATCAAGTCCAAGGACTGAACCGCCAATTGTCAGATCCTGAGCATGTTCAGAGGCATTGACGATGTCATCTTCCGCGATCGTATCGAAGTAGATGATCGGCGTAGAGATATCGAGGCTCACCGTGCGTACGGCAGAACCGCTGTTGCCCTGGGCATTGGTCACCGTGACATTGACATCGATGTCGGTGTCCTTGAAGTGGCTCCAGGTGACTGGATCAATATCCACGCTCCATGTCGTGCCATCTTCGTTTACGACACTGGTGTAGGTGTCTCCACCCACTTTCATGGTGACCTCATCACCAGCTGCAGCGTTGACTACCGTACCGGTCACCGTCAGCGTGGAAACCGCTTCCGTGGAGTCGACAATGTCATCCCCAGTAATCACATCAATAGTGACAGGCAAGGCGCTGGTAATGACGTCGACCTCATAAGTGCCCTTCGCCGTATTCCCCTTGTCATCCGTTGCCGTGGCAGTAATCACCGCGATGCCGTCTTCAAGCTGGGTGATGACATCAGCGCCAATTCCAAGGAACCAGGTTCCATCAGACTTGATCACGGTGTTATAGGCCTTGCTGCCATTGATCTCGACATAGACCAGTCGGCCAGCCAAGCCTGTGGAAGTACCACCGACACCGATGGCATCAGCGTGCTCCACAGCGCTGATGATGTCGTCGCCTGCCACAGGACCAGTGATGGTCAGAGTGGGCAGACTGCCATCGCTGGCTGCAACAGTGACATCACGATCTCCGCGGCCTTCGTTACCGGCTGCATCGCTGACCTTCGCCGAAACAGTGTAGTCACCATCGGCCAAGGCAGACACATCGGCTGCCGGAACATCCAGTGTCCATGCACCATCCGCTGCCACAGTAGTGGTGTAGGTCTTGCCGTTCAGCTCGATCGTGACTTCCTCGCCACCGGCCAGACCTTCCGTCTTACCGCTAATGGGCAGGATCTCACCATGCTCCGCAGCGTTGATGACACCGTCATCAGACACAGGATCGATGGTCACGACCGGAGCCGTGGTATCCACCTTCACGTTACGATCAGCACCACCGGTGTTACCGGCAGCATCTGTTGCCTCAACGCTGACAGGAAGCTCACCATCGGCAATGCCTTCCCAGACATCGGCAGGTACATCTACCGCCCAGTTGCCGTTTTCATCCGTGGTCGTGGTGAACTCGTCGTCACCCACCTTCACCACAACATCTGAATCAGCAGGCGCTGTACCATCAATGGTCACACCAGCCGCCGCTTCTTCAGCGTTGACCACGTTATCGTCTGCGATCGGGTTGATCACCACCGGCACGTCAGCATTTGCCACAACGCTGAAGTCACGCTCTGCAGTGCCTTCGTTACCTGCAGCATCGCTGACCACTACGTTTACGGGGTAGTCGCCATCGGCCAGGGCCGAGACATCGGCTGCCGGCACCGTCACTGTCCAGCTGCCATCTTCCGCGACATTAGCAGTGTAAGGCTTGTCGTTTACTGTGACCGTGATTTCTTCACCAGCGGCACCTTCTGCCTTACCGCTGATTGGCAGGTCTTGACCGTGCTCTGCAGCGTTGATGGCATCATCACCAGAGATAGCATCGATAGTCACGACCGGAGCCGTGGTATCCACCGCCACGTTACGGTCAGCACCACCGGTGTTACCGGCAGCATCTGTTGCCTCAACGCTGACAGGCAGCTCACCATCGGCAATGCCTTCCCAGACATCGGCAGGTACATCTACCGCCCAGTTGCCATTTTCATCCGTGGTCGTGGTGAACTCGTCGTCACCCACCTTCACCACAACATCTGAATCAGCAGGCGCTGTACCATCAATGGTCACACCAGCCGCCGCTTCTTCAGCGTTGACCACGTTATCGTCTGCGATCGGGTTGATTACCACCGGCACGTCAGCATTTGCCACAACGCTGAAGTCACGCTCTGCAGTGCCTTCGTTACCTGCAGCATCGCTGACCGCTGCCGAGGCAGTGTAGTCACCATCAGCCAGGGCAGACACATCGGCTACCGGCACATCCAATGTCCAGCTGCCATCTGCTGCTGCAGTGGTGGTGTAGGTCTTGCCGTTCAACTCGACCGTGACTTCCTCGCCACCGGCCAGGCCTGTAGCCGAACCACTGATGGTCAGAGGCTCACCATGCTCGCTGGCGTTGATGGCATCATCACCTGACACAGGATCGATGGTCACGACCGGAGCCATGGTATCCACCTTCACGTTACGATCAGCACCACCAGTGTTGCCGGCAGCATCTGTTGCCTCAACGCTGATAGGCAGCTCACCATCGGCAATGCCTTCCCAGACATCGGCAGGTACATCTACCGCCCAGTTGCCATTTTCATCCGTGGTCGTGGTGAACTCGTCATCACCCACCTTCACCACAACATCTGAATCAGCAGGTGCTGTACCATCAATCGTCACACCAGCCGCCGCTTCTTCTGCGTTGACCACGTTATCGTCTGCGATCGGGTTAATCACCACCGGCAACTGATCAATGGCCACCGTCACCTGGTGAGAATCCTGACAGGGATTACCGAACTCATTGAAGGAAGAGGCAGAAATAGTCAGCTGACCTTCTGGCAGCTTGCTCATATCAGTTGCAGGAATTTCCAGCGTCCAGTTACCGCCATCAACCACCTTGGCAACATAAGACTTGCCGTTCAGATCAACCACAACGTCTGTACCAGCTTCCAGCCCAGTAGAAGTACCGGTGATGGTCAGCGCTTGCTCATGCTCGCTGACATTGATCACGTCATCACCAGCCACTGGAGAGGTAATCGACAGCACAGGAATGTTGTCACCTGCTGCAGCGACATTTACGTCTTGTGTCGCTTCGCCGGTGTTGCCTGCTGCATCTACCACATTGGCGGTTACGGGATAGTCGCCATCGGCCATGGCAGCAACATCAGCAGCAGGTACATTCACAGACCAGCTACCGTCTGCATCTGCTGTCGTGTTGTAGGTCTTACCATTCAACTCAATCGTGACTTCTTCACCGCCCACCAGACCTGTGGCCGTACCGCTGATCGGCATATCTTCGCCATGTTCCGCGGCGTTGATGACGCCATCACCCGAGATAGGATCGATGGTAACAACAGGAGCCGTGGTATCCAGCGTCACATTGTCGTCAACACTACCGGTATTACCCGCAGCATCTGTTGCCTCGACATTGACAGGCAGTTCTCCATCGGCAATGCCTTCCCAGATTTCGGCAGGCACATCCACTGCCCAGTTGCCGTTTTCATCAGTGGTCGTGGTGAACTCGTCGTCACCGATCGTTACCACGATCTCGGAGCCAGGCTCAGAAGTACCATCGACGGTCACGCCTTTAGCAGCTTCATCTGCATTGATGGTGCCATCTTCGGCAATCGGGTTAAGAGTGACAGGCACATCCGCAGTATCGACTGCAAAGTTGTGCTCATCGCTCACAGTGTTGCCGACAACATCTGTCACCTCAGCAGTAACGGTGTAGTCACCATCAGCCAACTCGGCCAGATCAGCCTGCGGTACTTCCAGCGTCCAGGTGCCGTCTGCTGCTACTTCGGTGGTGTAGGTCTTGTCATTCAGCTCGACAGTGACCGTATCCCCTTCAGACAGACCTTCCGTGGTACCGCTGATCGGCAATGCCTGATCAATTTCCTGAGCATTAATGACGTTATCTTCAGTAATGGAATCAACCGTTACAGTCGGGAGCTGATAACCAGCATCCACGGTGAAGTCACGCTCAGCACTAGACGGGTTGCCCGCTTCATCAGAAACAGACGCTGTAGCGGTATAGACGCCATCGGCCAGCTTCACTACTGACTCAGGCGGCATGATCACTACCCAGGTGCCGTCTTCAGCAACTACAGAAGCATAGTTGTCGCCATTCACCTCAACGTTGATGATCTCACCGCCGGACAGACCAGTAGTGGTACCACCGATTTCCAGTGATTTCTCATGCTCGATTGCATCAACGATGTCGTCACCAGCAATAATGCCGATAGCCACCACTGGCGCAGTAGTATCCAACTCGACATCACGCTCGACTTCACCGGTGTTGCCCTCTTCGTCGGTCACGATGACCTTGATCGGCAACTCACCGTCGTCGACGGTGTCCCACGCGTCCGGCGGTACCACGACATCCCAGTTACCGTCATCATCAGCGGTTGTCGGGTATTCCTTGCCGTCGATGATCACGACCACTTCGGAACCGGGCTCAGCGGTACCGTCGATGACCACGTCTTCTGCGGCCTCGTCGGCGCTGATCACGTCGTCTTCGGCGACCGGGTTGATCACCACTGGCGCCATTTCAGTCGCGACCGTGATCTGATGGTACGTGGATGCTTCATTGCCAACAGGGTTGACAGCGCTGGCAGTGATCACTACTTCGCCATCTTCCAGGGCGGACACATCTGCTACCGGCACTTCCAGCGTCCAGCTACCATCTGCCGACACCGTGGTAGTGTAGGTTTGGCCATTAAACTCTACGGCCACTTCCGTGCCAGACACCAGGTTGGTCGAGCTACCATTGATGGCCAGGGCCTGCTCGTGCTCGGTCGCGTTGACCACGTCATCACCGGCCACCGGGGTCTCGATGGTCAGGGTCGGGACGTTGTCGCCAGCCGCAGCCACCGTGAAGGTGCGCTCAGCCTCGACTGGGTTGCCCGCTTCGTCAGTGACGGAAGCTTCGACCAGGTACTCGCCATCCGGCAGTTGTGCCACGTAGGCTGGCGGCATGATCACCACCCAGGTGCCATCTTCGGCCACCACGGACTGGTAGGTCTTGCCATTCACATCAACGTTGATCACCTCGCCACCGGACAGACCGGTGGTGGTGCCACCGATTTCCAGCGCCTGCAGGTGCTCGATGGCGTTGACCACGTCATCTTCGGCAATCGCATCGATGACCAGTGTCGGCGGCAGGGTGTCGATTTCGACTTCACGCTCGACTTCGCCCTGGTTGCCGTCCTTGTCGGTCACGTCAACGATGATCGGCAGGTCGCCCTGGTCCACGTTGTCCCATGCTTCCGGCGGAATCACGACACTCCAGTTACCGTCGTCATCGGCCGTCGTCGGGTACTTCTCGCCGTCGATGTCCACGACCACATCCGCGCCCGGTACAGTCGTACCGTCGATGACCACATCTTCCGCCGCTTCGTCGGCATTGATCTTGTCATCTTCCGCGATCGGGTTGACCACCACCGGCACCATGTCGGTGGCCACAGTGAACTGGTGGCTGATTTCCGCGGTGTTGCCCACTTCGTTGACGGCTGTCGCGTCGACGATCACTTCACCATCGACCAGGACACTGACGTCAGCGGCCGGCACGTCGAGTGTCCAGCTGCCATCCGCAGCCACGGTGGTGGTGTAGTCCTTGCCTTCCAGGGTGACCTGTACTTCGGTGCCGGCGGTCAGGCCGGTCGAGCTACCGTTGATGGCCAGGGCCTGCTCGTGCTCGGTCGCGTTGACCACGTCATCGCCCGCCACCGGCGTCTCGATGGTCAGGGTCGGGACGTTGTCGCCCGCAGCGGCCACCGTGAAGGTGCGCTCGGCTTCAACCGGGTTGCCCGCTTCGTCAGTGACGGAAGCCTCGACCAGGTAGTCGCCATCGGGCAGTTGTGCCACGTAGGCTGGCGGCATGATCACCACCCAGGTGCCATCTTCGGCCACCACGGACTGGTAGGTCTTGCCATTCACATCAACGTTGATCACCTCGCCACCGGACAGACCGGTGGTGGTGCCACCGATTTCCAGCGCCTGCAGGTGCTCGATGGCGTTGACCACGTCATCCTCGGCAATCGCATTGATGACCAGCGTCGGTGCCTGAGTGTCGATCTCGACATCACGCTCGACTTCACCTTCATTGCCAGTTTCGTCGGTCACGATGACCTTGATCGGCAACTCACCGTCGTCGATATTGTCCCACGCGTCCGGCGGTACCACGACATCCCAGTTACCGTCGTCATCAGCGGTTGTCGGGTATTCCTTGCCGTCGATGATCACGACCACGTCAGCACCTGGCACCGTGGTACCGTCGATGACGATATCTTCCGCCGCTTCATCAGCGCTGATCACGTCGTCTTCGGCGATCGGGTTGACCACCACCGGCACCATTTCGGTCGCTACGGTGAACTGGTGGCTGGTTTCTGCGGTGTTGCCAATTTCATTAACAGCATTGGCGTCGATGATCACTTCGCCATCCACCAGCGCGCTGACGTCGGCCACCGGCACGTCCAGCGTCCAGCTGCCATCCGCCTCAACGGTGGTGGTGTAGTTCTTGCCGTCTACGCTGACCTGCACCTCGGTGCCTGCCGTCAGGCCGGTCGAGCTACCGTTGATGGCCAGGGCCTGCTCGTGCTCGGTCGCGTTGACCACGTCATCACCGGCCACCGGGGTCTCGATGGTCAGGGTCGGGACGTTGTCGCCAGCCGCAGCCACCGTGAAGGTACGCTCAGCCTCGACTGGGTTGCCCGCTTCGTCAGTGACGGAAGCTTCGACCAGGTACTCGCCATCCGGCAGTTGTGCCACGTAGGCTGGCGGCATGATCACCACCCAGGTGCCATCTTCGGCCACCACGGACTGGTAGGTCTTGCCATTCACATCAACGTTGATCACCTCGCCACCGGACAGACCGGTGGTGGTGCCACCGATTTCCAGCGCCTGCAGGTGCTCGATGGCGTTGACCACGTCATCTTCGGCAATCGCATTGATGACCAGCGTCGGCGCCTGAGTGTCGATCTCGACATCACGCTCGACTTCACCTTCATTGCCAGTTTCGTCGGTCACGATGACCTTGATCGGCAACTCACCGTCGTCGATATTGTCCCACGCGTCCGGCGGTACCACGACGTCCCAGTTACCGTCGTCATCAGCGGTTGTCGGGTATTCCTTGCCGTCGATGATCACGACCACGTCAGCACCTGGCACCGTGGTACCGTCGATGACGATATCTTCCGCCGCTTCATCAGCGCTGATCACGTCGTCTTCGGCGATCGGGTTGACCACCACCGGCACCATTTCGGTCGCTACGGTGAACTGGTGGCTGGTTTCTGCGGTGTTGCCAATTTCATTAACAGCATTGGCGTCGATGATCACTTCGCCATCCACCAGCGCGCTGACGTCGGCCACCGGCACGTCCAGCGTCCAGCTGCCATCCGCCTCAACGGTGGTGGTGTAGTTCTTGCCGTCTACGCTGACCTGCACCTCGGTGCCTGCCGTCAGGCCGGTCGAGCTACCGTTGATGGCCAGGGCCTGCTCGTGCTCGGTCGCGTTGACCACGTCATCACCGGCCACCGGGGTCTCGATGGTCAGGGTCGGGACGTTGTCGCCAGCCGCAGCCACCGTGAAGGTGCGCTCAGCCTCGACTGGGTTGCCCGCTTCGTCAGTGACGGAAGCTTCGACCAGGTACTCGCCATCCGGCAGTTGTGCCACGTAGGCTGGCGGCATGATCACCACCCAGGTGCCATCTTCGGCCACCACGGACTGGTAGGTCTTGCCATTCACATCAACGTTGATCACCTCGCCACCGGACAGACCGGTGGTGGTGCCACCGATTTCCAGCGCCTGCAGGTGCTCGATGGCGTTGACCACGTCATCCTCGGCAATCGCATTGATGACCAGCGTCGGTGCCTGAGTGTCGATCTCGACATCACGCTCGACTTCACCTTCATTGCCAGTTTCGTCGGTCACGATGACCTTGATCGGCAACTCACCGTCGTCGATATTGTCCCACGCGTCCGGCGGTACCACGACATCCCAGTTACCGTCGTCATCAGCGGTTGTCGGGTATTCCTTGCCGTCGATGATCACGACCACGTCAGCACCTGGCACCGTGGTACCGTCGATGACGATATCTTCCGCCGCTTCATCAGCGCTGATCACGTCGTCTTCGGCGATCGGGTTGACCACCACCGGCACCATTTCGGTCGCTACGGTGAACTGGTGGCTGGTTTCTGCGGTGTTGCCAATTTCATTAACAGCATTGGCGTCGATGATCACTTCGCCATCCACCAGCGCGCTGACGTCGGCCACCGGCACGTCCAGCGTCCAACTGCCATCCGCCTCAACGGTGGTGGTGTAGTTCTTGCCGTCTACGCTGACCTGCACCTCGGTGCCTGCCGTCAGGCCGGTCGAGCTACCGTTGATGGCCAGGGCCTGCTCGTGCTCGGTCGCGTTGACCACGTCATCACCGGCCACCGGGGTCTCGATGGTCAGGGTCGGGACGTTGTCGCCAGCCGCAGCCACCGTGAAGGTGCGCTCAGCCTCGACTGGGTTGCCCGCTTCGTCAGTGACGGAAGCTTCGACCAGGTACTCGCCATCCGGCAGTTGTGCCACGTAGGCTGGCGGCATGATCACCACCCAGGTGCCATCTTCGGCCACCACGGACTGGTAGGTCTTGCCATTCACATCAACGTTGATCACCTCGCCACCGGACAGACCGGTGGTGGTGCCACCGATTTCCAGCGCCTGCAGGTGCTCGATGGCGTTGACCACGTCATCCTCGGCAATCGCATTGATGACCAGCGTCGGTGCCTGAGTGTCGATCTCGACATCACGCTCGACTTCACCTTCATTGCCAGTTTCGTCGGTCACGATGACCTTGATCGGCAACTCACCGTCGTCGATATTGTCCCACGCGTCCGGCGGTACCACGACATCCCAGTTACCGTCGTCATCAGCGGTTGTCGGGTATTCCTTGCCGTCGATGATCACGACCACGTCAGCACCTGGCACCGTGGTACCGTCGATGACGATATCTTCCGCCGCTTCATCAGCGCTGATCACGTCGTCTTCGGCGATCGGGTTGACCACCACCGGCACCATTTCGGTCGCTACGGTGAACTGGTGGCTGGTTTCTGCGGTGTTGCCAATTTCATTAACAGCATTGGCGTCGATGATCACTTCGCCATCCACCAGCGCGCTGACGTCGGCCACCGGCACGTCCAGCGTCCAACTGCCATCCGCCTCAACGGTGGTGGTGTAGTTCTTGCCGTCTACGCTGACCTGCACCTCGGTGCCTTCGGTCAGACCGGTCGAGCTACCGTTGATGGCCAGGGCCTGCTCGTGCTCGGTCGCGTTGACCACGTCATCACCGGCCACCGGGGTCTCGATGGTCAGGGCCGGGACGTTGTCGCCTGCCGCAGCCACCGTGAAGGTACGCTCATCACTACCGGAATAACCATCGTAATACGTAGCAGACGCAGTTACGACATAGTCACCATCCGCCAATTGCGCCACATAGGCAGGCGGAATAGTGACCGCCCAGGTGCCGTCTTCTGCAACGACAGTGGTGTAAGTCTTGCCATTGACTTCCACCAAGACTTCGTCACCAGGAGTCACTCCATGGGTGGTACCAGTGATCTCCAGCGGCTTCAGGTGCTCAGTTGCATTGACTACGTCATCGCCGGCAATCGTGTTGATGGTGATTCCGTCATTGTCATCACCGCCACCGTTGTCATCACCGCCACCGTTGTCATCACCGCCGCCGTTGTCATCGCCACCGCCGCCGTTGTCATCGCCACCGCCGCCGTCAGTATCATCTAGATCGGGAGCAGTGACTGTACCAGGCTCAGATTCGTTGCCTGAATCATCGGTCAGCGTTACGTCAAGATCTTCACCATCAATCTGTGGCTCGATCAGCTCGACTTCGAAGTCGCCGTTCTCATCAACGGTGCCTTCACCAATCACTTTACCCTCGGGATCAGTGACGGTCACTGAGCTGCCTGGCTCGCCTTTTCCGGTGATAGTCGTGCCATCATCACTCACCACAAGGCTTGTAGGCGGATTAGGAGGGGTTACATCTTTGTCGTCTTTGCCGTCGTCTTCTTTTCTCAGAGAGCTGTGATGTCCACCTCCCCCATTGGAAGCCAACGCAGCTGCCAACAAGGCTGCGGCAAAGCCGGCGCCTATCAATGGCACCAGGGCAATGCCATCTGAGTCGGAATACAGCAGAGGCTCAATCGTCGTCAGTTGCTCGACAGTTGCCGCTAGAGCAACTGCCTCGCCGTCAGCAGGAACCGCAGCATCATCAAAGATGACATGAACTGCGCCCTGCTGATCTTCCTGACCAAAAACCAGCTCGCTGTGATTGCCTTTAGAATCTTCTTCAAAGAAATCGGAACAACGAATGACACGCCCATCTTTCATATAAATGAGCAGGTCATTTCCTATACGCTCATAGCGCGTAACATCATTGGCAGAGCCCTTAACCAGCACGACACTCGGATCATTTATATCCAGTGCCAGATTATCGTTTTGCGAACGAATTGCCTGGCGCTCATGACTAGCTCGATCAATTACTACAATCATTGTTTCCATGGGATGTCTCATTACCTTAAGTTAAATATCAACTAAACTCTTAAGATTTATTATTTTTTAATTAAATGTCTCTTAGCTTGTCACTCAAAACTTTTGACCACTAATCTTTAACCACTATGATGACAATAATTGCCACCACAATGCCATGAAGAGACGATGACGCTCTCTTCATGGCAAACTAGAGTTCTGCTCCATACCCGGATCAATTCACCAAGATTTCTACGTTCAATTATGCCCATCAGCTCCATGCCTTTTACCATTTCCATGCCTTCCATTCCTTTTGCATTTCTTTGGCGAAATTACAATTCGGACTTACTCGCAAGAATGCTCGCACATGACAAGGGCAATAAAATTAAGAAATTTCCTACTAACGCCATCCCCACGTCCCATAAGCAGGGTAAAAAATCAATAAAAATAGAAGTATCGAATTAGCAAAAAAAGTTCAAAAACCATCTGTTTTAGAATGAAAATAAATAAAAAACATGACCTTTATCATGATTCAATATTTCATCGAGATTAGAAAAAAACGCATTAAAATCATTGGGATAAGAAATCATATCGTGTTTAAATATTCCCGTATTGTGATCCCTGTGTTTTTGGAGGCTTTGAACTTACGGAAATTTTATGAAGAATACAGCTAGTAAGGAGAATTCTATATGCGTGTATCTAGGTTTACTGAGAATCAGATTCTTTCCATCATCAATGCAGCGAGATCAGGGAAAACTGTAAAACATGTCTGTCAAGAAAGTGGAATATCAGAAGCGACCTACTATAACTGGAAGAGAAAATTTGGAAGAGCAGAATCTACGGATATAAAAAAAATAAAAGACATGGAGGCAGAGATTTCTCAGCTACGACGGGTGCATGAGAAACTCATCCATGAAAATCAGGCTCTTAAAGAGATCATCGAAAAAAAGCTCTAACGCCAGCAGAGAAGCGCAAGATGGTGAACATACTTGTATCCGAGTACGGCCTGAGCGAACGCCGGAGCTGTGCTGCTATTGACTTGAGTCGGTCCGTATATCGGTATCAGTCAGATGCGGCACGTGATGATGCCATCATCGATGCTCTGCTGGCAGCAGTTGTACGCTACCCTGATTATGGATTTCGAAGACTTTTTGAGCTATTACGTCAAGATGGGCATCCGTGGAACCACAAGAGAGTTTACCGAGTATACTGTCAACTAGAGCTAAATCTACGACAGAGAAAAAAACACCTAAATCCACTCTTTAAAAAAACACAAACTCCACCATTGGTGGAATACGGAGAAATTAATCAAAGCTGGTCTGCAGATTTCATGAGCAGCGTCCTTACAGGTGGACTGAGATTCAGAACATTTCATGTGATAGATGACTGCAGCCATGAAGTTCTGATGATAGAAGTCCAGTTAAGCTTTAATCTTTCACCACAACAATTCATCAATGCACTGGAACGCTTAGCCAGTAAACGCGGACATCCTAAATGTCTCAACATGAATAACAGTCCAGAATTCATTGCAGAAGCTTTGAAAGAGTGGGCAAAAACACACGATGTCGCACTGGAGCTACATCACCTAAGTGACTCCATGCAAGACTACTTTATCGAGGAATGCAACCAAGCCTACTGTAATGAAGTTCTGAATGCTTATGAATTCCATAAGATTTCAGAAGTGGAAGAGGTAACGAGCCGATGGTTGCAGAAATACAACCAGCAGCATCTGCATAAATGATCAGAAACCTGATTCTGAGTTTCGGGCAATTAATACATGAATGACGCTCCAAGTGCACATCAGTGCATTGGCCTGATGGATCTCTCTGCTGACAATGGCTTCTTTGTCACCATGAGATGGGCAATCAGGGCGCCCTCCTGTCGCCCATCGTTTTCATTCAGAGCACTGCCTGGCCAAGCATTCAGCTATCTAGCGGCCTGTACCACCCTTGGGCTAGCGACATCGTACATTTTCAGTCGTATTTCTCAGGAATAGAGAGGACCTATCATTTGCCTTATCGCGCCAAGCTCTCGAGCCACTCGACAGCCTCTCGCCAAAGGGGTGCGTTCCGTGTTGAACTATGGCCTATGTTCAGTGTCTCCCCAATGGATAGGATCAGGAGAAGTCATTCCATGTTTTCACGCTTCGCGTTCCCTCTACGCAAGGTTAGCCTGGTTGCCATGTTGGCTCTGGCCCCTACGGCTTTTGCCCAGGACAACAACAGCGGCCCTGCTGTCAACACCGAGACCTTCCAGAGTTGGGAAGTCAACTGCCCTGTCAACAAGTCTGATGGCTCCTGCTCCATGACGCAGTTGGTCAATGGGTCAGACGGTAAGCCAGTGATGCGAGTAGTCGTTGGCAATCCTCCGCAGATCGATACTCCTGTCATGACCTTTCTTCTACCGTTGGGGGTGAGCCTGGCCCCGGGTCTGCAGGTGAAGGTAGGAACGAACCAACCAATGGGTATGCCTTATCAAGTATGTGTCCCGCAGGGATGCCGTGCCGACCTGCCACTACGTTCGGAAGTTCTGAACCAGCTCAAGGCGGGTAGCAGTGCCACTGTCAGCATGATCGATCCGCGCGGCCAGCGTGTGGATATGAATGTATCTCTGATGGGATTCAGTGCAGCGAAAGACCGGGTCGATCGCAACTAGTCACCGTGTGCGGCAGACCTCGCGTATCTGAGTCTGCCTCTTGAATCAGAATATTCCTGCGCAACTCTCTTATACCGTCATGTTGGCAAGGCACTTCTTCGGCATGGCGCTAGCTCCCATATCAACCTGCAGGACCTCCTGGACGCTGCAGGTTGATATGAAGATTCAAGACGGTACCTGACCGGTACTGTCTCTTGTCACCAGCTTAAACGGCATGACACGCCGGGCATCTCTCTGAACACCACCGTCCATCAGACCGAGCAATAGTGCGACAGCCTCATGTCCAAAGTCTTCCGCTGGCTGGGAAATCGTCGTCAACGGCGGGTCGCAGTAACGTGCAAAGGCAATATCATCGAACCCAGCCACGGAAATGTCATCGGGCACACGCAACCCTTGTTCCTTGATACATTGAATGGCACCAATGGCCATCTCATCATTTTCACAGAAAATAGCCGTAGGGCGTTCTCGAGCTTCTACCAGGGCAATGGCCGCTCGGTATCCAGATTCCAGGGTAAAATCTCCGGGGCATAGCAAAGATTCATCCAGCTCGATATTGGCAGCGGCCAATGCATCGCGAAACCCTTGCACCCTGTCCCGGGTCAACGGGCTTTGACGCGGTCCCTTGATCATCCCGATTCGGCGATGCCCAAGCTCCAGAAGATGTTCGGTCATCACCCGTGCGGCCGCTCGGTTATCCAGATACACCCGAGGACAAGGTGCATCATCCATCACTTCACAGGCATTCACCATGATGGGGGGATGTGCAGCTGCTTCCTCAAAAGGGTTGAAGGCGCGTAGCTGAATAACACCATCAGCCTGACGATTGGTCACCATTTCTGCATAATCACGCTCAGCCAACTCATCACCCAGGGTATTGCACAGCAGCACAGCATAACCATGCTGACTGGCCGCATCCTGAATGCCACTGATGACCCGAGCGAAAAAGGTATTGGCAATGGTTGGCACCAGGACCACCAGATTACGTGTCTTCTGGGATCGAAACTGCACCGCCATGAGATTCGGCCGATACCCAGCCTGTTCCACTGCACTTAACACCTTCTCACGGGTACCAGGAGACACGATGTCAGGGGATTTCAGGGTGCGCGAGACAGTTGCTACCGAGACCCCTGCCATCTCGGCCACCTTGCGAATATTGGTCATAGATTGCCTAGTCCCGTACTCCACTCTCAAGGCCTCGGGTCACCCCGAGGTTCTTTCATTGTTCTATGATCAAGGATACGTCATTCCTTCCCTCATCCTAAGGGGCAAGAATCTTAAGTCATGGACAAGAAGAGCAGTATCTGACGAACGGGCCACTTTCGCTCATGACCTAAGTCGCATTGTCTGGACCGCCCACTCCCACTACTTTAGTGCACAAATGTAACCGGTTACATATCCTATATACCTTCACGGAGACCCCATGAGCAATCCTCCATTTCGACGTATTCGCTATGGCATGATTGGCGGCGGAGAAGGCGCCTTCATAGGACAGGTGCATCGCATGGCAGCAGCACTGGATGGTGAGCTGGAGCTAGTATGCGGTGCGTTCAGTCGTGACATGGATAACAATGCCCGGACCGGTGTGCGCTGTGGTCTCGCCGCGGAGCGAACATATGCCTCCTGGGAAGAAATGCTGGCAACGGAAAGTGCCTTGCCGGAAAGCCAGCGAATGGAACTGGTCGCCATCGTCACTCCCAATCACCTCCATGTGCCTATCGCTCTTGCTGCGTTGCAGGCCGGTTTCCATGTGTTCTGTGAAAAGCCTGTAGCACGCACGCTAGAAGAAGCCCTGCCGCTGCAACAAGCCATGGCAGAAAACCAGCGCCTGTTTGGACTGGCCCACACCTATCTGGGGTATCCACTGGTGTGGCAAGCACGCGAGATGGTGCGACAGGGAAAGCTGGGTAGACTACGCAAGATTCACGTGGAGTATCCTCAGGGCTGGCTCGGTACCAAGCTCGAAGATACTGGCAACCGTCAAGCAGCCTGGCGCACCGACCCCGCACTTTCCGGTGCCAGTGGAGCGATGGGCGATATCGGCACCCATGCTTTTGGCTTGGCAGAATTCGTGTCTGGCCATCAGATCAAACAACTATGCGCAACACTGTCCATTCATGCAGAAGGCCGCGCGCTGGACGATGATGGCGACATTCTATTCCGCACAAAAGAAGGAGCCAGCGGCACTCTGATCGTCAGTCAGGTTTCTACAGGTGAAGACAACGGACTCAAGATTCGTGTCTATGGTGAGCAAGGCGCTCTGGAGTGGGTCCAACGCGACCCTAACCGCCTTTACTTCACTCCACAAGGAGACGTCCCGCAGATATTGCGTGCGGGTATCGATCAACCTGGACTTTGTGAAGCCTCTATCGATCGCCTGCGCATCCCTGGCGGGCACCCGGAAGGTTATCTGGAAGCCATGGCCAACCTCTATGTCGATATGGCTCAAGCCATCCGTCAGGGACAGCACGGTTCTGCTCCCGGAGTACCGAGCCTGGCAGATGGCCTGCGAGGTATGGCCTTCGTGCAGACCGTGCTAGATAGCCATGCCAGCGATGCCAAGTGGACACCTTTCGTGGATATTTCTCAGATCGGATCAGGACGTGCCCAATGACAACGCAATCTCAGGCTCAGACATACTCAGGTATTCAGGGTCCAGCGATCTTTCTCGCTCAGTTTCTCGGTACTGATGCCCCTTTCAACAGCCTTGAAAGCATCACCCAGTGGGCTGCCGAGCTGGGTTACAAGGGAGTGCAAGTACCCACCCAGGACCCTCGACTGATCGACCTTGAACTCGCGGCTGATAGCCAGGACTACTGCGATGAGCTGCAGGGACGCTGTGCCCAGGCAGGTGTTCAGATCAGCGAACTTTCCACTCATCTACAAGGACAGCTGGTTGCCGTACATCCTGCCTTCGATGAAATGTTCGACGATTTTGCCCCTGCGTCATTACGTGGCAAGCCAGTCGAACGCCAGGCCTGGGCCGTGAAGCAACTCCAGCTCGCTGCCCGCGCCAGCCGTCGTCTGGGACTCAAGGCTCATGCCACCTTCTCCGGCGCCTTGTTGTGGCCCTATGTCTACCCTTGGCCCCAACGTCCCGCTGGCCTGATCGAGGAAGGGTTCAAGGAGCTCGCCAATCGCTGGCGTCCCATTCTCGATATTTTTGATCAGGAAGGCGTCGATCTGTGCTTTGAGATCCACCCGGGCGAGGATCTCCATGATGGTGCCAGCTTCGAGCGTTTCCTCGAGGCTGTCGACCACCATCCTCGCGCCAATATCTTGTTTGATCCCAGCCACTTCGTCCTGCAGCAGCTCGACTACCTGGGCTTTATCGATCGCTACCACGAACGCATCCGCATGTTCCATGTCAAGGATGCCGAATTCCTGCCTTCCGCCTCCAGTGGCGTCTATGGTGGCTACCAGGATTGGCGCGAACGTCCTGGACGATTTCGCTCCCTGGGTGACGGACAAGTCGACTTCAGTGCGATTTTCTCGAAGCTTACCCAATATGAATACGATGGCTGGGCCGTGCTCGAATGGGAATGCTGTCTGAAAGATGCCGCTCAAGGTGCCGCAGAAGGTGCCCCCTTCATTGCTCGCCACATGATCCAGCCTGCCACAACAAGCTTTGACGACTTTGCCGCTGTTGCCACAAGCCCCGAACGCAATCGTCGCATCCTTGGCCTGAACCGCTGAACTCAACACAAATACAAACACGATAACTGCGGAGACTATCCCATGATTCGCGCCCGTCTCAGCATCATGATGTTCCTCGAATTCTTTATCTGGGGCGGCTGGTTCGTCACCCTGGGGACTTTCCTGGCACACAATCTGTCCGCCAGCGGCGGACAGATCGGCATGGCCTTCTCCACCCAGTCCTGGGGAGCCATCATTGCTCCCTTCATCATTGGGTTGATCGCTGACCGCTATTTCCGTGCCGAGCGCATCCTGGCAGTGCTGCATCTGGCGGGCGCAGCGCTGATGTACGCGTTGTATCAAGCCGAATCCTTCACGGCCTTCTATCCGTTGGTCCTGGCCTACATGATTCTCTATATGCCCACGCTGGCCCTGGTCAACTCGGTCTCCTTCCGCCAGATGGCCGACCCTTCACGAGAGTTCGCACGCATTCGGGTATGGGGCACCATTGGCTGGATCGTCGCGGGCCTGACCATCAGCTATCTCCTGGCCTGGGACAGCGCCACCGCCATCGCCGCAGGCACTCTGCGCAACACTTTCCTGATGTGTGCCATAGCCTCTCTGATTCTCGGTCTATATAGCTTCACCCTACCTGCCACCCCTCCCAAGGCTGGAGACGGCCAAGGAGGTATCCGGGAATGGCTTGGCCTGGATGCTCTGACCCTGCTAAAGGACCGCAATTACGCCATTTTCTTTGTCGCTTCGATTCTGATCTGTATCCCATTGGCCTTCTATTATCAGAATGCCAACCCGTTCCTGGCCGAGATTGGCGTAGCCAACCCCACCGGAAAAATGACGCTGGGGCAGATCTCTGAAGTGCTGTTCATGCTGCTGCTGCCTTTGTTCATCCACCGTTTCGGTATCAAGATCACACTGCTGGTGGGTATGCTGGCCTGGGCAGTACGCTACGCGCTGTTTGCCTTTGGCGATGCGGGTTCAGGCGTTGGCCTGCTGCTGCTTGGCATTGCTCTGCACGGGGTCTGTTACGACTTTTTCTTCGTTTCTGGACAGATCTACACCGATGCCCGGGCTGGAGAACGCTTCAAGAGCTCCGCTCAAGGCATGATCACCCTGGCGACATATGGCGTCGGCATGCTGATCGGCTTCTGGGTGGCTGGAATGATCACCGACTATTACACCACGGCAGAGGGACATGACTGGGCCAGCATCTGGCAATTCCCCGCCATCTTTGCTTTGGTTGTACTCGCCCTGTTTGCCTTGAGCTTCCGAGGACAGACGCAGCGCCCTAGCGCGCAGGATGCCTGATCGTAGGCACCCGCCGGGCATAGCTTGCTCACCCATGAACCAGCGCCGTCGTGAAGCGGAAGCCACGACGGCGTTGACTTCTCCTTCTCCTTCTCCTTCTCCTTCTCCTTCTCCAGCACATGACGAGTCACAGGGTGACCGGCGCGTCCAGGGCGGCAAGTACAGCGCCATCACGCTGATAGATATCTGGACGAAAACTCAGATCACCGTTTTTCCCTGGTTGCGCAGTCCAATAGTTAAGAATGAGGGGAATGTCCTGTGCCAGGGATACATTCCGGGTCCGGTCGTCAGCGAGAAGACGATCAATATCCCCCTTGGTACCAGAGTCTTCAAACAGCATCTGGACCAACTGCTCGATGCCTTCTACACGAATGCAGCCCGAGCTCAGCGCACGCTGAGGGCGATCGAACAGCTCTTTATTGGGCGTATCATGGAGATACACGGAATAGTCGTTGGGGAAGCGAATCACAAGACGCCCCAAGGGATTGCGTGGTCCGGCGGCTTGCCGCAGGATAATGCCATCAGGGTAAGACCAGTTCACCCACCATGGATTGAGCACTCTGCCGGAAGGCGTCAGGGCCACCATGTCCCGGCTGGCCAGATAACCAGGGTTACGTCGCACCTGAGGAAGAATGTCTTCTCTGTAGATGGTCGGAGGCACTGTCCAGGTAGGATGCAATGTCAGATGGGTAATTTCCGAGCGCAGTGCTGGCGTCTTGCGATAGGGCTGGCCGACCACAATACGCGAACGCCATACCTCGCCATCGGGACGAAAATAGCTGATCCGGTAACCGGCGATATCCACCAGGACGAAGGAGTCCGGCAAACCATGCAACAACCAGCGAGCTCGCTCCATATTGACGCGAATCTGGTCGATCCGCTGCCCTACCGTCATGTTCAGTTCCCGGCGAGTTGCCGGGCCGACGATACCATCATCATCTAATAGATGCTGTCGCTGGAAACGGCGTACAGCGTCTACCAAGGCAGCGTCATAGACATTGGCCTGGCGCTGAGCCGACAGCGCAACGTCCGAATAATAGCCCTCATCAGCCACCAGTAATTCCAGCTCTCCAAATATCGCCAGGCGCTCGCGTAGCAGCATGACATCCGAACTTCTGTCTCCTGGGCGCAAGGAGCTGCTGCGCTCTGGAAATTGCGGCCAACCGCCTGCACGCTGGATGTTGCGGTAGTGTTCCAGACCACTACGTAGCTGACGATAGGGTTCGAAATTCGGCTGTGCCATATCCATTACGCCAGCAACATCGCCGGCATCCAGAGCCTGGGATACAGCAGCCATGTCAAAGGACGGTGGTGCTATCTCCGCCTTCCAGCCCCCTTCTATACGTCGCGGGTCGACCTTGCCCCGCTGCAGATGACTCATGGCCATGAAGAGTGTACGGCTTGCCTTGATCTCGAAATCGACCCTGGCCTCGCTGTCAGCCCCCCTGGAGAGAGCCTCGCGGCCCGACTCGGCTAACTGCCCGGGCTTGTAATCATCGGGATTGAGCCCATCGCGCCCAAGACTTTCGAGGGCTTCCACCAAAGCCTCCACCCGCGACATCTCGGTCCACACCGGACGCATGTCGTGTTGGGCATAGAATTGCTGAACGATCCTTGGAGTGTCCTCAAGACCTGCTTCCAAGGGACTTGCGGGCTCTTCTTTAAAGGGAGTTTCTTTAAGGAACTTCTCTTCTAGGGGCTTGCCCGTCTCCGAATCTGCGTTTTCCGTTTCATCCCTCGAATCAGCGTCGATGCGATCCTCTGCAACCACGTCAGAAGTACTGGAATCCACCACCGACACAGCAACGCTCATACGAGGCAGCAGGACCAGAAGGAGTCCCAGCAACAAGATGAATATGACTCGGCATAATCCCATGTATCGTGAAGTTGAGTTCAACATGGCGATATCTCCCTGAAATTTGACGTCAAAACTGGAGATCTCGAGCCGTACTGTCATAATTGGAGGCAATATTTTCCGACATCTCCGACAGGATGCCCGCCGATGTCATGCCGTCCCTGCACACCGCTTAAGGCTTCAGGCTTGTTTATTCTTGGTTTTCTTTCAGTATCGTCGCTTACAGCGATTTCTGCTTCCTCTGTCTTGGCAGCGGGCAGCAAGGCAGCGCCTGATACTGCCAGGCACTCGCCCGCCACACCTCACAGCCCATCCGCGGCAGACGCAGGTAGTCTGATACGGACCTTGACCCGACTGGCTCCTACCGCCAACCCGGAAGTACTGAAGTTGGCTGCACAGGCATTGAACTGTGCCGATCCCAATGCACAGCGCCTAGCCATCATCGACTTCTCATTACCCTCCACCGAGCCGCGCCTGTGGGTCTTCGATCTGGCTCAGTCTCGCTTGGTTTTCCACGAGTTGGTCTCCCATGGTCGGGGGTCAGGTGACACAATCGCCTCGAATTTCTCCAATACCCCCGAGAGTTACCAGTCAAGCCTCGGGCTTTTCCGTACCATGAACAGCTATGAAGGCAGCAACGGCTATTCACTGCGCCTGGAAGGCCTGGAACCAGGGGTCAACGACAATGCCTTTGAACGTGCCATTGTCATTCATGGCGCAGATTACGTTAGTGAGGATTTCATCAAACAGACAGGTCGCATCGGCCGTAGCCATGGCTGCCCTGCTGTGCGCTCCGAAATTGCCATACCGCTGATAGACAGCATCAAGGACAGCCAGTACCTATTTACCTACTACCCAGATCCGGCATGGCTGGCGAGTTCCAGGTTTCTGCATTGTCCCGGCAACCAGGAATTGGCCATGAAGCGCTGAGGCGTTATCTCCGCAACGGGTTCCTTGCCCGGGAAACTTTCCTGAGGAAGCACCAACTCGGCGCCATAGCGCTTGAAGATGCACTTCGATGCATCGCACCACTGTTCTCACTGTCAGCCCAGATCAAGCTACCCACCTGAAAAGTCAGACATTCACCGTGTCTTGGCACTCATTGTGCTTTTTATAGTTCAAGCATTTCATTACCTAGTGAGTGTTCAGGCGTAGACCAGGCCCTCGGCAATCAGGGTACGAGTGCGTCGGACCAGACCTTCAACGGCGAAGGACAACAAGACTGCACAACTCGTCCGTCAGCTGATAAGGGCTACCCTATGAACATCCGCCACAAGGCCAACAGGATTCGACTGTTCAACTTCTCTACCCCGCAAATGCGAGCCTTTCACTTCTCCTGGTTCGCCTTTCATATCTGTTTCTTTGGCTGGTTCGGCATTGCACCGCTCATGGCCGTGGTGCGAGATGACCTGGGCCTGACCAAGACACAGGTTGGAAACACGATCATCGCCTCCGTGGCCATCACCGTGCTGGTACGTTTGGTCATCGGCGTATTGTGCGACCGTATCGGCCCCCGATTGGCCTATAGTTGGCTACTCGTACTCGGCTCGCTTCCAGTGATGAGCATCGGCTTCGCCAATAATTTCGAAACCTTCCTGCTCGCGCGTCTGGCCATTGGCGCTATCGGAGCATCCTTCGTCATCACTCAGTACCACACTTCCATCATGTTCGCGCCCAATGTGGTTGGCACTGCCAATGCTACCTCTGCCGGCTGGGGCAATCTGGGCGGAGGTACCACCCAGATTCTGATGCCATTGATCTTCTCCGGGCTCCTGATGCTTGGTGTCAGCGAAACATTGGGCTGGCGCCTGGCCATGGTGGTACCCGGTATTGTCATGTTCGTCACCGGTATCGGTTACTACCTGTTCACTCAGGATGCTCCCGATGGCAACTTCAAGGAACTGCGAGCCACAGGGCAGCTCGGAGACAGTGACGAGAATGGCGGTAACAGTTCCAGCAGCACCTTCGCCATCGCCTGCCGCGATATCCGTGTCTGGGCACTATTCGTGGTCTATGCAGCATGCTTTGGGGTCGAATTGACCATCAATAACATCGCCGCCATCTACTACTTCGACTATTTCGACTTGAGCCTTGCCACCGCTGGCCTGATCGCTGGCCTGTTTGGCCTGATGAACATCTTTGCCCGTACCATGGGCGGTGTCTTCTCCGATCTTTTTGCGCGTAACAATGGCCTCAAAGGGCGCGTACGCTGGCTGTTCATTGCCTTGCTCTGCGAAGGTGTCGCACTGATGTTCTTCTCGCAGATGCATGTTCTGGCCCTGGCCATCGGCATCATGCTGGTGTTCAGCCTGTTCGTGCAGATGGCTGAAGGTGCAACCTTTGGGGTTGTTCCTTTCATCAACAAGCGAGCGCTGGGTGCTGTTGCCGGTATTGTCGGTGCTGGCGGTAACGCTGGGGCAGTCGCTGCTGGCTTCCTGTTTCGTTCAGAATCCCTGACATATCAGCAAGGATTGTTCTATCTCGGTATCGCCGTGGTGATAGCGTCACTGTGTGCTCTGGTCGTTCGCTTCTCTCCCGCCGTCGAGGCCGAGGAAGCCGAGGCCTATCGCGAAGCGGCAATGGAGCAGGATGGCGCTTCGCTTAGCTTGCGCTGATTCCCCCTTCTCCCTACCCTCAGGCCCGGCTTCATGTCGGGTCTTTCATTCACTATCAAATCCCCATTGCACTGCTCATGACCAGCAGCCATCCTTGAAGCGGCATTTTATTTCCCCGAATTTTCAAGGAGACCACCATGACGATTTCCACTGGCGACCGCCTTCCTGATGTCACGCTGTACACCAACGGCGCCAATGGCCCGGAAGCGCTCGCAAGCAGTGAGTTCTTCGCAGGCCGCAAGGTGGCACTATTTGCCGTACCTGGCGCCTTCACCCCCGGCTGCTCCAACACTCACATGCCAGGCTTCGTGGTCCTGGCTGACAGACTGCTGGAAAAGGTCGATGCCATCGCCTGCCTGGCGGTGAACGATGCCTTTGTCATGGGAGCCTGGCAGAAGGACCAGAATGCCGGCAGCATGGCCATGCTGGCAGATGGTAACGGCGACTTCACCAATGCCATCGGCCTGGGGCAGGATCTCAGCGGTGCCGGCTTGGGCCTACGCAGCCAGCGTTACGCCATGATCGTCAATGACGGTGTCGTGGAATACCTGGGTGTGGATAGTGCAAAAGGCGTCATTGAGGCATCCAGCGCAGAAACCGTGCTTTCCAAGCTATAGCGCGCTTTCTAAGCTATAACGCGCTTTACAAGCGATGTGAGTCTACCTAAGCCACTGTCTCCAGCACTAAGGTTCCAACTGTCCACTCATGACGCTAAGTACATAACACGAAGTACGTAATGCAGAGCACGCAACGCAAAAGGACGTAACGGAAAAGTGCTGGTCACTGGAACAGGAGTCACTCCATGAGTCACGTCAGAACATTGAAAGGAAGTTGCCTATGTGGTGCCGTTTCACTGCAATTGGAAACCGATAAGCACGACATCGGCGCCTGTCACTGCAACATGTGCCGGACCTGGGGAGGAGGCCCTCTTCTTGCCTTGGAGTCTGTCAGTCATGTACAGATTCAGGGGGAAGAACATATCAGCCGCTATGCTTCGTCTGACTGGGCCGAGCGCGCCTTCTGCCGGCACTGCGGCACCCACTTGTACTATCGCCTAAAGGATCAGCCGCATTATGCAATCCCCGCAGGCCTCGTCGATCAAGGAGAGGACTGGGTGCTTGACTCACAGATCTTCATCGACGAAAAGCCAGCCTGGTACCATTTCGCCAATGACACCCGGAACATGACAGGACAAGAAGTGTTCGAAGCCTTCACCAAGGAACAGAATCACTCCTGACAGGGTATGCCAGGCATGCTGCGCCAAATCCTGCAGAAAGAACCGGGAGAACCTTCTCCCGGTTCTTTCTTTATCTGCTACACGGCTTGCTTCATCCGGCGTTTCGGGGCTTTGATTTCCCAAGGAACCAGGAAGCCTACAGCATCCACTCCACCGGCAGGATGGAAACCACCGATACCAAGGCTCGGCGGAAGATGCCCACATTGGGCTCACCATCATAACGAAACACGCCTTCAGGAGTACGTTCCAGCCAGTACATGCTCCCATCATCGTCCAACTTGACCTCATAGGCGTTGTCGATGACATCGGTATTGAACACACGCGCCATTTCCTGAGCCAGCTCGGGGCTCTCCACGACAAAACCCAGCTCAGTGTTGAGCTTGGCCGAGCGTGGGTCAAAATTGAAGGAGCCAACGAACAAGCGCTCACCATCCACGGCAAAGGTCTTGGCGTGCAGACTAGCGCCAGAACTGCCAAAGGGGCCTGCAGATTCACTGCGCTCAGGCGCCGACGGCGAACGCCTCAATTCGAAAAGGCGCACTCCCGCTTCCAGCAATGCGCGGCGCCGCTTGGCATAACCGGCATGCACCGCTGCAACATCCGTGGCCTCCAATGCGTTGGTCAGAATGGTGACCTGGACCCCTTCCTTCTCCATGTCGGTGAACATCTGCGTGCCCATTTCTGCTGGCACAAAGTATGGCGATACCAGCTCCACGCTCTTTTCCGGCCAACCCAGCAGCTTCCGCATACGCTCCATCAGCAGATCATCATCACTGGCAAGCCCCAGCCCCTTGGAGGGGTCGTCACTGACCAAGGTCGTCTTCGCCCATACCAGCTCCAATGTACCTTCATTCAGCGACTGCACCAGATCGCTCTGTTCCAGTACCTGGCGATATTCGTGAGCAGCTGGCGATGCCATCACAGCCCGTGTCTCGGCCTGGAAGCGCGCCAGGCCAGGACGCCCCACAGAATCAATCATTCGGCTCGCGGGATAAGCTGATTGGCTGGCCCAATAGCGATCGAAATCCTCGGAGACCTGTTGCACCACAGGGCCGATGGCCACGACATCGAGATCGGCAAACGCAATGTCATCGCTGGCACCAAAATACTCGTCCCCCACATTGCGTCCACCGATAACAGTAGCCTGATTATCTACCGTGAAGGACTTGTTATGCATGCGCCGGTTAGCCCGGGAAAAATCCGCCAGGTAGCCCACAAAGCGAGGCGCACGCACCAGGAAGGGATTGAACAGGCGGACTTCAATATCGGGATGCGCATCCAGGGCAGCCATCTTTTCATCAAGCCCGGTTGTGTTGGTGTCATCCAGCAACAGCCGCACACGAACACCCCGGTCAGCCGCCTCGAGCAAGGCGTTGTACAGCATGGTACCGGAAAGGTCGTCATGCCAGATGTAATACTGCACATCAATCGTCTGCTCCGCCGCTTGTGCCAACAGCAAACGGGCAGCAAAGGCATCATGCGCACGACGCAGAGGATGGAGACCACTCTTGTCCGGATGAGCGGCTTCCAGGGGATCGATCATTTCACCCAGCCGGGTATGGCGAGCTTGTTCAGCAGGCAAGAATGCCGTTTCGCTACGTCCTTCCAGGGAAGGTAGGGCACCACACCCGTTCAACATCAGAGTCAGGGCAATTGCCAGCACACCACGCAGGGTAAATAAAGGCATGGATGTCATACGTAAATCTCAACCCACATCGCTAGGCATGCCAGCATAACGAATATATGCCGTAGATACTTCTTACCCAACTGCCTGATGTTGTATGGCTCTTTTCCTGTTTCAGTGCTCTTCCGTATCAGCAACGCTAGAAGACGCAAGAGATATCAGCATGCTCTGACGCTCTTTCACCATCGACACCACACTGCCCACCATGATGAGACAGGGTGATGGCAGCGGAGTATCGATAAGCCGTTCAGGCATATCCGCCAAGGTTCCAACCAAATACTGCTGATTCGACAAGCTGGCATTGGCGATCAGCATTACTGGCCAGTCATCTGCCAACCCCGCCTGGCGCAACCCACAGCAGATGGCCTCAAGCTTGTTCAGCCCCATATAGAACACCAACGTTTCATCCGTGCGCGCCAGTGATGCCCAATCCGGCCCACCTCCCTCTCGACACAACTGGGCTGTTATCAAGCGCAGACTCTGGGCATGGGCACGGTCAGTCAAGGGTATTCCCATAGCGGCACAGGCCGCAGACGCCGCCGTGATACCTGGCACGATGTCACATGCGATGCCGGCGTTGTCGAGCGCTGCCAGCTCCTCGCCCATACGACCGAACACACCAGGATCTCCGCCCTTGAGACGCACAATCCTCTTGCCCTGCCGAGCCAACTGGATCATGAGTTCTCCAATCTCGTCCTGGGGCACGCTATGGTGACCTCGCGCCTTGCCCACATAGCGCTGTTCCACATGACAGGGAATCATCTGCAATACGTCATCGCCCACCAGACGGTCATAGACCACCACGTCGGCGTCCTGCAGACAACGCAAGGCCTTTAGCGTCAACAGGTCACCCGCCCCACTGCCCGCGCCCACCAGAGACACACTGCCTGGCTTCAAGCGCCCTGGCTTCAAGCCAACCGTGCTCGGTGCACGCATCCCGTTCCTGTCTGCGTAGCATTCAAGAAACTGCTGCAGGCTGACGGCCAAGCGTGCAACGGAGTGGCACAGCCTGGCGGTACCATGACATAGGCGGACTACAGCGCCCTTCGAGTCCTCAGGCAAACTGAGCTTCAGCGGCATTGCGGGCACTCGCATGGCTTTTCTCCTCTTCAAGCAAGGCTTTCAACTCTGGGATGCAACTACCGCACTGGGTACCGCAAGCCAGACGTGCGCCCAGGGCTTCAACACTGTCATCACCACTATGAATGGCCGCCACAATGGGAGTGCGTCCGACCTGATGGCAGCTACATACGACAGGTCCTTGGTCCACTGCACCGTCATCGCAGCCGGCCAGCACTCGACGCCGCTGCTCGGAACTCATGGATTTTCCATCCGCACTCTCCTGCAGACGTTCTACAAGCCACCCCAAACCAGGCAACTCCTCGACGGGACCCACCATCAACCACCAGCGCAAGCGGCCATGTTCAATACCCGCGGCGCGCAGGCGGCCGCTGGAAGCATCCTGTGCCACCGGCCCCACTGGTACGGGAAGGTTATCGGATATCCAACGCATCCAATCACGCTTGCTGCACTCGGGAGTTCCTGCCAACTGCCAGCGCATGCCTGAAGTCAACGGAATTCGAGCCCAATAGGCCGTATCCTCGCAAGCTCGTGCTGCCACTCCATTCACCAGAGCCGGTGGTTCATTCATCAGGGCTGAGGGCTCATTCATCTGAGCTGAGGGGTCATTCATCAGGGCTGAGGGCTCTGCCGCTCCTAGGCCAAAAGCCAGTTCATCATCCAGCACCAATGTCGCTTCCCAGGAGATGTCCAGCGCGGTCAGTGCAACAGCCCCATGCTTGGATTCAGGTTGACCGGATAACGGATCGGTAAGGGACTGGTACAGACTGCCTGCGCGTCCGGCAAGACAGAAGCGATCTGTCCAGTGAATCGGCACGAAGACCTCTCCTTGACGCTGGGCCGGGGAAATACGTACCCGAGCACGCATCTCTCCGGTAGCAGCACGGACCCAGGCCAGGCTATGTTCCCTGAGACCGAGTGCCTTGGCATCGGCTTCGTGAACATCCACGAAAGGCTCGGCACGATGGTTCATCAAGCGCGCACTGCGGGCAGTACGGGTCATGGTGTGCCACTGGTCACGCACCCGTCCGGAATTCAGGCGCAATGGGAACGCTTTGCTCAATGCCTGCTGAGGGCCCTGAGGCTTCACCGGCCATATGCGTGCCTTGCCAGTCGCCGTAGCAAAAATGCCATCTTCAAAAAGGCGTGCAGTGCCCCGTGGGGCCTCTGGCGTCACCGGCCACTGGATCGGTTTGAGTGCGTCATAACCTTCATGACCAAGCCCTACTAATCCGGAGAGGTTGAACAGGCGCAGTTGATGCTCAGCATCATTCTCGAAAGCAGATAAACGTGCATGTTCATCGAAGATCTCCCACGGATGCTGGTAACAGAACGCTTCGCCATAGCCCATGCGTTCCGCTACGCGGCTGATGATCCACCAGTCATGGCGGGCCTCCCCCGGAGGCGACAACAAGCCGCGCTGGCGGGAAATTCGCCGCTCGGAATTGGTCACAGTGCCATCTTTCTCCGACCAGCCACTGGCAGGCAGCACGATATCGGCCATTGCCACGAGATCCGTATCCGCCATGCATTCAGAGACAATCACCAGCGGACAACGCTCGATGGCAGCACGCACCCGGTTGGCATCGGGCAGGCTGGCCAGAGGATTCGTCGCCATGATCCATAGCGCCTTGACCTCGCCACGCTCAATGGCATCGAACAACTGTACGGCCTTGTGGCCCGGACTGCTGGGCAACGACGGCGCCAGCGATGGCGTACTCCAGAAGCGCGTCACCCGTTCAATGGCCCCTGGGTGCTCGTAATCCATATGGGCAGCCAGTTGGTTGGCCAGGCCTCCGACTTCACGCCCGCCCATGGCATTAGGCTGCCCAGTGATGGAAAACGGCCCAGCTCCCGATAGCCCGATCTTGCCACCGGCAAGGTGGCAGTTGATGATGGCATGACACTTTTCAGTGCCACTGGTGGATTGGTTGATGCCCTGGGAATAAAGCGTTACCACATGCAGTTGGCTGGCAAACCAGTAATAGAAGGTTTCCAGGCGTTCGGCGTCCACATCACAATCTTTGGCCACCGCCTCTACACTTGCATCATCTTCCTGAGCTGCCGCCAGAGCCTCCTCCAACCCTGTAGTGAAACGCTCCACAAAGACCTGGTTAAGACGCTTCTTCTTCGCCATCCAAGCCAGCAAGCCATTGAACAGACGAGCATCGGAACCAGGGCGAATACCAAGATACAGATCGGCCAGCTCACAGCTATCGGTCACCCTAGGGTCGATCACGACTACTCGCATCAGGGGATTGCGATTCTTGGCCACGCGCAGACGCTGAAACAGTACCGGGTGATTCCAGGCCAGGTTGGATCCCACCAGGACCACCAGCTCCGCATCCTCGATGTCTTCATAGCTACATGGCACTGCATCAGCACCAAGAGAGCGTTTATAGGCGGCAACTGCAGATGCCATGCATAAACGAGAGTTGGTATCCAGGTGAGGGGTTCCGAGGAACCCTTTGAACAGCTTGTTGGCGACGTAGTAATCCTCTGTCAGCAGTTGTCCAGAAAGATAAGCCGCCAGCGCTTCGTTACCGTGCGCCTCGCGTGCCGTGTGTAGACGTGACGCCACCGACGCCAAAGCGGTGTCCCAGTCCACCTCCACGCCATCAACCCGAGGGCGAGTCAGGCGCCCATGATGCCCGAGCGTTTCTGCCAGGGCGGAGCCCTTTACACATAGGCGACCGTAATTCGCAGGGTGCTCGCTGTCTCCTTTCACGTCGACGATTCGCCCCTCTTCCAGTTGAGCCTCGATACCACAACCCACGCCACAATAGGGGCAGGTTGTCAGGTTGAGCTGCGCCATATTCACTGTCCTCAGAGCCTGGTTAGAAACCGATAAGTGCGATACAGGTATTGCGGGAAAAACAATGGGCCAAGTGGTTCAGAGCCCATAAACGAAAGCGCCCACCCTCCAGGCCGCCAGCATTGCTGACATGACTTGAATGGGTGGACGCCATTGCCCGACCGAAGGAGAGCCTCTTCTGGCTCCCCTGCCGCGATTACCTGCTGTTATCGTGATGAGCTATCGTGAAGCGCTAAATCGAAGAGCTGAATCGAAGAGCCGTTCTGAATAGCTGACTTGACGGATGCTGCTTAAGTTTAAGCAAACCTCGTGCCAAATTTTCTCTCAGATAAGCCCAATCCGTCCTTCCGCTCCTCTATCCATCTCTCCCACGACGTGTCTCGATACTGCATTGCACCATATGCCCCCTGCCTTCATGTCCAGCGCACCACCAAGGTGCAGCTTCCACTCTCATCCCATGGTCCAGCACTGTTGTACGTTCTTATTCTGACGTTCTTCCCCTGACTCTCTTCTTTTGACTCCCTTTCTCTGCACCCCATTCATTGCATCACTGTTGCATCATCTTTTTCGATGGATGCCACACAGCATATCGCTATAAAAAGGCAAGGAAGGGAAAAGCTGGAACACTTCTTGCAGAGCACATGCAGATCAACAAGGTCATGGACATCATCCGGCGATGCAACGCAACGATGTAACAACAAGGCAGACGCCGCTGACCGCAACTTTCTAGATATGAGCCATACCTATGCCCCTGCCATTGAAAGTGCTGCTGGTAGATGAAGAGGTTGTTCGTGCCGCCATGGTCGAAGAGGCTTTGTGCCAGGAAGGTCACGAAGTAATCTGCCGGCTTTCCAGCCCTGCCAGCTTGAATGAAATGGTCGCCCGTCACTCCCCTGATGTCGTGATCATCGACATGGAATCTCCCGACCGTGACACCTTGGACAGCATGTCGCTACTGCATCGTGAAAATCCTCGCCCGGTGGTGTTCTTTGCCGATCAGCATGATCCTGACTCCATGCAGGCAGCACTCAAGGCCGGTGTCAGCGCCTATGTCGTCGACGGATTGGTGGCCGGCCGAGTAAAGGCGGTCATGGATGTCGCCATAGCACGATTCGAGTCCTTCCAGTCCATGCGCAAGGAGCTGGATCGGGCCCGCAACCAGCTCGCCGAACGCAAACGCATCGAGCGGGCCAAGGGCCTGTTGATGAAGCATCAGAGCTGCGACGAGGAACAGGCTTATCGCATGCTGCGCAAGCTGGCCATGGATCGTGGTCAACGCATCGCGGATGTTGCCGACAGCGTTATCGACATCCTGGAACGCCTGGAGAAAGGACTATGAGCGAAGCCAACACCTTTATCGCGACACCCCGCCCTCCCGAGATCGACACCTTGACGCTGGGCTTCATACCACTGATCGATGCCGCCTTGCTGATCATTGCCCGGGAAGGTGGTCACTTCGCCGCACAAGGGCTGGACGTCAATCTTTCCCGGGAAAACGCCTGGTCGACGCTGCGCGACAAGGTTGCGGCAGGATTCCTGGATGGCGCGCATATGCTCGCCCCCATGCCATTGGCAATGAGCCTGGGCATGTCTCGCGCTCCCTGTGAAACCCTGGCTCCTATCGTGCTGGGCACCCACGGCAACACGCTGGTGCTTTCCAACCGTTATGCCGAAGGCATGGCACCGCCAGACCCAAACGACCCTGCACGCAACGCCAGGGCCTTACGCGATCTGCTGTCCGATCGCTTGATCCACCATCGTGGCACACCGCCACGCCTGGCCATGGTCTACCCCTATTCCTGGCAGCACTTGCAGATACGAGCATGGCTGGAGCGAGGCGGCGTCGATCCGGATAGCGATGTAGAGCTGATTGCCCTGCCACCGGCACGTATGGTGGATGCCCTGCATGAAGGCCAGATTGATGGCTTCTGCGTTGGAGAGCCCTGGGGCAGCCTGGCCGAGCACCATGGCATAGGGCGCATCGTGGCCAATGGAGCAGACCTGTTCCCGGGGCACCCGGAAAAGGTGCTTGGCGTGACAGCTTCCTGGGCACGTCGTTACCCCGAGACCCTGAGCGCCCTGCTACGAGCCATACAGGCCGCTGCTGACTGGCTCGATAGTGGCGAAGATGCCCAGCAACAAACCTTGCAATGGTTGGCGCTGCCCCCCTATCTGGACCGTCACGTCAGTCATCTGGATAAATTGCCGCTCGGTCAGGCACCAACCATGCAGTACTTGACTCGCCTGTCGCCCCACCCTGAGGCCTTTGCTGTCATGGCCGCGCACATGAGGCCATTGGCCGAGTCCCGGGGCAACCGCCTGGACCCGGAGGTACTGGCACGCTGCTATCGGCCGCTCCTGTAGAGCATCGTTACAGCAACGTGCAACACCGTGGAACCATGCACCAATGATGTGCCGTTCTGGTGACACATGAACGGCACAGTGCATCGCTCCATGCAGCTACTACCGGGTATATAACTGTTTTATAAACAATAGATTCATATCTGGCCCACATCTCGCTAGAAGAATCACATCAATAACCGGACATCGTTCCACTTGCGGTCAACGGCGATCGCTTCCCGAAGGCAGGATGACCCTGCATATATATAGACAAAGACGTCTCTGTATTCCCGAAGAAGGGGATGCGAGACGTCTTTGCCGTTTCTGGAGGCTATCCATGAACCACTTTCCTGTGCTGCACCAACACCTGGTTATCGTCGGCAACGGCATGGCAGCTCACCGACTGGTCGAAAGTCTGCGCAAACTGCCAGGCGCTCCTTCACGCATCACGGTAATCGGTGAAGAGCACAGTGCCGCCTACAACCGCATCATGTTATCGCCCTGGCTGGCGGGTGAAATCGATCATGCAGGCCTTCTCCTGCCTAGTTCCGCAGCAGGTCAGCCAGAAGAGGTTCATGCAGCCCCCCATGTCGAGACCCGCCAGGGATTGCGTGCCACCACTATCGATCGTGCTGGCCACCAGCTGCATTGCGCCAATGGTGAAGTGATCGATTACAACCACCTGGTGATCGCCACTGGCTCACGTTCCTTCATGCCTGAACTGGCAGGACTCAAGCTCAAGGGCGTTGGTGGTTTTCGTGATCTTCAAGATGCCGAGAACCTTGCCAGCAACACCAGAAAAGGCGGTGCTGCGGTGGTTATCGGCGGCGGCCTGCTCGGCCTGGAAGCCGCCGAAGGCCTGCGTAAGCGCGGTATGCAAGTCACTGTCCTGCAGCGCAGCGACCGCTTGATGAATCGCCAACTGGATACCACTGCCGCCAGGATGCTGACCCGGGAGCTCGAATCCCGCGGGCTGTACATCATCACCGCAGCGGATCCCACAGAAATCATCGGCAATGATCAGGGCCAGGTATGTGGTATCCGTCTAGCCGGGAGGACTGACGTCATCGCAGCGGACCAGGTGGTCATTGCCGCAGGTATCACTCCCAACATAGAGCTGGGACTTGATGCTGGTCTCGACTGCCAGCATGCCATTCTCGTCGATGAATACCTGGCCACTTCCGACCCTGATATCTCGGCCTTGGGTGAGTGCTGTCAGTTCCAGAACTCCACTTACGGTCTCGTCGATCCCATCTGGCGTCAGGTGGACGTACTGGCCAAGCGTCTATGCGGTCAGCCTGGAGAGCCTTATCGCGACCAGGACAGCGCCACCAAGCTCAAGATTTCCGGCATATCGCTGTACGCCTTCGGTCCTACTGATGCGGCACCGCACCACGAAGTGCTCAGCTACCACGATCCCGAGCAAGGGGAGTATCGCCGTCTGCTGCTGCATGCCGGACGCCTGGAAGGCGCCGTGCTGTACGGAGATACCCGCATGGGCCCCTGGCTGTTCCAGCTTGCCCAAGATGCCACTCACCTTGACGGCGTACGCCAGTCATTACTGCTGGGACAGGCAGATACCGAAGCTCTGCTCACCGAACGACTGACACAGCACCAGATCCGCGAGTCCCATGGTGAATTCGCAGGTCCCGCTCACGCTGACTCCAAGAACTCTGACTCCAAGAACTCTGACTCCAAGAACAACGCCGCCGCTCAGGAGGCTGCATGACCATGACAACACTCCCCTCTTCACCCGCTCGCCCCACTTTGATCGTGGTGGGAAACGGTATGGTCGGTCATCACTTGATCGAGCAATTGGTCGAGCGCAATCTTCATTGCGACTACCGCATCGTGGTATTCGGTGAAGAGCGCCATCTGGCCTATGACCGGGTACATTTGTCCGAGTACTTCAGCGGCCGCGATGCCGAATCCCTGGCCCTTTCCACCACGGAATATTACGCAGAGCACTCCATTGAGCTGCACCTGCACGAACAGGTTACGGGCATTGATCGCGCAAAGCGTGAAGTACTCACCCCTCAAGCCCGCTACAGCTTCGATCGTCTGGTTCTAGCAACAGGCTCCTACCCCTTCGTACCACCGATTCCCGGCAACGACCACGATGGCTGCCTGGTCTATCGCACCCTGGAAGACCTCGATGCGATCCGCGATGCTGCTCAGGCCGCATCGACGGGTGTCGTGGTGGGAGGAGGCCTGCTGGGCCTCGAGGCCGCCAACGCTCTGCGTGGCCTTGATCTCGATACAGCAGTGGTCGAATTCGCTCCGCGTCTGATGCCCATGCAAGTCGATGCTCAAGGTGGAGAGCTGCTGCGCGAAAAGATCGAGACCCTGGGGGTACAGGTGCTCACTGAACGCGCGACCCAGCGCATCGAACCAGGGGAGTCGAGCCGACTGCGCATGGTATTCCAGGATGACAAAGTCCTGGAGACCGACCTTATCGTCTTTTCTGCCGGAATCCGGCCCCGTGACGAACTGGCCCGCGACTGCGGCCTGGAAATCGGCGAACGCGGTGGCGTCGTCATCGACGATTGCTGCCTGACCAGTGATCCAGCCATTCTGGCCGTAGGCGAAGTGGCGCTGTGGAACAACAGTATCTTCGGACTCGTCGCACCTGGCTATCAGATGGCCAAGGTCGCCGCCGACACCCTGAGCCTGTCTGAGGTCGAGCAACCCAGCACCTTTACCGGCGCCGACATGAGCACCAAGCTCAAGCTGCTCGGTGTCGATGTGGGTGCCATCGGCGATGCACATGGAGACCGCTCTCCGGGAGCCAAGCAATATCGTTACTTTGACCAGATCGAACAGGCCTATCGCAAGCTGGTGGTCACCAGTGATGGCAAGAAACTGCTGGGAGCCATGCTGGTAGGAGACAATGCTGCCTATGACACCCTGATGCAGTATTACGCCAACGGCATGGAACTGCCCAAGGATCCCGCCTCACTGATTCTGCCGAATACGGAAGGTGCCCCGGCTCTGGGCCCCGATGCCCTGCCAGAAACAGCCACCATCTGCTCATGTCACAATGTCACCAAAGGCGCAATCAGTGCAGCCATTGATGCAGGCTGCAGCGATCTCGGCGCCATCAAGGGACAAACCAAGGCCAGCACTGGTTGTGGTGGCTGCACCGCATTGCTCAAGAGCGTCTTCGACCATGAGCTGGCATCCCGCGGCATGGAAGTCGATCATTCCCTCTGCGAGCACTTCACCCATACCCGTCAGGCACTTTATGACATCGTTCGCGTGGAAGAGATAAAGACATTCAGTGAGCTGATGGCCAAGCATGGCCAGCAGCTCGACGATGGCTCTCCCTGCCTGGGCTGTGATATCTGCAAGCCAGCAGTGGCTTCGATCCTGGCATCCTGTTTCAACGAACCGATTACCAATGCGGCCCATATCCCGCTACAGGATACCAATGACACCTTCATGGCCAACATGCAGAAGAATGGTACCTACTCTGTAGTGCCTCGTATTCCCGGCGGTGAAATCACCCCGGACAAGCTGATCGTGCTGGGCGAGGTAGGCAAGAAGTACAACCTCTACACCAAGATTACCGGAGGTCAGCGCATCGACCTGTTCGGCGCCCGTCTGGAAGATCTGCCAGCTATCTGGGGTGAGCTGATCGACGCCGGTTTCGAAACAGGACACGCCTACGGCAAGTCTACCCGGACAGTGAAATCCTGCGTCGGCAGCACCTGGTGCCGCTACGGTGTACAAGACAGCGTCGGGATGGCAATCAGGCTCGAGCACCGCTACAAGGGCCTGCGCTCTCCCCACAAGCTCAAGTTTGCTGTATCAGGTTGTACCCGAGAATGCGCCGAAGCCCAGAGCAAGGACATTGGCGTCATTGCCACCGAGAACGGCTGGAACCTGTATATATGCGGCAACGGCGGCATGCGACCACGCCACGCCGAACTTTTCGCCACCGACCTGGATGACGAGACGCTGATCCGCACCATCGACCGGGTACTGATGTTCTATATCCGCACCGCCGATCGGCTCCAACGCACTTCGGTATGGCGCGAGAACCTCGAGGGTGGGCTCGACTATCTCAAGGACGTCATCCTCAGCGACAGCCTGGGGCTGGGTGAAGCGCTTGAGCGTCAGATGCAGGCCATCGTTGACACCTACGAATGCGAGTGGGCCAACGCCATCAGTGACCCGGAAAAGCTCAAGCGCTTCCGCACCTTCGTCAATGACCAGCGCCCGGATCCAGACATCATCGTGACAGAAGAACGTGGCCAGTTACGCCCGGCCTGACATCCGACATGCCCCATCGACTCGAGGAAACTTACTCATGAACTCACCCACTGCAGCCATGGCAACGTCTTCCGCTTCCTGCTGGCACCTTCTGTGTGAACGTCATGACCTGATCCCCTTTTCCGGTGTTGCTGCATGGCTGGAGACCAGTGAAGGGCCGGCTCAAGTAGCCATCTTCTATCTACCTGGACGAAAACAGGAGCTCTATGCCATTGACAACCACGACCCGTTATCCGGTGCCAATGTCATGGCCCGAGGCATCATCGGAGACCTTGACGGCCAGCCGGTGATAGCTTCTCCGCTATACAAGCAGCATTATCGTCTGGAAGACGGGCAATGTCTGGAAGAAGTCGCCATCAAGGTGCGTACCTGGAATGTCGCTTTTGATGGCGGCAGCGTGTTGATTTACAAATGATTCTTACAAAAATCTACAATAAAAAACCTTGCCGACGCTCCGCTCTGGAGCGTCAGGCTCAAGTTCTGCTCTGCCCTTTTCCTCAGCGATTGCTTTTTTAAGAAATTTGCATTTCGCCCTTGCAGCATTTCTGTCATGGTCCATGATTAAGGGGAGTTTGCTTGAAAGGGAAATGCACCCTGGGAGCAAATCAAGGTCCAAAGGATATACCCCGACAGATTTCCCAGCGAAGAAGGAGGTTCTGGTCCCCAGCAATCATTGCACGACGGCCCTGTCACACAACTGGCTGTCACATGACTGACACAGTGCGCTGACAGTGTCGACATCGAGACGTCATGTTGACGTCCAAGGTGACAATCAGGAGAGCTGTGCCGATGGTACGCATCGACAAGAAGGCCACCCGACTGTACGTGCTGGACACCAATGTCCTGATCCACGACCCAGCCGCCCTCTACCAGTTCGACGAGCATGAGGTAGTCATCCCCATGACCGTGCTGGAAGAGCTCGACAAACACAAGAATGGTATCCGAGAAATTGCTCGTACCGCCCGGCAAGTCAGCCGGACCCTCTCGGACCTTACCGCCAATGTAGACTTCGACCAGATCCACCAGGGAATTCCCATCGAACGTGCCGCAGGTTCTAACGGCTGCCTGCGCTTGCTGTGTTACAGCGACCTCACACTTCCAGATAACATGGACGACAGTCCTGACAATCGCCTGCTGGCAGAAACCTGCCGCCTGCGCGATGAACGCCCTGACGCCTCTGTCATCTTGGTCACCAAGGACATCAATCTCCGGGTCAAGGCTTCCGCCTTGGGCGTACCGGTGGAAGATTACCTGACTGACCGTGCTTTCGATGACACGGATGTCATGGCTGAAGGTGTCAAGATCTACCCGGATGCTGGACATGATCTGTGGGAAACTCTGGCCATGGAGGTCAAGGTCGAACGCGATCATCACAAGGTGATCTATCACCTCAATGGTGAGATCCCCCCCGAGTGGTACCTTGGCATGCTGGTGTCCGACAACGCCCATGAAGCCAGCTTCGAGGCCATTGTCCGGGAAAGCGCCCCCCATCAAGCCACCCTGGAGCTACTGACCAATTACCGCCACGGCGCCAGTGTATGGGGCGTGCATGCCCACGACAGTCGCCAGAACTTCGCCCTCAACCTGTTGATGGACGATGACATCGACCTGGTCACCATTGCAGGTAGTGCCGGTACCGGCAAGACCTTCATGACCTTGGCTGCAGCCTTTCAGCAGACACTGGACAGCAAACGCTTCGAACGTATTGTCTTCACCCGAGCGCCAATCTCCATGAGCGAAGACATCGGCTTTCTACCAGGCACAGAAGAGGAGAAAATGTCACCCTGGATGGGCGCCTTCCACGACAACATGGACAACCTGTTGCGCGACGAGCACGACGGCAGCTCCACCTGGAACCAGGATGCCACTCGTCAGTTGCTCGGATCCCGGGTGCAGATCCGTGCTCCAGGGTTCATGCGTGGCCGGACCCTGAATGATACTTTCCTGATCATCGACGAGGCCCAGAACTTCACACCCAAGCAGCTCAAGAGCCTGGTGACCCGTGCCGGACGCAATACCAAGATTGTGTGTCTTGGCAATGTCGGCCAGATAGACACCCCCTACCTCACGGCCAACACCTGCGGCATGGCCGCTGTCGTCCAGAACTTCAAGAACTGGCCTCATGCGGGGCATGTCACCTTGCAAAGCGTCGAGCGCTCACGCTTGGCCCTGGCTGGAGAGGAACTCCTGTAGTCTCCCTTCCTCCAAATACTACTTCCCCCGGACCTCGGGCCCGGGGGAAGTAGTGAGAGCGAATGCCTTGTTGCCTCTTTTCAACTTTATAGAGCACTCAGTACGCCCTCATGAAGAGAGCTAACATGTTACTCTTGGTCACCACCTTCATACGGAATCGTCACTATTCCATATGAATGGACATAAGCACCACCTCCATAACCATTGACCAAGCTCAGCGAGCCATCCTCATGGTTAATCTTGAACACCCATGTTACTCCAGTGTTTCCGCTTATGGTGTTGACATAGTTCCCATCAGCACTTAAATCCATATCCAGGAAGTATTCATCATATCCGCTATCCTGGTATGCAATTTCTTCTAATAGACTGATACTTCCATCTTCATTGACTTCATATGTGGAAATACTGGATGTCAGCGGGTTCGTCGTCCATGCATACTTCCCATTTTCAGATGCCGTCACCCAACATACAGCCTGCTGACCATCCCAATAGCTTGTTCCAGCGATGACATCTGGAGAAATAATCGACAGCTTGCCATCCTTGTCAATATTATACGAAGTCACTGATCCGGCTTGTCCTTCGAATAACCTCAAGAATGGATATTCCTTCTTATGCTCTTCCGATGAGTTATAGAAATTATGATCACTATCTATGAACCGAGTTTCTGTCACCAGCAAGGTATTGTTTCCACCCTGTCCCTCGATGATTTTCGTACCGATGGGTAGCGCGAAGAACCTGTCGGGAGAAGCCAACGGAGAGTCTATGCTGGAAACGGGCTCATCGGAAAGCAGGCCATCATCATTGACTGCGTATGAATGTATAACACCTGTGGTAATTTCAACTACAAGGAGAGATTTACCATCAGGGGTAAATTCCACACTTGCAGGTCGACCTGTCAACTTTCTGAGCGAGTCAGGAATGGGAGTCAGATGGCCTTTATCGTCTATTCTATATCCTTTGATATTGCCTTCACTGGGGTCTTCTACTTTCTTACCCATACTAACGACATAAACAAGGTCTTCATATGAGTCAATCCCATTAGGCTTGATATCTCCAGCCTCGACAACATTAACCAGTTCCAAGGATAAATCATCCTTCACTCGCAAGGACGAGACAGTTCCGTTGCCCGCATTTGCAATCAAGACATTCTTTCCGTCCCATGACCTCCACAACCCGTATGCGGCAGCCAATGGGTCTATACCATCGGAAAATGTATGTCCAGATGTTGGATCATATGGCAAATCAAAAAGCTCAACAAATCCTGTACCTTTCCCTCCAGTTTTATACTCCCCTACTTTTGACAATGTCCCATCGGAATACTGCTTATACCCAATTATAGAGTTTTCTTCAGCATTATTTGTGGCCACATATACGCCACCAGTCAGCTCTTTTGCCATCACATTAAATGACGATAGCACCAAAGCACATGCCAGTAATTTGTTCATAGGCCCCTCATTGCTTTTATACATAAAACATAAACAAACAATATGATACATATTGCAACATTTATCATATGTGTCATACAAAGCAATAGCCAGGCAGGAGCTTTAGGCCGTGCCAATTCGGCACAATCAGGAGAGCCCAACGCATGAGATATCGCGAAAAAAAATAGCCCGAAGCAGGCATTCTTTTCATGAAAAATATCCCGAAATAGCAATGGGATAATAAAAATCAGGAAGGATAATCAGCCGCTTCATGATAGCGACACACAAAAGCCCGGCAGGCTCCACAATACACCCAGGCGTCAGGTGTCCCCGTGGTAGGGGCACGCAACTGTCGTTGACCACAATTCGGGCAGGGGGTTGGCAAGCAAGGGCCTTCTGGTAGCTCATGCAAGGAGTTACTGGGTTCATCGATGGCCAATCTGGCACTACCAGAGAAGGTATCAACAAAGCGATATTCCCTTATATGGCTGCCATCGCCTTCATGACCGCTTGCACTGATTTCGTCCTGATCGAGCCAACCTCCCCGCGACAAGCCACGCAAGCAATTTCTCCCTGCATGCTTGGCTTCATAGAGTGCTCGGTCAACACGTAGCATTGCCATCTCCAGCTCTTCTGCTTCATCGAGCCAGATAGCCCCCATGCTGACAGTCACCCGGAGTGCCCTATCGCCAACCTGCATGGTCATCGATTCGACATTGCTCCTCAAGCGCTCAAGAATCTCGCGGGCATCAACCAGTTGGACATCCACCAGCATGACCACGAACTCTTCTCCACCAATACGCGCGATCAGATCATAAGGTCTGAGGCTCATACGACAGGTTTCCGAGAAAGACTGCAGCACCTTGTCGCCAGCGGCATGGCCATAGCAATCATTGAGCGCCTTGAAATGATCCAGATCGAGCATGGCCAGCACCACATGCTGTCCATGACGCATGGCCTGAGCTGCAGCGGCTTCCGCTGCATCATGAAAGGCACGCCGATTCATCACCCCAGTCAGCGCATCGGTACTTACCAGTTTCTCAATCTGGCTCTCGTGCAGCTTGCGCTCCGTGATATCCAGCAGCAGGCCATCCCATGCAACAGCGCCATCAGCAACGTGCTGGGGCACTCCTCGTGCTTCAAACCAACACAGACTACTACCAGAATCGATGCACATTTCAAGCCGCCAAGGAGACATGGTAGACCCGGATTGAGCCAATTCGATGGACAGCTTTAGGCGCTGCTCCTCACTCATGCGGTTCAGCAATACGTCCGCATCTTTCCTTACTTCATCGGCGCACAGCAAAGTCTGCTCTTCAAAACCCGGCCCAAGGTAGTCGAAGGACAGAGCACCTTCGTGAGCTTGGCGCAAGCGAAAGACAATCCCTGGGATACGAGCCACATAGGATTCAATATCCTCTCGAGTGCTAATATTTTCAGGAGTTTCATTGTTCTCATGCAGGTACCGTTCAGCGAGGACCTGAGAGAATACTTCCGAGATGTCATGCAGCATGACCAGACAAGCAAGACCGGCATCATAAAACGGTTGCACCACCACACTCATCTGGCACATACCGCCACCTCCTGTACGGCAGGTGACCAGTCCTTGCCAGGCGGAACCTTGACTGATGCAATCACGAATCGCCCGAGCGAACACCGGCGCCTCACCTTGCGCGGCAATCACTTCCGGGGATTTTTCCAGTAATAGCTGATCCGACAATGCCAGACACGACATTGCCTGAGGGTTGGTACAACGGATGAGTCCTTGATGATCAACGCCAAGCAACACACCTGGGAAGTGCTGAAACAGCATTTTCACAGTCGCTTGAGCACATTCTTTTTCTTGCTGACGTCGATGTTCCCCTAATCCCAACATGCCCTGAAGCCACATGAGAGGCTCCCTGCACAATCTGCGCAACTAGTGTTTATGGTTATTGTGTATACCTAGCTTAGGACACGCCATGGCGACTCGCTCAGACAGCTTCCTCATTTCCATGATCTAGGTTCAACGAGGAGCTAACGCTTGAAGAGGACATGGCGTGACAAGCTCTCTGATAGGCCCAATTTGCCTGACTTGGTTTTTCAGACTTGGAGGTTTCAGAATCAGCTTTTTTCCTTCGGACTCAGTCGCTCACTCATCCAGGCACCTATGTCAGCGATCTGCTGGGGGCATACTGCATGAGCCATGGGATACTGGCGGTAGCTGGCGCCATAGCCCAATTGCTGCAGCTTCGCATGAGCCTCACGTCCAAGGGACTCGGGTACAACTGGGTCCATACTGCCATGATGCACCTCAATGGGCAGGCTCCGATTGGCCTCGTTGAGCACAATGGAATCCACAGTGGCGAAGTAAGTCGACAGTGCCAGCAAGCCTCCCAGGGGACGTTCGAAGCTCAACGCGGCCTCGTAGGCAACGGCACCACCTTGAGAGAACCCCACCAGCAGAATGCGACGACTATCGATGCCCTCTTCGATCTGATCGCGAATCACCCCTTGGATACGTTCTGCAGAGCTACGCAGTTGAGCCTCGTCGACCCGACGGTTGAGGTTCATCTCAAGAATGTCATACCAGGCAGGCATGACCATGCCACCATTGACAGTGACGGGTAGACGCGGAGCATGGGGCAAGATGAAGCGCACCCTGGCGAAGTCCGGGCGTGGAAGCATAGGGACAATGGGTTCGAAATCCCGACCGTCAGCGCCCAATCCATGCAGGATGATCATGCATGCATCAGCACGACCATCCAGAGGTTCAATGACCAGTTGGTCCTTGTCACTCATTCTTTTCTCTCTCAGCTAGTGCCATAAAGTGAGATGGCTTCACGTCACGTCTCACATGATCGAAACAACAGTATCAGCATGACAACAACTGCTGTATAGCCGGGCCGTACCAATCATCCATACAGGACCATGAAGAAACGAGCCATGAAAAACCAGAAGTCATGGAATCAGAAATCCCAGAAATACAAAAGGCCCGCCGAAGCGAGCCTTTTGATTTTCGAGCTATTCCATCAAGCATCGACACATAAGAATTGCTAGAGAAATATCAATCCGCTAGCAGTCGTGCCGATTTATCGAATTTAGTCGATGAGCTTGATGTTGGAAGCCTGAAGGCCTTTCTTGCCCTGAGTGACGTCGAAGGAGACCTTCTGACCGTCCTGCAGAGACTTGAAGCCGTCCGCTTGAATCTCGGAGAAGTGAGCGAACAGGTCGTCACCGTTGTCGTCCGGAGAGATGAAACCGAAACCTTTAGCGTCATTGAACCACTTGACTGTACCAGTAGCCATTTACGAATCCTCGTATCACTTTGAATTGCCGGGAAATACCCGAGTAGCAGTGGGTAAAACAAGAAACCTTTCCCGGGAAACCGATGCAAGAGCTTCGATGACCACTGAGATGTTCAACTTGCCAACCAACTGCGACCAGCATGCGCTGTCCTGGCGCCTACGTCAACATATTTGCTCATCATGACACAGACATTACACTCCTCTCTTGATCCAATCCGCCGCTTTTTCAGCAATCATCAGCGTTGGCGAATTCGTATTTCCAGATACGATGGTCGGCATCACGCTAGCATCCACCACTCTCAGCCCACTGACACCATGCACCCGCAAGTGAGAGTCAACCACGGCCATGGGGTCTTCTCTCCCGCCCATGACCGCAGTTCCTACAGGATGAAAAATCGTGGTGCCAATGTCTCCTGCAACCTTGGCAAGTTCCTCGTCACTCTGAAAATCCGTTCCGGGCTTCATCTCCTGGGGAGAGTAATGTGCGAATGCTGCCTGCTGCACAATACGCCGAACCACTCGCAAGGAGTCTGCAGCCACCTTGCGATCTTCCTCCGTTGACAGATAGTTCGGCGCAATTTTCGGACCATGGGAAGGATCGGTGCTCTGAATCCGGACCGAGCCCCGGCTGGTAGGGTTGAGATTGCACACACTGGCAGTGATGGCGGGAAAATCATGCAGAGGTTGCCCGAAGGCTTCCAGGCTCAGGGGTTGGACATGAAATTCCAGGTTGGGCCATGGTTGATCCTCACTGCTACGCGTAAAGATCCCCAGTTGTGAAGGCGCCATGCTCATGGGCCCTGAACGCTTGACCAGATAGTCCCAGGCAATACGCATTTTGCCCCAGGCAGAGTTGGCCATGGTGTTGAGGGTCTTCGCATCTCTGAGTCGATAGACGGCACGCAACTGCAGATGATCCTGCAGGTTTTCCCCGACACCGGGAGCCTCCTTGAGCACCGGAATTTGGTACTGCTCAAGCAGCTCCCGAGGGCCTATTCCGGATAGTTGCAACAAATGGGGCGACCCAATGGCACCCGCGCTCAGCACAACTTCGCGATTGGCACGTACCGCCCTTGCCTTGCCGGCATGGCGCACACGGACACCAGTGCACCGGGGCTGTTGCTCTCCCTCAGGGGCATCTGCCTCCTTGGTATCTGACTCATCCCTTGATGTCGTCTCAAACAACAGTCTTTCCACCATGCTGGAATGCCACAACGTCAGGTTGGGTCGTGCCAAAGCACCCCGTAGAAAGGCCTTGGCAGTATTCCAGCGCCAGCCCGAACGCTGATTGACTTCAAAATAATCGACTCCTTCATTATCACCACGATTGAAGTCGTCCGTGGCCGGTATACCGGCCTGCTGGGCAGCTGCAGCGAAATCATCCAGAACCTGCCAGGAAAAACGCTGCCGCTCGATACGCCATTCCCCGCCATGGCCATGAAAGCGCTGGTGCTCGACATCACCATCAGCACCGGGATCGAGCCGATAGTGATCTTCATGGCGCTTGAAATCTTCCAGGCATGCATCCCAGCGCCACGCGGAATCTCCGGTCACTTCTGCCCAATGATCATAGTCACGCGCCTGTCCACGCATGTAGATCATGCCGTTTATGCTGGAACAGCCACCCAGGGTGCGACCACGTGGGTACAACAGTGAACGACCATTGAGCCCCGATATCGGAATAGTGCGGAAACGCCAGTCCGTGCGCGGGTTATCGATGCAGTACAAATACCCCACCGGGATATGAATCCAGGGATAATTGTCTCGCCCCCCTGCTTCTATGAGCAGCACCGAGACATGAGGATCTTCAGACAGGCGCTTGGCCAACAGGCAACCGGCACTTCCAGCACCGATGATGATGTAGTCGAACCTGGTGGCCGCTTCAGTCATCGTGCTCATCTCCCGATGTAGTATCTGACATGGTCTGTTATTTCCATCTCTCCAGACTATATCCCACCTCGGGCGCTGCAATACTGCTAATGTCCAACTCCTTAGTAGATGAGATACAGCGACACCTGGCACGCCTTCTCTCATTCTCTCGGGTCAACCAAACCAGAGTGCTGAAAATACCTCATCAAAGTAGATACAAAAAAAGAGTCCCTACCAGAGCTGCGCAGCTACCAGCGAACTCTGAAAGAGACACTTCAATGACAGCAATAGCAGTAACATGATAAAAAACTTACCAACATTACCAATATAACACTAGTCAGAAAGTCAACTCTTATCTCACTGCCAATTCATCATTAATTGCTCTATACTTAGTTATCATCCAGAGCCTGTGCAATCCAACCAGGGAAAAGTACATTGATCTGTGCAATGAGACCTCCCCCACCATTGAGGTTATAATGCTCATCCATATAGTTAGGATTATTTGTCACCAACCAGACCTGCCCTTCATCATCCTCATAGGCAACAGCCTGCATTGGAAGAACCTCTGCAGTACGAATATTCAATGACAACAGCAGGCCCACAAGCTCACTATTCTGAAAGAACACACACTCAGCAGGTCTAACTTCCTTCCCTGCAATTCTGGAAACAGCCTGCTGGTCAATTCTATCGTACTGCAGAACTTCTGGATTCTTGTCTATCGCCTTCAGCAGCCTATCTATCGTCTCCTTTACAGAATAAGGGCTCTTGAATAACCACTTGCTTCCGTCAACAATCTTTTCCAGTTCTTTAGCCACGAGCATTCTCCAAATTTATCATAAACATCAAACAACCTTATCAATAAGCTTTGGAACCTCGAGCGAATAATCCACCCAGGGATTTGTGTCCATAAGCTCAGGATGAGAAATACTTGAATCCTCAAACTGCATGTCAAACTCCTTAGGACCATGAGCAAATGCAAAAATCAAGCCGTGTTCAGGAGACATTAGCGCTGCATGAGGGTTCAACCCACTATAACTCAATCGAATAGCTTTACCATTAGTGTCTATTTCTGCAATATCAACCCTTACAACAACATCATCTATAGTAAAAAAATGTGTAAAAGGGCCACCAGAAACCATTGTCATCACTTCATCAATCGCGGTCCCATCATCAGCCACATTATTATGTAACTTGCTAAAACGAGTGAGTGCGTGGTGCTTCATTTCCGGCGACATGGCCCGCATATCATAAACTTTTGGATAAGGAGGCATTCCTTTTTGAGTGATCTCCAGGTATCCACCACGGTACATTTGTGGCTCACGCCCGGACAGGCGAATTTCTTCCAGTAACTGCCTCCTGTCAAGATAAAACAAAGAGACCAATTCTTTTTGTTCTGCATCCGTCGTAGGACGCACCTTAGATTCTTCAAGAATAGAGTAAGCAGCTTCAGGTATCTCTACAGCGCTAATATGTATATGCACTTTTTTCAGTGCTTCATTTGCCTGTTCTATACCATAGACACTCTCTTTTCCATCACTGAAATGTAATGCAATTCTTTCTTCTGAGTTTGGGTGTCTCATTTTTTATCGCCTTATTACAACATCAATAAAGTCAAAACAATATTCAATCTAAAACCATTCATCACATCCTAACTATGCCTGCAACACCAAAAACACCTAAGTAGAAAAACGTCTAAACTTTCTTCTTAAACAGGCAATATTATGTAGTCAAGATTTTTTTAGAACGGTGATAGGTACCAAAACCAGAAGATCTCAACCAGTTATGGCACAAGCACAATAATTCTTGGCACCAGAATAAAGCAATGGCCCACCAGCAACCTTATTCCTAACATTAAGTAAGAAAAATCTGAAAACACACCGGAACAAAACTGACTACCAACGCGTGCCAGCATTACTATTCGAACGACCTTTTAGAACACAAATACCCAACCGTACTCGACAATACCAAAACTGCTGGCATTACACTCAAGTACCTTGTTGACAGATCGGCGCTCGGTGGATCCCTGCCATTTATTCTGTCAATGACAAAATTAATCATGAGCTGAGTCGTCCCACGAATCTGAATTGCCAGTACAATCGAGTTATCGTGAGCCGGTAAATCACCAACACCAATCGTGACCATGACGACAACGAAGGGCAGACCAAAGGAGTCGGACTGGACATGACCCACGTTGTCTTTCGAGGAGCCCTACATGTTCGTATTACCCATACGCTTCACCCTCTATACCCTGGCCATTGTCGGCCTGATCGTCAGCCTGATAGGGCTTGGTTTCTCACCATGGTGGTGGTTGGGAGTCGTGATATTCGGTGGACTTGTCATCCTCGGCACCTGCGACATCCGGCAACGCAAACGCACGGTAAGCCGCAACTACCCGATTCTTGCCCATATGCGCTACTTTCTGGAGTCCATTGGTCCGGAGTTCCGTCAGTACTTCATCGAGACCGACACTGACGAAGTGCCCTTTTCCCGGGAACAGCGCAACCTGGTCTACAACCGGGCCAAGAACAGCGTCGACAAGAAACCGTTTGGCTCTCTGCGAGACATGAATCAGCCAGGTTACGAATGGATGAGTCCATCCTTGACGCCAGCGCATATCAAGGACCATGACTTCCGCATCAGGGTAGGCGAAGATCGCGCCAGACCTTATGACGTCAGCGTGGTGAACATCTCGGCGATGAGCTTCGGTGCCCTGTCTCCCAACGCCATCAGTGCTCTGAATGAAGGAGCAAAGCGAGGAGGCTTCTATCACACCACAGGGGAAGGTTCGATTTCTCCCTATCACCTGCGTGGTGGTGACCTGGTCTGGCAACTGGGCTCTGGCTATTTCGGTTGCCGTCGCGAAGATGGTGGCTTTGATCCCGAAAAATTCCGCATCAACGCCCAGCGGGATGAAGTCAAGATGATCGAGATCAAGCTGTCCCAAGGAGCCAAGCCTGGCCACGGCGGCATCTTGCCGGCAGCCAAGGTAACTGCGGAAATCGCCGCGACGCGTGGCGTCCCGATGGGGCATGATGTCGTATCACCATCCTCTCATTCGGAATTTTCCACTCCACGCGAGATGATCGCTTTCATCCAGACCCTGCGAGAGCTTTCTGGCGGCAAACCCGTCGGGATCAAGTTGGCCATAGGCCATCCCTGGGAATGGTTCGCCATGGTCAAGGCAATGCGAGAGTGCAATGATCATCCGGATTACATCATCGTCGACGGTGGTCAAGGAGGGACCGGTGCTGCACCGCTGGAATTCATCAACCGACTCGGCATGCCTCTCAACGATGCGCTCAACCTGGTGCATAACACCTTGGTAGGCGCAGGCTTGCGCAAGCACATCCGCATTGGTGCCAGCGGCAAGATCATCAGCGCCTTCGATGTCTGCCGCACCTTGGCGATGGGAGCGGATTGGGTCAACATGGCACGTGGTTTCATGTTTTCATTGGGCTGTATCCAGGCCCAGAGCTGCCATAATGACCGCTGTCCAAGTGGCGTGGCCACCCAGGACCCCACTCGCGGCAGCCGCCTGGACATCGAGGACAAGGCTGCGCGCGTGTACAACTTCCACACCAATACATTGCATGCCCTGCGCGAACTGCTTGAGGCGGCAGGTCTGACTCATCCAGGCGAACTAGGCCCGGAGCACATTATCCGTCGACTTGAAGATGGCCATGCCCGCCCCTATATCAGTTTGCTCAACCTGCTTGAACCCGACGAACTGCTCAATGGTGGAGCCAAGGATCATCCCCTCTACAACGAGTTCTGGGATATCGCCAGCGCCGATCGTTTTGACGCCCCCACCGCCTTGATTCGTCTGAGGGAGACGAAGCTGAAGTGATATCAACAAAACCCCAGGAAACCCAGTCGAGCACTTCCACATCCCATGTCTCTCCGTCAGACAGCGGCCTGCCAGATGTTCTGGCGGGCCCCATTCTCCGCCGCCTGAGTAGTGAGCGGCTATGCCTGTGGCTGGTCACCAGCCAACGGATGGCGATGAGTCTGGAGATTGGCCCGCAAGGCGAATCCATGCAGCAGCTGGTACTGGACGATGACCACTGCCGTGTACTTCCCTTGGGTCGCCACGCCTATCTCTCTCTGATCGAGGTGGAATTGGAAGCCACGCTGCCCCAGGGTCGGTACATCGAATACGATCTCAAGCTACGCGACCTGGAGGGAGGCGACAGAGGGGGAGTCGCCGATTGGGCACCGCACCTTTGCTACCCGGGACAACCACGCCCCGCCTTCGTGATTACCGCCCAGCAACGCAAACTGTTGCATGGATCCTGCCGTAAACCCCATTACCAGGGTCCCGACGGCCTGGCGCATGTGGATGGCTGGCTGGAAAAGCACCTCGATACTCCAGAAGCCAGGCCCCGCTGGCTACTGCTTACCGGCGACCAGGTCTATGCTGATGATGTCGCCGGCCCCATGCTGACCGCTATCCACGCTTTGATCCAACGCCTGGGGCTGTTTGATGAGGAGCTGGACGGCGCGACCATTGCCAATAGCCAGGAGCTCTACGCCGACCAACAAAGCTATTACCGACGCCAACAGCTGCTCCCTGATGCTGAAGACGTGCGTAAGAGCTTTTTCCGTGGTGTGCGCAAGCCCGTATTCACTTCGGACCATGCTGGCAACCACCTGATCACCTTCGCTGAAGTCATGGCCATGTACCTGCTGGTGTGGTCCCCCACCCCCTGGCGCCTGGTGGACATAAAGCGCCCGGTACTGGATGACGATCATCGCGACACTTTCGAACGAGAGCGCGAGATCATCAATAGTTTTGCAGCAACCCTGCCCCAGGTGGCCCGCGTGATGGCGCAGTTGCCCAGCCTGATGATCTTCGACGACCACGACATCACCGACGACTGGAATCTGTCGGCCGACTGGGAAACCACGGCCTATGGACATCCATTTTCCAAGCGCATCATCGGTAATGCCCTGCTTGGCTATCTGCTTTGCCAGGGATGGGGCAACGCCCCCGACAAACTGACCGCGCCACTGGAGGAGGTGTCCCACCTGCTGAACGATGCCAAGGATCGTTCAGATGACACGCGCCTCTCAGACAGCAAAAGCCTCTCAGACAGCAAAAGCCTCTCAGACAGCAAAAGCCTCTCAGGCAGCAAAAGCCCATCAGACAAAAGCCTCTCGGCCGACAGGGACCTTTCGAATAATGAGCATTCTGGGTCCGAGCGTGACTCGGCGCTCACTAGCGAACATGCTGCCGGCTGGCTGAACGCAGAAATGCAGGACACGGTGATTCAGCACCTGCTGAAATTCGAAGGTTGGGAATATGAGATATCAGGTACTCCCAAACTGGTAGTGCTGGATACTCGCACTCGACGCTGGAGGAGTGAACGCAATCCGAATCGCCCTTCTGGACTGCTGGACTGGGAAGCCTTGTCCGACTTCCAGCAACAGTTGCTTGATTCACCTTCCGTGGTAATTGTCTCTCCCGCCCCGATGTTCGGTGTCAAGCTGATTGAAGTCATCCAGTCCCTGTTCACTTTTGCCGGCAAGCCACTGATGGTGGATGCCGAGAACTGGATGGCCCATCGTGGTGCCGCCAGTGTGATGCTTAACATCTTCCGGCACTCACGCACGCCTGGACACTATGTTGTACTGTCTGGAGACGTGCACTACTCCTTTGTCTACGACATCCGCATTCGTCATCGCCATGGTGGCCCAAGACTATGGCAGGTCACTTCCAGTGGCCTCAAGAACAGCTTCCCCGACACTTTGCTGGATGTACTGGACCGCCTCAATCGCTGGCTGTTTTCACCACGCTCCCCCATGAACTGGTTCACTAAACGCCGCCCCATGGCTATTAGCCCCCGGGACCCAGACCGCGCCAAAGCAGGCGAGCGCCTGTGGAATGGCCCAGGCATTGGCCTGATCGAACTGGCAGAAGACGGCAGTCCTGCAGAGATTCGTCAGCTGGATGCGCGAGGCTTCGAGGTGACCTTTCCTCAGCCACACCAACATGACTGATCAAACTGGATCTGCAGCCTCCTGTCCCATCACCAACCGGTAACAAAGCAGGTCGCAATGCTGATAGCCCCACTGTGCTGACTCATGCATGATGGAAGACCGAATCACGTCGGCGACCCCGACGACTTCAGTCAATCATGGTCATGGAAGCACCCAGATGACGGTCACACTTGATGATGTCCACCAGGCGGCCGAAGCAACCGCTGGCCACCTGGTTCGCACACCTTGCCTATACTCGGCGACGTTATCGCGTCTCGCCGGTTGCGAACTGTATATCAAGTTCGAGAATCACCAGTTCACAGCAGCCTTCAAGGAACGGGGGGCACTCAACCACCTGCTTTCCCTTAGCCCAGAGCAGCGCTCAAGAGGCGTGATTGCCATGTCTGCCGGCAACCACGCTCAGGCCGTGGCCTATCACGCCTCCCGCCTGGGAATCAAAGCCATTATCGTGATGCCTCGCCACACTCCCAACCTCAAGGTAAGCAACACCCGTGCCTTTGGTGCCGAGGTACATCTGCAAGGTGACGGTGTGGATGAAGCAGGTGCCTATGCTCAACGCCTGGCAGTACAACACGGCTATGTGTTCGTCCACCCTTACGATGATCCTCGCATCATCGCCGGACAAGGAACCATCGCGGTAGAAATGCTGGAGGATACTCCCGAACTGGACTGCCTCGTGCTTCCTATCGGTGGTGGTGGATTGATCGGCGGCAACGCAGTGGCAGCCAAGGGCATCAAGCCCGATATCGAAATCCTGGGCGTGCAGAGTGAACGCTTCCCGGCAATGAAGCAGGCACTCGCTGGAGAACCGGTGCATTGCGGACGTGTCACCGTCGCTGAAGGCATTGCCGTAAAACAGCCGGGCAACCTCACCAAAGCCTTGGTGAACGAGCATGTCAGCGAAATATTGCTGGCCAGCGAGGCCGACCTCGAACGTGCCATCCTGATGCTGCTGGAAATCGAGAAAACCGTTGCGGAAGGGGCAGGAGCGGCGGGACTGGCAGCGGTTCTCAGTCAACCTGAACGCTTCCGGGGCCGCAAGGTAGGCTTGGTGCTCAGCGGTGGCAACATCGACATGCAGGCACTATCGTCGGTCATCCAGCGCGGCCTGGTACGTTCAGGCAGGATCGTACGTGTTCGCGTCGGCATCCCTGATGTCCCGGGGGCTCTATCAGAACTCACCCTGCTGCTGGCCAATCAGCGTGCCAATGTCGTCCATATCGCCCACCAGCGTACGTTCACTGACCTATCACTGAGAGCAACGGAAGTCGAAGCAACCTTGGAAACACTTGGGAGTGAACACACCAGAGAAGTGATCGAAGCACTACGTGCAGAGGGCTATGATCCGGTATTGCCCGCTAATGAGATTCACCCGGACGAGCGCTGGGGACAGCGTTCATGATACTTCCATGTCTCCCTTGCATACATCCATGGTGCCCGGAGACCTTGCATCAAGACCTGCAGACATGGCGAGCACAGATCAGCCAGAAAGAAGCTTGTGGTCATGAATGCGTTATCACCAAGAGCGTGTTGTGATCAGAAACCGGGCCCTGGCTGCAACAGCCAGGGCCCGTATCATGCCAGGCAGATGATGCAGCACTCAGACCGGCCGAGAGCTCTCCAGCAACCCGGCCTTGCGCCAGGCCTCCCTGACCCGCCCTTCATACCGCTCCAATTCATCCACCTCGGCTGTCAGTTGCTCCGCTGACTCACCGTCCGCCGCCAGGCGCTTCAGCTTCATTGCTGCCCGCATGATGGCCGCGCAGCCCAACGTGGCCGAGGCATTGTTCAGCCTTTTCGCCTCTTCACCAAGTGCCTTGCAATCGCCATCCTCTATCGCAACGCGCATGCGCGCCAGGCGTACCGGATAATGGGCCAAGTAGTCATGCACCATGCGTTGCAAGGCATCAGCCGACATCATTGAACGTAGCTCATTCAGTGTCATGGCCGATATCTCCTCGCCTTCCTCCCGCTCATGGCACTGCCCTTCTTGCGACACCTCTGGCAAGACGCTGCCTGCTGTCAATCTCGCATAGACATGTGAAGGGTAACGCTGGAGCACACGGCTCAGTTCCTTGCGCGTAAAGGGCTTGCTGATCATGTCGTCCATGCCTGCCTCAACGCTTGCCTGGCGGTGCTCGGGAAGAATGTTGGCTGTCACTGCTATCATCGGCACAGTGGTGCCTTGCGCATGGTCCTGGCTCTCCTGCATCCGCCATCGGCTTGCGGTTTCGATACCATCCATGCCTGACATCTGCAGATCCATGAACACCATGTCAAAGGAGCGCTCACTCAACACTGCCAGCGCCTGCTCACCACTGCTCACCAATTCGGATGATTGCCCCAGGCGTGACAGCATCGCCGCCATCAGCTGGCGATTGGCGGCATTATCTTCTACAACCAGCACATGGTGAGGTGCCGGAAGGTCCGTATGCACTTCTTCTTCCGCTGCACGGCACTCTTCCTCGCAGCTCACCAGGGGAAGCTCGAACCAGAAGCGACTACCACTTCCCAACTGGCTATCCACGAGTAATTCTCCCCCCATGGCCTGTACCAGGCGTCGAGCAATCGCCAACCCCAGGCCAGCCCCCTCATGACGCCGTGTCATCACACTGTCGACCTGCTGAAAAGGCTCGAAGATATGCCCCAGATCTTGCTCGCCAATGCCACAGCCTGTGTCATAAACGACAAAAGAGATACCTCGGGCATCCACCTGGGTCACCCGTAACATGACAAAGCCTTGATCGGTGAACTTGAAGGCATTATCGAGCAGATTCATCAACACCTGCCGCAAGCGGTGCTCATCCCCCTTTACACATTCAGGCAAACGCGGTGCCAGACGCATGAGAAACTGCACTTTATCGTTCGAACCGATGCGATACCCCTGAGCCAATTGATTCAGCATCTGCACCAGATTAAAAGGGACATCCTCAATGCCCATGTGCCCTGCTTCAATGCGGGTATAGTCGAGGACATCATTGATCACCGTATGAAGACCCTTGGCACTGGCTTCCAGGCTTTCAACATAATGCCGCCCCTCTTCGCTAAGCGGCTCATCCTTGATCAGGTCGGTCATGCCAATGACACCACTGAGAGGTGTGCGCATCTCATGACTCACCATCGCCATGAAATCAGACTTGGCACGGCTGGCAGCTTCAGCCTGTTGCACAGCTTCTCGTAATGCCTGGGACTGCGCCTCCAGCAACTCCGCCTTGAGCGTATGACCACGCGCTTCACGAATCAGCAGCACAACCAACGCACTGCCAGCCAGCATGATCAGCACGATGCACGCCAGCACAACGGCATACAGGTGCAGCATCGCCCGGCTATCGTCACTGCGTAACTTGGCAACCGTAATGGTATGCTCCAGCAGCATTTCCCGCGTAGCTTGCTGCAATTTTGTCAGGGAAGATAACAGGGTCCGGCGAACTTCCTCGTCGAAGACCTTCTCGCCCGAATCCAGAGACTCCATCAGTGGTTCCAGCGACACGACCTCCTGCTCGACCTTCGCCGACCAGCTGGTATCCCGGTACAGCTCGGTCATGAATCGTCGCGTCTGGCCTTGATGCATCAACTGGCTACGGCCATAAGTGATGTCATACGCCAGTACCAGAGGCCCGACATTCTCCGGTGTCGTTTCCAGAGCCTTGATGCGCAAGTCATGGACAGAGCGATCGAACTGGTAGAGATTCCAGCTCAAGGTATCCAGTGCTCGATGCATCAGGTCCTGCTGCCGATCAAGCGTCAAGCCCCCCGCCACCAGAGCTGCTACAAAGAACAGCACTGCCGCAATGGCAGAAACTCGGAATCTCAAGGGAAATGAGAACATGGCAGGCCCTGTGTCTTTTTCTCTCATGGTCTCGGACTTCGACGCACATCAATGGTGGAGACCTGCCAAACGGATCGGTGCAGATAAACCTCGGTATACAGTTCAGGGAAGTCATCGAAAGGATAGATCACGAACAACGGCCCTTGATCCCTCACCCGCATAGGAACACCATCACGGGACATGGCAAGGATGACATCATGTTCCAGCGCGTCACTGACCGGAATCTCCGAGACGTAGTCATTAAGGGCAGAAACGCGAAGCTGGGACCCTGTACTGCCCACCGCAGACAACAGATCACGAAGCAGCGGCCCCCGGTAGACCGAACTACCGTCATACCAGGGAAGATGAGTACGCGTCTCATGCTGGGGCAGAGCTTCGAGCATGGCCCTATCGAAACGGGCTTCACCACCGACATTGGTGATCTCGATTGCACCTGTCACTTTCAATAACACAGGGCCGGATGGTACTTCCAACGCCTGAGCCAGTGACATTCCCCCAAACCACGCCCATAGCAGCACGCAGCCCCACCGCCATCCAAGCATACGCTCCATCCATTAGCGTAAACGAAATACTGAATTGTAACTTAATGCTAATGTCATCCTGAAGAATGAACAACAGCGCGTTTTTCGAAGTCCTCTCATAAGAAAAGCGCACCCAGCACCATAACGCCCCCTCTCTTGCGGGGTAGAAAAGCCGATGCTTGTGAGAGAGCGCTCCATCCTTCCTGTATTCTCGACCTGAATCAACATGTTTCTAATGGCTATTTCCTAATGACGACGGAGACCTCGACATTGCTGTCATGATGCGCTTTGTCCTGGATCACCACCTGATCTTGCACCATGCTCTTCTTCCATCGCCTGAGAAGAAAGTTCCTCCGTCAGCCACTCAGCCAGTGCCATGGACAGCGGGTGTCTCGGCGAGGCCTCGCTTCCAGGCAAGGCCAGAACCAGGTGTGCCTCAGTGGAAACGAACCCCCAAGGTGCAATGAGGCGGCCACTGCGCAAGTCTTCTTCGACCAGATAGTCTGGTGCAATACCCACCCCTAGACCAACCAGGGTAGCTTCCAGCAGATAGCTGAGATGATCGAACCCCTGGGCCTGGGTCAGTCGCGAGGTATCAATGCCCTGCTGTGTGCACCAGTCCAGCCAGGCATCAGGACGTGACCGTGTATGCAGCAGGGGAAGTTCGAACAGCACTTGCTGTGCAGGAGGCCAACTGGCGTTATCCCGGTCAACCTGAGGCCATTGCCCTGGGCGCAGCACTGGCCCGATGCGCTCCGGGCCAAGAATCTGCAGGGTGTGACTATCATCACCACTGAAAGGGGGCTGCTGAAAACGCAGCACAGCATCGACGCCAGGGCGCAGTTGGCTGACATCATCACTTGCCGTGAGATGAAGCTCCAGTTGGGGCAATGCCTGCTTGAGTCGCGCCATGCGAGGAATGAACCAGCGAGCCAGGAATGAGCCAGGACAACTGAGCACAAAGGGGGTTTCGGCATCCCCTCGGGAAAGCTCGCGACAGACCCTTGCCAGACCTTCCAGATGATGACGCGTTGCCGTGGCCAATTCCCTTCCCGCAGCCGTCAGCACCAGCCCACGGCCGGAGCGTTCGAACAAGCGTACCCCCATTTGCTCTTCCAACTGACGGACCTGGCGACTCACAGCTCCATGGGTGACATGCAGCAAGTCTGCGGCTCGGGATAGACTGTCGCAACGCGCCACTGCATCAAAGGCTTGCAAGGCCTTGAGCGAGGGTAAGTGTGGCAAATCCGGCAATATCTCCGATGAAGGCGGTAGCGGCATGTTGAACTCCTGATCACAGGGCAAGAACAGCAAGACAAGCGCATAGGGACGAGAAAATGCGGCAACAGCACGGCCACACAAGGTTGCCAGTAAAGGCATGAGCAAGCCCGGTCGTTTCCCAGCCATCTCTCACGTCATCTATTGTGAGTTTTTCTCACACATCCTATCCATTATATCGATTTTCCTTGGCCTGTTCCGGAGGTAAGGTATCGACAAGACGAACTTTCCTTCAGGGAGCAGAGCATGAGCCAGACTACCGTCCCCCAGTCCCTTCGCCATGGCCCCGACGAACGCGGCTTCTTTGGAGACTTTGGCGGCCGCTTCGTTGCCGAGACGCTGATGCCGTTGATCCTCGACCTGCAACAGGAATACGCGAACGCCAGCCAGGACCCCGCCTTTGCCGAGGAGTTGTCATCCTTGTCCAGGGATTATGTGGGCCGCCAGAGTCCTCTGTATCACGCTGACCGTCTCAGTGAACATCTGGGTGGTGCCAAGATCTATCTCAAGCGTGAAGACCTGATGCATACCGGCGCTCACAAGATCAACAATGCACTGGGCCAGATCCTGTTGGCCCGGCGAATGGGCAAGACCCGCATCATTGCAGAGACAGGGGCCGGCATGCATGGCGTTGCCACCGCTACCGTGGCAGCCCGCTTCGGCCTGGAATGCATCATCTACATGGGCAGCACGGACATTCATCGCCAGCAGCCCAACGTGCAGCGCATGCAGTTGCTGGGTGCCAAGGTCATTCCTGTGACTGCCGGCGACGGTACGCTCAAGGATGCCATGAATGAAGCATTGCGCGACTGGGTGACCAATGTCGCCAATACCTTCTACATTATCGGCACCGTGGCCGGCCCCCACCCATATCCCGCCATGGTCCGCGATTTCCAGTCGGTTATCGGTGAAGAAGTACGCGAACAGCTCAAGGAAAAGGAAGGTCGTGGCCCCGATTCTCTGGTTGCCTGCATTGGAGGCGGCTCCAATGCCATGGGCCTGTTCCATCCCTTCCTCGACGATGAGGACGTTGCCCTGATCGGCGTTGAAGCGGCCGGCGAAGGTATCGATACCGGCAAGCACGCGGCCAGTCTGCGTGGCGGAGACTCGGGTGTATTGCATGGCAATCGAACCTTCCTTCTCCAGGACGAGGAAGGCCAGATCAGCGATGCTCATTCCATCTCCGCAGGCCTCGACTATCCAGGCATCGGTCCTGAACACGCCTGGTTGCACCAGATTGGGCGCGCCGAATATGTTTCTGCCACCGACCGTGAGGCACTGGATGCCTTTACCTTGCTGTGCCGTCTGGAAGGCATCATTCCAGCCCTCGAATCTTCCCACGCTCTGGCCGAAGTGATTCGACGGGCCCCGAGCCTGCCCAGCGATCACATCATGGTGGTCAACCTGAGCGGCCGTGGTGACAAGGACATGGCTACCGTGACTCACGTATTGGCCGACGAACTCGGCCTCAGCCAGTAAGGAATCGACATGACCATATCCCAAGACCGCCTGGCACGCCGCTTCGCTACTGTCCAGGCTGAGAACCGAGCCGCCCTGGTAACCTACCTGGCCGCAGGGGACCCTGACTACGCCACCAGCCTGGCTGCGGTTCGCGGCCTGGCCGAGTCCGGTGCCGATATCATCGAACTGGGCATGCCCTTCACCGATCCCATGGCCGATGGCCAGGCCATCCAGCATGCCACCCGGCGTGCGCTGGAAGCGGGCCAGACCATGGACAAGACCCTGGAAATGGTGCGTGAACTTCGCCGTGAGAACAATGACATCCCGATCGTGCTGATGGGCTACTACAACCCCATCTATCGCCGGGGCGTGGAACGCTTCGTCGGCGAAGCACGAGAGGCCGGTGTCGATGGACTGATCGTGGTTGACCTGCCACCGGAGCATGATGACGAGCTGTGTCTGCCAGCGGCCAAGGCAGGACTCAATTTCATTCGTCTGGCAACGCCCACTACCGATGCAGCACGCCTACCCGGTGTATTGGCCAACACCTCAGGCTTCCTGTACTACGTCTCCAGCACCGGTGTCACGGGAGGCGAGGCTCCCAGCGTCGAGCGCGTACAGGCCGAGGTCGACCGTATCCGCCAGCACAGTGACATTCCCATTGCCGTAGGCTTTGGTATCCGTACCGCTGAACAAGCCGGTGCCATCGGTCGTTTCGCTGACGGAGTGGTGGTGGGCTCGGCTCTGGTCGAAGCACTCGCCAATGCGGAAAGTCGCGAGGCTGGCGTCACTGCGGTCAAGTCCCTGACCGCTGAATTGGCCGCTGCACTCAAGACGGCCCGCGACTGATTCCACGCAGCCTTGGAAGATTGACAGTCCCAGACACTGTCTAAAAGCAGGCCAGGAGCCCAAAGCTCCTGGCCTGCTTGCATTTCACCAGGACACTTCCCTCTTATCATCGCCATCAATTGGCTTATTTCACTGGAGTTTTTATCAAAAACGGGTGTTTTCCCTATATGGATACAACTTAAGTCGATCCACATAGCTACTTTCTCGGTGATAGAATGCGCCGCTTCGCGCACCAGCGCTTTGCTTGACTCATGTTCTGGCTTCACGCTCTGGTTCTGGCTCAAGCTCTGTACGCGGCGCGCAACTCAATGCCCCATCAGAAGGCAGGTATTCCAAGTACCTACCACACTCACCGAGAGAGTCCCATGTTCTCTACTCTTGCTGCTCCGCTGCGGCCACTCTTGCGTCTCAGCCTGGTTCCACAAATCGCCATCGGCATTCTGTGTGGCATCATTCTGGTTGTGATCTCCCCCAAGGCAGCTCTGTCCGTCGCGCTGCTGGGCGACATCTTCATTTCTGCGCTGAAAGCCGTGGCACCAATCCTCGTGTTTGTACTGGTCATGGCGGCTATCGCCAACCACCAGAAAGGACAACCCACCCATATTCGTTCCGTGCTGGTGCTGTATCTCATCGGCACATTGGTCGCCGCCCTGGTAGCTGTCATCGCCAGCTTTGCCTTTCCCACTACCCTAACGCTGAATGTTTCCCAAGCCAGCGGCAATCCTCCCGGCGGTGTCATCGAGATTCTCAAGAACCTGCTGCTCAGCGTGGTCTACAACCCCGTATCCGCCCTGATGGAAGGCAACTTCGTTGCCATCCTCGCCTGGGCCGTGGGCCTGGGTATCATGTTGCGCAATGCCAACGATACGACCCGCAAGCTGATCAATGACTTGTCCGATGCCGTTTCCGGCATTGTCCGCTTTGTCATCCGCTTTGCCCCGCTCGGTATCTTCGGACTGGTGGCCGGCACACTGGCCACTTCCGGCATGGGAGCCCTGCTCGAGTACGCTCAGCTACTCGGAATCATCGTCGGCTGTATGCTTTTCGTGGCTCTGGTCACCAATCCATTGATCGTCTTCCTGACCACTCGCAGGAACCCGTATCCCCTGGTCTTCACCTGCCTGCGTGGCAGTGCGATCACGGCCTTCTTCACCCGCAGCAGCGCAGCCAACATTCCAATCAACCTGGAACTGTGCAAGCGCCTCAACCTGCATGCCGATACCTATTCCATTTCCATCCCGCTGGGCGCGACGATCAATATGTCTGGTGCCGCCATCACCATCACTGTGATCACTCTGGCAGCCGCCCATACCCTCGGCATCAGTGTGGACTTCGCCACAGCCCTGCTGCTGTGCATCGTCTCCGCTCTGGCTGCCTGTGGCGTATCCGGTGTTGCTGGTGGTTCACTGCTGCTGATTCCCATGGCAGCCGCCCTGTTTGGTATCGACGCAGACGTGGCCATGCAGGTCGTTGCTATCGGCTTTGTCATCAGCGTGGTACAGGATTCCACCGAAACCGCTCTGAACTCGTCCACTGATGTCCTGTTCACCGCTGCAGCCTGTCAGGCGAAAGACGCAAGCAAGGCTTAACTGGGCTTGTCTGAGCCAGCGCATTTTCATGCACTCAGGAAAGTGACGGCTGAAACGAACAACGCCACCCTCAAGGGTGGCGTTGTTCGTTCAGGTTGATCACATGCAGATCAACTCTTCAGCTCATCCGTCCAGTCGTCATACGTCCTGTACTTCGCATTGGCCTATTATGCGCTCAACAACGCGTTCAGGCGTTTGACATAGGCAGCCGGGTCGTCGAGCTGGCCACCTTCAGCAATGATGGCCTGATCCAGCAGGATACGTGCCAAATCAGCGAACCGTTCTCCCTCAGCCCCTTCGAGGCGATCCACCAGGGCATGCTCAGGGTTCAGCTCCAGAATCGGCTTGACCTCAGGCAGCTTCTGCCCAGCAGCTTCCATGATACGGCGCATCTGGTAGCCCATCTCATGTTCAGGCAACACGACACATGCCGGAGAGTCGGTCAGGCGATAGGTGACCTTGACCTCCTGGACTTCGTCACCCAGGGCTTCCTTGACTCGCTTGACCAATTCTTCCTTGGCCTTGGCAGTCTCTTCCTGAGCTTTCTTCTCTTCTTCGTTCTCTACCTCGCCCAGGTCGAGATCGCCCTTGGCCACATCAGCCAGCTTCTTGCCATCGAACTCGGTCAGATGGCTCATCAACCACTCATCGATGCGATCGTGCAGCAACACCACTTCGATGCCCTTCTTGCGGAAGATTTCCAGATGCGGGCTGCTCTTGGCGGCATTGAAACCATCGGCAACGATATAGTAGATCTTGTCCTGCCCTTCCTTCATCCGCTCCACATAATCCGCCAGGGACTGATCCTGAGTCGCACTATCGGTATGAGTGGTAGAGAAGCGCAGCAGTTCGGCAATCTTGTCGCGGTTGGCATAGTCCTCTGCAGGACCTTCCTTCAAGACAGCACCGAAAGTGTTCCAGAAGGTCTGATAGGCTTCCTTGTCCTTGGCCAGCTTCTTGAGCATGTCCAGGGCACGCTTGGTCAGTGCAGACTTGATCTTGTCGACCTGCGGGTCCTGCTGCAGCAGCTCACGGGAAACGTTGAGCGACAGGTCACGGGTATCCACGACCCCTTTGACAAAGCGCAGGTACAACGGCAGGAACTGTTCGGCGTCGTCCATGATGAACACACGCTGAACATACAGCTTCACCCCACGGGCACCGTCGCGCTCGTAGAGATCGAAGGGCGCCCGGCCAGGCACGTAGAGCAGACTGGTATATTCCAGCTTGCCTTCTACCTTGTTGTGGCTCCAGGTCAGCGGGTCAGAAAAATCGTGAGCGACATGCTTGTAGAAAGCCTTGTACTCGTCCTCGGACACTTCACTCTTGGCGCGTGCCCATAGTGCCGTGGCTTCATTGACGTTCTCCCAGGTAGTCACCTCGGAGCCTTCCACCTCATTGCCTTCATCATCCCGGGCCTTCTCGGTACGCGGCATACGCACCGGCACTTCAATATGGTCGGAATACTTGCGCACCAGACTCTGCAGGCGGAAGTCGTCGGCAAACTCCTTGGCATCACTCTTCAAGTGCAGCGTGATCTCGGTGCCATGCTTCTCGCGTTCGATATCGGCGACGACGAATTCGCCTTCGCCCCTGGAACGCCACTCCACGCCCGCATCCACAGCATCACCCGCCCTGCGGGTACGCACGGTCATCTCATCGGCCACGATGAAACCAGAGTAGAAACCTACCCCAAATTGACCGATCAACTTGGCGTCTTTCTGCTGTTCACCTGAGAGCTGCTTGAGAAATTCAGCAGTGCCACTCTTGGCAATGGTCCCCAGGTTGTTGATCACGTCTTCACGGTTCATGCCAATACCGTTATCACGGATGGTGATGGTACCGGCTTCGGCATCATGCTCGATCTCGATGCTCAGCTCGCTGTCATTCTCATACAGGGCATCATTGTCCAGCGCGGCATAACGCAGCTTGTCACAAGCGTCGGCAGCATTGGAAATCAGTTCCCGCAGGAAGATTTCACGATTGGAATACAGCGAATGAATCATCAGATGGAGGAGCTGCTTGACCTCTGTCTGAAAACCTAATGTCTCTTCATGAGTAGCGGTGGTCATGATCGCTCAAAACCCTTTCAACAAGATTGACAACAAGATATCTACCAACCGACCTCAACCGACATCGCTGGGTCGTATCAGTGGGCTGCATCGAAATATGGGGGCCAGGGATCTTTTTTCAACATTTCTCAACGTCTTTCAGCTTCCACTGTCTTCTTCAGCGTCCCATATGCCCTTCCAGGCTCGGTAATCCGCCAGGCTGGCGTCGACTCGGGTCAACAGCCAGCCAACGATGAACACATCGTCAACCAGCCCAAACAGCAAGATGACATCCGGAATCAGGTCCAGGGGCGAAATCAGGTAGGCGAGCGCCAGCGCCATCCAGACAAAGGCACTCCAGGGTACAGGCCTGTAGCGTCCGGAAAAGACGTCCTGAAGCATGGGCAGAAACAGCTTGAGTGCCCTCATGATGTGACGAAAGGCTCGTGATCGCTGGGCGACCCGAGAAATCACGGGGATACGGTTCCAAAACGACATCATCAGCTCCTGTCTGGCGGCACCATGGTGAGTGACGATGATCCATGGCATTGAGCATGGTATGGGGGCACCCTTCTGTGCACACAAGGTTCAAGCGAGCAAATCCTTACTTCAAGGACTGTTAAAGCACACCAATCTAGGCGACCATGAACACAATCTAGCCGCCCGTTCTGGAGGGACCCCATGCCATTCGCCAGGTCATTAGACTTGCTTCGCCGTCTCACTCCATTGGTGACGGCCACAGCATTGAGCCTACCCGCCACAGCCATGGCCCAAGGTAGCGACAGTGCCATGCGCACCGCCCTGGAAGCCGCCCGTAGCGGTAATTTTTCGTTGATCAACGAGTCGGCCATTCGTGGTCATGAACTTCACGGTTATGTGGAGTACTACCAACTGCGCGAGCGCCTGCCTGCTGCCAGCCCTCAGGAAGTCCTGACCTACATTTCTGCCAATAGCGATGCTCCGACAGGCGAATGGATGCGCGAGCAAGCCATCATTCGTTACGGCAAGGTAGGCAACTACGCCAATGTCCTGGCCGTAGCCAACGGCGAGCCACCGACGACGGAAGAACAGTGTTATTACTACACTGCCCAGCTTTCCCAGAATCCGACATTGGCGGCCGAAGGGGGACGTCGTCTGTGGCGGGTGGGCAAGTCCCAGCCCGATGCCTGTGACACGCTGTTCTCCTCGCTACGCTCCCGGGGCGAAATCAATGACCAGGAAATCTGGCAACGCATGATGCTGGCCTGGGAAAATGATCAGTCTGGTCTGGTCAGCCATCTGGGTGGCCTCCTCGGCCCGAGCTGGTCCAGCGCAGTTGCTGCACAGCAGAGCGTCGCCACCAATTCTTCCGCACTATCACGTGTAGGAAGCTGCATTGGTCCCAACTGTGCAGGTAATACGGCCTTCTTCCCTGCCGCTCTCAAGGCCGCAGCACACACCTCCGCATCCAGCGCCCTGGCCTCCTGGCAACAGCTTTCAGGGGCGAGTCCATTTTCTGCCCAGGATCGCCAGGACATCGAACGCGAGATCATGTACTGGGGCCTGCGCCGCGACCAGCGCCAGATGCTGAGCTGGATCGACCAGGCATTGCCACGCCAGAGTGATCCGGAAGTCTTCGAGCTACGCACTCGCCTGGCCATTCGCGATGGTGACTGGGCAGCAGTGGAACGTACTGTCGGTATCATGCCGGCAGCAACCCAGGGTGCCGCACGCTGGCAATACTGGCTGGGGCGGGCACTAGAGCAACGCGGTCAATCCGCTGCGGCTCAAAGCGCCTTCGCCAAGGCGGCCAGTCAGCGTGATTTCTTCGCTTTCGTCGCCGCTGATCGACTCGGCCAGCCTTACAACCTGAACATGGAAAACAACCGTTTTTCCGATACTGAGCGCGCCCAGGTTGCCGGTTGGCCATCCGTCAGGCGCACCAACGCCCTGCTACGCATCGGCCAGGACGGCCTGGCCAACCTGGAATGGAAACATGCCGTGGAAACTGCCAGCCCGAGGGATGCACGCCTGCTGGCCGATTACGCAGTCCATGCAGGACAGCCAGCCATGGCGGTGCAAGCCACCATCTACGGCAAGATGCTGGATGCACTGCCCTATCGTTTCCCCGCCGCCTACCGCGACAATTTCATGCGCTGGGGACAGACCAATGGCGTGGACCCTTATCTGCTGATGGGAATCGCCCGTCGTGAGAGCGCCTACAATCCCGGTGCTATATCGCCCGCCGGTGCACGCGGCCTGATGCAACTGATGCCTGGCACGGCATCCTTGGTTGGCTCGCGTATCGGTATCGGTGACCCGGGATGGGGCGTCCTGGAACCTGATACCAACATCCGCCTGGGCAGCACCTATATTCGCAATATGCTCGACCGCTACAGCGGTAACCGCATTGCCGCTGCCGCCGCTTATAACGCAGGGCCAGGCCGAGTCGATGACTGGCTGCGCTCCTCGCCAGGCGAGTTCGACCTGTTCGTCGAACATATTCCGTTCAAGGAAACCCGTCGTTACGTACGTGCCGTGCTCGAATACCGTGTCGTCTTCGAGAGCCTGGCCAACAACGGCTCGACCCAGGGTGTCAGCGTGCTGACCCCCCAGGAAAGGAACAGCCAGTATAGCGTGTCCTTGATGGCATCCCGCTGATTGCCCGTCAGTAAGCCACGAGCCATTGATGCATCACCTGGAAAGGCATGCATCAATGGCTTTTCTTTTTGTGCCTGCTCGCTTTTTATCCTGGCCTGTTGGTCAGCGCCAGCTTGACGCCAAAGGCGACCAGCACCATCCCCGTCAGACCATTGAGCCAACGTGAAAATGCTGGCTTGGCCAACCAGGCACTGGCACTACCCACCATGGCCGCCACCATGATCTGCCAGATATTGGCAATCACGAAATGCACCCCGGCAAGCCACAGAGACTTGGCCAGGACCGGGTCGGCAGGCGTGATGAACTGCGGAAGAAAGGCCATGTAGAACACGATGGTCTTGGGGTTGAGGACATTTGACAGCAATCCCTCACGCAGGGGGCGCCATACACTTCCACGCTGCCTGGTTGTCGCATTCACCGCCTCTACCGCCAGCCCCTGACCGGACCTTGCCTGCCTCAGGCTCTGTATACCCAGCCAGATCAGATATCCAGCCCCCAGCAGCTTGAGCAGCGAAAAGGCCCAGGCCGACTGCAGCAGGATCAACGAGACTCCCAACGCCGAAACGGTGGCATGCACGAATAACCCGAAGCAGATTGCCAGGCTGGTCAGCACACCATCACGCAGACCACCACGAGCGGTATTGCGAATCACCAGCAGGGTATCGACGCCCGGGGTCACGCTAAGCAATGTACAGGCCACCACAAAGGGCAAGAACTGAGCATCAATAAACCCGGTCATCACAACGGCGCCCGCATACGCTCGGCATGTTTCTGGGAGACCTGATCGTTGAGCGTCCAGAAGTCATACAACACGCCGATCAGGAACAGCCCCCCAGTAAACAGGTAGATCAAGCCTGTGATCCACTTGCCCATATAGAACCGGTGTACACCAAACACACCAAGAAAAGTCAGTAGAATCCAGCACACACTGTAGTTGATCGGACCACTGCGGTAGCGCATGTCGGCCTGGCGATCCATGCTGGGGATCAGGAACAGGTCGATGATCCAGCCGATGAAGAAAAGCCCCAGGGTGAAGAACCAGATGGTACCGGTCACGGGCTTGCCGTAATAAAAGCGATGCGCACCGAGAAAGCCGAATATCCACAGTAAGTAACCCATCACTTTGGAATGGGTATCATTGGAATGAATGACGGTTGAATTCATGGCATTTCCTTTTCATTTCCATGTCCAGGCCCTCGCTATTGAGATGGTTGCTGGACGCCGGGCTCTCTTTCGATCTACAGTAACTTGGCGAGCCGAGGTAAAGCACCACTTGGGTATTTATATATGCCCAAGAGTTTTGCCACGGCGCGCAGCGTTGGACAGCAAGTGGAAATGTCGTCAGTGGTAGTTCGATTTGTCGATCGCTCGATTCTGTCGATACACGCAATACGCCCTTCTCTCTTGTCTTGCCCACGCAATACGGCTCTGACCACATTGCGGGATTCCCCATGATGGCTGAGCCGGCACTATCATCTAGCGAGTTAAGGAAATCGACAATGGCAACTGGCACTGTCAAGTGGTTTAACGACACCAAGGGCTACGGCTTCATCTCTCCGGACGACGGTGGTGACGACCTGTTCGCCCACTTCTCCGAGATTCAGGCTGAAGGCTTCAAGTCCCTGCAAGATGGCCAGAAGGTCACCTTCGACGTCACCCAGGGCAAGAAGGGCCTTCAGGCTTCCAACATCAAGCTGGCCGATTAAGCCGACAGGCTTTTGGCTGACCGTGCTGCCCGGGGTCTCCCGGGCAGCACTGGCGTCGCCTGACGCCCTCCAAGGCTCACCCCCGAGGGGGTGGGCCTTCTTCTGCTGGAACGGTCGTGCTGAGGAAAATCGCCGCCGTGGCGGTTATGGTGCGTCTGTTCCCGACTCGTTCGTCGAGGTTCCAGATGCCCCCTCACCGTCGACTTCAGGTATCTCCGACTCAGGTATCTCCCGCTCGGCTTCCTTGAACTGCTGGTCGATCTCTTTACTGGCTTCTTTGAAACGGCGCTCGGTTTCTTCGAGAATCGCGTCGACCTCAGGGCTGGTCTCGTCATCCAAAGAGATACCATCATCCTGGATTGGTTCCGGAACCTGAACCTCTTCATTTTCCTGGATAGCATCATCCTGCTGCACAGGCTCATTCAAAGGCTGATCGCTCGGCTCTTCTCTATCGGCCTGTTCAAACTGCTCATCGATCTTGCGACTGGCTTCTTCGAAACGGCGCTCGGTCTCTTCGATGATGGCATCCACCTCCCTCGAATCCTCGGGGTTCGCCTCAAGTGCTTCGCCAAGCTCACCCTCCTCGGCTGCCTCGGCAGTCTCATCATTGGGTGAGGGAGCGGACTCTGATGCGGATTCAGGTGTCGCTCCAGGCTCAGGTGTCGATGCAGATTCAGATGCCTCTCCAGGCTCAGGTGTCGATGCAGGTGGTGGTGCTTCTGACTCCTGGGCTTCATCTTGCTGTGCCGGGGCACTGTCCTGGATACCAGCATCTTCACTGACACCAGCTTCTTCATCACTGTCACATCCAGCCAGTATCAGTACCAGAGCTGCGACAATTGCAGTCTGGCGAAGGGTCAGTGCCATGCTTCAATCTCCATCATTTGAATCATTCATTACCTCAAATTGCACCAAAGTGGCAGGCATGGTGCAACTATCAACATTGCACTTCACAACTTTTCTTTTCAAAACGCCGCTTTTCAAAACACTGCTTTTCAAAACGTCGCTTTTCAGAACACTGATCTTCAAAACATTGGTCTTCAAAAGACTGTCTTTCAAAACACGGTTCTTCGAAATGCGGCGCTTCGCAACCTTTGACTCAGGAGCATTGCACTTCGAAGCATCACTTGCCAGCCTCGTCATCCTATTCCCCGGCTGGCGCAGCCAGGCGGCAACTGTCCGGCATGACCAGGCGCAATGCCAAGGGGGAAATACTCACTTCGAACGCATTTTGGAAGCAGGGTTCACCATCCAGGGTGAGAGGCAGATAGTGATCACCATCTGCCTCGAAGCGCAACCAACGAGTTCGAAAGGCATCCACGTACTGGCCGTGATATGGCCTGGCGCGCAACTCTTTCATCATCCCATGTAGTTGCCTCAGAGAAGCAAAGTCTCGCACCAGCATGACATCGAGCAGGCCATCATCGAGGCGTGCTGCTGGCGTCAGCTTCTGCCCGCCTCCAGCTTGCACACCATTGCCCAGTGCCAACAGAAAGATGCCGGCTCGACATTCATCCCCTTCCCAGGCGACATGCCCTTGATAGAGCTCGTAGCGCCAGGCCTTGAAGGCACCGACCACCGAATAGGCCCCACCTCCCATCAAACGCTTGAGGCGTTTGGGAGTTGAACTGGTCACGGCAGCGCCGAATCCTCCCGTGGCCATGTTGATGAAATAGCGATCATTCATCAATGGCACATCCACCCAACGGCTGGGTAGGCGACAGGCAGCATCCAGCGAGGCTGCCTGTCCTGGTGGCAGGCCTAATGAGCGAGCCAGGTCATTGGCACTGCCCAAGGGCATGATGGCAAGCTCCGGACGCTTGTCACGAGGCAGCTGCATCAGGCCATTGACCACTTCATTGACACTGCCATCACCTCCCCCGGCAATGACACGTTTCACTCCCTCGCAACCTGCCATATAGGCCTGACGCTGGGCATCGCCCTGCTCCCAGGTCACTCTGACCTCAATCTGCAAGCCGCCTCGCCGACAGGCAAACACAGCATTACGTACCTCGGGCTGCTGAGCCCGCTGGCCGTTCAGAATCAATCGATTGATACCTGGCGGCTGAGCCATCCTGACGTGTCCTTATCGTTCGTACCGTCATGATCCCACGATTCACTCAAGAACCATTGATAGATTGCAACATTCGGCATTCAGGAAACCCACCTCTGATTCCTGGGGTCTTTCCTTTACCGCAGCTTCTTTTCATTGTTGCTGCTTCTTCTCAACGTTGCTGTTTCTCTCAATGTCGAGCTTTCAGCTATATCACATCATCTGTGCAATATCGTCATGCAATGGCCATGCACACCATTCATTCTTCGAGCTTCCTCCTGGTGCAGGTACACTGCCTGTAGATCAGCCATAATGGCCGGCAACGGAACTCTGCAACCATATGATCGAACCCATCTTCATTCTGACAGCCTTTGTTTCAGGTGCTGCCGCCATGTTGCTGCGCCAGCCTCCCTTGGTCGGCTTTCTGGCAGGAGGCTTTCTGCTCAACGCCATGGGCTACGATGAAATTCCCGTCTTGACGATGGTCTCGCACCTCGGTGTCACTCTGATGCTGTTCACCATCGGCCTCAAGCTCAACATCCGCACTCTGCTACGACACGAGGTCTGGGGGGGCGCCAGCCTGCACATGCTGACCACTGTGGCCATTCTGACCTCAGTGCTGGCCCTGGGCCAGGCCATAGCCCTGCCGTTGCTCGCCAGCAGCGACAATCCATTGATCTCGGAAATGGACCTGCCAGCCTTGCTGGTGCTGGCGTTTGCCTTATCGTTTTCGAGCACTGTTTTCGTGGTCAAGGTACTCGAAAAACGCAGTGAGACCCAGACATCCTATGGTCGTTTGGCCATTGGCATCCTGATCATGCAGGACCTGTTCGCTGTGGTATTTCTCACAGCCTCCACTGGCCAGCTACCCAGCATCTGGGCCATTGGACTGCTGGCCCTGCTTCCTCTGGCTCCTTATATGCGTCGACTGCTGGAGCGCATGGGGCACGGGGAAATGCAGATGTTGTGCGGCATCATGATGGCGCTGGTATTAGGCTATGGCCTGTTTGAGCTGGCAGGCATCAAAGGCGACCTAGGCGCGTTGATCATCGGCCTGCTGCTGGCGCCTCATCCCGCCGCCCAGAACCTGGCTCGTTCCATGTTCAACATCAAGGAGCTACTGCTGGTCGGCTTCTTCTTCAGCATCGGCTTCACTGCACTACCGACCTGGTCATCGCTGGGGATAGCTGCCTTGCTGGTGTTGCTGTTGCCGCTCAAGAGCCTTGTCTATCAGATTATCCTGATGCGCTTCCATATGCGGCACCGCACCTCGATACTTGCCACCCTGAGCCTGAGCAACTATTCCGAGTTTGGTCTTATCGTCAGCGCCATTGCCGTATCCAGTGGCTGGATGGCCCCTGAGTGGCTGGTGGTCATGTCCCTGGCAGTGGCCATGAGCTTTATCCTCTCGGCACTGATCAACTCGGTCAACGAGCAGTTCTATCGCTGGATCGAACCGTATTTACCGGACACGGATAGCGCCACCCTGTCGGCCGACGACCGCCCTATCAGCATCGGTGATGCCGAAGCGATCGTCCTGGGCATGGGGCGCATTGGGCGTAGCGTTTACCGTCGCCTGAGCAAGGAACATGGTCTCAAGGTACTGGGCATTGACTCCAATCCCAAGAGTGTTCAGACACTCAGCAGCCAAGGATTCAATATCCTCGAAGGTGATGCGGTAGATTCCGACTTCTGGGACAAGATGCTGATGTCTTCTCAGATACGCCTGGTGGTTCTGGCGATGCCTCATCATGCCGGTAACCTGTCTGCCCTGAAACAGCTCAGGAGTCGCCATTTCCCAGGCAATATCACCGCCATCGTCGAGTACCCCGAGGAGGTCGACCCAATCCGTGAACTCGGCGCCAATGCGGTCTATCACGTGTATGACGAAGCAGGACGGGCCCTGGCAGACAGCGCTGCAGAGCAAGCCGGACTCGTCACACGCAGCGAGCAGTTGGGCTGAGCAACATTACGAGAGGCTTGCCACTCCGCCCCTGGATGTTGATACTCTGCCCTCTTGCGTTTCTCAGGAACTCTGCATCCGGTATGGAAAACCTGTTCTCCTGGCTTGGTGAAACCCTCGGCCACATGATCCGTTTTGTCGTTGATACTCTGGGCGCGATGTTCTCCGGGATCGACGACGCCGCAGCTGGCTTCGCCAATGGGCTGTCCAGCTCCCTGGGCATCTCCCCTTCGCTGTTCAGCATGGCATTTCTGGCCCTGGGCATTTTCTTTCTTTATCGCGCCGTTCGTGCCCTGATACGGGGCGCCGTCATTGCCGCCATTCTCTGGGCGCTGTTTGCACTGGTCGTGCTGGGCACCCTGCTTCCCTGATGGTCGCACGGGCCTCGATACCCCAAAGTCAGGTTTCAGATAGCTCTTATGAGATAGCTCCCCATGAGAGAGCTCCATGAAAACGCCGCCCTGGCTTTAACCAGGGCGGCGTTGGTTCATCGCAATTGTCCAGTGTGCGGATCAGGCCAGGGACTTCTCGATGATTTCATACAGGTTCGGCGACAGCTTCTCCTGACGAATGCGCTCGAGTTCTGCCTTCATCAGGTCCTGACGCGCCTCATCAAAACGCTGCCAGCGAGTCAATGGCGTGATGATCCGCGCGGCAATTTCCGGATTGAGCCGGTTGAGCTCAATCACGACATCGGCCAGAAGGCGATAACCTTCACCATCCAGGCGGTGGAAGTTGACCCGGTTCTGACCAGCAAAGGCACCGATCAGGGCACGCACCTTGTTGGGGTTCTTCAGTGAGAAGGCCGGATGCTGCATCAGGTAACGCACGCGATCGAGAGCGTCTGCCTGAGGGCGAGTCACCTGCAGAGTGAACCACTGGTCCATGACCAGGGGATCGTGAGCCCACTTGGTGCCAAAGGCCTTGAGCGCAGGATCGGCAATATCCCCCCGGGAGCTGTGCACCAGCAGGGTCAATGCATGACGCACATCCGTCATGTTGTGGTCGGCATCGAATTGCTGCTTGGCGGCGGTGATAGCCTGCGGATCCTCGATACTCATCAGGTAGGACAACGCCACATTCTTCAACGCACGGCGGCCAATCTGCGCCGGTGTCGGTGCGTATGCCCCAGCACTCTGATTTTCCTGATACAGCGTCAGGAATTCATCGCGCAACTCATGGGCCAGGGACTGCTTGACGAAATCACGCGCCGCATGAATCGCATCCACATCCACCAGTAGTTGCTGCTCAGCGATGTACGCTTCACTGGGCAGCATCAGCATTTCCGCCAAGACCGCCTGGTCGTCGGTATCCTGGGACAGCAGATCACGGAAGGCATCGACCACACGCGGATCCATGACCTTCTCCACACCATTGCGATGAGCCGCAATAAGGTCATCCAGCGCCAGCAATACCAGTCGCTGCCCTGCATCCCACTGGTTGAAGCCATCGCTGTCGTTGGCCAGCAGGAAAGCCAGTTCCTCTCGGGAATAAGGGAAGAACAACTTGACCGGAGCAGAGAAGCCGCGCAGCAGAGACGGCACCGGTGCTTCAGCCACATCCGTGAACAGGAACTCCTGCTCTTCCTCGCGCAGATGAATGACCGTATCGGTACCCAGATCCTGACCGTCGAGTGTCAGGTTGAGATCGCGACCACTCTTGGTGCCTACCAGCCCCATACGTACAGGAATATGCAACGGCAACTTGTCAGGCTGACCAGGAGTCGCAGGAGTACGCTGGCGCAATGTCAGGCGATAGGTGGCATTGGCGTAGTCATACTCACCATTGGCATCGATTTCGGGCGTACCAGCCTGGGAATACCAGCGCATGAACTGGGACAGATCAAGCCCGGAAACCTCGGCCATGCAGGTGACGAAGTCCTCGATGGTCACCGCCTGGCCATCGAAACGAGCGAAGTACAGGTCCGATCCCTTGCGGAAGGTCTCTGCCCCCAACAGGTTCGACAGCATGCGTACGACTTCCGCCCCTTTTTCATAGATGGTCAGGGTGTAGAAGTTGCCGATCTCGATGTAGCTGTCCGGCCGCACAGGGTGAGAAGTGGGCCCGGCATCCTCGGCAAACTGTGCGGTACGGAAGAAGGACACTTCCTCGATACGCTTGACCGGGGCTGAATTGACTTCCGCAGAGAAGCTCTGGTCGCGAAAGACCGTAAAGCCCTCCTTGAGCGACAGCTGAAACCAGTCGCGGCAAGTAACACGGTTGCCGGACCAGTTATGGAAATACTCATGAGCCACGATGCCTTCAACCCGCTGGAAAGTGGCATCTGTTGCCGTCTGAGGATGGGTCAATACCGCTGCCGAGTTGAAGATATTGAGGCCCTTGTTTTCCATGGCCCCCATGTTGAAGTCATTGACCGCAACAATCATGAACAGATCAAGATCGTACTCACGTCCATAGGCTTCCTCGTCCCAGCGCATAGAGCGCTTGAGAGATGCCATGGCATGCTCCGTCTTGTTGAGATTTTCCTCTTCGACCCAGATCTGCAGGGTGACGTCTCGCCCACTCATGGTCGTGAAGTGGTCTTCCACCTTCTTCAGGTCCCCTGCGACCAGGGCAAACAGATAGGAAGGCTTGGGATGTGGATCTTCCCAGGTGGCAAAATGACGACCATTCGGCAGTTCGCCACGCTCCACCGGGTTGCCATTGGACAACAGTACCGGCTCACTCCCACTGTCGCCTATCACGGTTGTCGCGAAGGTCGCCATCACATCGGGGCGATCCGGATAGAAGGTGATGCGACGGAAACCTTCTGCCTCACACTGGGTGCAATACATGCTGGCTGACTGGTACAGCCCTTCCAGTGCTGTATTGTCCTTTGGCGCGATCTCCACCTCGGTATCGAGGATGAAGGATTCTGGAACCTGGAAAACCGTGAGCTCCGTCTCGCTGACTGCATACTCGTCCGCTTCCAGGGCCTGGCCATCCATGGCAATGGCCTTGAGCTCCAGGGCCTCCCCATCGAGCACCAGGGGAGCTCCCGCATCAGCCTCTGGGTGACGCTGCAGGTGCAGGCGCGCCTTGACTCGCGTTGCCGACGGATCAAGATCAAAGGTCAGCTCGGTATGCTTGACCAGATAGGCCGGGGGCCGATAGTCGCTCAGGTGAATGGGCTGATGTTCGGACATCTGGGGATGCTCCATGCAAAAAGAAGTCGATGGCTTTGTAGATTAACGGAATTGTACGGTGGTAAAGGCGCCTGACTCAAAGACGACCCCGAGTCACCAACACTCAGGCCTGGCACCAGCCCCTGTATCACCATGAAACCGGATCACCATGAAATCGGATCATAATGAAACAGGAACAACATAGAAGCCGCCGCTTCAGGAAGACTGGGAAACCGGCTCCGGGCGCGTGAAGATCCAGATGGCCAGACCGACCAGCCCAATGATCAGGCCCGCCTTCAGCCAGAGAATGGAAACACTGAAAGCCAGAATGGTGATGGAAATACCCAGCATGACCATGGCCAGCCATTTGGCATGACGGGGAATGGCCCCAGACTCTTCCCAGGCAACAACCGTGGGGCCGAAGCGGGGGTGCGAGCGAATCCAGTTGGCAAATCGGGGAGAGCCCCTGGACGCGGCCCAGACAGCCACCAGCAGAAAACAGGTACTGGGCAACAACGGCAGGAAGGCACCCAGCACGCCCAGAGCGAAACTCAGCCAGGCCAGTATGATGTAAAAAAGGCGTCGGGTGGAGTTAAGCAAGATAAGGCTCCTGAGGCTGCCGGCAAAGGTGACGCATTCCATTGCTCTTCATTGAAGCCGAACGGCCAGCGCTTGGCCAATCGGCTTCCACTATCAAGGTGCTAGCATCCAGCTAAATATTCAAGCCCGGTATGTTCCTGCACCTCTGGCCGCGAGGGTCATCCCGGCACCAAGGCCATCCCCGCTGCCAATGTCATTTTAATCACGGAAGTTGTCGAACTGCAGCGCCAGGTCTGGTCCTTCCTCACTGCGCAGCAGGGCCATCACAGCTTGCAGGTCATCACGCTTCTTGCCTGTGACACGGACTTTCTCGCCTTGAATCTGGGCCTGGACCTTGAGCTTGGAATCCTTGATACGCTTGACGATATCCTTGGTTTCCTTCTGCTCCAGGCCCTGCTTGAGGTTGACGCTCTGTCGTGCCTTGACGCCGGACAATTCCGGGCTCTGCTCGTCCATGACTCGTGGGTCGATGCCACGTGCAATCAGCTTGCTACGCAGCACATCCAGCATTTGCTTGAGCTGGAAATCCACCTCGGCCGTCAACGCCACCTCTTGCCCGTTCAGCTCGAAGCTGGCGTCCACACCACGGAAATCAAAACGGCCCTGCACTTCGCGATTGGCCTGATCCACGGCATTCTGTGCTTCGTGGCGATCGAATTCAGAGACGATATCAAATGAGGGCATGTGAGCTCCCTGTGGGCAAAGGAAAGAGGCATTCTAACAAGATGGTGACGTTAGGCGAGCCATGCTTTCAACATCCAGACATGCTTTCAACATCCAGAAGAGGACCTCCGTTCTCACGCCGCCAGAGCCTTGCGCATTCGCCAGGCCGCACAGCCATCTTCGTAGTAGTCATCAAGCCAGCTATCCAGGCGAAATCCGAAGCGTCGATACATGCCCAGAGCGATACGGTTATCGGCCCGCACCTCCAGCGACAGCCATGTACAGCCAAGTGCCTGTCCATCGGCTGCAAGCGCTTCAAGTAGACGGCGCCCCAAGCCACCACCACGAGCCCGGGGCGCGATACCCAGGGAATAAACACGTGCCGTCTTGCTGCCACGCCGCATCAGCAAGGTGCCATAACCGATGATTCCTGATGCGTCTTCCGCCACCAGGGTATGAGCATTGGCACGATTGAGCAGGTGCCATAGCTGGCGTCGGGAAAAGCGGTCCCCGGAGAAAACCGTATCTTCCAGCTCGACCAAAGCGGCGAGATCAGCAGGTGTAGCAAGGCGAACCTGGGCGGACATGAAAGCGATCATCCACAATAACAAGACAACGAAGCATCAGAACAAGGAACAGCGACATATATGTGAGTGCTGAATTCTACCTTTGTCAGCACCTGCTCAGCATGAATTTATTTCAAACGGGAGGTGGCTTGTTTTCCACCAGGCTCAAGCGCATTCTTGCGCCACGCTGTCATCAGCCTCCTTCCTGCTTCACGGTGAGTTTCTTTCCCTATCTTCTGAGGATCACGCCGCCATGTGTGCTCTGAGAATCGTCGTCGATCGCAGCGACGACTGGCGTCCCTATTACCCGACCGATGACCTGATAGAGGCCGACACCTTTCTGGCTCAGATCGAGCACACGCCCAAACGCGTCATCAACCTGTGCACCAACCTGGATTATCTCGGTCGTGGTTACTACGTGTCATTGCTTGCCCAGGCACGAGGTTCTCGGGTATTGCCCAGCGTCGATACGCTGAACACCTTGCGCAGGAAGTCCACCACCGCCATGCAGCTTGAAGGCCTGGCCCCAGCCCTTGAGGAACTGAACGACCTGCTGCGCGATGAATGCATGGACAGCATCACCATCGAGGTCATGTTCGGCGAATGCCACGACTCACGCCTTTCCAGGTTCTCGCGTCGCCTGTTCGAACGTCTGCCCTGCCCTCTGCTGGAAGCACGGTTAGAACGCAGGATTACCGGCTGGCGCCTGCTTCGAGTTCGTCCTCTATCGCTCAAAAGCTTGAATGTGGACAGCCAGGAGCTGTTCTCGCGAGCCCTTAATCGTTATTCCCGCGACATCTGGCGTACACCACGTTCCAAGCGTCGCTATCGTTTCGACCTGGCCATGCTGGTCAATCCCGAAGAGCGTCTGCCGCCCAGCAACAAAGGTGCCCTGAAGGAATTCATCCGGGCAGGTCGGCGCTGCGGTATCGATGTGGCCTTGATCACGCATCGCGATGCCGGCCGACTGGCCGAATTCGATGGCCTTTTCCTGCGTGAGACCACCGCGCTGGATCACCATACCTGGCGCCTGGCCCGGCGCGCCGAGCACGAAGGCCTGAGCGTCATCGATGCACCGCAGGACATCCTGCGTTGCACCAACAAGGTATATCTTCACGAGCTGCTGCGCACAAAGGGAGTACCAACGCCCAAGGCTCAACTACTGCAACGCAGTTCAACCGTGCGCTTGAAGCATCAGGCCCAGACCATGGATTACCCGCTGGTACTCAAGGTTCCGGATGGCTCCTTCTCTCGTGGGATCGTCAAGGTCTCATCATCAGACGAGCTGGTACGCGAAGCCCAGCGACTGTTCGCCAGTTCAGACCTGCTTCTGCTGCAGGAGTGGTTGCCGACAGAATTCGACTGGCGAATTGGTGTACTGAACGGCACCCCACTCTTTGCCAGCCGCTATTTCATGGCACGAGGGCATTGGCAGATCTATGATCACTCCGGCAAGAGCGTGAAAAGCGGGGGTTTTACTACCCATGCCATTGAAGACGTACCGAAGGCGGTGATAAAGACCGCGCTCAAGGCCACCCGGCTGATTGGTAATGGGCTGTATGGTGTTGACCTGAAACAGATCGGCGATCGCGTGGTGGTCATCGAGATCAACGACAACCCGAATATCGATGCCGGCATCGAAGATGCGGTACTGGGCAGGAAACTCTACGAAAACATCATGGCAGTGTTTCTCCAGCGCATGGAAAACCGTGGCCGAGGGCGCACGGGCTGACGCAGCCGGGGCATTCCGTTACCCTGCCAATGCCCCTGAGCGCTCATTCCACCACACTCGGATATCCATGAGGCCCCTGATGACGGACCGTGACACTCGCCACAAGAATGCCATGCAGAAGCTCAAACAGCATGTCGACGACAAAGTCGCAGCGGCCACCGAGGAACGAGGCCTGCTGATGGTCTTCACCGGCAATGGCAAGGGCAAGACCACCGCTGCCTGGGGCACCGTGACTCGCGCCCTGGGCTATGGCTATCGTGTCGGCGTGGTGCAGTTCATCAAGGGCTTGTGGGAGTGTGGCGAACGCGAACGACTTGTCGAAGACCTCAATCTCGATGTGGCTATCATGGCGACCGGCTTTACCTGGGATACCCAGAACCGGGAAAGCGACACAGCCGCCTGCCTGGAAGTCTGGCGCGAGGCAGAACGCATGCTGGCGGACCCGGAGGTCTACCTGGTGGTACTCGATGAACTTACCTACATGCTCAAGTTTGGTTATCTGGATATCGCCACGGTCACCGCCGCACTGGAAAACCGGCCCAGCGACCAGACAGTGATCATCACCGGACGCAACGCCCATCGCGACCTGCTGGCCATGGCCGACACCATCACCGAAATGCAGGAAGTCCGTCATGCCTTTAATAACGGTTTGAAAGCCCGACGCGGTATCGACTTTTGATCGGAGTCACCTCAGAACATCAGCCTGACGCCTGCCACCACCCCAGTATCCTCAGTCGGCTCGCCATGAGCCCGGCTGTGGTCGGCGGCATCACCGTACTGCTTTTCCCAATAGCCACCCACATAGGGCACGAAGCGACGGCTGACTTCATAGCCAAGCCGCATACCGACGCGCATTGAGTTCATCCCTTCAAAGATCTCGAACTCCTTGGTTTCACTACCAGCCAGCAGGATTTCGGTGCGCGGCTGAAGCGTCAGGCGCTGGGTCAGGCGCAGGTCGTATTCGCCTTCCAGCGTGGCCCAGGCATCGCCGTCTTCGCTGACTCTCAAGGCCACGTCTGTCTCGATACCATAGGGCATGGTGCCCATCAGCCCGAATACCCCGTAGGTACGCTTGGCATAGTCATTGGAGAACACCCCGCCCTGATGTCCCAGGCCCACCTGCGCTTCCCAGAAGTCTGCAACCAGCCGACTGTAAAGCAGCTCCAGGGACTCGAACTCAGCATCCTGGTCGTCACCCTGGACATTGCTGCCTTCCGACTTCAGATACAGCCGGTTGATGTCACCGCCATACCAACCTTCGAACTCCCACACCAACGCCTCCGGGCCCTTGTCGGGTATGGCGTATTCCAGGCGATCGAAGCGCGCCGAGCCCATGGCATGTTCTTCCATCGGCGAGGGCCAGTCTTGCGCTACGTCGTAACCATCCTCGGCATGTACAGCGGACATAGGCATCCACAGCAGAACGCCCGAAACGATGACTCTCTTGGTAATCTTCATGGCGTCCTCCTCAGGCAACTTTAACCACACGGAACATGCCCGCATGCATGTGATAAATCAGGTGGCAATGAAAAGCCCAGCTACCCTCGGCATCCGCGGTGATCAATGCAGAGACCCGCTCCCCCGGCTTGATGTTCAGCGTATGCTTGCGCGGAATCAGCTCGCCCTGCCCGTTCTCCAGCTCCATCCACATGCCATGCAGGTGGATGGGGTGCTCCATCATCGTCTCGTTGACCAGAATCAGGCGCAGGCGCTCATCTTTGGTGAAGTGAATCGGGCCGCTGACCTCGCTGAATTTCTTGCCATCGAAGGACCACATGTAGCGCGCCATGTTGCCAGTCAGACGCAGCTCCATCTCACGGCCTGGTGGACGTCGATCCGGCCATGGAGCAAAAGACTTGAGATCGGAATAGAGCAGTACACGACGTTCCTGCGGATCAAGGCCTATGCCCGCCTGGTCATACTGAGAGCCCGGCTGAGCCATACCGGGTGCTAGCCCCTCGCCCGCTGCCGTTGTCTGATCGGCACCGGCATATCCCGCGCCCTGCATGCTGGAGTGATCCATTTCCGCCATATTGGAATGGCCCATTTCCGCCATATTGGAGTGATCCATCCCTGCCATGTTGGAATGGTCCATCTCCGCCATATTGGAATGATCCATCCCCGCCATGCTGGAATGGTCCATCCCCGACATGTCATGAGCCCCCATGGCTTCCATTCCCCGGTCGGCAATCCTGCGTCGCTCGGGAATCTCTGCGGCCATACCTTCACGAGGAGCCAGGGTGGCTCTGGCATAACCACTACGATCCATGGTTTCGGCGAAGATGGTGTAAGCCTGCTCTGCTTCGGGGGTCACAATGACATCGAAGGTTTCTGCCACGGCAATACGAAACTCGTCGACCGGCACCGGCTGAACCGGCTGCCCATCAGCCGCTACCACCGTCATCTTCAGCCCAGGAATACGCACATCGAAATAGGTCATGGCCGAGCCATTGATCACCCGCAAGCGCACCCGCTCGCCCGGGTTGAACAGCGCGGTCCAGTTCTCTTCCACTGAGTGGCCGTTGAGCAGGTAGGTATAGGTACTACCGGTCACGTCAGCGATGTCCCGCGAGCTCATGCGCATCTTCGCCCACATGCCACGCATCTCTGCCGTTTCGGCGAAGCCCTTGTCACGCACGTCAGCAAAGAAATCCGCCACGGTGCGCTCCTGAAGGTTGTAGTACCCCTCGGCGCTCTTCAGATTGCGGAAGACCGTCATCGGATCTTCGTAGGTCCAGTCGCTCAACAACAGCACATGTTCGCGGTCGTAGCGAATAGGCTCAGGCGTTTCGGGGTCGATGATCAGTGGGCCAAGATGGCCGACCTGTTCCTGGAGCCCTGAATGGCTGTGATACCAGTAAGTCCCGTTCTGGCGCACCGGAAAACGATAGGTGAAGGTCTCCCTTGGCGCGATGCCAGCAAAACTCACCCCGGGTACGCCATCCATGTTGGCCGGCAGGATCAGGCCATGCCAGTGGATCGACGAGGGCTCATCCAGCAGGTTGGTCACCTTGAGTACCGCATCCTGGCCTTCCTGCAGGCGGATCAAAGGCCCAGGACTCGTGCCATTGAGAGTAACCGGGTGAGCGATTTTCCCGGCAACGGGCAATGCTTCACGGCGGATGGCCAGGGAAATCTCAGGTCCGCTCTCGATACCTTTCGAATAAGCTGTGGTCTGGCCCCAAGGGTTTGCCCAAGCGGGTTGAAGCCCCAGGGCCGCAGCCGATCCCACACCCAAAGCAGCGCCGCCTTTGAGCAGTTGGCGGCGAGAGATGACCATCGAATTTTCCATGCGCGACTCCCGTCAATATTTTACTTTCCTCATATTGACGGAGGTTCCTGAATTCACCCTGAATCCTCTCTCCTTCCTTCAAGTCACTTACTGGTCGACTACCTGGTCACTGCCACTCAGTCATTCAAGGCAGGCAGTACGATGACCACTCGCAAGCCGCCATGAGGGCTGGACATGAAATCGAGCTTGCCGGAATAGCGCGCAATCAACTGGTCAAGAATCGACAACCCCAACCCATAACCAGGTTGACGTTCATCGAAGCGGACACCTCGCCTTGCCAGATTGGGAAGAGCGTCAGGCGGCACGCCGGAACCATCATCCTCTACCGTGATCACCACCTTGTCCCCCACTTCGATCGAGCACCAGACCTGGCTGGCTGACCATTTCCCGGCATTGTCGAGCAGCACACCCAGCATTTCTGAAAAGTCCTGCGACTCCACCGGCAATACCCTCTCTGCCTCACCCTCTTTCGTCAGCAATGCCAGCTCGTAGCGCTTGGAGGGATACAGACCACGGAACATTTCGATCAGACGCTGACTGTCGCGCTGCAGGCTGGCCATGCGTCCGGCATGAGGACCGGCAATCCTCGACCGCCGCAACTCCGCCTCGAGCAGCGCCTGCATATCTTCCATACGCTGAAGCAGACGTTCTCGGCGTTCGTCATCGATAGGCCGCGATCCACGTAACACCTGGGTTACCGCGGCCAATGGCGTCTTGAGTGCATGGGAAAGGTTGGCCAGGGACTCGCGTGAACGTGTCAGCCGATTTTCGATTTCATCGATAAAACGATTGAGCTGCGTCACCAGCCCATCAAGTTCAGATGCATCTTGCAGAGAAAGGCGTTGGCGGCGGCCCGCCTGCAACGCTTGCAACTGGCGCTGTAGATGCGCCAGCGGCATCAGACCACGATTCACTGCCAGCAGGTTGAGCGTGGCCAACATCAACAACAAGGCACCGGCAATGGCACCGACCCACCAATGCAAGGTAGTGAGTCCCGCCTCCACCTGCGAAAAGTCTTCGCCGACCAGCAACACCCCAGGTTCGCCTTCAAGGGAGAAAGGTTGCCGATAGACCAATAAACGTTGCTGCCCAATGGTGAGCTCAGTCAGGCCACTGTCTTCATCACTGAGCAATGGCTCCAGATCCTGCGACCACTCAGGATTGGATGTTCTGATATTTTCGCCCACCTTCAACACATAGAGATGATGAAAGACTTGATAACCGCGGCTTGCCGAATCCAGCATCAACGACGTCGAACTGCGATCATCGCGGAGCTGCTCGACGGCATGAAGCGCTTCACGGTGCAAACGCTCACCAAGGAAATCCTGGGCTAGCCGATTGAGCAGAATGCCATGCAGTACCCAGGTTGCCACCACCACCACAATAGCGATGCTCGATAACCAGGCAAGCAGACGAAAACGCAGGCTGCGTCGGTCAACGCGAAACGAAAACATAACCCTGCCCTCGGCGAGTCTGGATCAGACCCTTGCCCAATAGACGACGCAAACGGGCCACATAGACCTCCACCAGATTGGGTGCCGCAGCATCCTGGTCAAGGGAGTAAAGCTGATTGAGCAAGTGATCCTTGGACAGCACCCGGTCAGGGTGATGCATGAGATAGCGCAGCAGACGGAACTCCGTTCCGGTCAGCATATGCCAATTGCCATCCTGAAGCCTGACGCATTGGTTCGCTTCATCCAGCGAAATTCCGTTGAGGGATACCTCTTGCTGTACATGTCCGGTGCGTCGTCGCAGCAGCGCCTTGATACGTGCCAGCAACTCGGCTTCATGGAAGGGTTTGGTCAGATAGTCATCGGCCCCGCCTTCAAGACCTACCACCTTGTCTTCCCAGGTATCGCGGGCAGTGAGGATCAGAATGGGCAGGTCACGGCCCTGCTGGCGCCACTGGTTCATGAGGTCCAGTCCAGAGCCGTCCGGCAAGCCAAGATCCAGCACCGCCAGTGCATAGCTTTCCGTTCCCATAAGCGACCTGGCCACACTCAATGAGGTGGCCAGGTCAACGCGATAGCCGCTGTCTTGCAGACACTCCATCAGACTCTCGGCAAGGAGGTCATCATCTTCAAGCAGCAACAGTTTCATATGCGCACTATGCTCCGAGATCGATGGTTCCTGTCATGCCCACTTCATAGTGCCCCGGAATGTTGCAGGCATATTCCAGTTGGGCGACATCCTGTGGCGCGGTCCATACCAGTTCCTTTGTTTCACCCGGCGCCACGGTGACTGCCTGCATGCTACCACCATGTTCGCCTTCGGCCATATCATGACCGCCATGCGCATCGTGACTGCCTGACATCTGCTGCATCATCTCACGATGTGCTTGCTGGGCCTCGGCATCACCGATGACAAATTCGTGTTCGAGTTGGCCTGTATTGATCACTTCGAAGCGAATCGTCTCACCTGGAGATACTTGAAGCTCCTTGGTATCGAACCAGATATCGCCTGCTTCAACGCGAATGGTGCGATCAATGTCAGCGCTATTCACCGCCCCAGTTTTTACAGCATCATGTCCGCCCTCGTGCGAACCTGCTGCGAGCACCTCAGCTGCAAACACCCCAATTGCGAACACCCCAGTTGCGAACACCGTCGTCGATAACATGCCACAACCTGGCATCGGCAGAATCTTACGCATGACATTACCTCCTGAGTCATATCCGGGAAGCCAGTTATAGCGTTCGAAGCTGAAACCAGACTGAATCCCTCCCTCAGGCACGCTCTCTGGCGCGGGATAGCGCAGATATAGCCTGAACCAGAGCGTGTACCGGCTCGCTGAGCTGGCCTGTCGCACGGTGCACCAGGCCAATATCACGATGAAAGGTGTGCTCTCCCAGATCGATGGCCCGTACACTGGCCGGCCAGCGGCGTAGCGAAGCGGTTTCGGGCACCAGCGCCACACCAACATGATTGGCCACCAGTTGGAGGATGGCGTCCAGTTCATCCACTTCGCACACTTCCTTCACACCGAAGTGCATGTCACGTAGAAAACGATCGACTCTACGCCCGCCAAAGGAAGCTCGGTCATAACGTACGAAGGGCTGGGTCGACAGCAGTTCACGCCAATCGCCGCCTTGTTCTGAGGCGGGTACCACCAGGCGGAAAGGTTCACGTGCCAGAAGCGTCCAGTTCAGATCACTGGGCAGGGAAAATGGTGGCCGGATGACCACCGCCATATCCATTTCTCCAGCATCCACCTGGTTGATCAGATCCATGGACAGTCCTGGCACCACGCGTGAGCGACAGCCAGGAAAGCGCCGATGAAAGCGTGCCATCACTCTGGGCAGCCAGGCACGTTGTACAGAGGCGATGGCACCGATTACCACCAACGTCGTCGCGGTCGGGTTCAGGGAAGACGAAGCCAGGCCTTCATACAGCCTGATCAGTTCCTGAGCCCGCTCAAGTGTCTGGCGGCCCAGCGCAGTCAACCGTGCTGACCTGCCCTGGCGCTCGAACAGACTGACACCCAATGCCTCTTCCAGACGCTTCATCTGTGCACTGACCGCCGCCTGCGTCAGGCCAACCCGCTCCCCGGCAGCCGCGAAAGTGCCCTCCCTCGCGACACAGACGAATGTCTTCAGCTCACGAATCATTCATCAATCCTATTTGTGAATCATACAAAAATAGTTTGATTTTATTTTTATGTCACTCGCGCGAGGATACTCTTGGTACATAACAACTGACGACGTGCATTGACCGACTTGTATTCACTGACGTGCACTGAACAAGGAGCGAGCCCCATGAGCCTTTCCCCCTTCCATCTGGCAATGCCTGTCTACGATCTCAAGTCCACGCGGCGCTTTTATGGCGAGGTGTTCGGCCTCGAAGAAGGCCGCTCCAGTGACCATTGGGTCGACTTCAACTTCTATGGCCACCAGTTGGTCATCCATGAACACCCCAAGACACCTTCCCAGGAAAGCGCCCACACCAACCCGGTGGATGGACACGACGTGCCCGTACCGCACTTCGGTATCGTGCTGGGTTGGGAAGAATGGGAAACACTGGCCGAGCGCCTCAAGTCCTTTGGCACCGAGTTTGTCATCGAGCCCTATATTCGCTTCAAGGGTCAGGTTGGCGAGCAGGCGACCATGTTCCTTCTCGACCCCTGCGGCAACGCGCTGGAGTTCAAGGCATTCAAGGACATGAGTCAGCTGTTCGCCAAGTGATAGCTAAGCTGATCCCCAAGCAGGCAACGAACTAGATAACTAAAGACTTGTTCAATGGCAGGCCGGATGATGTGTAAAGGTTACAATGTATGAACCTTTACACATCATCCGGCCTGCTGGTTGAATGGGGCATCGCAGACAGCGTACAAATCATTATGCTGAAACAACCTGCCTCCACCAACGTGTGATGCTTATTGAGTGGGCGATATGTGATCCTCCCTAGATCAGTGAACATCAACCTTCAAGGGAGTTGGAACATGAGGCCATTGATCCTAGTTGGTGACAGCACATCTCATGGCGGTACAGTGCTGGAAGGAGCCTCAAGCACGTTTGTGCAGGGGAAATCCGTGGCCCGGGTTGGCGATAAGGTCAGTTGTCCCAAGAATGGCCACTCTCCGGCGGTCATTGTCAGCGGTGATGCAACCACACTCATTGATGGCAAACCTGTGGCCCGCCACGGAGATAAGTGTTCCTGCGGCGCTGCATTGATTGCTTCGGTCACAGATACAGGAATTATCTAAGTGATACGACGTTTTCAGCCCTCGATTTACGACCTGCTGCAACTGCCCGAGTATCAGATACGCAAGCTAGACACGGCGGTCACACCATCGTTCAGGTTTGATACCAGCTTCCTTCTTGTCGAAAGGGCCTGGTTGATATGCGGGAGCGGAGAGAGCCACACGCTCATGGCTGAAACACCTCCTACGCAATGCGACTATACCTATGATAATCGGCTGCGTTGCCAGGATGGCCACTATCTTCCCATCAGCCGCATTCAGACGGATGGCCACAGCAAACTGGAACCACTCCCTCGGGTTCAACAGCTATTGGAGCAACATCTCCAGGTATTGTTACCAGATGATGAAGAGCTGCTTCATGTGGAACGGCGCATCGTCCTACAGGCACCTCCCAGCGTAGAGCCTCAAGCGTTATTGGATAGCTTGCTGGCAAGCTGGCCATTGGATAAACAACCTAAAACCGGCCTCGAGGTCACGGCGCTCGCTTTTGATGAGTGGCTGGCATCAGCTCTGGAACAGCAAGAGGCGAAAACGGATAGCCTCCAATTCATTGCCATTGAGCCGCTTTGCATCGAGGAAAGAGGACAGCGCGATGGGCCACATGGAGAGATGTTGGTCTCGCTTTGGCTTCGGCGTGCCCCCGAAGTGAAAGGGCCTGACGCACCATCAGCAAACCTTAAACTCTATCCCCCTCAATATGTGTCGCATGCCCCGCGCAGCGGTTTTTCTCGTCGGCAACCCAGTCCTCTGGATGAAATGATGGCACATCTGAAAGAGGGAATGCCGCTGGAAAGGATGGCCGGGGTAGTATGGGACGGTGACAGCAGTGGCTCACGCTCCGACCACTTTATTGATGCTGTCCAAACCCACTTAGCTCACCTTTACTTCGATACAGACGTATGGTCTGTTCGCACCCTGGCAGGAGCGCTACAAAGTGTGGGACCAGCGGCTCAAGCCGTGATGGCATATCAACTGGCTCAGCAGCGGGAAAACGATATCCTGATTCTGAATACTCAGGACGAGACTCAAACCTGGGCGATTCACGCGCAATATGCCCAGAGCGCTATGGAAAGCAACGGAGCAAAAGATGAGCAACTTCAACCGTGATGCTGCGCTCAACTCTCTTAACAACATGGTTGTCGGTACTACCCAGGAAAAGCGGTTGTTGCGCTTCTCTTCCCCCTTGGGAGAGAACCGGCTGTTGGCCCATCGTTTCCATGGCCGGGAACGCCTAGGCCGCACGCCAGCCTGGACGGTGGATCTGATCAGCTATGATGCCAACATTGATGAGCATGATCTGATTGGCCACCCGGTCAGCCTGGCGATTCGCTTGGAGGATGGCAGCGAAGCCTACCGTCATGGCCTGGTCGAATCCCTGACCTACCTCGGCGCAGATGGTGGCCTGCATGACTGGCAACTGGTCTTTGTGCCCTGGTTCGCACTGCTGGGCTATCGGGAAGACTGCCGCATCTGGATGGACACCAGTATCATTGATGTCTTCACCGATATCTTTTCCCAGTACCCGGAAGCCGCTGGGCGTTACCGCTTTGATCTGCGCCAGGAGTACCTGGCTCACACGTACATCTCGCAAATCAACGAGAACGATGCCAATTTCGTGCAGCGCTGGCTCGAGCACGAGGGTATCTTTTGGTACACCCTACACGAAGCGAATCAGCATACGGTCGTTTTCACCGATGATGTGGCCACTCTGCCCGCCTCCTCACGTCAGAGCATCCGTTTCCATACCCAAGCTGCCACACAGTCGGAAGACAGCATTCTGCAGTGGCGTCAACAGCATGCCCTGCACAGTAGTCGCACTCAATTTTCCAGCCGGGATTATCGTGCTCACCAGCATCCACTTGTCGATGCGGAATATGCCGTGCAAGGCAGTACGACGCTGGAACCTTTGGAGCGCTATGCCTATCGCGGTCAATACGCCTGGAACTCCCCACATTATGGCAACCGATTGCTGCGGGTACGCATGGAGGAGCAGGAGGCCGCCAGTCAGCGAATTCTCGCTATCAGTGGCGCGCGCCGCTTAACGGCGGGAGAGTGGTTTGAGTTGCGAGATCACCCGCGAGTCGATGGTCAAGAGGAAAAGGCCCGGCAGTTCACGGTGATCGACATCGAGATGTTCGCCGAGAGTAACTTGCCCATTGCCTATGAGCGTCGCGACTGTCCCGGCAGTCTCGGAACTATGGTCCGGGCTTTTCGTGATAGCGTCATGGGCGAACAGGGAAACGAAGCTGGCACCGAAGACACGCGTGCGCAGACCTATGGCTTCTACCTCAGCCGTCTGGAATGCCAGCGTCATGACCTACCTTATCGCAGCCCCGAAGAGCATAAACGTCCTGAGGTAGGCTTACAGACGGCTGTTGTGGTGACCCCACCGGGGCATGAGGTCTATACCGACAACCTGAACCGCATTCACGTCAGGTTCAACTGGGACCGTCTCTCTGGAGACGACACGCTCAGTTCCTGCTGGCTGCGAGTGATGCAGAACAGTAGTGGCCCAGACTGGGGCACGGTCAATGTGCCGCGAGCAGGCGAGGAAGTGCTCGTCGGGTGGATGGACAACCAACTAGATCACCCCGTGGTGCTGGGGCAGCTCTATGGAGGACATCAACCACAGTGGCATTCCACTGGCTTGATGAGTGGCCTGAAGAGCAAGGAAATCAAAGGACGTGGATACAACCAGTTGGTGATGGATGATGCTACTGGCCAGGTACGTACTCAATTGGCCAGCACCCAGTCTTCCACTCAGCTCAACCTGGGTTATCTGATTGACCAGCAAGGCAACACCAGAGGTGCCTTGCGTGGTACTGGTTTCGAGCTGCGTACCGATGCCTATGGCGCGATTCGTGCCCAGAATGGCCTGTATCTCTCTACCTGGGGGCAGCCTAGCGCTCAGGGAGCACAGTTGGATGCGGAGGAAGCCTGGCGTCAGCTACAAGCTGGCCATGAGCTCACGCACACCCTCTCCGATGCCGCTAGCCAACATGAGGCCGAAGCCTTGGCGGGGAGCACGATACTGCAAGCATTCAACCAAAATGCTGATAGTGAGTACGGCGAAGCAGCTTCGACCAGTGGTTCCATGAAGCGCTTCGATGATGGCGCCGGTGACACTCAGTATGCAATTAACAACGGTGGACGAGGCACAGTCCCTGGTTTGGAAGATTCTCTGATTCTGGTGTCATCTCCAGATGGCATTGCTACCGCTACCCCCAAAAGCACTCACCTGCATAGTGGCGAGCACCTGACGATCTCAACTGGCCAGGATATCAGCATTGCTTCGGGCAAAGGACTATTAGCTAGTGTGGCCAATAGGATATCTCTGTTCGTACATCGGGCAGGCATGAAGTTGATTGCCGCTGGTGGGCGGGTTGATATCCAGGCACAGCAGGATGAAATGGAACTGCAATCCAAGCAGGCGATGCGCCTCTCGTCCACGGACAACGCCATCATCATCGCGGGTAAGAAGGAAATTCTACTGACCAGTGGAGATGCCTATATCCGCCTGTCAGGTGGCAATATCGATATTCACGCTCCAAAGAATGTCGATATCAAGGGAGCTAAAAAGTCGATTGGTGGCCCCGCAGGATTGTCTCACGACTTCAAGGATTTCCCGGAAGGTACAGGCAGCTACAACAAGCGCTTCAAGTTACGTTGGAAAGGCACGGATATGGCCGCCAGCAACATGCGCTACCGCATTACCAAGGCCGATGGCTCCATACTCGAAGGCATAACGGGGGAAACTGGCGAAACTGACCTTTTGGAAGGCCAGGTACCGGAGAGCGCGTTGATTGAGATTTTAGGGAAGAACACGCCATGAGCGACAGGGAAACGACACGGACAACGGGAAACGGCAGTGCAATCTTGACCACCAATGGAGCACAGTCGCCAGCCAATGTCGATATCACGCATTGCGACAAGATTGTGCCTCGTGCCAGCGATAGCATCTACGGTAAATGTAACTACTATTACGAACCTATGATGTTTGGTGATATTGAGCGCATTAAACAAAGCTGGCCGGAAGGAAGCGAGCCGCCTTCTTTTCCTAGCGAAGATGGGGTGGAGAAGACTGGCGTTACATTAGGCGAGTACATTGAGCAGTCTTTCAAGAATCTGCGACATGTCCCCATTAGTGTCTACACTCTTGCAGAAAGCTTTGAGTTGGCAAAACGCGCCTGGCTAAAGCGAGAGGAGTTACTGGACCCCGAAAGCGACATCGGCTGGTCTCGTTACGGAAACTTCTGGGCACGTCACGTTGGCTGTGGGCATATTCCTCCCGATTACTATACCCATTATGGGTACTACTACTGCAGTCGTTATGCAGTCTACTTACTGCCTCGACTAAGTCCACGAGGAAAACAGTGGATGGCAGATGCACGCTACAATCTTCAAGTCTATCTGGACGATGTTATCCAGGCGAACATGAATGGAGATGTAGACAATATAGTCATTGAGCAAGGTGATTTTGAAACTCCAATCGAAATTGATCCATACGAGTTGGAGCTAGAATCTAGAAAATTCAGAGAAGCCGCATTTGCCACTCATGTAAATGCCTATCTAGATGCTGGCCTAAGCGAGCTTTCTGCGTTAGATCTTTATAAGATAGGCACGATGCCAAATGTAGAAGAATGGCTGGACACCAATACTTACGACCAAGTTGGAAAGAGTGGATTGTCTATGGCGAAGGATTGGTGGAATGGTGAGACAGACCCTATTGAAAACACGTTGACTGATGTTAAACAGAGGACTTCAGACATGGTCGACAAAGCTCTTGAAAGACTTACTTCATGGTTTTGAAGTAACAGCTTTTTCATGTATCACAATGCACTGAACTATACGACATAAAGGCTAAGCCATGAAATTGAGAAAAGTATTATTAGGTTTTTTGGCAATGGCCTTGTTTTTTTCTATCCTTTCAGGAGCATCCATGAGTTTATTTAATAATGATTGGGAAGACACTAACCTCGTTAATCTAGACTCTGTAATTCAGGATAAAAAAGAAAGAAAAGCTTACTCTATATCCGAGATGATACTTTCTGGTGAAGAAGCTCTAATATTTGGAACAAAAGACAAAGAATATTCCGGTCCTGTTCGTCTTGATCAGCCCTCTCAAATTTATTTTCTTAGCTCCCAAGATTCTAGAATCAACTTCCTAATGTCGCTCGATGACAATAAGCAATATACATTTGGAAAGCACTCAAATACAGTCGGCGACGTCATTTATGCAACTGTTAATAGTCGTACCCTTAATCAAGAAAATCAAAATATGGAAACCGCTCTGTATAAGGTCAAGGTACCCAATGGTCAATTTGAAGAGCTATCGATTCCCGAAGAAGCCGACAATATACGTTTAACTCCTGTATTTACTAATCAAGAGCATGGGTTCCTATTCCCCGAAAGGAGAAGTGTATTTTTTGAAACACAAGATGGTGGAAGAAGCTGGAAAGTACGTCATCTACCACCTGGATATGCGCGCCTGAAAGGAAGTGATCGGTCACGTTCGGGTAATATCACTATCCAACATGAAACAGGTGACCTATTCCTGAGTGGCCATTATCGAGAAGATGATGAGAAGCCAAGTAGCAGCCCAATCTATCGTTTACCTGCAGACAATGATGACACGCAGGGGTGGCAAGAGGTCACTCAGTTGGAGAGGTATGACATCAACGCAATGACGTTCCTGGATAATGGAGATTTACTCATCCTGGCATTCGAAGGAGACCGGCCAGAAGAAGGTAACGATCACCGACAAGCCCAGATATTACGCTGGGATGGTAAAGACTTCGAACACCTTGCCGACTTGGGCAATCGGGAGCTATTTGATCCTAGGACAAATACAAACCTTAGCCCGAACTTCTTTGTTTCAGGGAGGAATGGTTTGGTTGTTCTGAATGGGAAGAGCTTCAAGAACGAACAAGGAGATCTCCCTGTCTATAACGTGAGTTATGTTAGTCATGACTATGGAAAAAATTGGGAGCGCATCGACAATGGTATTGCTAACGGTCCCGTATGGTTTGACAAATCATCTGGATATCTTTACAAGGCGACTCCATTTTCTTTCTACAGGAAGCGCTTGTAAGAGGATAAAGCAGACATCAGCAAATCATCTTCAACAATCCTTTGGGTGCTGATACTCAGCACTCATTAATTTTTTCACAAGCATTCCATGGTCTAGAGAGTATTGTTCTTAACAAAATTTGGCCTGTGAACCAACACCCACAGATGCACCACAGGAATTATCAAGAATAACCCACTGAGAAAGAAATACTCCAATATCCCCATCACTCCAATACTATGAACATAGTTTGTGGTTATACCTTCCATATCATTCCTGAACCAGCCCATTACATCACCCAATACTATGATGCCAGCAGAAATTTGCAAAAGAAGATTCGAGACTATGCAATGAAATATTTTTCTCCTCCACCAACCGAGGGGATATTCATATTTAAAAACATATGCTATAACCACCCTTACTGCCAGCATTATGCTTATAAAATAAAGCACACAGGTAGCGAACGATGAAATCAGAGATATTAGAACAGATAGATCAAAGCTATCAATGCCATCACGCAGGATAAAGAATGGATAAATAGGCAGCATCGCAAGAGATGGAAGCCCCATAAAAATAAAGAACACCAAGTAAGGGATAAAAGTTGGAAGCAAGAAGACAATAAGCTCAATGGCAATAGCGATGCGGTTGAGCACACTCCCCCAACGTCTTGAATGATGAGTGTTCAATAAGAGGTCTCCCTACCTGTTATGACGTGATAGAAGTATGAATGATCCATCCTCTCATGTCTTTTTATTCAATGGCATCATCCTGCCAGTCCGCCAGACGCCCATCGATGAGATGAATGCGGCGATCGACACGTTCGGCGATAGACTCTTCGTGGGTTACGGCAACGACGGTCTTGCCATGCTCCCGAACCAGATCATTGAGGATATGGAAAACCTGTTCTGAGCTCTTGCTGTCGAGACTGCCGGTGGGCTCATCGGCCAGTACCAGCGGCGGATCATTGGCCAGCGCCCTGGCGATGGCAACACGTTGACGCTGGCCACCCGACAACTGTTCCGGCAGCTTGTCGAGATGGTCCGCCAGCCCCAGCGAATCCAGCAGTTCCTCGGCTCGCGTGCGGCGTTGGCTGGCAGACAATCGCCCCAGCTTGCGCATCGGCAACTCGACATTGGCACGCACGCTGAATTCCGGCAACAGGAAGTGAAACTGGAAGACAAAGCCCATCGATGCCAGGCGCAATGCGGCTCGCTCGGTTTCACTGAGCTCGGCCATGTCGCGACCGCCAATCTTCAAGGTGCCGGCACTCGGCCTGTCCAGCAGCCCCAGCAAGTAGAGCAGAGATGACTTCCCAGAACCGGATGGCCCGGTAATGGCGACGAATTCATTGTCGCTGATGCTCAGCGTGATATCGCTGACCAGTGTCACCGGCACCGTAGCGGGGAGCACACGCTCCAGGGCCTGAGTCTCGACCAGTACGCTCATGTGGCACCCCGGATGATAGCGACAGGATTGAGACGTGCCGCACGTCTTGCCGGAAGATAGCCAGCCACCGCAGCCGACAGCATGGCAAAGCCGCCAGCGATCAGGTAATGCCAAATGCTCCAGGCTAACGGCAGATGAGTGATTTCCTGGCCCACCACACCGCCGCTGAGCTCAAAGCGAACCATCGACAAGGCAACGCAAAGCGCGAAGCCCAGCAACCAGCCCAGAACCGAACCGGCGACACCGAACATCAGGCCCTCGATCACGAACAGGCGGCGCATGTCTCGCGCCGTGAAACCCAGTGACTTGAGAATGGCGATGTCGCGTGCTTTCTCATGGGTCAGGGTCGAGATGATGTTATAGATGCCAAACCCGGCCACCAGCAGGATGGTGCCGACCACGGTGTACATGATCACATTGCGTATCACCAGAGCCTCGAGCAGCGACTCATTGGCTTCCTGCCAGGACACCGCCTTGTAGCCAACCTGCGCTTCAGCCCGGGCGGCGACGTCGGATGCCATGTCTGGATCGGGCAGGTAGAGGCGAATGTTGTTGATGACATTCGGGCGTTCGCTGAGAATCTGGGCCTTTTTCAACAGTACGTAGCCTTCCCCCTCATCACGCGCCGTGGTGCCAGTGTGAAACAGACCGGTGACCTTGAATGCCCGGGTCTGACCGGTCGAGGACACCAATGTCAGAGTCGTGCCGTAATCGGCTCCCAGTTTATTCGCCAGGCCATCGCCAATGACAATGTTGTTGCCACCACTGAGCAAGGATGAGAAGTCGCCGCGGATGAAGTCCTCCGCCTTGATGGCTTCTACCTCTGTCTCGGGTTGAGGCTCGATGCCGTAGATCGTGATGCCTTGGTCGCGCCCGGCATACTGCACCACCCCTTGAGTCTCCAGACGCCAGACCAGCTCACCTGGCACCCAGGCGCTCAACTGGGCGCGAATCTGCTCCGGGTTGAGCATCCCGCGGCGATCCTCGAGTGGCCGCAGACCGCGAATGCGGGTGGCGGCAAAGACGTTCTCAACCGGTTGCCGGCGGGCTTCGCGCTGTTCGTCGCTGATCTGCACATGCGGCATGTCATTGACCAACTGGTCGATCAAGTCATCCTCACCGCCCTGCATCAATGCGGCCATGGCAATGGAAAAGCCCACTCCCAGCCCTACGCTGAGAATGGCTACCCAAGTCTGACGTCCACGTCCCAGAACATGCGTGACCGCCAGATCCAGGATCAGGGTGGTCATGCATCATCTCCCTCGGTGATGGTCACCTTGCTGCCATCCTTCAGTTCCGCAGGCCAAGGCACAATGATCTGGCTGTCTTCTGCCAGCGGTGAGATCACCTCGACACGCTCGGTTCCGCGAATCCCCACTTCCAGGGTACGCCGATGGGCTTCGCCCTCCTCCACCACGAACACATCATCCTGGTGAAAGGCCTCTACAGGCAGTAACTGCGCATTTTTCACCACACGCGTGATGATATTGGCTTCCACCGTCATACCGATACGCAACGGAGAATCGTCAGACAGGCGCAGGTAGACACGATACGTTCTGGCCACCGGATCCCCTTTGGGAGTGATGCGCTCGACGTCGGCCTGTATCTGTTGTCCGGGGAAAGCATCGGACTGAATCAGTACCCGCTGACCTACCTCCACCACGGGAATATCCTCTTCATTGACCTCGGCAACGACCTCCAGTCCATCTTGCCTGCCAACCCAGAACAGCGCCGTATCTGGGCCGGCAATCTCACCGATATCGCCATCCTGACGCAGTACCTTGCCGGCTTGCGGTGCACGCAGTACATGGTGATCAAGCAAGGTTCGCTGGGCACTGGCCAGGGCACGGGCACGAAGCGCATCGCTACGTGCCTGATCCAGCGTTTGACGACTGACAGAACCCTGCCTGGCGAGACGCTCCATGCGTTGCAGGTCATCGTCCGTCTGCTTCACGCGCGCTTCCAGTTCCTCCAGCCGGGCACCTGCCTCACGATCATCAAGACGCACCAGCACAGTGCCGGCCTCGACCCACTGGTCCTCGCAGCGGCACAGGTACTCGATCCGGCCCCGCGCAAGCGGAGCCAGCTGGGCCCACTCATCGGGCTCGACCACTCCGGTGGCATAGACCACATCCGCCGCATCACCACGTTCCGGCGTCACCGTCGAGACCGGTGTCGGACGCAGCCACCACCATACCGCCAGCGCGATGATCACCAGCAGTCCTAACAGCACCAGCACACGAGATATCTGACGTGAGGACGATTGCACGCGGCTCATTCCCGGGTTACCTTTAACAGACCGACGGTCGGTCTCATTACAGACCCATGGTCGGTCACTGGTCAAGTATTATTCAGGGATTCCTCCAGGAACGCTTCCAAACGCTACGCCTGATGTCCAGGTACTTACGCTGATGTCCAGGTACTACAGGAAACACCATCATGGCTCGCCAGATAAAAAGCGCAGCACAACGACGCGGGGAACTGCTCGATAGTGCGCAGGCACTCTTCTTCGAGCATGGTTATGACAACACCACCGTCAATGACCTGATCCAGCACGCGGGGCTTTCCAAGGGGGGCTTCTATCACCATTTTTCCTCCAAGGAAGAAGTCCTGGAAGCATTGGTAGAACGCCTGGCCAGTGCCAGTATGGAACAGTTGGCTGATGTGCTGGAACATCCGCAGCTGGATGCCCTGGCCCGGCTCAATGCCTTTCTTTCACGGGCCCGGCAGATGAAGGTAGAACAGGTGCCACATATGCGCGGGCTGTTCGATACCCTGTTCCAACCGGGTAACCAGGTGCTCTACCACCGTATCAACGCCGCATCCATGGCCGTGGTATGTCCGCTATTGGCACGCATCATCGAGCAAGGCCGCCAGGAAGGTTGTTTCGATGTGCCAGACGCCCACCTCGCGGCAGAAACCATCCTCCACCTTGGCGCGGCCAGCTATCGCATCGTGGCTCGCGCATTGCACGCAGCAGGCACAGAAGATGCCTCGAAGGCTGCCGATGAGCTGGAACAGGCGCTGCATTTCCAGGGTATCGTGATTGATCGCATACTTGGCCTGGAGGATGGCAGCGTGAACTATGTCGAACATGGCTTCGCACAGGCTATCGTGCAGGCATTGGCAGCGACGGATCGACAGAAGGATGACTCATGAATCCCATCATGCGTAGCGCCCAAGTGTTGTGTGACTTTCTGAGCCAAGGCCATGCCACCCTCGCCGACAGCGATATCGTTGTGGCGTGTGGCTCTTATGACCTGCGTGTCTGCGATCACGCCTGTGAACTAGTGAAACAGGGGCTGGCACCGCGCCTGTTGATCTCCGGCAACACTGGCAACTGGACGCGTTATCTGTGGTCGCAGCCCGAAGCCGAGATATTCGCTCACCGGGCTCAGCAGAACGGCCTTGCCGAAGAACAGATCATCCTTGAACCCAAGGCCACCAACTTCGCCGAAAACATTGCCTTTGCACGCCAGCTCATGCCTGAAGCACGCAGGGTGACCTTCGTCACCAAGCCTTATTCCATTCGCCGAATTCAACAGACGCTACCATTGCAATGGCCCGGGATCGAAGCTGCCGTGAGCGCACCGCAAATCGCCTTTCCCGATGACGTCTCCAATATCATCGGGGTATTCGGCCTGATCGAGGAAATGGTCGGTGACCTGCACCGCATGCAGGTATATCCCGAGCTGGGGTTTCAGGCTCCGATCGAGATACCGGAACCTGTCATCAGTGCATGGCAAAGGTTGATCGACGCGGGGTTCGACCGCCATCTGGTGGCTACACACTCTCCAGCATCCACTCCATGAAAGCCCGCTTGGCGGCTGCGCCCATGCCAGGACGCGCATCGATCAACCCATATCCCCGTGCGGTCTGCACACTCAATTCAGGCAAGCCGACCAGGATGCCGTTCTCCAGCATGTCCTCCACCAGGCCGCGCCAGCCAATCGCCACGCCTTGCCCTGCGATCGCTGCTTGAATCAGCAAGGTGTAGTTGTTGAAGGTCAGCTCAGCGTTCTGGGGGACGCCGGTATACCCCAACAGGCCAAAGTAGCGTGGCCAATCCAGCCAGCGCTGCCCTTGCTCCGCCGTCAATGTCAGTAGCGGGGCCTGGCTCAGGGACTGAACATCCGTAATGGCACCATGCTGCTGGAGAAAACCAGGGCTACAGAGCGGCAGGACTTCCTCACGGAACAACAGCGGCACATCACCGGCCAATGTGCCCTCATCACAGAACAGAACGGCCACATCCACATCATGGGTCTGCCAGTCGAGAATGCCCTGGTTGGTGACGATCTGCACATCGATATCAGGGTGGCGCTGGCGAAATAACGGCAGACGCGGCATTAGCCAAAAGGCTGCGAAAGAGAAGTCCGTCAGAATGTTCACATGTGGATGACGATCGCGCTGACGCAAACGATCGATCGTTCTGTCGATGGTGGTAAAGCCATCCTGGACGCTGGCAAACAACGTCTGCCCCGCATCCGTCAGCCTCACGCCACGATAGATACGATCGAACAGCACCAGGCCAAGCTGCTCCTCCAGTCCACGAATCTGCTGGCTGACAGCGGACTGCGTGGAGCGCAACTCCCGGGCCGCTGCGGTGAAACTCAAATGACGTGCTGCCGCCTCAAACACTTTCAGGCTATTCAACGACGTCGTCCTGCCAATCCACGACATTAGCTCACCTAATAGAAGACATTAGATTTCAACGAGTTTACAGCATCTGGGATTAGACGAGACACTGCAACCAGTCATCACCGTCCATGGCAACATTCCATGGCAGTTGTACATGACGTCAATCCATATCGTCGATTCATAGCGACAATTCACAAGACAGGAGGCCCCATGGCGCGCAAGAAGCCCAACATTCTGTTCCTGATGGCCGATCAGATGGCTGCTTCAGTACTTCCTTTCCATGGTCACCCCTTGGTCAAGACGCCCCATCTTTCACGCCTAGCCAGTGAAGGTGTGGTGTTCGAATCTGCTTACTGCAACAGCCCATTGTGCGGGCCATCCCGCTATACCTTGATGGCCGGGCAACTGCCCTCTCGCATCGGCGGCTACGACAATGCCGCCGACTTCGCCGCCGACACACCGACCTTTGCCCATTATCTGCGTGATGCCGGCTACTACACGGCGCTGTCGGGCAAGATGCACTTCTGTGGCCCCGATCAATTGCATGGCTTCGAAGAGCGCCTGACCACTGATATCTACCCGGCCGATTACGGTTGGTTTGTCGACTGGGAAAACTTCGACACCCGACCGACCTATTATCACAATATGTCATCGGTCACTCAGGCAGGACCTTGTGTTCGCTCCAATCAGCTCGACTTCGATGACGAGGTCGCCTTCCGTGCCCGCCGCTTCCTCTACGACTATGCGCGCAATGGTGAACAGCGTCCCTTCTGCCTGACGGTATCGCTGACCCATCCTCACGACCCATACACCATTCCGCAGGAATACTGGGACCGTTACGATCATGACGCCATCGATATGCCCAAGGTGCCATATTCCCGCGACTTGATGGACCCCCACTCACAGCGCCTGCGTCATGTCTACCAGATCGACGAAGACACCGTCGACGACGCCCAGATCCGCAATGCCCGCCACGCCTATTACGGCTCCATCAGTTATGTGGATGACCAGATCGGTTCGGTGCTCAAGGTACTGGAAGAAACCGGACTGGCCGACGACACCATCATCGTGTTCTCCGGGGATCATGGCGACATGCTGGGAGAACGTGGCCTGTGGTACAAGATGAGCTGGTTCGAGAACTCAGCCCGGGTGCCGATGATCGTCCATGCCCCCAAGCGTTTCGCTCCACGCCGGGTCAAGGAGTCCGTCTCGACCATGGACCTGCTGCCCACCTTTGCCGAGATGGCTGGCGACGGCCAGGCACCAGAGTACGCCGTTCCCCTTGATGGCCGCAGCCTGATCCCTCACCTCACCGGCAATGGCGGACATGATGAGGTCATTGGTGAATACCTCGGGGAAGGTGCCATCGCACCGTTGCTGATGATCCGTCGTGGACGCTACAAGTTCGTCCACTCACAGCCGGACCCGGACCAGTTGTTCGATCTCGAGGCGGATCCCCTTGAACTCAATAATCTGGCCAACGACCCTGTGCACCTCGACCTGTGCAAACAGTTCCGCAATGAAGTCAGCGAGCGCTGGAACTACGAGCTCCTGCATCAGCAGGTACTGGACAGCCAGCGCCGACGCAAACTGGTCTCGCGCGCCCTCATGAAAGGCAAGGTGACAACCTGGGATCACCAGCCCATGTTCGATGCCAGTACCCAGTACATGCGCAATACCATTGACCTGGACGATCTCGAACGACGCGCACGCTTCCCGGTACCTTCCGATCCGTCATGATGAGATCGCCGACAGACCTCCACCGGCAATCGGCCAGACTGCAACGCATCCTGCCATTTCTCGGCTGGCTGCCACGGCAGAATGCACGCTCAATGCGCGCCGATGCCATCGCGGGATTGACCGGTGCGGTACTGGTCGTGCCCCAAGGGGTCGCCTATGCCTTGCTGGCTGGGCTGCCCCCGGTCTATGGCCTGTATACGGCTATCGTGCCGGTCGTGCTGGCCGCGCTGTTCGGCTCTTCGCGTCATGTGGTCAGCGGACCATCAGCAGCACTGTCAATCGCGTTGTTCGCCACCTTGATGCCCTTCATTGAGGCACAAGGTGGTGATTTCATCGCGCAGGTGCTGACACTGACATTCTTGACCGGGGCCTTCCAGCTGTTGCTGGGTCTGGCACGACTGGGAGTGCTGGTCGATCTTGTCTCAAATTCGGTCGTGATGGGGTTTACCGCTGGTGCCGCGCTGATCATCGCCACCAGCCAGCTACCCTATGCGCTGGGGCTGGCACCGATAGAGAGCAGTGGTTTCCTCGATATCTGGCCGCACATGTTTGCTCAGCTTGGCGATATCCACCCCGATGCCCTTGTGGTCGCCGGGTTCACGCTGGCGACATGCCTGGCGTTTCAGCGCTGGTTGCCACGTTGGCCTGGCATGCTGCTTTCACTCGTGGCCGCTTCACTGCTGGCTGCCTGGCTCGATCCAGAACATGTCAGCATCCAGCGTATTGCTGCAGTGCCTGCAGGCCTGCCACCGCTTTCGTTCCCGGACCTCTCGCTCGACACCGTACGCATGCTGACGCCAGGTGCCATTGCCCTGGGGCTGCTGGGGCTGGTTCAGACGGCAGCCATCTCACGAGCCTTCGCCGCGCGCACAGGTGAACGGCTGAACCATAATCAGGAGTTCATCGGTCAAGGGCTATCCAATCTCGGCGGAGCGTTCTGCTCCAGCTATGTCTCATCTGGATCGCTCACGCGTTCGGGGCTCAATGCCAGTGCAGGCGCATGCTCTCCCCTGGCAGCAGTCCTATCGGCACTCTTCCTGGTACCGATCGTGCTGCTGGCAGCGCCTCTGCTGCACCACATCCCCATGCCAGCCATCGCCGGCCAACTGTTGCTGATCGCGGCCAGACTGGTCGATCGACACAGCATACGCGAGGTACTGGTTGTCAGCCGTTCAGAAACGGCCGTCTTGCTGATCACCTTCTTCAGTACCCTGTTGCTGACCCTGGAGTTCGCCATCTATTTCGGTGTGCTGACATCCCTGGTGCTTTACCTGCGCCGCACGACCCGGCCTCCAGTCGTCGAGTGCCCGTTATCCTATGCGCCTGTGGCCATACAACAGGTCACGGACGCCTCCAGCAGTAGCGTCATCAGAATCGACGGTTCGTTATTCTTCGGCGCCTGCGAGTCAGTCGCAAGACGCATCGACCACTTCGACCGCCCCAACCTTGTGATTCTGGCAGCGGGCATCAACTTCATCGACCTGAGCGGCATCCACCTGCTCCAGCGTCAGGCACGTCTTTGCCATATCCGAGGAGGCAAGCTGTACCTGGCCTGGCCCAAGCCCGATGTCCTGGCTCGCCTGCAACGAGCCGGCCTCATCGACAACGACTCCTACCATGAAACGCCCACGGCAATAACAATATGAGAGGCGCCCCATGACATCCAAGCAACATGCACACCCACCAGCCAATCGCCTGAACCCAGCCGTATTCCACGGCTCGGTCGCGGGTATTCTGGTCTTTCTCGCCTACACCATCCTCTTTACCGAGCAGGCCACGGCGTTCTTCAATGCCTGCCTCAACTGGATCGGCCGAACCTTCGGCTGGTACTACATGCTCGCCATCGTGGCGTATCTGGTGTTCGTCATCGCCATCGGCGTTTCCCGTTTTGGCAAGATCCGACTAGGGCCCGATCATTCACGACCGGAGTTCTCGACGCTGTCGTGGGCGGCCATGCTGTTCGCCGCCGGGCTTGGCGGGGCCATCCTGTTCTTCGTGGTTTCCGAACCCCTGACCCACTACCTCACTCCACCGCTGGGTGAAGGCTCGACACCAGAAGCCCAGCGCCATGCCATCGTGCAGACGTTCCTGCACTGGGGCGTTTCCGGTTGGGGCTTGTATGTACTGATGGGCATGGCCCTGGCCTACTTCAGTTACCGCCATCGCCTGCCCCTGGCCATTCGCTCCACGCTTTACCCGTTGCTCGGCCAGCGTATCTACGGCCCCATCGGCAATGCAGTCGACATCACCGCCGTCGTGGCTACCGTATTCGGTATCTCCACGGCCCTGGGCATCGGTGTGATGCAGATGAACTACGGCCTGACCTACCTGTTCGGCATTCCCGAGAGCCTGTTTGCTCAAGGGGGTTTGATCATACTGGTCGTGACCCTGGCCACGTTGTCCGTCGTCAGTGGTGTTCAGCGGGGAATCCGCCGTCTGTCCGAACTCAACCTGCTGCTCATGGCGGCACTGGTGCTGTTCGTACTGCTGCAAGGTGACACCCTGCATCTGCTCAATGCCCTGGTACAGAACACCGGCGATTACCTTGATGCCCTCACAGGTAAAAGTTTCGACACTTACGCCTATGCTCCCGATGCCCAAGGCTGGTTCAGTGGCTGGACCGTGTTCTTCTGGGGGTGGTGGATTGCCTGGGCACCTTTCGTCGGCCTGTTTCTGGCACGTATTTCACGCGGCCGTACCATTCGTCAATTCGTCGCCGGCGCTCTGTTCATACCACTGCTTTTCGTCATGGTGATGATGTCCGTATTCGGCAACAGCGGTATCGACATGGTGGATAACGGGCTAACGGAACTGGGCGAGCAAGCACTCAATACGCCCCAGGCCACCATCTATACCTTCCTTGAGCAGTTCCCCTGGGTGGGATTCACGGCCACGTTGGTCACCGTATTGAGCATCGTGTTCTTTGTCACCTCTGCCGACTCGGGTGCACTGGTGCTTTCCAACTTCACCTATGTACTGCGCGACGTGAACCACGATGCCCCCATCTTGCTGCGCATCTTCTGGTCCGCCATCATTGGCGTCATCACCCTGGCCCTGCTGGTGGCAGGCGGGCTCAAGACCTTGCAGAGTGCTGTGGTCATCACCGCCCTGCCATTTTCGCTGGTCATCTTCCTGACCATGATCGGCATGTACCGCTCTCTGAAGCTGGAAAGCGACAAGGCCGAAACACGCTACCAGAACGGTGCCTCGTCCATCGCCATCAGCGACTGGCGGGAACGCCTGGATCGTACCCTGGACAGCAGCACCCGCACTCAGGCAGAAGACACTCTGCGCCATGCTATCCTCCCAGCACTCAATGAGTTTGCCGAGGAGTTGAACCGGCGCGGGCAGCAGGCCAGCGTGAGCGAGGATAAAGTGGAAGGCACCGAGCTGCTCTGTCCGACACTTCACGTCGAATTTGATGGAGCACCAAGCTTTGTCTACGGTATTCGCCCGCAACGCCTACAAGCCCCGAGTTTCCTGCCTGCCGACGACGACTACTACCTGCGGCTCGACGTCCACTTCGCCGAAGGCGGCATCGGACAGGATCTCAACGGCTACACCCGGCAGCAGGTCATGAACGATGTGATCAATGAATATCAGCACCACCTGCGCTTCCTGGCCCAGGCCAGTGAAGATGGCGGCAGCCTGGATACCATGCCCGCCACGCATGTCGCCGAAGACCTGTACGAGCAGGAGCCCCTTTCACCGCCTGTCAGAGGTTAGCGCTTAGCCGTAGCCGACTGACAACCGGCTACGGCTAACTACCGTCAACGACAGGCAGGGGTTTCTCTACACAATGGCCGAAGGCAGCAGGCGTCGCTGGCTGCCTTCGGCTTTCAGCATCCCTCCTTGCAACTCCCACCCCCACCTCGGCATCATGAGTGGCCCCCACATGTGACGAGGATATTCATGTCGACCATCTTTTCCCTCCTCAAGGAAGTTGCGGCTCCCGCTATTGGCCTAGGCTGCATGAACCTCTCCCACGGTTACGGCAATCCACTGGCGGAGCAGGAGGCACTGCGCGCCCTGGATGCAGCATTTGACATGGGATATCGTCACTTCGACACTGCCACGCTCTATGGCGCAACAGCCAATGAGAAGCTGCTGGGTAAGGCTCTGCAGGGCAAGCGTGACCAGATTCTGCTAGCCAGCAAATGTGGCATGGCCATGGACCCAGAGCAGGGCAAGAAGGTCATCGATGGTCGACCAGACACTCTCCAGCAACAGTGCGAAGACAGCCTGCGGCGCCTGAATACCGATCACCTGGATGTGTATTACCTTCATCGTCTGGATCCCCAGGTATCCATCGAAGAAAGCACAGGTGGCCTGGCCCGGCTCGTGGAGCAGGGCAAGATTCGTCATATTGGCCTCTCCGAAATATCCGCAGCCACCCTGCGCCGTGCTCGTTCAGAACATCCTATCGCCGCGGTGCAGAACGAGTACTCCCTGTGGACACGCAACCCGGAGATCGGTCTGATCAAGGCCTGCCGTGAAGCCAATACGGCACTGGTCGCCTTCAGCCCTCTGGGTAGAGGTTTCCTGACAGGCACCATCACTGACACAGTCAGCTTCGACGATGGCGACATGCGCCGCAACATGCCACGTTTCAGCGCTGACAATTACCCCAGGAATCTAAGTCTGCTGGAAAATTTCAAGAACGAAGCCCACACCCTCGGGGTGACGCCAGGCCAGCTCGCCCTCGCCTGGCTCAGGGCCCAAGGTGACGACATCCTTCCCATTCCCGGTTCACGCTCCATCGAACACATGCGTGAAAACCTGGCAGCAGACACACTCCGCCTGGATGCTGACAGCATCACCCGCGTGAACGGCATGCTGACAGTGGAGCAGGTCGCGGGGCCCCGTTACAGCGAAGCCCAGCAGAGGGAAATAGATACAGAGGAATTTGCCTGACCGCTTCTATGCTGCCTCCCCCCTTCGCTACTCCTCTCCCTCCGACGGCTCCTTGGGTGAGTGTCTTGGGCCTGTGCCGACAACTTTCTGGAACGCTTCCATGATATTGATAGGGAGTGGCACCACGATGGTGGAAGCATTCTTGTTGCTCATGTCGCTCATGGTCTGCAGGTAGCGCAACTGCAAGGCAGCCGGGTTCTCCGACATGATATTGGCGGCCTCGACCAGCTTCTTCGAGGCCTGCAACTCGCCTTCGGCATGGATGACCTTGGCGCGCCGTTCACGTTCGGCTTCTGCCTGCCGGGCAATCGCACGAATCATGCTGTCGTCAAGATCGACATGCTTGATCTCGACATTGGCCACCTTGATGCCCCAGCTTTCTGCCGAGGTATCGATGATTTCCTGGATATCGTCATTGAGTCTGTCCCGTTCGGAAAGCATCTCGTCCAGGTCATGCTTGCCCAGCACGGAACGTAGCGTGGTCTGGGCCAATTGGCTGGTAGCATTGACAAAGTGCTCTACCTGGATGATGGCCTTTTCCGGGTCCACGACCCGGAAATACAACACGGCATTGACCCTGACCGTGACATTATCCCGGGAAATCACATCCTGCTCAGGGACATCCATGGTGATGACCCGCAGGTCCACCACCTGCATCCTTTGAATGGCAGGGATGATGATCACCAGCCCAGGCCCCTTGACGGCTTGGAAGCGGCCCAGGAAGAACACCACGCCACGCTTGTACTCTGGCAGGATACGAATTGCGGCTGCCAGCAGCAGCAAGACCAGAACGAGGGGGACAAGATAGGAAAAGATCATGGTGCATTCTCCTCGTCATTGTCAGCCAGTGACCCCACCGGCTCGACCACTACAGTGAGTCCATCTACTCCGACCACTTTCACGATTTGGTCGCGACATAAGGCATGGTCACTACGCGCATTCCATCGCTCGCCATGCAAGCGCACATGTCCCTTGCCCTGGAAGTCGTCCAGTACCAGGGCCTCACTTCCCAACAACTCTTCCTGCCCAGTGCGCACACGGCTGCGGCGCAGTCCCCAGAAACGTGTCACCACCCACAGCATGATCCCTGCCGCCACCAGAGCCACACCACCAATCAACGGTATGGATATGTTCAGCGTATCTGCATCCATCAGCATCACCGATCCGATCACGAAGGCAATGATTCCACCGATCCCGAGTATCCCGAAACTGGGCATCATCGCCTCGCCGACGATCAGCCCCATTCCCACCACAATGAGCGCTAATCCGGCATAGTTGACAGGTAGCACCTGAAAAGCAAAGAGCGCCAGCAGCAGCGAGATGATGCCGATGGTGCCAGGTACCAGGCTACCAGGGTTGGAAAGCTCGAAGATCAGGCCATAGAAGCCGAGGATCATCAGGAAATAGGCCACATTAGGATTAGTGATCACCGCCAGCAGCCGGGTTCGCCAATCCGGGTCGAAGTGCTGGATGGCAAGATCCCCGGTGGACAGGGTGCGTTTGCCATCGGTCATCACCACTTCGCGCCCATCAATCTGGGTAAACAGATCGTCGAGATCCCGCGCCACGACTTCGATGACGTTCTGATCCAATGCCTCACGGGCAGTGAGGTTATGGGCTTCGCGCACCGCATCCTCAGCCCACTCAGCGTTACGCCCATGACGCTCGGCTAAAGAGCGAATGTAGGACACGGCATCTTCCAAGACCTTGCGCTCCATGGCGGTGTCGCCACGGCGCTTTTCAGGCTGTTCTGACGCTTCCTGCTTTCCATTCTCGCCCTGCTCCGCCTCTGTCGCAGGCTCGGATTCGTCATTGCCAGGCTGTTTGTCGGACGCTTCATCCTGTGCCGGATCATCCTCAGGAGGCTCGGGTTCATCATCGAGTCCCGGCAAGCCACCGCCGCCAAGCTGGACCGGCGTCGCCGAGCCCAGATGAGTCGCAGGCGCCATGGCCGCCACATGGCTGGCATAGATCAGATAAGTCCCCGCACTGGCCGCCCGCGCACCTTCCGGTGCGACATACACCACCACCGGTACCGGCGAGGCCAGCATGGCACTGATCATGTCACGCATCGAAGAATCCAGCCCACCAGGCGTATCGAGGCGCAGTACTGCCACTTCGGCACCACTTTCCTCAGCCAGCTCCAGGCCACGCTGGAAGTAATCACTGGTCGCCGGACCAATGATGTCCGAAAGGGTCATGACCAGGGCCGAGCCCCGCTCCTGTTGAGCCACATTTTGTTGGGCCAGGGCATTCCAGCCCAGAAAAGCACCCAGCAGCAGACACACCAGACTCAGTAAAGTGATGGGGTGATATAGATGACGCCTCCGCTTGACGATCATGACGTCGCGCCTCGGCAGATTGATTCATTCGCGATGAAAGCGCAGGAAGGCACTTGGCCAATGTTTCCATCGCGACCATCAGGTCTTATGTATCAGTGTAGATCTCATCGCGAAAAGTGTTTCAGAAGGATGCGATGTAATGAAGCAGAGGACGATGATGTCGCCATTACTGGGTTGTCACGCCCGGAACGAACGTCTTGCGTTCCAGCCAGCCGAGCAGACTGGCGACACTGGATGTGAGCACCAGGTAAACCAGGCCCGCCCACAGAAATACCTGGAAGAAGTCGAGGGTTCTGGACCCGATGTCCTGGGCAATAGCGGTGATCTCGACCACGCCAATGGTATAGGCAATCGAGGTGAACTTGAGCTCGATGATCGCCTCATTGGACCACTGAGGAATCACCCGACGTAGTGCCTGCGGCAGCATGATGTAGCGAATCGCCTGCCACTGGCTCATGCCGCAGGCACGAGCGGCCACCAACTGCCCCTTGGGTACCGACAGCACCGAACCACGAAAATATTCGGCCTGGTAGGCGGCACTGTTGAGGGTGATGGCAATCACTGCGGCGGTAAAAGCGTCAAACACAATGCCGACATGCGGCAATCCGAGATAAATGAAGAACATCTGCACCAGCATCGGTGTACCACGGAACAGTTCGATATATACCGTACTGAGCCAATAGCAGAATCGATTGCCGTACACTCGTGCCCAGCACAGGATCAGTCCCAGCACACAGCCCAGGCTGATGGCAATTGCCCACAGGGCCAACGTCACCGGGACGCCTTCCAGAATGCGAGGCAGCCATTCGATACCAAAACGAATGAAATCCAGCATTGGCTCACCCATGCTCTGCAATGACATTGAGAAAAGCTCGGGTACGCTCACTGGCCACATGACTGAAGAGGTTGCCAGGAGGGCCCTGCTCAACGATATGGCCATTCTCCATGAAGATGAGCTCATCGGCGGCCTGCCTGGCAAAACTCATCTCATGAGTGACCACCACCATGGTCATGCCATCGCGAGCCAATTGCTGCATCACCCGTATCACTTCGTTGGTCAGCTCTGGATCAAGCGCAGAAGTCGGTTCATCGAACAGCAGCACATCTGGATCCATGGCCAATGCCCGAGCTATCGATACACGCTGCTGTTGGCCTCCGGAAAGTTCCGCCGGATATGCCATCGCCTTGTCACCCAGCCCCACTCGTGCAAGTTCCTGCTGCGCACGCTGCGTCGCAGTTTCGCGATCAATGCCATTGACCTTGATCTGGCAGATTCTGACGTTGTCGAGCACCGTCAGATGCGAGAACAGATTGAAGTCCTGAAATACGAACCCCATGCGAGCTCGCATGGCATCGATATTGCCTTCCCGCACTTCCTCCCCCGAGAGGAAGATGCGACCTGCATCAGGCCTGGTCAGGTAATTGATACATCGCAACAACGTACTCTTTCCTGAGCCAGAAGGACCGATGAGGACCTTCGTCTCTCCCTTGCGCAAACCAAAGCCGATGCCCTTCAACACTTCCAGGCCATCGTAGCTCTTCTTTACGCCCTGCACGTCCAGGATGAGGTCATCAGTCATTGCAGCATATCTCTTGTCTTATTTTTCAAAACCAGGCACCGCCAACTTGCGTTCATAGGCGTAGAGCAGGCTGTTACCTGCCCGATTGAGGACGAAGTAGAGCAAGGCCACCACGGCAAACACGATGAGCACATTGCCTTGGGTGCTGGTAATGATGTAGTGGGCCTGGCGGGTCAGTTCCACGACACCGATGACATAGGCCAGCGAGGTTTCCTTGATCTCGGAGGAAAACTCATTGGTCCACGGACCGATGGCGTGTCTCGCCGCCTGCGGGAAGATGATGTGACGTATCGCCTTGGCCTTGGACATTCCCATGGCCCTGGCAGCCATCATCTGACCCGCCGGAACCGACTTGAAGGCACTGCGAAATATCTGCGACTGGTAGGCGGCCGAGCGCAACCCCATGGCCAGAATGGCCGCAGCAAACGCCGAAATGTCATAGACCCCGGAAATACCGTAATAGAAGATGAACAGCATGATGATGATCGGGACGCCACGAAACACGCGTTCATACAGCAACAATGGCCACTGCAATAACCGTGTCTTCGGACCATAGAGCTGCAACAGGCAGATGCTCATCCCCAGCACAAAGCCGATCATCAGGAGGGCAGCCAGCAGCACGATGGCGACGCCCAGCCCTTTCAACAGAAAGGGAAAGTCACGTATCAAGACATCATAGATATCCATACGCCCCCTCTGGATCTGGAAACAACGATTGGGTAAGCAGAATGGGAAGATTCCGTCCCTTCACACCCTTTTATTCGTTGCCCAGTTCCGGAAGGCCCGCCACCGGCTTGGCATAGGTATCGACGAAATCTGGCATGTTCCCCGGTATGGCTGGAGGCGTGATGCCAGGAATATAGTGACCGATGATTTCCTGCCACTTGCCGGATTCATATATCGCCATGATGCCCTGGTTCAGGGAGGCCAGAATGTCCTGAGGATCGCCCTTGGATACCGCCAGTGCCAGAGGAGCACGAATATAGATCTTGCCGGCTATTTCTATGGGTTTGCCCGCGTTGATATATTCCTGGGCAGAAGTGTCATCGACAATGACAGATGAAATTCTGCCAATCGCCATATCGTCTACAGCAGTGACATAACTGTCGTACTTGGCCAACTCTACATCGATATCGCTGTCGACGACGTTATCTTCCATCCAGGCTTGCTGTGAAGAGCCACCCTGCACGCCGATACGCGCGCCACAGCAGACCGCGGTGAAGACATTGAGATCGGAATCTTCTGGCACCAACACGACATCATTGGTTTCCCACCAGGGAATGGTGAAATCGATCGCCTTGCTACGTTCTTCGGTGACGGTCAACCCCGTCGCCAGAATATCGATCTTCTCTGCTGACAACGCAGGAATCAGTGAGGGAAAAGGCATGTCCTGAAACTGAATTTCGATGCCCATTTCATCGGCTATCGCCTTCATGGCATCGATAGCGATGCCCTTGAATTCTCCGCTTTCTACATATGCCCATGGAGGAAAAGAGGCCTCGACACCTACGGTGTACGGGTCTTGCGCTGATACGGCTGTCGACAGGCTGCTACCCACCAGGACGGCAGCGGCGACGGTAACACTGCGAAACAGGGATGTTGTTATAGATTTCATGATCGCCTCGCATTTTCAGGGGTTTTATTATTAGCTTTCTCACTATCTCCACTATGGTCGCCCGGCTCCAGGACTGTCAATTGAGCCCTGCTCCTCACCTTCCAACATTAAGCCCTTCTCCTCACCTTCCAACATTAAGCCCTTCTCCTCACCTTCCAGCAGTGCAGCGTGAAAGTAATCGCTGACACGTCGATAGGTGCTGGCGTACCAATCATCATCCTGGGTAACCGCACGTTCGGCATTCAATGGATGTGTCGGAATATGCAGGCGCATATCCACACCACCATCAGAATCGGCTCCGATCTGGAGCGTTGCCGAGTGGCGCGACGGCCCGTAGGGAATCAACTGGGCCAGTGCAACCTGGCGCTGGCTGGAAGTGGCAAAGCGAATGAACGCCCGCGCCATGTCAGGATGCGGAGCATGCTGTGGAATTGCCCAGGTTTCATGTTCCTGGACCTGGCCATCCCATAGTATTTCGATGGGCAGACCTCGATTGACAATAGCGTCGAAAAAGCGCCCGTTGTAGCCAGACGCCATCACGACCTTTTTTTCGGCCAGCAGGCGTACAGGAGTATCGCCAGCCTCCCACCATTGCAGGTCCTCGAGTTCGGCTATTCGCTCCAGGGCCAACGACAATCCCCGCTGCGTACTCAGCAGTTGATAGAGTTCCTGCCGAGGAACGCCATAGGACAGCAACGCCCACTCCAGATTGACGGCTGGCGTGCGCTGTAATGCACGAGGTCCGGGAAAACGCTGCTGATCGAACAGGTCATCAATCCTGGTCGGACGATATCCAGGAAAGGCATCTCGACGATAAGCCACCACCGTGGCAAAGATCGAGTGGGTGATGGCACAGCGGCCTAGAGCGCCCTCGATGAAGTCTCGTTGCGCAGGCGACCCATCAGGTGCAGGCGCCAGCAATGACCAGGAAAGAGGCTGCAGCAGGTTCTCACCACATGCTTCCTTGGCCTGACTGCGTGTCATGTCGATGACATCCCAGGGCACCCTTCCTTCTGCCACGGCCTGGCGCAAGTCTCCTATCCCGCCATCGTATTGCTGCACCCGCACAGGAATGTCGGTAGCCGCGGTAAATGGCTCGAACAAGGCTTGTCGTTGTGCACGCTCATAGGCGCCTCCCCAACTGAGCACTACCAGCTCTGTGGCAGCAACCGACGAGATCATTTGACCTGCATCTTCATCTGCACGTAATGCCGGGGACAGCAACACAACAGCAGCCAGCAGCACGCCCACGCACTGACGATACGTCCTGTACTGATAATGCCTTCTGCGCTTACCCCACACCGTGCTCCTCCCGACGCAATTCTGCGCTGTAGTTTAGATAGGCACGGGCAATGCTGGTCTCGTAGACCACACCCAGAAAGGCATCGTCATTGCTGTCATCCACCACGGCGATGGCTTCGCCGGTCACTTCCTGAAGGTATTGCATGGCCGTCCAGACCGAAGTCTCGGGGCCAAGCACCGGGCGTGGTTCACGTGGGCAGTCGCGTAGCAGGCGATCCCCCCATCCCCTGCCGCGCATGGCTTCCAGATGGACGAGCGTCAGGCTGCCCTGGTAATGCTGTCCATCATCGACCAGATGCGCCTCGGTATGGCCGCTGTTGCTGAGCAACGATATCGCATCGTTCACGCATTGTTCGGGGTGCAAGGTCACACAATCATGGCTAAGCAATTGCTTGAGCCGAGCACCTTTCAGCACCGCCTGACTGCGACCAGCCGAGAGATCCAATCCTCTCTCGGCCAGTTGGATGTCAAACAATGAACGGCCAAACAGCTGCGCCGCAATGGGGCTGGCCAGAGTAACGCTGGCCAGTGCAGCCGTCGTCAGCACATAGTTGCCTGTCAGCTCGAAGACGATCAGCAGGGTCGTCAAGGGAGCACCGATGACCGGCGCCGTCACCGCCACCATGCCGCATACGGCGTAGAATACATAAGTATCCGTTGCCAGCCCGACGGCATTCACCAACGTGCCGCACAGTGCACCAAACAAGGTGCCGATCACCAATGCGGGACTAAATACACCGCCCCCGAAGCCCATGCCCAGGCACAGTGCCGTAGCGGCAATCTTGAGCAGCAGCACAATAGCCAGCTCAACACTGCCGAAGGCGCCTTCGATGGTAGCAAAGCGCAAGGTCTCCTTGCCCATGCCCAGGATATCGGGCACCCAAAGCGCCATCAGACCCAACATGGACCCTGCCACTGCGGGGCGTAACGAGGGAATCAAGGGAAGGCGGCCGGCCCAGCGCCCGACAGCGAGAATGGCATGCATATATGCCCCGGACACCAGAGCACCAAAACCACCGATGATGATGAACAGACCAAACTCCCAGGCTTGCGGAACGGCCGTATCATTGACATGAAACAGCGCGCCCTGAGCCAGCACATCGTTGGCAATGACATAACCGACAATGGCGGCCGCGGCGACAGGAGAGAATGCACGCAACGCGTAGTGGCGAAGTATCACTTCATGGGCAAAGACAATCCCGGCCAGCGGAGCATGAAAGGCTGTGGCAATCACGGCTGCCACGCCGCAGGCAATGGCAACGTTATCGTCGGAACGCCCCAGGCGCAGCACCTTGGCACCCAGCGACCCCAGGCTGGCGCCCATATGCACCAACGGGCCATATTGCCCTACCGAAGCCCCACTACCGAGTGATGCCAGAGCGCTCAGCATGGATAACACACCCGCCCTGAACGGCAGCCGCCCACGACGTGTCTGTACTGCCGCAATCGCATCAGCCGGGCCATGGGGCCGGCGCTCAGGTATGGCACGGTGCAACTGCCCTACGACGAGCCCCCCGACAACCGGGACCAGAATCGTTGTCACCACCAGCCACTCAGGATGCGCGAACATCATGCGTCCGCGAGGAGACATCAACAGGACATCATTCAGCCACAGCACCAGACCGACAAAACCCGCCGCGGCAAGTGCCGCCACTCCCCCGATGATCCCACCAAGCACCACCAGCCCCACAAAGCGCAGCATTCCCCGCATCCCTCGAGGCGAAGGATGAAGACCGGTCGGCGCCGGTTGCCCCGGCTGGCGAGTACCGTCTTCCACATTGTTGAGCCTGATGGCCTGATCTTATTCAGGTGTAGGAGGGTTAGTCCTCAAGGGCAAACGATGATCACTTTTCCTCGTGCCCGGCCGTCCCATACTCCACCGCCAACCGCAACCTGTCCTTGTGCTGAATGCCGTGCTCATGAATCGGCTCGTCGTAATGGGTCAGGAAATAATCCCTCTCTACCGCAATGACCCGAAACCCTGCGCGCTGATAAAAAGCCAACTGGTAGCCGAATGTTCCCGTCCCCAATTCGAGTCGACGGGCCGCTTGCTGCCTGGCGGATTCGATCGCGTGCTCCAGCAGCTTCGCCCCAATGCCCTGCCCCTGGTGTCCTGGAGCTACAGCGATGTTCATCAGCTCATGAATACCGTTGCCCAACTCCTGGATGACATACACCCCCACAGCCTGCTCGCCTGACCAGGCAACCCAGCACGTCGAGTCATCAAGATAACGCTTGATGCTCTCCAGAGATGGATCGGCTTCCAGCAGCAAGTCCAAAGGAGCCTCGCAGCTTGAAACACTACCAATGGACATATTGATCAGCATAAAAATCTTCCTGAAGGAAAATAAGGAGATGGAATCCCCTACACGATATTGATGACCAGGAGATGACAATTAAAAACTAATTTTTACATTGCGTTTCATTTTCATGACTAGCTTGAGACAGATGTTCCCTCCTTGTGGAGGGAGGTGTTCCCAATTGTCTAGGGTTTGTCTCAAAAGTCGGCGAGCGATAGTCAGGGCTATCCGTGTTAGTTAAGGCTACCCGTGTTCCCGTCACGGATACGCACTTCCCACATCCATGTGGGTCGCAGCCGGTAACAACAACCTCCCCCCGCCAGAGGCTAGAGGAAGGAGCTTGCGGTGATCAATCTGATTCGAAACATTCGTCAGTTTTCTCAGGCTGACTCTGCGGATGCCTTTGCCTCGATCCTCGGTATCGCCCTTTTCAGCAAGATCCAGAGCCCTCCTCCGCCACCTCCTACACCGAGGTATACCCCGGCTTTTGATGCCATGCCTGCCGGGAATACAGGCATCCAGACACCGATATTTCACTTTCAGCCGCCGTTGAATAATGGCGAGGGGCTGGGTGTCTATTCGCCCAGCTATTCACAACCGTTCCTGGCCCAGCAGGCCAATCCTCCTTATCTGGATAATGCCCCCTTCCAGGCCCAGTACCCGTTGCTCGATACCAGTGGCCAGGGGCCAACGTTTGACGTCACCCAGGTCGATAACGGTTCTGAGCCCAATAATGGCCTAAGCACCGAAGACGCTGAAGCGCTTGCCTCGGATATCGCCGATGGCAAGAGCATCGATCAGGTGGCCGAGGACTATGGCATCAGCCGCGAGGAGGTCCTCGCCCAGCTTGAATCAGATGGTCTGGAAGTCGAAAAGACGAAGTCCGATGACGGCCGGGAACGCACAGTCGAGATCAGTGATCCGGAAAGCGGTGACACGGTTGCCAAGCACGAGCTCACTGAGCAGCAGGACGGTGTCGTCGTCGAAGAAATCACCGATGCCGATGGCGAGACCACCACGACGGTGATCAATGAACAAGGTCGGCGCACGGAACTGAAACCCGAGCAGGACACCACCCGCGCGGGCATCAACGACATCGTCGAAGGCGTTGCCGATGGCCAGAGCATCGAGGAAATTGCCGAAGCCCAGGGACTGTCCCCTGAGCAGGTGATCGCCCAGATCGAGGCCGCCGGTTACGAATACGAGACGGGGACCGAGGGCGAAGGCCCCGCCATTACCTCGACCACACACATTACGGCTGAAGAGGATGGCGAAGAGATCGTCAGCCACGAGACAGGGCCTTCTGGCACTACCACATCGGTAGTGACCGACGCCGAGGGCAACGAGACCCGGCGTACCGAGAATAATGATGGCAGTACCACGCAAACAGTCACCGAGAGAGATGGTCGCAAGACCACGACCACCGAGTATACCGATGGCAGTTCCACTAAAACCGTCACTGAAACAGATGGTCGTGAGACCACCATCGCTGAGGATGCCGATGGCAACAAGACCACCACGGTCACCTACGAGCAGAATGGCGTAACGGTAGAGGAAGTCACCGGTGATGACGGCAAGACCACAACGACAATCATCGATGAAGATAACAACCGTACGGCGCTGGACGACAGCCAGAACATTACTCGCGAAGGCATTGATGACATCGTGGCCGCGGTGGCCAATGGCAAGAGCATCGAGGAAATCGCCGAACAAAATGATCTGACCCAAGCCCAGGTGGAGGCTCAGTTGCGGGCTGCCGGTTATGTTGTCGAAACCAGCAGCGGCCAGCAGACCAATGGGCTGGAGCGCTATACCACCAAGATAGTCAGCACCGATGATCCCGGCGAGGTTATCGCAAGTCATAGCTCCGCGGCGGGTACGACACCAGAAACCTCCCTTCGTGTCGACAGCAATGGCACCGAAACCCGCACCACTGAGTACAACGATGGCCGCAGCTACGAAACCGTCACCCGCAAGGATGGACGCGAGACCTCGACCGATGTAGACGCGGATGGCAAGACGACGACGTCCATCACCGACAACGGCTATACGCTGACCACGCATCCCGATGGCGACCTGACCCTGCGCCGCGATGAAGACGGCACCGAGATCGACCTCGAACAGGGCACCCCCGAGGCCGCACTTGCCGACACGCTGATGGAAATCAACCCCGACAGCGAGGACGGCGCCGAAGCACGAGCCGCCGAAGTCGTCCAGACCGCCATCGAAGGCATGATGGCGGGAGAGCGCATCGAGGACCTGCAGTCGTCCGTCGATGACAAGACAGAGGCGCTGAATCAGGCGATAGAAGACTACGGTCCCGGTGTGAAGCCCGAGAACAACGTCACCACGGAAGATCCCTACGGCGACCCACCGACGGAGGATCCCCCCTCGGGCGGCACTTGGGTACCGATGAACGGTGTGTGGATGGACTCCGCTGTCGCCCGGGCCACGCTGGAGCTGAATGAGCTGGTTTCCGAACAGCTCGAAGCCAGTGCCGAATTCAAGGCCAGCCAGGCACAGTTGGACGTCTATGCCCGGGATAGCGACTACGACGGAGCGCTTGATCGCGCCCAGCAGATTCTCGATGAAGCTCTGGCACCCCATGGCCTGGTATGGGTATCTCCAGAGGAACCTTCCGGTAGCCTGGCCGATGCCCAGGAGCGCCTGGATGACGCCGAAGCCATGGTGGAACAGGCCGGCAACGCCAGCACCGAATTCGCCGATGCCCAAGACCTGCTGGACAGAGCCACTTCCGCCAGCAAAAACGTGCCTGACATCACGGTTCAGGGTGTCTGCACCGCGGATGATACGCCAGACGACCTCAAGCTCATGCGGGATCAGTACGAGCGAGAGCAGAGCGAGCGTAATGCCGCCCTGACCAACGTCGACTCGCTGTTCTACGACATGGGGCTGCATTTCGCCAAGGGCAATAATTTCATGGCCGACTACAGCGTCGGTTTCCATGAACAGCAACTGGCCGAAGCCGAGCCTGGCAGCAAGCAGCATAAACAGCTCACCAAAGCGCTCGAGGAAGCCCAGCAGCAACAGGAAATCAGCAACAGTCAGGTCAATGTCGCTCAGGCCTATTCCAACTACCATCACGCCTTGCGCGACCAGGCCCAGCTACAGTCCGACGCCTACGACATCCGCGATGATCTTCTCAAAGCCTTCAATGAAGACAAGGGGCTGAATGAAGAAGGCAAGGAATTCAGTCGAGTAAGCGGTGACTACCTGGGTGAATTCACCGGAAAACAGGTCATCGAAGAGCGTGAGGATGGCCTTTGGGTCACTACCCATTTCGAGCACGGCACCACGGAAGAACAACTCGCTCCCGAGGAAATGAGCGAGTTCTGGGAAAAAAACCGTGACCCGGAAGTCACCGCAAACTGGCTTGATCACCTGGAGAACCGTCAGGGTGCCCACGAGCAAGTATCGAATGCCGATTCAGCACTGTCCAACGCCCTGAACCAGGACTTCGGCATCCGTCAGGAAAACCTGGCCGACACCATTTCCGAGCTCGAGGCCGAGCGGAAAAAGTTATTCAAAACACATGATGAGGGCACCACGGAAGCCCCGGAAGATGCCTTCCCCGATGGTAGCGAACCCCAGAATATCGGCACCAAGCAACAGCCCGTTCTGGTGACTCAGGACGTCAAGGACACCTTTGATGACAAAGGCCTGCTGGCCGCTCTGAATTCCAGCGATCAGCCCGTAGGGATCAAGATCGATGGCGAGACTCGCTGGGTGCATCCTGACATTGCCATCACCACCATCGCCTTGGAGGCCGCCAAGGCTGACGACCAGGCGATTGACGATATACGTGAGGGTCTGACACAAGCCTCAGACCGCTCCACGCTGATGGCCGAGCAGCCTGCCCAGCGCATGGGCGAGTCCGATATGGACTTCGAGAACCGGCTGGAACTTGGCGCCCTAGAAGACGACAGCGACGAGGCCCTGGATACACTCTTCCAGCCCAGGTTCCAGCAGTTGGCAGAACAGGGCAAGAATGACGAACAAGGCTATGACAACACGTTCGTTACCTACAAGAACGATGAACTGGAACCGATGCTCGATGAAAGATTCGGGCTGAATCGGAACAATGATGACAGCAGCGAAGCGCTGGACGAGGTACTGGAATCGATACATGACACCGGCGGCGACGATCCACAGATCAACATTGTGCCGATGTTTCATGTCGATGAGGAAAACGGCGTCAGCCAGGTCAATCTGATTGCCGTCCAGGGGGACGACGACGAGGTTCGCTACGTCGATATGAGCGGCAAGCATTACTCGGACCTCGAGGACTTCCGCGACAACAACCAGATGTTCAGCGACGATGGCAAGCTGGTCGCACCACGTGACCTGGACATGTCCTCCGAAGATGGCAAATTCGACCTGGAAGTCGTGGATGCGCATGAGACCTCCGCGCTGGACAGCGTGGTCGACCCCCTCGTCGGTATCGGCACCGGTATCGCCACTGTTCTGTCCTTCACTCCTGCTGCACCAGTGGCCGCGCCACTGGCCTTCGCCGGCGGCGCTTATCTGGGCGGGCGAGCGGTCTTCAACCAGATTGATCATGTCAATCATGGCGGTGATTGGAATGACACTGAGTCGTGGCTGAACTATGGCTCGGTTGCCACCACTGCCTTCCCTCTCTTTTCCAGCGGTCTGCGCGCCATCGGCATGGCGCGCACCTTCAATGCAGCGAACTCCAGCGTACAGATGACGCGTGGGCAGGCCGTCCTGGCCAGTATCGGCGGCGTCAAACCTGGCTCTAACGTGGCGGAAGCTGCGACGACATTCATGAGTAGCAAAACGGCCCTGAATCGATTCGCACGATTCTTTGACTGGGCCGCCATCGCCACCGGTGTGCCCCTCATGGGCTACTCGGCCAAGAGCCTGATCACCGATGGCAGCCAGATGTCGGGGCTGCAGTTGACTGATGCCATCGTCGGCCTGACCACCGGTTTTGCCGGTACCGGACTGGGTACCTACGGCCTGTGGACGACGCGCCCCAGCCGCAACAATGGTACTGACACCACCACCAGCAGCAATACCCTGCAGCTGCACGATGTCGACGGAAGCGTGATCGACGCCAGGATTCTCGGCAACCCTCCCGAGAGTACCGAGCATGTCTACCTGCAACCCGAGATCGGCCCACGCCCGCGTGGTGACGAAGCAGGCGTCAGCAACAAGACCCATATTCTCCATCGCGATCCACAGACAGGTGAAGCCTATGTCACACCGTGGATACGCGGAGCTTCCGAGCCTTCAAGGTCACAATCACCCCCAGCGTTTGTCTATCGCCTTGATTCAAGAGACCCCAGCACCGTATTTCAAGACGGCTTTACGCCCAGATTTGGGGAGTGGACAAGGAAATACAGCGATTTTAAAGAAGCCGTCATATCGCACCTTTGGGCTGATGACTCCGTCTTCGTCTCGACATCCAGAGAATTACAGATGGCGAAGGGAGCGGGTGAGGAAGGTGAATGGATCTATATCATCGTAGACCCAAGGACAGGCACTGACGTAGATGCTCTCCTGGGGAGCTCTCACGAATGGGCGGGGTCATCGGAAGTTCTGTACGACGCGATTCCCAGCGAGAATATTATTGGTGCCAGGCAACTGAGTGGAACAAAGGAGTTTAGAAACAGAAGCAGCCAAGGCGAGGAAGGCGATAACCCGACCTGGGCAAATACCTTTTCTGGAGAGTTTGTAAGGAACCCATATTTCGATCGTTCACTATGGACCAGTAGTGAAGGCAGGAATGCTGACACCACTTCCAGCAGCAATACCCTGCAGCTGCACGATGCAGACGGAAATGTCATCGACGCCAGGATTCTCGGCAACCCGCCCGAGAGTGCCGAGCATGTCTACCTGCAACCCGAGATCGGCCCTCGCCCGCGTGGTGACGAAGCAGGCGTCAGTAACAAGACCCATATCCTCTACCGCGACCCACAGACAGGCGAGGACTATATTCTGCCGTGGATACGAGGGGCCTCCGAAGCACCAGGCACGCAATCTGTGCACACACAGCAGACCAGCACGCCTCCCGAAGGAATGCCGCGGCTCTATCGACTCGGCGACCTGGATGCCCTCAACCAGGCATCACAGGATGGCAGCCTGCCTCCAGGGCAGTTCGTGCATATCGTACGTTCGTCCAACCCTGGCATCGACAACGGCAATCTGGTCATTGCTGGCGGCACCGTGCCCAAGAGTGGCCGCGTGAACGATGATGGGCACATCGTGTGGCCATCGACTCGCCCGGAAGACAGCGTGCGCCTTTCTCTGGAATCAGGCAGCAATGGGCAGCAGCAGCTACATATCACCAACACCTCTGGCGATGCCACGCCGCGCGCGCTCAATGTCGGCAATGACACCCACTTCATTGTGCTCAGTACAGAGCGTGTGCGCGATTTCCGGGCACTGGTACAGGGTGGCGGCCTGCCCTTTGCGCTCCACGACAATGGGCAGTGGACCCTGGCTGCCAATCAGGCAACGACAGTACCGCCCCAAGCCAGCGAAGCCACACAGACAACACCCGTGGTGCACCCGACCAATGCGGAAAACGCACCAGCAGCCACGCAAGCGACGGCGGAGTCAGGCTCAGGCACTAGCCATGGTGAAATCACACTCAGCCAGGATGGCCAGGGAACCGTGGTTCACCTGCCAGGAGTGGTGGCAGACAGGTTTTCTGTCTCTGGCCAGTCAAAGCGCAGGTTCACCCCCTCCCCCTACGATCGCCATGCCAATAAAGATGCGGTACCTGACAGCGTGCTCCTGCCCCGTAGCGTGCTTGAGCAGGCGCTGTCGCCCGAAGCCGCCGCCCAGTTGCCTGACGGCGAGCATATTCGCGTATCGTTGGTCACCGACCCAGAAGCGCCGGTACAACCAGCCACCCACCAGACGGCGGACAACAGCACGTCTCCCGCACGCAACAGAACGGCAACAGGCCTTGCCGCCGGGACAGTACTTGGCTCGATGGGGCTGGTACACAGCGCAGCCAGCTTTGGTAAACCCAGCGAGTTGGTACAACGCCCAGCGCAATCAGAAACTTCGTCATATGCGGACTTTGTCGACCCCAACAATGCTCCCGGTCTGCTGTTCAATGGCCCGGGGTTCATTGTCCGCGGCATATTGAATGCCGGGAAGGCACGTTTCGATGAAAAGCTCAGGCTCCACAATGCCGCGATGGATAATGGCGAGTTGAACGCCCAAATGCTCAACTGGGAAGCTAGCCGTATCATCGCTTCGCGCAGGGCATTGAATCTGAACAACGAGCAGGTTTCCCAGGTGACCGGGCTGATCGAGGGCTTATGGGGACGCTATCAACTTCTCGATAATCTTCCCGTCACGCCGGAAAGCCAGCAGCGCGGCTGGACAGAGCAAGCCAAGAAAGCGGCGATCCAGGAAGAGGTCAACAACTACCGTTCTGAATTGGCCAATATTGCCGGGGATGATGCGCTGACCGTCAACCCGATGGAGCCTCGCACCTGGAAAGGCATCGCCTTCAATAGCTCGATCCTGACGACGCACATGATCAATGATGCCGTCTCCTGGCACTACCTGATGAACGGAGGACTGCTCGACTCCAGCTACCCATTGGCACTCCAGATCGTCGACAAGGCCGGACTGGCCGGCTTCCTGGCGGCCAATGTCGTGCTGGCAGGCAGCGCTGCCGTCAAGCTGGGTACTGGCCTGGCCAGGGTCGATCTCAAGTCGCTGCCGCTGGTCAACAAGCTGACCGGCACCAGCACCTTCCTTGGTTCCTACCTCTACGGCATCATGACCCCACCCTGGGCCGCCTTGACGCTACACAGCGCCGCAACCTCCCTGGCCGAAGGCAACTGGGTAGCCGGGGGAACCAGCCTGGCGGCACTGCCCTTCCAGATTGGCCTGTCCTACTACGGTATCAAAGGACTTCGTGATGACGCCTTCAACATGACAGGCACCTGGGACAAGAACAAGAAACCCTACAAGGCCTGGCCCAAGGCCATGACAAACTGGATATATCCAATTCCCAGCACCCTGCTGGCGGGACTTACAGCCACCGAAGCCGCCATGCAATCTTGGCATGGAGATCCTCTCGCCGGAGCGGCTCTGGCTGGAGGCACCGCAATGCAGCTGTATTTCATCAACCTGGCCAGCCGGCGACTCAACTGGGCGGATGTCGATATTCGTCATGGGCCATTCCGTCAGTTGACCGATAGCAATCTCCTCAATGCCGATGGAAACCGTATCTGGAAGGGAGTCGGCCTGACGCTGGCATTAAGCATGGTTCCTGGATGGATCAATAACTGGAGAGAATGGCTGGGAGAAGACCGACTGCCGGATTGGGAGTGGCTGGTTGGCGAACTCGACGATGAGAAGGACAAGGAAAGCGAAGCACCTGCAACGGCGGAAAATGGTTCATCTCCGTCGAACGAGCCTGGTGACGAAGCAACAATACAACCCGGCCTAGAGGATGATGACCCTGCCGCCAATGAAGACATGGCACCGCCATCGCCACAGCCGCTGGAATATATCGTCGGCCAGGGCCATCGCATCAATCCAGCCTTCGAGAATCATCGCGATTACTATGCCATCGATGTACAGCCAGGGCAGACATCGCTGGGCAGTATCATCACCGGTCAGGGATATCACGACGTGGCAGACGTCGTGGCCATGAATATGGAACATATCGTTGACCCTACGGCACTCAGGGTCGGTGATCGTATCTACTTCCCCCGCAAGACAGCCTGAACAATTGCTGTTTTACCAAATTTGACAAGCTGAAACGTCAGAAAGCCTCCCATGAATATCTCATGGGAGGCTTTTGGCATTTTATTTGCTCCGAACCATGGCGCTTTCTGATATTCACCACAATAGAACATTAACATTTAGTCGTAAGAAAATAGACACAAGACAGTAACTTGCAGGTGATACGGAAAGCCTACGAAGACGACACGAGATGACTCTCCGAATACATTTCAGTCTTGTTTCATTATCATGAAAAAACAGGGAGTGTCGCAAGAAACCCCTAAGTAAACTATGAGACAGAAAGTGAACTGATACAATGATTTTTATATATATCAATGAGTTAACATAACACATATCTTATATACACAATCTTACATATAAAGGTATTACTCCATGCAATTTTTCTTCTACTTTGTAGGAACGCATTAGTCCGTAACTTCGGTTTTCTGGAAATCAGTAGGCAAGAAACAAGGAATGGGATCAGCTTTTCAAGCCATCCTTTCTTGAGCAACAGTGTTCAATCCACTCGAAGGAGAGAAGTGAAATGGCCATGTTTTCCCTGAAACACAAGAAACAACAGGTTGAAGGTGCCGGCGACTCTGGTGGCGGCATTGATGTCAACCAGCTTAAGCAAGTGTTTGAAGAAGCTGCAAAAAAATCCATGGAAGTGAGCAAGGCCAAGACCGAAGGTAACACCGAGGTCGATACTGCCAGATCATCACGTCCTAATAACTGATGCCATCGACATCGGTGGCTGGTTTGTACAACAACCGATGTCAGCCACCGGCTACTGCCGGTGGCTCTCTGACACTGCCAGAGGCTTCCTGACAATCGTTTCATTCCCCTTGCCGGCTGCTGTCGAGACATGACAGCAGCCGGCAAGGGGGGTGTTTGGTTAGGTATACGTTCATGTCTTCTGCCTTCACGACATCCCTACGCTCATTGTTCGCTCCGGTTACCGACGTGTACTCGACATTGGAGGTGACGGATGGCTTTCATCTGGGCGTGACGATTCCTATAGAGCAACCTGTCTGCCGGATCGGCTCCTCTGCCCAGGCGGATGTGATGCTCAGCGATACGGGCGTTTCCGCCGAACATGTCACCCTGCGCTTTCATGCCCGCATGGTCGCCATCGAGGCGACGGGTGGCGATGTTTCAGTGGGCGGCAAGCTGCTCACCCAGGGTACCGGATGGCGTACCAGTCTACCGGTCAACTTCGAGATAGGGGGCGCCAAGCTGCAGCTCTCTCAACCCGAGCTGTCGTTGCCTCCCGTCATGCACCTGGCATGGGAAACCATCGAACCTGCCTGGCGAACCATACGCGAGCGTGTGCCCACGCTGTTGACCAAGGTTCAGGCATTGTTGCAGCGTGTCGTGGCGCCACTACGCCGTCCTTTAGCTGCCGGTTCACTGATGGTCAGTAGCTGGTTGGCCAGGATCCCGTTATCCGATGCCTGGCGTGCACGCTTGCAACGCCTGCTGCCGCGCAGGCAGCAACGCGATGCGACTCATCTGAAGCGCAATACCATTGCCACTGTGCTGGGGGTGGTACTGCTGAGTGTGTTCGGGGCCTATTTCTTCGGCGGCGGCGGCAAGGCAGGTGCCACCATCACAGCCACGGCCCTGCAAACCACCGCCATGCTCCATCCGCAGACAGCAGATGCAACGCTGATGCTGGCCGATTTGAGCCGGTCACCGGCAGAAGCCCTGCAGAACCGCCTGACAGAAGCCGGCCTCGACAAGCTGAAAGTGGAGGATGCGGGCAACCACCTGGTCGTATCAGGGGAGTTTGCACCGCACCAGCATGCTGACTGGCAGGCCGTGCAACGCTGGTTCGACGAGAGCTATGGCAGCCGCCAGGTTCTGATCAGCAATGCCATGCCTGGTGTCACACCCGACCATCCGGACTTCCGCTTCCAGGCCGTGTGGCTGGGGGACAACCCCTATGTCATCGGCGACAACGGAGAGCGTCTATATCCCGGCGCCGCCTTGCAGCAGGGATGGGTACTTGCCGAGATTGCCAATGATCGACTCACCCTGCGCCGAGGCGAGGATGAGATGTTCCTGACACTGTAAGCCCATGCCCCCATGAGTGAGTCCATGACGCCATGAAAGTCAGTGCCGATCGCGATATCAACAGCTACCGCCTTCATGATCAGGCCGTAGCAGATCCTCGGGAAACCGGAGCGATCAAGCCCGCCGCTGGGGATGGAGAAACGATCTTCACCCGAGTGGTGGGCAATCACGCGGCAAAACGGCAAGGGGATTCGCTGAGCGCACGCCTGTCACAGGTGGCCTCTCCCACAGTCGAGGACCCGGCACTCTTCAGTGGTGAACGCACCATCGAGCTGCTGCAGTACGTGGCAGACCAGGTGCTTCCGGTGATGAAAAGTGAACTGGAAGGTGGCAGTGACATCGCGGATCTGGCGATACAGCTGATCAACGAAGAAATAGGCATGCGCCTGGAATGGGAAATGCGACGTAGTGATGAACATGGTGAGGAGCAAGAAGCATGAATGACAGCGACGACCGCCAGGCCGCCGAACTGCTGCATCTGCTGGGCCATCTCTACGTGAAAGGCGGCGAACGCAAGCGCGGCCTGATTCTGCTGCTGCTCGCCGCCCACATGCTACCCACGCACCCCGGGATCCTGCACAGCCTGATTCAGGCCTTCATTACCACCGGTGATGCTCCACGCGCGCTGGATGCGATTGGTCGTCTCGAATACCTGCAGGGCCCTACTCCCACCCAGGTGCTGCTGCAAAGCCGAGCATTATGGGTGGCAGGTCAGGCCGATGATGCCCGCCAGCGTTTCCGTGATTACCTGCAGCTCCGGGAGGACGTATGAACCGCATACTGTCCAGGCTCAATACCATTGCCCAGAGAGCGGCGCAGCGTAGTGATGTAGTGATCGCCATGTTCATCGTGCTGGCGGTCGTCATGATGATCATTCCCTTGCCCACGTCCCTGGTGGATGCCTTGATTGGCGTCAACATCGGTTTCAGTCTGCTGATCCTGATCGTGGCGTTCTATATCTCCCATCCAGTCGAATATTCTTCCCTGCCACCGATCATTCTGCTGGCCACGTTATTTCGCCTGGCTCTGTCGATCACCACGACACGCTTGATCCTGCTGGAAGGCAATGCAGGTCAAATCGTCTCGGCATTCGGCAACTTTGTCATTGCTGGAGAAGTGGTCATTGGCCTGGTGGTATTCCTGATCATCACCGTGGCCCAGTTCCTGGTCATCACCAAGGGGGCCGAGCGAGTTGCTGAAGTCGCCGCCCGCTTCATCCTTGATGGCATGCCAGGCAAGCAGATGAGCATCGACAACGATGTGCGCAATGGCCACATCGACCAGGAAGAGGCCCGTATCAAGCGCAGCCGTCTCGAACGTGAGAGCCAGCTTTACGGCTCGATGGATGGGGCGATGAAGTTCGTCAAGGGCGACGCCATCGCAGGCCTGGTAATTCTGTGTGTCAATCTGATCGGCGGCCTGCTGATCGGTATGCTCAAGCGCGACATGCCCTTCGGCGAAGCCGTCAATACCTACTCACTGCTGACAGTCGGCGATGGTCTCATCGCCCAGATCCCGGCGCTGCTGATTGCCGTTGCTGCCGGCACTGTCGTGACACGCGTGAACTCCGATCAGGCTGGCGATCTGGGCAGCGAGATCGTGGCCCAACTGGGCAGCAACTCTCGTGCTCTGGGCCTGACCGCCACGATCCTGTTCTTCGCCGCCTTCATTCCCGGCTTTGCCACCGGCGTATTCCTGTTCCTGGCTGCCGGGCTCGGCCTGGCCGCATGGTGGGTACGGCGGCGTTACCGCCGGGAGCATCCAGAAGACAGCAGCGGCGAATCATCGGCCCCCTCCTCCTCCGTTGACAGCGCTCAGCCCTCTGCTTCTGGCGCAGAAGCATTGGCCTCGGGTCAACAATTGCCAACCACCCAGCACCGGCTTGTCGTGTCGCTGGGGTCAGCTCTGGCCGAGGAAATCCCCCTCGATTCCCTGCGTGGCGTAGTGGATGCCACACGCCAGCGTGTCGCCAGTGAACTCGGCATCGACATCCCTGCCGTTGGCGTACGCAGTGATGCTTTCCGCGAAGCTCAGGGCATGGCGATCGAACTCGATGAAGTTCCCGTGCTGGAAGGTGAAGTTCCTGCAGACCATGTACTGCTTGATGACGACCCCATGCACCTGGAACTGCTTGAAGTCGAATACCTCAGCCGCCCCTCGCTGACCAGCCGCGCCTCGAGCCATTGGGTGGATGCCCAGTCACAGTCACTGCTCGACGAAGCAGGTATCGGCTACCAGCTACCGCAACAGGTGCTGTGCCAGTGCCTTGAGCGCGTCCTGACTCGCTATGCCGGCGAATTCGTCGGCATCCAGGAGACACGCTCTCTGCTGTCGCAGATGGAACAGGATTACTCCGAACTGGTCGGTGAAGCTGTCCGTGTCGTATCCCTGCAGAAAATGGCTGATGTGCTGCGACGCCTGGTGGAAGAAGGTGTTCCCTTGCGTGCACTGCGCACCATTCTTGAAGCCATGGTGACCTGGGGAGCGCAGGAGCAGAGTGTTGGGCGACTAGTCGAACGGATTCGTGGTGCTTTGGCACGTCAGATCTGCCACCGCTATGCGCGCAATGACCGCGTCCTGCCCGCCTGGGTCATCACCCGCCAGTTGGAAGAAACGATTCGCTCGGCATTGCGCGACAACGACGGTACTCCCAGGACCAGCAACCTGCCGGTGCCACTGTCTCGCTCGCTGAACAACTGGTTCCAGCACCGCTTGAGCGAGCTGGACGCAGATGTGTCTCCGGTGATCGTCGCCTCCAGCGACGTACGCCCGGTCCTGCAGCAATGGGTTAATCGCCACCACCTGGACCTTCCCGTGATGTCCTGGCAGGAGATCGCAGCAGAATTCAACCTCCAGGCACTGGCCCAGGTTCGCCTGCCCACGGCATCGACCCAGGGAGGCACTCCTTCGGCAGCGGCGTCCAGGGAGTAGCACAGCGCCATCATGATGACTCACGTCGGAGCAGCGTGCCGATAGGGATAAAAAACATTTAACAACAAGGCATTGGAAGAAAAACATCAGGAGCAAAATGTCAGTAGCACCAGGTTAAAAACAGCACGTTGAAAACAACATTTTTTGCAAACAACATTTTGAAAACAATGCTTTAAAAGCAAAGCCTTGCATGGAGCCATGCCTGTGACGCAAGCAACGTCCATAATGCCCTTGATGGCACGTCGTCCCACCACGACGCCACCGCTAGTCCACCTGTTCTACTGCGCGATGACGCGAGTCATGACGCCGCTGATGCTACTGCTGGCATTCATTGGCCATGCGCATGCCCAATCAGAGTCAGCACTGTCTCTGGAAACCGGGCAAGGCCGTATCCTGCGCTTTGGTCAGGATGTCGCTTCCGTGTTCGTTGCCAACCCGGAGGTTGCCGATGTTCAAGTCGTGTCACCCGGGGTGGTTTATGTGTTCGGTAAGCGCCATGGCGACACCAATCTGATTGCGCTCAGCAGTGACGAACAGACACAGGCATCCATGCGCCTGATGGTCAGCGATGGCGATCAGGGCGCCAATCGTGCGCTGCATGCTGCTGACCGCAACAGCCAGATTTATTTGAGCATGGCAGGCAATCAGTTGATTGCCGAAGGAGAAAGTCAGGATATCGAAGGCGCCATGGCCACCCAGTCCACGCTGGAAAGCCACACACCGGAGAATGGCGGCGTTCTAAACAACACCACCTACGATAGCGCGACCCAGATCAATCTGCGTGTTCGTTTTGCCGAGGTAGCGCGTGAGGAACTGCTGCAGTATGGCGTCAGCTGGAGCGCACTGATCAACAACGGCTCATTCTCCCTGGGCGTCTTCCCCGGCTCGATGGCCAACGCCTCTTTCGGCACTCTCGCTGGTGCTGGAGACAGCGTCGATGGTCTGCTCCAGGCCCTGCAGGAAAATAACCTGCTGCAGATCCTGGCCGAGCCCAATATCACCGCCAAGACGGGCGAAACCGCCAGTTTCCTGGCCGGTGGCGAAATTCCCATTCCCGTACCGGCGGGTAACGAGCTGGTCGGCATCGAGTACAAGCAGTTCGGTGTCTCGTTGATGTTCACACCGGTGCTGCTGCCCAATGGCCGCATCTCGCTGGAAGTACGTCCGGAAGTCAGCAGCCTGACCAACGAAGGTATCGAGATCGCTGGTACCAGTGTGCCAGGGCTTCAGGTACGACGTGCCGACACCATCGTTGAAGTAGGCAGCGGACAGACCTTCGCCATCGCCGGTCTGTTCCAGCGCAACGCCTCCAACGATATCGAACGTATTCCGGTGCTTGGCGATATGCCGATCCTCGGCAATCTGTTCCGCTCCCGGCGTTTCCAGCGTGACGAGACCGAACTGGTCATCCTCATCACGCCTTATGTCGTAGCACCGGTCGAAGGACGCTCGTACAGGACACCGCTGGATCAAGCACGCGTGAGCAATGGCGCTGTGCGTGTCAATGATATGGCACCTCCCCTGCAGGTCAGGGATGACCCCTTCGGCTTCTATCTGCAGTAAGGAGTGGCAATGACGCATTCAAGTAAATCGTCAATCTGGGCCAGGTTCTTGCCGAGGCTTGTGCTGCCAGGGCTTGTACTGCCAGTACTGGTGAGTGGCTGTTCCTCGTCTCTGGGACCGATGTCCTGGGAAACAGGCTATCGCACCACCGAAGTCACCAACTCGGAGAACCCCGAGACCCAGCGCATGGCCTTGATCCCCAATACCTGCGCCTTGCCTACCGGGACGAACGGCATCATGACCTTGCCTTCTGGCTGTGCCAACGACCTCAACCTGCAGTACATGGCAGATCGCCCCCAGGACCTGCTGGTGGGACGGGAAATGGGGCCCGCACAAGCTGGGCCAGTGGCCAGTGCGGCTCGCGAGCGTCTCACCGATCGTGAACAGAGCAGGATACGGCGAGATCGCATTGGCGAAGAAGCACGCGGTTCGACCAGCTACGTCACCACAGGAGACATGTAGTCGATGAGCAGCGGATTCGGTTACTGGTTCATGGCAAGCCCGATGGCTCGCGCCTGCTCGCTGGGCGTGGAAATGTCGCGGATCTGCTGGGCTCGCTCGATCAGCGACTGGCGGCGGGAGACCGGCATGTCAGGAATTCGGATGCTCTGCGCCTGGGCGTCGTCCCCCGCCATTACCAGAACCAGAATCAGGCTGCGGAAATGGCGTTCTTCCGCCAAGGGCGAAGCGGTGACATCCCGCATCAACGCGACAGCTTCACTGCCCCGCCCTGCCAATGCCTGGGCCACGGCAAGGTTGGTCTGGAGGTCAGCATCATCCGGTGCCAGCTCTACGGCACGGGAAAAGTCAGTCACCGATGCATCGCCTTGTCCCAGCAGCGCCTGGGCGGCTCCCAGACGGCTCCAGGCAGCCGGGGTATCAATCTTGGGTGCCGCATGGCGCAGGTTACGCTCTGCACTTTCGACCTTACCCAGGCGCAATTGGGCGCTGCCCAGGCCAAACAAGGCGTCGGCATTGTTGATGTCCTGCTTCAACGCAGCCCGATATGAATCCACTGCGCCCAGGAAGTCACCAGCGGCGAGTTTTGCATCACCGAGGCGCACATGAATATCGACACCATCCCCGCCCGGCACTTCGGCAGCGCGTTCGTACATGCTGGCAGCAGTGGCATAGTCACCGTGTGCAGCAATATCGTCCGCCAGCTTCAGCAGGCGAGATTCTTCGGCACTCTGTGTGGAAGCACAAGCCGCCAGCAACGAACACAGCATAGGGATGGTCAGGCGTACGCAGCAGCGCATCAGGCACTCCTTGTCATGAAGACATGGCATGTTGTTTTTCAAAAAACACCCAATAACCGCGGGTATTGAGTCATTCAATTGCAATCACGTCAACTAGATACTTATTAGGAACACTAGCGTTCCATTGGCAGGATCCCTGAACCACATGATGCCGAAACGAAAAAGATCACAGTGCTTTTTTTACCCTGAAAAAAAGGGAGTCTTGATAACGCAGATGCTGTTCGCGAGCCTGATCGCAGTGGCGATATCCACTACCACTCAGGCAGCTCCTCAGACACCTGAAGGTCAGGTGCACGGGGAAAGCGGATGGATGACACGAGACTATCACTACATCATCGTCGAACAGGATGTACGTGACGTACTGAAGGAGTTCGGTAGAAACCTTGCGCTTCCTGTCGAGGTTTCCCGCAATGTCAGAGGCAAGGTCAAGGGAGAAATCAGGGCCACCACTGCGCGCGAGTTTCTGGAACAGGTCTGCGCCTCCAATGACCTGGCCTGGTATTTCGATGGTGGCGTATTGCACATCGCGACTCGCCAGGAACTAAGCCAGAGGACCTTCGACCTGGCCAGGGTCAATGGCGAGCAATTGATGGAAGATATTAACAATAGCGGCACAGGTGAGCCATTACGCGCTAGGCTGACAGAAGATGGCTCGACACTGCAGGCCTGGGGCATGGATGCCTGGCTGGAAAGTATCGCACGCAACATCGAAAGGCTGCGCAGCCCGGCGGCATCGGGCCGCGGTGAAGTAAGAGTGTTTCGCGGCAGTACCAGTACCGCACCGAGTTCTGCCGAATGACAGTAACGTGGCATTAAGCAACACCTTCAATCGCAGCGTCTTTAATCACATCACCAAAGGCAAAGGAGGTTGATATGGCAACACCAGAAGTTTCAAACGTGGCTGGTGCCGATCAGACATCGGCCCAGGATCAACAGCAAGCCTTCGAGCAGGCTGCCGAGAATGCCCGAGTCCAGCAGATCGTTGGCCAGGCCATCGGCTCTCTGGCTTCCACGCAGTTGATGGAATATGCCGGAGACATGCTCAAGGACGAAGGCTAGGGCTTGTCTGAAAAGTCGGTGAGTTCAGGCACTTTTCTCACACAGCCTTACGCAGCCAGGGATTCAACCGACTGCATGGCGACGGGTTGAATCCCGGGTCACCTTTCAACAACTCAGGAGCGTTGATGATGATTCCCGCGACAGAGGCAGGTGCCACTCCCTTGAGTGCTCCGAATGCGTCAGGTATGCAAAACCTGACCTCACAGAACCTGTTCGAACATATTGCCGGCCAGCAGGGAACGACGCTGCAGGCGACGACACCGGCTGAACTGGGGTCCGATCTCATGAATGCCTTGGAAAACCCCATTGAACAGGCGCAGAGCTTTGCCAGCGCCCTACGAGCAGAACGGGCCGGACATGCGCCTTCCGGTGCCAGCGTGCCAGGCAGTGACGCAGAGGGACTTGGCGACATGCAGTTCGATCGCATGCTCAACTCATTGACCGCCATGTTCGACCACGCAACGTTGATGAAGCTGATGTCGTCCTGCGCGTCCCAGACTTCCGGCGCCTTCCGAACACTGCTGCGAGGACAGTGACACTTGGCTTACATCTCGTCTATGCAAGCTGTTTCCATGAAAGCTGTTTCCATGCAAAACATGTCACCCCGGAAGGTAACGCTTCCGGGCGTCCTCAAGCTGCTGTTGGTGGTGGTCACGGCGCTGCTGCTGCAGGCCTGCGATACCGAGCTCTACACCGACCTCAACGAGCGTGAGGCCAATATCATGGTCGCCAGTCTGGCGCGCCATGGCATCCCGGCAAAACGTGTCGTCCAGGAGGGCGGCCTCATGAGCGTGACCGTCGATGAGGACAACTTCGCTGAAGCAGTCAGTATTCTCGATCGGCTGGGCCTTCCGCAGCAGAAGTTCTCCAATCTTGGCACAGTATTCGAAAGCAACAGCCTAGTGTCCTCGCCAGTGCAGGAGCGCGCCCAGATGGTCTACGCGCTCAGTGAAGAACTGTCCCATACCGTGTCCCAGATCGATGGCATCCTCTCGGCGCGTGTCCATGTCGTGCTGCCGGACAACGACCTGCTCGAACGCAACAGCACTCCCTCGTCGGCCTCGGTGTTCATACGCTACTCACCGACCCTCGATGTCAATCCGCTGATCCCGAAGATCAAGACATTGGTGGCCAACAGCATTTCCGGTCTCGAATATGACAGTGTCTCGGTCGTTCCGGTTGCGGCGGTGTCCCTGGATATCGCTGAAGGCGCGCCCACCATGACCTTGAGCTCTTTCCTGGGTATCGCCATGCCAGCCTCCAGTGTGGCACGCGCCGGCTGGATCTTCGGTACTCTGCTGGTCCTGGTGCTGGGCCTGGCCGCCGCCCTCGGCTGGATCCTGTGGCATCAGCGCCGGCGTGGCCCTTATGAGCTGGAGACACCACCATGAGTTCGGCCGTACCGGACACCTGGCAGGACTTCATTGCATCACCGGCGCGTAGTGTTGCACTGCGTTGGCTGAGCGCCATGCTGGGCGACGTGGCGGATGAAGCGACCCAGACGGCACTGGCACAGCACCCTCGCTTCGAGCAACGTCTGGTCGAGCGTCTGATTGCGCAACACAAGCTGACGCCTCCCGCCGCGTTACCGGTACCGGCAGAGGAAGACATTGCTCTGTTCCGCCTGTCCCCCGATGCGGGAAGCGATCTCGTGCGTCACTGCGGCATGATCTGCCATGCCCCGCTCTTCGTGCGCGAGATCCGGGCTCCGAGGGTGGTCGCGCTAAAGGAACGCTTCGGTGAAGCGCCATTTTTGGCCGCATTGGCCAATCGCGAGCTGGCCATCGTCGACACCGGTAATGCCCATGTTGATGACGATGCACTGGCTCACGCGGTACAGCGTGATGGCCTGGCGTGTTTCGCTGTCTGGCTGTCGCGTCAGCCGACAGAACTGGCCAACTGGCTGCGCCTGGGCATCGCAGAAGATCGGCGCCTTTCTCAAGCTCAAGGGACATCTCAAGAGGCGTCTCCAGACGATCTGGAGATCGCACCAGCGGTGCGTGAAAAAGGCATCGATATTGTGCGTCGTGCCGCCTCGGCCATGCTGAAACGCGGGGAGCTGACGCCATGAACGAGCTACCGACGCGTCCAGGCAAGATCATCCTCAAGGCTCGGGAAGCCCAGGCATGGATCGATGGCTATGCCTTTATCGAGCAGGCCCGACAGCATGCCAGCGATGTCGAGAAGGAAGCGCGACAGACGACCGCAAAAGCCTACGCCGAAGGCTTTGCCGAAGGACGTCGCGATGGCGAAGCCCAGGCGGCAGAACTCTTGTCCCACACCACTCAAAGAGTCGAGGGATATCTTGCTGGGCTTGATCAGTCCATGGCCGAGCTGTGTCTGAAAATGGTGCGCAGGATCTTGGGCGAATTCGACGATGCCCAGTTGATTGCCCGCTGCGTGCGCCAGGCGCTTGTCGAGTACCGTCACGATATGGCCGTGACGGTGCGGGTCGCCCCGGAGCGCGTCAACGAAGTCGCGGCCCAGCTGGCGGCAGATGAGCGCCAGGACAGCCCCTCCTGCCGGGTCGAGGGGGATGCTCAACTGGGCCCAGGCCAGTGTCTGCTGGTCAGCCCCATTGCCGTCGTCGACGTAGGGCTGGAAGCCCAACTGAACGCCCTGAGAGAGGCCCTGGCCCCCGGTTCTGCAAACGGGGCTGATAGAAATAGAAACAGCCATGAGAGCGGAACAGGCAGCATGGGGAGATCCGCATGAGCCCCAGCAAGCCGCTACCCGATATCGATTTCGATGCCCTGTTGCCACGTCTCGGAGAGCGTGCCGAACAGGCCGAACTGCGCCCCGTGCGTGGCCGGGTACGCAGAATTCTCGGCCAACTGGTACATGCCAGCGTCGAAGGCACCGGCATCGGTGAATTGTGCTATCTACGCGATCCTCTCACTGGGCGGCGTGTTGCCGCTGAAGTCATCGGTTTCGAGGAAGAAGCTGCCGTGCTGTCGCCTATCGGCGACCTGCAGGGAATGTCGACGCGAGCCGAAGTCATCGCCACCGGCGCGCCACAGAACGTGCCTGTCGGCAGAGCGCTTCTCGGACGTGTTGTCAGCCCTCTCGGAGAGTTTGTGGATGGCCTGCCGCCCCCTCTTCCCGGAACCCTGAGCGACTATCCGGTACATGGCGAGCCTCCTTCACCGCTGTCGCGTCAATTGATCCAGCACCCCCTGACACTGGGCATCCGTTCCATCGATGGCCTGCTCAGCGTGGCGCGGGGGCAGCGCATGGGCATCTTCGGTGAGCCGGGTGTCGGCAAGTCCTCCCTGCTCTCCGCCATCGTGCGTGGCAGTGAAGCGGATGTCATCGTGCTGGGGCTGGTCGGCGAACGTGGCCGTGAAGTGCGTGAACTTCTGGAAGTACAACTGGATGCCGAGGCACGCCGACGCACGGTATGTGTCGTTGCCACATCGGACCGCCCGGCCATCGAACGCGCCCGTTCGGCGATGGTGGCCACCAGCATTGCCGAATATTTCCGCGACCAGGGACGAGATGTGCTGTTGCTGGTCGACAGCATCACACGCTTCGCCCGAGCCCAACGTGAAATCGGCCTGGCAGCGGGTGAGCCGCCGACACGACGGGGGTTTCCTCCGTCACTGTTCGCCGCGCTGCCGCGCCTGCTGGAACGTGCCGGCCCCGGCACCAAGGGCAGCATCACCGCACTTTACACCGTCCTCACCGAAGGTGACGGCACTCTTGACCCTGTGGCAGAGGAAACCCGGGCCATTCTCGATGGCCATATCGTACTGAGCGCCGACCTGGCACAACGCGATCACTTCCCCGCCATCGACGTACTGGCCAGTCGTAGTCGCCTGATGGAAACCGTGGCCAGCAGCGACCATCGCCATAGTGCCGGTCGCATACGCGACCTGATGGCACGCTACCAGGATGTCGAGCTGTTGCTGCAGGTCGGGGAATACCACCGCGGACAGGATGCACGTACCGATGAGGCCGTGGACAAGCATGCCGCCATCGAGGCCTTCCTGCGCCAGACCAGTGGCGAAGTGAGCAGCCTGGACGACACTCTGCAACGCATGAACGAGATCCTGTCATGAAAGAGATCCTGTCATGAAAGAGCACCTGTCATGAAAGAGCACCAGCGACTCGAGAAATTGATGGCGTTGCGCCAGCAGCGTCTGCGCCGAGCCGAGAATGCATTGGCTGAGCAACAACAACGCTGCCGCCGTGATGCCGAGCAACTGGCGGCCATGACCGAGCAGCTTGCCAGTCAGCGCCAGGACTTCGATCGCCACGAGCAGGCATGGTTCGAAGCCACTGCCAACGACCAGCTGTCTGCCCCCCAGATCGATGATGTGCGCCAGGCCATGGATGACCATTACCGAGCACAGGCCGCCCTGCATGCACAACACAACCAGTTGAACCAGCAATACCAACTTCACCTGTCCGAACGTGACAAGCGCTCCATTGAATGGGCACGCTGTGTTCGCTCGCAACGCGCTCTGGAAATGCTGCAGGATCGCCATCGCGATACCCAGCAGCGTCGTCTTGAGCTGCATGCCGAGCTGGAGACTGAAGATGCCACCTCGCGAGGGGGGCGTTGATGGCAGAAAGGAATATATCTATCGACAGCATGGAGCAGCATCAACAGCATAGTGCCCAGGCCGGGCCGGAAGTTCCCGCCCTGCCCATTATCCCGCCAAGTGCCGTACCAGTGCTCAACGCCATGAGCCGCCCTCGTGGCGCGTTCACGCTGCCCCTTGGCCAACTCTCGCTGACCTGTCATCTCGACCGCCGGCCCATCACGCATGAGGCAGCGCTGTCGCTGGGGCTGACGCTGGGCGACATGCCCGCACTCTTGCGCCTCGACGCCAGCGCGGTGGAGATCCTGTCCTCGCCCTTGTCATTGCAGCGCCCTCTGGCCGGCTGCCCGGCGGATGTCGCCGCGCTGTGGCTGGAATATGCCCTGCTGGAGTGGCTGGAACCGCTGGAAAGTGCACTGGGAGACAACATGCGGCTGCAAGGTGATGACACAGGGGTGAGTGATGACACTCTTCCCATCCAGCTGTCCTTGAACCTGACAGACGGTCATCGGCAGGGAAAACTCTCGCTGTTATTGTCCCAGCCCTTCGCCGAAGCACTGCAGCCCTGGTTCGATGAGACCTGCCCAGTGGCTCCCAGGCCCTGTTCGAACGTGATCTGGCCGCTGCAGGGCATTGCGGGATACCAGACCCTGACCCTCGCCGAGCTGCGTGACCTGGCACCAGGTGACGTGGTGATGCTCGATAGTCCGGTCATCAATGGTTCTGGCCTCGATTCATCCGCCCCAACTCCTCCCGGCCCCGATAACCGCGGACAAGCCTCTGCAGTGCTGGTCGGCGAGCGCCTGATGGCCAGCGCCCAGACTCACCGTGACGGAGTACGCCTGCTGTCCCGACTCCATCCCCTGACCCAAGGAGACCTTGCCATGGCCCCGCCTGCCAACGACAACGACAATAACAACAACGCTCAACCTCAGACTGGCAGCACTGCAGTAGACAGAACTGCAGCAGGCCGCATGACCGCAGACAGCACGGGGCTGGACCAGTTACCCCTTCGGCTGGTGTGTGAGTTCGGCCGTCTCGAACTATCGCTGGGGGAACTGCGTGAACTCGATCAAGGCAGCGTACTGCCCCTGTCACGCCCGGAGGATGAAGCCGTGGACCTGGTGGTTAATGGCCGCATCCTGGGCAAGGGCCGGGTGGTGAAGATCGGCGATGGCCTGGGGGTGCAGATTGTGAGGCTCGCCACCGATGAGTGAATACGAGCCCAATCTGATTGGGATTATCCTTGTCGTCACATCGCTTGGCCTGTTGCCACTGGCGGTGGTGACCATGACCTCGTTCCTCAAGATCTCCGTGGTGCTGTTCCTGATCCGCAACGCCCTTGGCGTGCAGCAGACGCCTCCCAATCTGGTGCTGTACGGCATTGCCCTGGTACTGACCGTGTACATCACCACTCCACTGGTGGGGGACATGCTCTATCGGCTCGAAAACAGCTCGACGGAGTTGAGCAGCGTGGAAGACATCAAGGCGACGGGGGAACTATTGCGTGAGCCGCTCAAGGAATACCTGTCGACCTACGCCGATGAACGCGAGCGGGCCTTCTTCCTCGATGCCACCCGCAGCATCTGGTCGCCGGAAGCCCGCGAGAATGTGCGCGACGATGATCTGGTGACTCTGATACCCGCGTTCGTCACCTCCGAACTGGCCCGGGCCTTCGAAATCGGCTTTCTGATCTACATTCCTTTCCTGGTCATCGACCTGATCGTTGCCAATGTGCTGATGGCGATGGGCATGGTCATGGTCGCGCCGCCATTGATATCGGTCCCGTTGAAGATATTTCTGTTCGTCGCCATTGATGGCTGGTCACGCCTGATGCATGGGCTGATTCTCAGCTATGGAGGGTAACGCTCGATGAGCGAGGATATTTTCCTGACGATCATGAGCGATGCCCTGTGGACAGTACTGTTGCTGTCGGCACCGGCACTGCTGACCGCCATCGTGCTCGGTTTCGGCATTGGCCTGCTGCAGGCCTTGACACAGATTCAGGATCAGTCGCTACCACAGTCCGTCAAGGTGATCGTGATCATGCTGGTATTGATCATCGGCGGTCCTCTGCTGGTCGGTCAGTTGGTCAACCTGGCCGATCAGGTACTCGATAACTTCGCGACCTGGTCACGCTGAGGAAGACCATGGAGTATGACAACCTCGCCAGCGCACTGACCGATCAGGTCTATCCCATTCTGGCTGCCCTGGCCATCTGCATGGCACGGGCCACCGGCGTCATCCTGATCACCCCGGCATTCAATCGCCTCGGCCTGACGGGCCTGATTCGTTCCGCCGTGGCCATGACCTTGTCATTGCCGATGTTGCTGCCGGTTCTCGATAGCCTGTCGGGCATGGATATCACGGGATTCACCGTCGCCGGCCTGTTGCTCAAGGAACTGCTGATCGGCGTGCTCATCGGCATGGTGTTCGGTATCCCGTTCTGGGCAGCAGAAGTCGCAGGGGAAGCCGTCGACCTGCAACGCGCCTCGACCATGGGTCAGTTGCTCGATCCCATGGGCAGCAGCGAATCAGGCGTTACCAGTACGCTGCTGGTGATCACTCTGGTTGCACTGTTCTTCGCCACAGGCGGCTTCAATGTCCTGCTCGATGGCTTCTATCGCAGCTATACCTTATGGCCCGTGGATGCGTTCATGCCTGCGCTGGACACCCGTACGGCACTGGTGATGCTAGGCTTTCTGGATCAAGTGATGAAGATTGGCATCCTGATGGTGGCACCATTGATCATCGCCATGCTAGTCACTGACCTGATGCTGGCCTATCTGGCACGCATGGCACCCAGCCTCAATGTGTTCATTCTGTCACTGCCGATCAAGAACCTGCTGTTCACCTTCCTGATGCTGCTCTACGTCGTCTTCCTGGTACCGCGCATGTTCCACGAGCTAGGGGCGCTTCAGGGACACTACAAGTATTTCGAATCATTGTTCGACGCCCCCTCTTCAAGTAACCGGTAGAAGGCACATGAGCCAGCAGCCCAGCGAAGAAAAATCCCTTCCGCCATCGCAGAAAAAGCTGCGTGACATACGCAAGAAGGGACAGGTGGAAAAGAGCAGTGACATGATCACTGCTGTCGTCATGCTTGGCTGCACGCTCTACCTGGTCTTCTACGTCGACACCATCGAATCCCGGCTGCGTGGTCTGATTTCTCTGACTACGAGACTCTATACCGAGCCTTTCGATACGCTGTGGCCACGCGTGATGGCCGCTGCCATGGAAGTGCTGGTGTGGTCGGTACTACCCATTATCGTGATCACCGTCACAGCGGTCGTCCTGACCAATATCCTCATCATGCGTGGCATGGTGTTCTCGATCGAACCCATCAAGCCAAAATTCGAGCACATCAATCCTGCCGAAGGTTTCAAACGCATCTTCTCCGTACGCGGCATCATCGAATTCATCAAGTCCTTGCTCAAGATCGTGATACTCACCACGGCCTTCGTCGTCGTATGCCGCATGAGCTTGCAGGCATTGATGGAGTCATCACGCTGCGGTTATGGCTGCCTCAACGAGATTTTCCTGGCATTCCTGCAACCCCTGGTCATCACGGCACTGGTCGTCTTCTTCATCGTGGGGCTGCTCGATGTCAGGACACAGCGCTGGCTGTTTCATCGTGACCAGCGCATGACACGTACCGAGTTCAAGCGCGAACGCAAGGACATGGAAGGCGACCCAGAGATTCGCCGGGCCCGCCAACGTCAGCGCAGCGACATTCAGACTTACTCCGCCCGGGCCGGCGTAGAACGTGCCTCTCTGATGATTGGCGCCAGTGGTGACTGGATGGTAGGCATCCGCTATGTCAAGGGCGAAACCCCGGTGCCGGTCGTCGTGTGCAAGGCAAATCCAAGCGGCTCGCCTGCCCTTCAGCGGCAGGCCACCACATACGGGCTTGCCGTGATAGACAATCGCAAACTGGCAGAACGGATTGGCTCACGCAGCGCCAACGGCGACCCTGTCCCGGAAGATACCTTTCAGCCGGTGGCCGATATTCTGGTCGCTGCCGGGTTGCTTTAAATCACTCCGCTTAATCCCTTCATTAAATTACTTCGCTTAACCCCTTCATTCTCCGATATTTCGTATAAATCTAGACAAGTCATCAGCATAAAGTTGTAGATGAAAAATTTGCCCTTCCCGCATTCGTGTTCGATCATTTGATCGATCAATGATTCACTTGATCATCCTGCCAGGCACCATCGCAATACTCGGTGGGTCTTTTTCTGCCACAAACAGGAGGTGGCGATTCTGCCCAGCACCGCCCTTTCACGATTGCCAGCCTGACGATCCCGGAATGTTCATCCGCCACATGCGTTGAGACAGGAGCGAGACCATGTCTGTATCAGGAGTGAAGTCTTCCACCGAAAATGCAGTTGCACTGCGACCTTCTTCTCAAGGCACTTTTCACAACCTGGCGGTGAAGCACAGTCAAAAGCCTGACGGTGAGACAGAGGGGGTCGCGGATGCCAAGGAGTTCCGGGACCTGGCGGAAGAAAACGATTGGAAGGTACTCGAAGAAGGTGATGTGCTGCCACCAGTGTCACAGCTGGATCCAGAACGTCAGAATGCGACGACCATCACCTATGAGTACGATGGAACGACATATGCGGTCTCGTCCTACATCGCACCATTCAAGTATTCCGTACTGGGCAGCAAGATAGCGGGAACCGAAATCAGCCATGTGGATAACAACGTCAAGATCGACGTTGCCGATTCCGAAGCCACAGACTTCATGAATGCTGAAACGAGCGAGGACGGAAAGACCGTCGGCGAGCTGTTTCATGACAAGATGAAGGATGAATGGGGTGACCTGGATCTGGATGATCCCCGCCGCCAGTATTACGAACTGCTGCAGGCCAAGACAGCGCTGGTCGGTGGTTTTGATTACCTTCCCTACCAAACCGAAAAGGATGCTTTCCCCTGGGATGGGGATACCACCGGTTATCTAAAGAACTCGACCATCATGGATCAAGCCAGCACTTATGGCTTGCTCAAGGAAAAGGAAATCAACGATAAGCTGGCTGAACTGTCCGAAGATGAACAAGTTATTGATGGCATCGATGGTTTCATGCAAGACGCCGTCAGCAAGATAAAAGACAAGAAAGGCCTGACCAACAGAATTTATGAGGCCATGAGCAGCCCGGAATACATGGAGATGCTCGAGGGAATGAACAGTGATGCGGCCAAGGTGCGTTTTTCCAACGACCTGAAATCACTGGATTACCTGGATAGCGAAAAAGCCAGCGAGATTAGAAACAACGCTCTGGATCAGGGCCTGGCCGAGGAGATATCCAACATCATCGAGAGTGGAGATTATGCTGGCGAGTCCCTGGAACTTGCCATCAGTGACCATGTGCAAACTGCGTTACAAGGAACCTGGTCCGCAATCTTTGGCCTCTCCTTCTCGGACAGAGCAGTACAGAACTATCTGAAGAATGGTGGCGGCGACTTGCCGGATGATGTGAAAAAGGGCCTGGATAGCTACAAGGCTGCAGTCAAGGTTGCGACCGATGCCGTCACGGATTCCTTCAAGTCCAACGGCAAGTTCGATATCCACGATGTGTCTAAAAAAATCTCTGCTGCATTGCAGGAAGGTCATGAAGGAGCACCAAAAAGTGTTCAAGTTCGTAATGGTGCAGCCGCGCTATTACATGCCAGCATGACCAGCGGTGCCCTCCCCGCCATTGCCGGCACCCTGACCGCAACAGCCGCCATCTACACCCTGACCAAGAACCAGGGTGACACCGTCGAAGAGCGGATGGCTGCCGCTCGTGCGTTAATGATCACTCTGGCAACTTCCCCTGCGATGGCGACCGTGGTACTGAAAACAATATTCAACCAGCCAGGGATGGTCACCAAGCTGGGGTTGGATGCAGGTTCCAATACACAGCTTCGAGAAGCCTACCTGAAATTATTTCCAAAGGCTGATGATGCTGTCAGCGTCCCATCGCAATCCAGCAGCCTTGAGACGCAGGAACAGTATCGTGCGGCTATCGGCGGCGATTTGCCTCAAGTAGGTGGCATTGTTGAAGAAGGCTGGGCCGATGACATCATACGCAGCTTTGATGACATTGGCTCAGGCACAAACGTAGATTTTGAACCGCAGTCCCGTAATGCAGAGATAAGTTTTCAGGAGGTCATGGAAGAGCCGAATGATCGCCTTTCACGGGCCAGTTCGGTCTTCACCATCAACTGGGATATGTTGGAGGAAATGGACCCGGAGCGTCGAGCCGCCATGATGTCGACAGTGGATCAACGTTTCGAAGGTATGGGTATTGATCCCAGTAGCATGGATACCCCCAGTAAGCTCCGGCTGGTGGGAACCATGCTCCATACGGTAGGCGGTCTTGCCGATGTGGCCGGGGGGGTGCTGGACCTGGCACTGGGGGCCATGTCGATCGACAAGCTGATCGGCAATCCCGATGCTCTGGATAGCGAATTTGCCGCCGCCTCTCTGCAACTGCTGGGCGGGATCAGCATTGCAGGAGCCGCAGGCACCAACCTGGCCAGCATGATCGCCGGTGGCTCCTTGGCCACCGGACTCGGCATTGCCTCCGGGGCCTTGGGTATTGCCGGGGTCGCCCTGGGGGGAATTGCCGCCATTGTGATGGGGGTCGTTGCCAAGCAAAAATCGGATCAAAAAGCAGAAGAAGTGCTGAATACTTTTGAGAACTGGAGTGCTCTCGGTATTACCGAGGATGATTGGGGCGACAAGCTCAACTACACCATCCACTCTCGCTATGAATACGACCAAGAATATGGCTCGGATGCTTATTACGACCTTTATCCGGAAGACAAGCCAGTCTGGGAGTCACGTCCGGAGCAGTATGAAGACTTCACGGACTATGTGGCGGACCACAAGAATATCTCCGATGACTGGTTCTCCGACTGGGATGATGAACATGATTCCGGTATCGGAGAGAACGGACCGGATCCTTCCGGGCGACAGCGCTTCGGCGATGACGGAGACCCGGGAAGCTTCGGCGAATTCAAGAAAGATGTCGACCGGGTTGATGTCGGCTCCATCGAGCTTGCCGACAATGGCCGGGTCTTCTTTACCAAGGATGGGGTAAAACAGGTCATCGATCCCTTTATTGGAGAAGAGGCCAGTGACTCCACTCGCCAGAACATCATCGACTATCTCACCCAGTTATATGAAATCTCGCATCCCGATGGAAAGAAAGATCACGATATCATTGATGAAATAACATCCCTCCATGATAAGTCAGATAAATATAACGAAATCGATGACCTGAAACGTGCCCTGGATGATTCACAACCACCGCTCTTCGGCGTTGACGATGACAAGCCAGGCACCTTCGATAACTTCAAGATGGATATCGACCGTGTGGATGTTGGCTCCATTGAGTTAGATCCCAGTGATAGCAGTGTCATCACCTTCGTCAAGGACGGTAAAAAATGGCAGCTGGACAAGGATAATCATGGCGACCTGAAGGACTATCATGCGGAAGACATCTTCGATTATCTGAAAGACCTGCATATTCTGACCCATCCGGACGACAAGCTGGACGAAGACCTGGTCGACAAGATCACCCAGCTTCATGATAAGTCTGATGATTACAATGATATCGAGGATCTGCGTGACGAGCTGGACCTGGATATCGACCCGACAGGACTCCCAGTATTTGGCGATGGAGGAAAGCCCGGGAGTTTTGGCGAGTTCAAGAAAGATGTTGACCGTGTTGACGTGGAATCCATCAAACTACTGGACGATGGCCGGGTGATCTTTGTCAAGGATGGCGTCAAGCAGATCATCAACCCTTCCCAGGGAGACACTGCATCCCGTGAAGTTCGTGATGACATCGTCGAATACCTCGAAGGCCTGTACGATATCACGCACCCTGAAGGAAAATTCAGTCAAGAACGTGCGGACTTGATGAATGAAGTGTTTGGCAGAACCGACGACTATAACAGCCTGGATGATATTCGTTCCTACGTTGAATCAGAAGAAAAGCTGTCCGGTTTTGGCAAGGAGTTCATTGAAAAGAACAGGGACTATATCGACACCATCGTGGAATCCTGGGATGACTGGAATGGCGGCGACTCTATTGTCAGCATGGATAATCTGGAGGACATCAGCCAGGACGATGACAGAAGTAAAGCCGAGCAAGAGGCTGCACAATTTCTGATAGATGAATGGAAATTCTTTGAAACGCTGGATACCGCCAAGCACAAGGATGATGCGGATGGAAAAATCAGCACCAATGACCTGGATAGCTGGTTGGCCTCTGTTGATGAAGGCGGGTTCGACGAGTATTCAAGATCGTAGCCAGACACCGATGAATCCGATATACAGGAGCAATAGTTCATCTTGTGCCTGTATATGGATTCATCGGATACCATCACCCTGGAACGCATGCGCACCTTTGTGCGAGTCGTCGAGCGTGGCAACCTCTCCGCCGTCGCGCGGGAATTCGGCATCGGCCAATCGACCGTGACGCGCCACATCCGGGAGCTCGAAGAGGCTCTCGGTGTCCCTTTGCTAAGCAGAACGACACGCCGGGTCACGATTACCGAGGAAGGCAGCCGTTATTACGCCCATAGCCTCCAGATCCTGCGACTCGTCGAACAAGCAGGCTCTGAAGCGCGCAATGCACGTGGTGCACAGAGCGGGACTATCCGCCTTTCATGCACGGCTGCCATCGGCGTCCTGCACATCAGTCGGCTGATCTTTCAGTTTCAGGATCGCTATCCGGATATCCATATCGACCTCAATCTGACGGATGAACGCATCGACCTGGTTCAGGAAGGTGTCGATCTTGCCATTCGGCTCGGCCCACTTGCCGATAGTTCAATGAAGTTGCGTGCGCTTGGCCAATCACAGCGTGTATTGGTGGCGGCCCCCGACTATCTGAACACTCACGGAACACCGACAACGCCGGATGACCTGATCGGTCACGAAGGCATACGCATGTCCAATGTCGCTGGCAGCGAAACACTTGCCCTGCGAGGACCAGAGGGAGAACACCACGCCCTTCCCTTGCAGGGGCGCTTTGTCGTCGACCATGGCCTGGGCGCGCGCGAGGCATTGATCGCCGGACGCGGCATCGCCCCGGCCCATCGCTGGCTCATCGACGACCTGTTGACCAACGGCCGTCTCAAGCAGATCCTTCCTGACTATGCACTTCCATCCACGCCGTTGAACCTGCTGATTGTTCCCGGGCGAGCCGGCATCGCACGAGTTCGCCTGCTGATCGACTTTCTCATCGAACAGAGCGGCCATATTCCCGGTATCGAAACACCATGACGGCAAGCCTGGTGTTTCTTGGACCAGAGCGCTGACGCTGGGACCTCGAACAATGACGCAAAGAAGACAATCGATCTTGATATGCCGCGTATGATTATCAGCCTAGGCTTTAAAGGGGACTGAACGTTTTCCCTCTGAGCAGGCGCTATCGATCAGGAGTACATGGATGCCGCACTCTCTGCACGACCATCGCCAGGGGCTGATCATGGCCGCTGGTGGCGTTGTTGTCCTCAGCATCGACAGTCTGCTGGTGCGCCTGGCGGCCAGCGATGGCTGGGACATCATCTTCTGGCGAGGCGCCCTGATGGGGCTTTCTCTAAGCCTGTTGTGCCTTGGCGGGAAGCGCTTGGTATCGCTGCGCGGCCACATGATGATGTCTCTCGGCTCTGCGCTCTTGCTGGGCCTGTCCTCCGGCCTTTTTGTGCTCGCCGTGATGAACACCAAGGTGGCCAATGTCGTGGTGATTCTGAGTGCGGCCCCCTTGTTTGCCGCCATCTTCACGCGCATGTTCCTGCATGAAGCCGTGCCCATACGTACCTGGCTGGCCATCGTCCTGGCCATGCTTGGCCTGCTGGTGGTCTTCGCGGGCGGACTGAGCGGCGAGGGGTTGCTGGGCGACCTCTATGCGCTGGCTGCTGCCGCCGCCGTAGGCGGCAACCTGACCCTGCTGCGTCATCACCCTACGGTGGACCGAGTCCCGCTGATTGCCATTGGCGGCTTCATATCAGCATTGATTGCCCTGCCGATGGCCACGCCTCTGGCCCTGGCTCCCAAGAGCTACGCCGTATTGGCGCTAATGGGGCTGTTGCAGATGCCGCTTGCCACTGTGTTGATCAACAGCGCCACTCGCTACCTGCCCTCGGCCGAGGTTGCCCTGTTCTATCTACTGGAAGCCGTATTGGGAACGCTGTGGGTCTGGTGGTGGCTGGATGAGCAGCCTCCCCACGCCACCCTGCTGGGCGGCACCCTGATCCTGCTGACCCTTGTCATCAATGCGTGGCTTGGCCTGCGTCAATCCGGCAACAGGAAAGCGCTGCAGTATGGCGAGTACAGCAAATGACAGCGTTTAGGGTTTGTCTCTTTTTTTAAGCGGTATCTACATCTAGCGATATATGCATTAAACAACATATTTATTCGCTAGGTGGGTAATAACTAGAAGGTCAACAACTAGACGGATAACAAATAAGCGGCATGTTGATCATCAACATGCCCAAAATACATTCTTCGACGAAGAATGCCTCGCTGAAACAGGTCTCGTTGAGAATATCTGTGGATTGCTCGGCAGGAGCAAACAGGAAATGCAAGCAACCGATATTCTGGCATATTTGAATGATAAGGAATCATGGCTCGGACAAAAATAGATCCCTGTGCGTACTGCTCATATCTCTATGCGACATCTTGATCAAAAGATCATAAACAATGCTTCATGAGTTACAAAAACTCATGATTTCATGACGAAAAATATATTGTTCTCTGCCTTCTATCCCCTCAGCCTCGCATAGGTCCGTGACCTCCCCCTGATTCCTCTAAACATAAGAAAATCTATGAGTAACGCCATACGTTCCGAAAGAGGCCTATTAAAGGGCCTCAATCCGACGGTGACCATTGCCTCGAAAGTGCTGGTCATCGGCTTTGTCATCTTCTGTACCATGCTCGCCGACAGGGCTGGCACCATCTTCCAGAATGCCTCGACTGCCGTCCTCGACAATGCCAAATGGTTCTATCTGGGGCTGGTCAGTGCCGTACTGGCTTTCCTGCTCTATCTGATGGTCAGCCGCTTTGGCCATATCCGCCTTGGCAAGGACAATGAACGCCCTGAGTTCAGCTACCTGTCCTGGGTCAGCATGCTGTTTTCGGGCGGCATGGGCATCGGGCTGATCTTCTGGTCCGTGGCAGAGCCGATGCTGCACTACGCTGCCAATCCCTTCACCGAGGGCATGAGTGATGCATCCGCCAGCATGGCCATGCGCCTGACCTACTTCCACTGGGGCCTGCATCCCTGGGCCACCTTCATCATCATTGCCCTGGCCCTTTCTTATTTTTCCTACCGTAAAGGGCTCCCCCTGACGCTGCGCTCCATCCTTTACCCGTTCATCGGAGAGCGGATCTACGGCCCGATCGGCCACACGGTGGATATCCTCACCGTTGCCATCACCGCATTCGGGGTATCCACGTCCCTGGGCATGGGCGTAATTCAGATGAACAGTGGGCTGAACAATGTGTTCGGCATCGAGATCGGTACCGGCACCCAATTGGCACTGATTGTGCTGATCATGGCCTTTGCCATCATCTCCGTGGCCACAGGCGTTGGCCGTGGCATGAAGCGACTTTCCGAACTGAACATGTTGCTGTCACTGCTGATCGTGGCCATCGTGCTGGCCATCGGCCCTACTCGCTATATTCTCAACACCCTGCTGCAGAGCACCGGGGATTACGCCAACAACCTGATCAGCATGAGCCTGTGGAGCGATGCCAACGCCGACAGTGGCTGGCAGAACTGGTGGACCGCCTTCTACTGGCCATGGTGGATGACCTGGGCTCCCTTCGTCGGCATGTTCATTGCCCGCATCTCCCGGGGACGCACCATCCGTGAGCTGATCAGTGGTGCTCTTATCGTCCCGACCCTGGTGACCTTAGTGTGGATGGCGGTATTCGGTGGTAGCGCACTATTCGAAGAACAACAGGTACGTCATGCCCATGAATCCATCATGGCGGCCAGCGAAGTGAAGGTAGATGCGGACTTTGCCGGGGGGGCCGTGCTCCAGGCTACCCAGCAAGACACCACTCATGCGCTGTTCACCCTGTTCGACATACTGGACCCAGGCATGCTGGGCAACCTGCTGTCGGTACTGGCAGTGCTGTTGCTGGCCACCTATTTCATCACTTCCGCCGACTCGGGCACCCTGGTGCTGTGCATTCTGGATAGTGCCGGCAATCCCGAACCTCCCCAGTCCATCAGGATAATGTGGGGTATCGTGATTGCCTGCATTGCTGGCGCCCTGCTGTTCGCTGGTGGCCTGGAAACCATTCAGACCGCGTCGATCATCGCCGGCCTGCCAATTGCCATATTCATCATGGTGATGGCCCTGAGCCTCTATCGCATGTTACGCCGCGAACCGGCCGCGGCCTGGATGCTTCCCCCTGCGGTACGCCCCGACAATGCCGAGCTGGATTTCAGCAGTGGCCAGAATGAGGTGGAACGTACCCTGGCGCAGGATGCCTATCTATCCAGAAAATCTGCCCCCGAAAACGCATAGCACCCTTTAGTGACAGCAAGAAGCCCAGCACATTGCTGGGCTTCTTGCTGTCGCAAGGATGCCATGGCACTGGTGGTGGCCGCTGTTACACCACTTCGTCGACCTCGTCTGGCACCAGCAGCGATAGGATAATGTATATGCCATTGACATATCCCAAACTGCCGCCATGATGTATATACCCAACGTATATCCCGAGGTAGAAAATATGGTCCAAGGATCCGTATTTCAGTCCAACCGTAGTCAGGCAGTGCGCCTGCCCAAGGCAGTTGCCCTGCCTGATGATGTCAAACGAGTTGATGTGGTTGCTGTTGGCAGGACGCGAATCATCACGCCTGCGGGTGAGGCGTGGGATAGCTGGTTTGATGAAGAAGGTGTCACCACAGACTTCATGGGCGAACGCGACCAGCCGCTTGAGCAGGAACGTGAGACTCTCTGATGATCAAATATATGCTCGATACCAACATCTGTATCTATACCATCAAGAACAAGCCGCCTCAGGTGCGTGAAGTGTTCAAGCGACATCATGAGCAACTGTGCATGAGTAGTGTGACGCTCATGGAGCTGATCTACGGAGCGGAGAAATCGGCTAACCCCGAGCGCAACCTGCACGTGATCGAAGGGTTCGCTGCTCGACTCGAGGTTTTGCCATTCAACAATGATGCAGCAGCCCATACCGGCCAACTCAGAGCCGAACTGGCCAAGGCGGGTACACCGATTGGCCCGTATGACCAGATGATTGCTGGCCATGCTCGCTCAATGGGCTTGGTGGTAGTCACCAACAACGTTCGTGAGTTTCAACGCGTCCCTGGCCTGCGCATTGAAGATTGGTCCATGACCTGCTGAGCAAGACCGCTCTTCATGTCCATAACCTCTCATACACATAACCTTTATGTACATAAATTGGACACACATGTACACTGCCCGTTCTTCCGGTGCAGTGCGATATGGCGTGCCGATCCAACCTGTTCCTTGAGAGGCTAACTCCATGCCACCTGCTGACATCAGTGACAAGGGCTCTCGTGACGCCTGGCTCGATGCCGCCTTCAACCTGCTGCTCGAATCCGGCGTGGATAGCGTGAAGATCCTGCCACTGGCCAAGCGCCTCAACCTTTCGCGGACCAGCTTCTACTGGTTCTTCAAGGACCGGGAAGCGCTACTGAATGCCCTGATCGAGCGCTGGCGGGAAAAAAACACCCAGGGCCTGGTGCGTCAGAGTGAGGCTTATGCCGAGAACATCGTCGAGGCGATTCTCAATGTATTCGATTGCTGGCTCGATCCCGACATATTCGATTCCCAGCTGGAGTTCGCCATGCGCAGTTGGGCGTTGCAGTCGAATGCAGTATCTCGGGAAATCGATAACGCAGATGAAGCGCGCATCGACGCACTGACACAGATGTTCGTACGCCATGGCTTCGAACCACTGGCAGCCAACGTACGCGGACGCACCATCTACCTGACCCAGATCGGTTATATCTCGATGAACTCCCAGGAATCCCTGGTCATTCGCATGCAGCGCATTCCCTCCTATGTCGAGATCTTCACCGGTCAGACACCGCAGCAGCGCGACCTGCAGCGTTTTCATGCCCGGCATGCTTACATGCCAGACTAGCGGCCGCAGGTCTTCTATACAGAATCACTGCTCGCCGCCTGATAGGCCGCATCAAGCCCACGCTGGATCACCTCATCGATATTCCCGCCGATCATCGCGCGCAGCCCCTTGGCCGTGGTGCCGTTATAGGCAATCAAGCGTTCCACCATCTCGCCTGGGTCACTGCCCAGGCTTTCCAGCAGCAGGCTGCCCCCCACCAGGGTCTGCATGACAGCTTCAAGGGCAATGTCATCCGCGATTCCCTTGTTCCTGGCATGCTCCAGCATCACCTTGGCCAGCAAGGCCGGATAGGCAGGACCGGCGCCACTCAAGGCCGTCATGTAATCGAGAGCGCTCTCTGAAGGAAGCTCTCGCGCCATTCCACAACTCGCCAGCAACGCCTGCACAAGCTCCTGATCAGGCTGAGTGACCTGCTCCGAGGCATACCAGGGAAAATAGCCACGACGAATTTCCGCTGCCGCGTTCGGCATGGCGCGCACCACACGACAACTCCCGAGCTGGCTGGAAATCGCCTGCACAGGAGCCATCGCCAGCAGCGAAATGATCAGCTTGTCGTGTGCCTCGATATGGATATGGCAAAGGTCCTCTGGACGCACCGACAACACGATGACATCCACCCTCTCAACCAATGCTTGATTGTCCTGAACGCAACGGACCCCGGGCCAGTCACGATAGGCATCACCACGCCCTGAACGCGCGGAAACCACCAACTGGTCAGCCGACAGAAGGTTCTGCTCCAGCCAGGCAAGCCCCAGGGAGCGCCCCATCCATCCCTGGCCACCAATAATCCCGATCGTTGTGTTCATCTTCGTTGTGACTGGCTTCATGATTTTTTCGGCCTTCGCTGCCTGCCTCTGTACACAGGTGAACATCTAATTGACAACTATGTACAGTCACGACTAGTTTTGTCAAGCACACAACAAGACAACGCTCTGAAAGACAACGCTCTGAAAAACTAAGCCCTGAAAGACAAAAGCCCTGAAAGACCAAGCTCTAAAAACAAAGCCTGAAAGACGAGCCCGCAAGATAGAGAACTGACCATGACTAACGATCCGCTGCTGACCCCCTTTCAACTCAAGCACTTGACCTTGAAGAACCGGCTGATGATGACCTCCCACGAGCCTGCCTATCCTGAAGACGGCATGCCCAAGGAGCTTTATCGTGCCTATCACGTCGAGCGGGCCAAGGCAGGCATCGGCCTGACCATGACCGCCGGGTCGGCAGCGGTATCCAAGGACAGCCCGCCTGTCTTCAACAACATCCTGGCCTACAAGGACGAGGTGGTCCCCTGGATGCGCGAACTGACCGATGCTTGTCATGAGCACGGCACGGCAGTCATGATCCAGTTGACTCACCTGGGCCGACGCACGCGTTGGGACAAGGGGGATTGGTTGCCAGCGGTGTCATCCTCTCACCGTCGCGAAGCATCGCACCGGGCCTTTCCCAAGCAGGTCGAGGACTGGGATATCGAGCGTCTGATTCGCGACTATGCCGATGCCGCCGAACGCATGCATGCCGCCGGACTTGATGGCATTGAACTGCAGGCCTATGGCCATTTGATGGATCAGTTCTGGTCGCCACTGACCAATACCCTCGAAGGGCCTTATGGGGGTGACCTCGATAACCGGCTGCGTTTCACCTTCGAGGTGTTGCATGCCATTCGCCAGCGAGTCGGCGAGAAGTTTCTTGTCGGTGTGCGCTACACCGGTGATGAGATGCTGCCAGGCGGGCTGACCGCCAGCGATGGCATGGAGATTTCCCGACGCCTGAAAGACAGTGGCCTGGTGGATTTCCTCAACGTGGTCCGCGGCCATATCGATACCGATGCCGGGCTGACGGATGTCATCCCCATTCAAGGCATGCCCAGCGCCCCGCACCTGGAATTTGCCGGTGAAATACGTCGCCAGGTGGACTTCCCCACCTTCCATGGCGCCAAGATTCAGGATGTCGCTACGGCCCGCTACGCCATCTCTTCCGGTACAGTCGACATGATAGGCATGACCCGTGCCCACATGGCCGACCCGCATATCGTGCGCAAGATCATGGAGGGACGCGAAGAAGAGATTCGCCCTTGTGTCGGGGCCAACTACTGTCTCGATCGCATTTACCAGGGCGGTGCTGCCTACTGCATCCACAATGCTGCCACCGGCCGCGAAACCACCATGCCGCACACCATTCCCAAGGCAGCGCACAAGCGCCGGGTGGTGATCATCGGCGCCGGCCCCGCAGGCCTGGAAGCCGCCCGGGTGGCTGGCGAGCGCGGACATGATGTCGTCGTGCTGGAGGCTTCCAGTGATGCTGGCGGCCAGGTACGCCTGACGGCACAGAGCGAGCGTCGACGTGAAATGATGGGCATCATCGACTGGCGCCTCGCCCGTTGCGAAGCGCTCGGTGTCGAGATCCGCTACAACGTCTGGGCAGAAGTCGAAGATGTGCTTCAGGAACAGCCGGATGTGGTCATCGTGGCGACCGGCGGCTTTCCCCAGGAAGACCAGCCCGCCATGGGCAGCGAGCTAGTGGTCACCACATGGGATGTGATTTCCGGACATGTCGCCCCAGGCCAGAACGTACTACTGTTCGACGAGGCTGGCGACCATGCCGCCATGCAGGCAGCGGAGATCATCGCGGCAACAGGAGCACAACTCGAGATCATGACACCAGACAGGACTTTCTCGGCAGAGATCATGGCCATGAACCTGGTGCCTTACATGCGCTCCCTGCAGCGCCCCAATGTCACCTTCACGCCGACCTATCGCTTGAAGTCCGTGCAACGGGACGACAATGCCCTGCTGGCCAGGATCACCAGTGATTATTTTCCTCAAGGTCCGTCCCCCCAGGACCGGCAGGACCTGGACCAGGAGCGACGCATCGATCAGGTGGTGGTCAATTACGGCATCACGCCAATGGCCGATATCTACTTCGAGCTGAAACCCCATTCCAGCAATGGTGGAGAAGTGAATTACGAAGATCTGATCGTGGGCAGTCCCCAGGCCGTCATCCGTCACCAGGACGGCAAGTTCCAACTGTTCCGCATCGGCGATGCCGTCGAACCACGCAACACCCATGCGGCCATTTATGATGCACTCAGGCTGGTCAAGGACCTGTAACCTCATGCCCCAGCAGACGCCTTGCGCACATGACGCTTTACGCACATGATGCGCCCAAGCCGCTTTGTTGTATGTGTCGGTCACGTCCAGGTATCCACCTCCTCGGACAACATTGACTTTTTCGTCCGAAGATTGATGATCTGGGGTTATGGCAAGCTGGCTGGTCAAGCGCTTGCCAGACCTTTCCGTTCCTTCAGCCAATTCCTTCACCCACCGCCGGTTGCCTTTTTCATGCGCTTACAGCCTCATGTCCCTGCACCGGAATCCATCGGCTTTCTCTTGCTGCCGCGTTTTGCCATGGTGGCCTTCTTCTCGGCCATCGAGCCGCTGCGCATCGCCAACCGCATCAGCGGCCAGACGTTGTTCCAGTGGGAAGTCATCAGCAAGGACGGCGCACCGGTCACGGCTTCCAACGACATGACACTTGCTGCCACCTGGTCGCTGCATGACGCTCCGATGACCCCGAGCCTGGCCGTATGTGCAAGCTTTTCACCGGAAAATGCCATCGATGCGGAATTGGTGGAGTGGCTGAACGCACGGGCCAACGCTGGCTGCATGCTGGGTGGGATGGATACTGGTTGTTTCGTGCTCGCCGCAGCGGGTCTATTGAATGAGCAGACCGTCACCCTGCACTGGGAAAGCCTGCCAGAATTTCGCGAGCGCTTCCCGGATATCGAAGCGGTCGAATCGCTTTATGAGGTCTCGGCAGAAGGCTTCTCCTGCGCTGGTGGCAGCTCTGCCATCGACATGAGCCTGGACCTGATTGCCCGCCGGCATGGCACTCGACTGGCCAGCCTGGTACGTGAGCAACTCATTCACGATCAAGGTCGTCTGCCCGCCAGCCGTCAGCGATATACACCTGTTTCTCCCTGCGCTGATCCTATGCTCGACCGCGCCATCGCCTTGATGGAAATGCATCTGGAAGCACCGTTGAGCATCCAGGCCCTGGCCAATGAGCTTGGCTTGTCCTGGCGTGGCCTCGAACGCCTCTTCGAGCGTTATCTGGGGCAATCCCCGCTGCATGTCTATCGGGAACGTCGCCTCAGCCACGCCCATCAACTGCTGCTCGAAACCCGCCACGGTGTCATGGACATCGCTCTGGCCAGTGGCTTTGCCTCTGCCTCAAGCTTTACCCGAGCCTTCCGCCAGCGCTATCTCCTGACGCCCAGGCAGTTGCGCCAGCATTACCGGTAACCCTAAGCGATCCTTCACGCCTTGAGAAAAGCGTCCTGCAACTGTCGAATCTGGCACAGTCATTGTCGAATCATGTGGCTTTTGTTCCTCCAGCCGCTGGCATGCTGGCCTCACCCAGCACTTGCCAGCCACCAGGAGGTTCCATGACCACCACCGCCCTTCCCCTGACACCGGATTACGATGCCTGGCCGGTCGAGTCCCGCATCAAGCATGTGGAGAGCACGCCTCGCCTGGTCACCGTGCACTGGAGCGACGGTGTGATCAGCCGCTACCACAGCATCTGGCTGCGCGAGAATGCGGCTGACGACACCACGGTGAATCCAGCAACCCGAGAACGCATCCTGGACCTTTCCACCCTCCCCGCCTGGCCGGAAATCGCCTATGCACAAATCGATACCCACGGTGCGCTGTGTATCGATTTCATGCCCGAAGAGCGTCGCCTGCGCTTTCATCCAGGCTGGCTGCGTGCCCACGACTACGACAACGTCTGTGACAACAATGCTGCTGATGGCGAAGCGCCACTGGTTCCCGTCACCACTTGGCGGGGAGGCCCAGGTAGCGCCCCGGATACCCTGGATGCCAGCGGCCTGCTCGACACCTCACCCGGCGCTGAAGCCGAGGAAGCCGTACTGGCTCCGGCGCTGGAAAGCCTGCTGGGCAAGGGGCTGGTACGCTTGCGCAATCTACCCACCGAGCCCGGTTCCCTGCAGTCCATCGCCAACAGGATCGGCCCATTGCGGCCCACCAACTTCGGTGAGCTATTCGACGTCAGGGCCAAGCCTGACCCGGACTCCAATGCCTATACCGCGATTGCCTTGCCACCTCATGTGGACCTGCCGACCCGCGAATATCAACCCGGTCTGCAGTGCCTGCATTGCCTGGAAAACAGTGTGGCAGGTGGTGAGGCAGTGATGCTGGATGGTTTCGCCGTGGCCGAGGCGCTGCGTCAGCGCCACCCCGAGGCATACACCACCCTGACTCGTGTCCGCTGGCGTTTCGCCAACACCTCTCGCAGCACGGATTACGTCTGGCACGCACCAATGATTCGCCAGGATGCCCGTGGAGAGCTGCTTGAAGTACGTATCGCCGATTTCCTGCGCGGCCCATTGCAAGCCACTTTCGAGGAGGTGGAACCTGCCTATGAAGCCTTGATGGCACTGCAACACCTGTTGCGCGAACCCGGCTTCGCCATCCGCTTCAGCTACCAGCCTGGTGACCTGGTGATCTTTGACAACCGACGCCTGCTCCACGCCCGGGACGCCTTCGAAGGCGACAGTGGCCATCGCTGGCTGCAAGGCTGCTACCTGGAACGCGACGAAGTTCGCTCGCGTTACCGCATGATCCTGCGCGCCCGCCGACAACGTCGTCTACTTGATAGTGCTACAAGCTGACAGTACTACAAGCGACAGTGCTAAAAGCTAGCAGTGCCACTAGCTGACACCAGCTTATGCCCTCATCAGGTGCATGCAGTGGCCTGTTGAACCAACCAGAAACAAGCATGCCCCCGGAACTGAGATCATGTTCAGAACCGGGGGCATGACGATAGGCTGCGCGCGGTAAATCAGGTCAATGATGTTTCATGACCCGATTATTTTTCATAATCCGACTATTTTTCATAACCCAACAGAGCAAAATCCTTGGCGAACAGGCGAGAAACGATCTCTCTTGATTCGGGGGTAATGTCCGAGACGGATGCCTTTTTCACCATGCTCTTGTTGACATGTGGCAAGGTGGTATTTTTCAGCCTCAACTTGTCGGCAATGGCGGCCCATTTCGCAGAAAGCTCTTCCAGCTTTATCACCTCATCAACCGCCAGCTTGCCATCCTTTGACACAAGGAAGTCTGCCTGCGGCTTCATGAACCAGTAACGCCCTTTCTTCTCTTCAAAGACGCTATCAAGCCGTGAGATGAAAGCGTTTACCTCTTCCTTTACACCAAGGTAGTTGTATGTGGAAATCAACCGGGCATAGGGGTCTCGCACTACAGTGAACTTGTAGTAATCAGAGAACATCTCCGGTGTGATGTAGCAGTTTTCTGTATATTCATCGGCTGTCAGGTGTGCCAGTCGGGGCGGAGCCTTTTCCCCTTCCACTCTCTCCCTCAACAGCAGCGGTGCTCTGTTGTCCCAATCAAGGCCCAAGTCCTCCATAAATGTCATTTCGACTGATTGCCCACCGCATTTCGGGATATGGACAAAAATGGCCTTGTGGTGATGTGAAATCATGTGGCAACACTCATAATCCTGGATTCATGAAATAACCGCAGCACTTTGGGCCCCAGGTAGAGACAAGAGAATCAGCTCTGCACCATACTGTTGCAGCATCCTATGCGAAGCAGCGTATGGAATACCTGTATCTGGCCCAGCCACCAACCATACCAGATTGATTGTTACGATGAAGGTATTAGTCGGTAGCAACTTGTGTCTCCCAGTGTCCGCTAATGGCGACAATATCTGGAACAAAAGGCTTCCTGTTTCCTGACCATGCCCCACTGGCGCAAGTCACCGGGAGTTGTGCCATCCATGACACAGACAAGCGAACTTCAGTACTGCGATATCACATCAACAGCTCATCGAATTGCAGCGGCAGTCTCGATGAGTGTTACCACTGTAGTCCGATCTTTCTGAATTCATTCGACAGGACACCACTGATATCACTCCTATGCTCCTGCAGCACCTGAAGATGCTGTCTCAGGTTAGCCGCGTTCTGCCGTCACGCTGGGAGCCTCACCGAAGCGGGAACGGTATGTCCGGGAAAAATGGGCCAGATGAGTGAAGCCGGTCGCCAGGGCGGCTTCCGTGACTCGACAACGACTGTCGGCCAACAGGCGCTGGGCCTGATCAAGCCGCATGCCCAGGTAGCATTGCTTGGGCGTCTCGCCCAGGTGGGCCATGAAGCAGCGTGTCAACTGACGCTGTGATTGCCCTACCAGGCGACAGATTTCGGGAATTGGCAACGCCTGGGCTAGATTAGCTTCCATGACGGCCAACGCTCTCAATACGCTACGAGGCAAGTGCACATAGCGTTCATCCTGACTCGATACAGGATCATCATTAGAGCGTTGGTGGACGAGTTGGCGCCCCACCGCGTTCGCCAAAGCCGGTCCATAGACTCGCTCCAGCCACATCAGCATCATGTCGATGCTCGCCGACCCACCTGCACCGGTCATCCGCGATGCACCGAGCTCGAAGCGCGCCTGGCTAACCTTTAGATGAGGAAATTCACGGCGAAATGCCGGCACGCTCTCCCAGTGCATGGCCACCCGATGTCCTTCTAGTACCCCCGCCCGCGCCATGATGAATGGTGCAGTATCCAGGCCACCCAGCCAACCTCCGTGCGCTGCGACCCGGCGCAGCACCGCATGATCCTGCAGACGAACCATCGCCTCTGCTTCATAGGATGAAACCACCATCAGTTGCGCATCATCAGCCACAGCACTGAGTTCATCATCCACGTCGATACGTACACCATTGCTGGCCACCACGCCTTCACCATCGGCAGACAGCAGCCTCCAGGCAAACAGATCCCGACCAAAGCGATTGGCAACGCGTAGCGGTTCCAGCAGGCAGAACAGGCTAAGCATCGAGAACTTGGGCAATAGCCACACATCCAGAGTATGTTCGGCCTCCTCGGGGGTCAGCAGAGGCGGCGAATCCGGTCGTGGATAGGGCCAGGTATCGGCGGTATCACTCATCATGGCCAAAAATATCAAATATAAGGCGAATTTATGCAAATCATATCTGCATAGGGGCGTTAGGGTAAAAGCAGTCGCGTATCGGCGCCGAAGGATGCGGCTTTATCGCGCGGTGTTTGACCGCACAGGTATTTATCAGTGTTTCCGTCCCCGGAGCTTTGTCATGACCGCAAGCCCTATGCTGTGGCTGTCCTCGGCTGGACAGCGACTGAGCCTTGCCACCAACCACCAGACTCATGAATTCGCAGCTCTGTGGCTGCGCGAACGCGCCCCTGACGCCGACACTCTGGATCCACGCACCGGCCAACGCCTGATCGAGGCGGCCGAGCTGCCGCTTGATCTGGCGGTGGAAAGCGCTGAACGAGCAGGCGACCATGTGAAGCTGCGCTTCAGTGACGGCCATGTCACTGACTTTTCCTTGCAGGACCTGCTCGCTGCCTGCCACAGGGCCGATACTATCGTCCCCGGACGCACCCTGTGGGACAGCCGCCTCGAGGAACCACCCAGAGCAAACTTTGCCGCCGCACTCCAGGACGACGCTGCGTTACTCGCCATGCTCGAGGAACTGCATCGAACCGGTTTCGTGCTGGTATCGGACGTGCCCACGCAAGAAGACGGCATGCAGGCACTGATCGATCGCATTGGACCGCTACGCCATACCAACTGGGGAGGTATTGCCGACGTCAAGTCAGTGGCCAATGCCTATGACCTGACCATGACGCAGCGGGGGCTCGAGCCGCACACGGATAACCCCTATCGAGACCCGATCCCTGGCTACATCTGGCTGCACTGCCTGACCAATGCGGCCGATGGCGGAGACAACACTCTAGTCGATGGCTATCAGGCCGCCTTGGCACTCAAGCAACGCAGCCCCGAAGCCTTCGAATGCCTGACGCGTATCGCTCCAAGCTTCCTTTACCATGACGACACGACCCGGCTGGAGGGCGAAGGACCGCTGATCGAACTCGATAGCCATGGCCGTGTGGCCCGTGTGCGTTTCTCCAACCGCACCGAGCGTGTCGATGCACTGCCTGCCGATGAGCTGGAACACTACTATGCCGCACGCCAGGCCTTCTATCGTTTGATCACCTCGGATGAGTTGACGTTACACCTCAAGCTTGAGCCGGGTCAGATGCTGATCATGGACAATTACCGCCTGCTTCATGGTCGGCGCGCCTATCAGCTCTCCGGCGGGATACGCCACCTGCGCCAGGGTTATGTCGACCGTGACAGCACTGCCAGTCGCCGTCTGGTGTTGCGTCAACAACTATCTGCCCACCAGCGCCAGGAGGTCAGCGCATGAACCAGGCCAGCTTTCGCCGCTTCGATGAAAGCCACCTCGAGGAATGGCACCTGATCGACGCCCGCTTTCGCGATTATCAGGCCGATGCCCCACGTCGGGTGCTCGAGCACCTCCAGCGTCTGGCTGGCGACCATCATGGCTACCCGGTAGACCGTTACGAGCACTGTCTGCAGACCGCCACCCGCGCCCTGCGCGATGGTGCCGATGAAGAAATGGTCGTGTGTGCCCTGCTTCATGACATCGGTGATGACCTGGCACCTGCCAATCATGCCGAGATCGCCGCAGGTATCCTCGAGCCCTTCATCGACCCCCTGAACGCTTGGATGATTCGCCACCACGAACTCTTTCAGGGCTATCACTATCGCCATTACTTTGGCCAGGATCGCCATGCCCGAGAGCAATTCCGTGATCACCCAGCGTATGAGCGCACAGTATATTTCTGCGATCACTGGGATCAGGTGAGCTTCGATCCTGACTACGACACCCTGCCTCTCAAGCACTTTGTGCCCATGGTGGAGCGGGTCCTGGGACGCCCTCCCTTTGGTGGCCTCCCCGATCCGATCAAGGAGAACACACAGTGATGAACTGTGCCCAGCGACTGATCCAACTGCTCGAGACCTACGGTGTCGACACAGCCTTCGGCATTCCCGGTGTGCACACCATCGAACTGTACCGAGCTCTGGGCGAGAGCCGAATGCGTCACTGCACACCGCGTCATGAACAAGGCGCCGGTTTCATGGCCGATGGTTACGCACGAGCCAGCGGCAAGCCTGCAGCCTGCTTCATCATCACTGGCCCCGGCATGACCAACATTGCCACGGCCATGGGTCAGGCCCTGGCCGACTCCGTGCCAATGCTGGTGTTCTCCAGCGTCAACCAGCGCACCTCTCTGGGCCGTGGCCAGGGACGCCTGCATGAAATGCCCAATCAGCGTGAGACGCTGGCAGGTGTCAGTGTGTTCAGTCACACCCTGCATGATCCAGAGGCCCTGCCTGAAGTGTTGGCCCGAGCCTTCGCGGTGTTTACCAGTGCGCGACCCGGCCCCGTACATATCGAGATTCCCCTGGATGTGCTGACTGCTTCGGCTCCGGCCAAGCTGGCTCGACCACCTCGTATCTTCCCACCTGCACCAGCGCCAGAAGCCATGGCACTGGCTGCCGAATGGCTCGATAGTGCCTCCCGTCCACTGGTGCTGTTGGGAGGTGGATGCAGCAATGCTGCGGATGCCGCCCGCGATCTGGTCGAACGACTCGACGCTCCAACATTCACCACCATCAATGCCAAAGGTGTACTAGGACTCGACCACCCCCTCGACCTGGGAGCAACAGCCAGCCTGCCTGCAGCACGCCGCTTGGCCCGCGAAGCCGATGTGGTTCTGGCAATCGGCACCGAGCTCGGCGAAACCGATTACGATCTAGTCTTTGATGACGGCTTTGTCCTCGATGGACGGCTGATTCGCATCGATATCGATCCTCAACAGCTCGCCCGCAACCAGTCCGCCGACCTTGCTCTGCTCGCCGAAGCGGAGCAGGCCATGCACGCATTGGCCGAGCAGCTGTCCGGCTCTGCATCACGTGGTGGCAGCGATCGCGCCGTGGCGCTGCGCAAGGAACTGGCACTCACCGACGACCCCGAACTCGCACCCTACGTGCCACTGTTCAAGACACTACGTGAATGCCTGCCTGAAGCCATTGTGGTCGGAGACTCCACCGGTCCGGTCTATGCCGGCAACTTCCTGGCCTCGCTGCCCGCACCTCGCCGCTGGTTCAATGCTGCCACCGGCTTCGGTACCCTCGGCTACGGCCTGCCTGCCGCACTCGGGGCTGCCCTGGCCCAGCCCGATCATCCCGTTGTCGCCCTGGTTGGAGACGGTGGCGTGCAGTTCGTATTAGGTGAACTAGGTACGGCTCGCGACCTGGGCAAGGCCGTCGCCGTGGTGATCTGGAACAACGACGGCTACGACGAGATACGCCGCTACATGGCCATGAATCAGGTACCACAGTTAGGTGTCGACCTGGCAGCTCCGGATTTTCAGACCATGGCACAGGCCTTCACCTGCCGCTACCGCCACGTCAGTGATCCGGCTAGCTTCAGTGAAGCCTTGGCGACACTGGAAGAAGCGACATCAGCGTTGATCATCGAAGTTGATGCGGCCAGTTGGATGACATCTTTATGATCGCGGACTCGCTCATTCACGACTTTTTCATTCACGACTTTTTCTTCCACCACACTACCCATGGCATTCAGTGAGCACCCAATGCGTTATTCCCGACTGACCGAACGAATCGCTGGCGAAGGCGCCGCGGCCTGGAATATCCACAATCGTGCACTGGCACGCCTGGAAGCCGGTGAGGACATCACTGTGCTGTCGGTGGGCGACCCTGATTTCGACACGCCGACCGCGATAGTCGAAAGCGCCGTGGAAAGCCTGCGCAACGGGGCCACACACTATCCGGATATCCAGGGCAAGGCGGCGTTGCGCCAGGCCATTGCCGAACGCTATCGCCAACGTGGCGTCGAGGCGCATCCCGAGCAGTTGATCGTGCTGGCCGGAGCCCAGTGTGGACTCTACGCTGTGGCACAGTGCCTGCTTGATCCCGGTGATGAAGTCATCGTCCCTGAACCTTGTTATGTCACCTATGAGGCGGTACTGCACTCCACCGGCGCCAGCATGATGCGCATTCCGTTACGCGGCGACAGTGGGTTTCGTCTCGACGCGGCGGATATTGAAGCCGCCATCACGCCGCGCACCCGAGCGATCATGCTCAACAGCCCTCACAACCCCACTGGCCAGCTCATCGATGCCGATACCTGGCAGGCCATCGCCGAACTATGCCTGCGCCATGACCTGTGGCTGATTTCCGATGAGGTATATGCCGAACTGATCTTCGAGGGAGAGTATGTCTGTGCCGCCTCTCTGCCAGGATTGAAAGACCGCAGCATAGTGATCGACAGTCTGTCGAAATCTCACGCCATGACGGGCTGGCGTCTGGGCTGGGTATTCGGTCCTGAAGCGCTGATCGAACACCTCGGTAATCTGGCACTATGCATGCTCTATGGCTGCCCGGACTTCATCCAGGATGCTGCCCGGGAAGCCTTGATCCAGGATCGGAATAGCCCGCAACTCAAGGCCATGCGCGAGAGCTACCGCGCACGGCGCGATACGGTATGTGCAGCACTCGCAAATTGCCCCGCCGTGCAGGTCATCAAGCCGGCAGCCGGGATGTTCCTGATGATCGATATACGTGCCACCAGGCTGTCGTCGCAAGCCTTTGCCGACCGACTACTCGACGAGTACGGAGTATCGGTACTTTCTGGCGAGGCCTTCGGCCCCTCCGCGGCCGGTTTTGTCCGCCTGAGCCTGACGGTCAAAGAAGCCCGCCTGACCGCCGCCTGTCACCGTCTGGCCAGCTGCGCCGAAGCAGCGCTGGAAGAGACCGGCCATCTTTCCACCGTCCAATGAGTCGCCTATGACATCATCGTCCAACGCTCACCTTTCACCCCCTACCGCCAATCCAGCGGTACAAGTCCGCCACCTCGTCAAGCACTATGGCGATCTCGAGGTGCTGCGTGATGTCTCCCTCGAGGTTGCCGAGGGCAGTGTCACTTCCATCATCGGCTCCAGCGGGTCTGGCAAGAGTACCCTGCTGCGTTGCCTCAATCTGCTGGAGCGCCCCGACCAGGGCGATCTGGCGATTGCGGGTGAAACCATCCGTTTCGACCGCAATCCCCAGGGCGACGTCGTCGGCCTGGACCGGCGCCAGCTGCAACGTCTGCGTGCCAAGGTCAGCATGGTCTTCCAGCAGTTCAATCTATGGCCACACTTCACCGTACTCGGCAATGTCACCGAAGCACCAATGCGCGTCCAGGGACTTTCCCGCCGACGTGCCATCGAGGTTGCCGAGCACTATCTGGAACGGGTTGGCATGGCCGACAAGCGCAATGCCTATCCGGGGTATCTCTCTGGCGGCCAGCAGCAGCGCGTGGCCATTGCCCGTGCGCTCGCCATGGAACCGCGCTTATTGCTGTTCGATGAACCAACCTCGGCACTCGACCCGGAGCGTGTCAACGAAGTGCTCTGCGTGATCCGTGACCTGGCCGGAGAAGGCCGGACCATGGTGCTGGTCACTCACGAGATGGCTTTTGCTCGGGAAGTTTCTGACCAGGTGGTGTATCTCGATCGTGGCGTCATCGGTGTCGCCGGTGCACCTTCCGAGGTCTTCGACGATCCTCGCTGCCAGCACTTCGTGTCACCGGCAGCCTGATTCCCGAACAGCACCTAACAATACCTAACGACACCCCATAGCACCGAACATGACGCCATAAGACATAACAACACGGCGTCCGATCAGGAGAAAACCATGCAGCGCTCCCTCATCCCCGCCATCGCCCTGTCCCTTGCTACTCTGGGGGCCACAGCTCACGCCGAAGAACCGCTCAAGATCGGCATCTCCGCCGAGCCTTACCCGCCCTTCACATACACGTCTTCCGAAGGTGAGTGGACCGGTTTCGAAGTGGAACTGGCCGAGTCGATCTGCGACGCCATGCAAGCCAAATGCGAGATCACACCTACCGGCTGGAGCGGCATCATTCCTTCGCTCAAGTCTGAGCGCATCGACATGATCATGAACTCCATGTCGATCACCGAAGCGCGCAAGAAGGTCATCGACTTCACCGATCCTTATTACTTCACCCCCGGCGCCTACGTTGCTGCCAAGGATGCGGAACTTAGCCTGCCGGAAGGACTGGATAGCCTGGTACTCGGCGTTCAGAGCGCCACCACCAATGCCACCTTCGCGCGCCAGGCACTGCGTGACACCGGCGTCGATATTCGCCTTTACGACCAGGCCGAGCAGGTCAACCGTGACCTGCTGTCCGGCCGCCTGGATGTGATTCTCGCCGACGAGATCGCCATGACCGAACTGGTCGAACGCGATGAAGCCAGCGATTACGAGATCAAGGGGACTGCCCCCCACCACGAGGCTTATGGCGAAGGGGTTGGCATCGGCATCCGCCAAGGCGACGATGACTTGAAGACCAAGCTCAACGCCGCGATAAAAAAGGTCCAGCAGGATGGTACCTGCACTCGGCTTTCCGAGGAGTACTTCGGCACCGATGTCTGTGTCGGCTGATCCCCTGTCGAATCCATCGTGATCCGAACCGCTGGCTGGTCATGCCATCCAGCGGCCTCGCCTGATCAACGCAAGGTACATTCCTGATCATGAACAATCACTCCCAAGAAGGGCTGGTCGATTGGGCCGGCCCAATTCTCCAGGGGGCTCTGACCACTCTGGAGATTGCTGTCCTGGCCTACGCCATTGGCCTGCTGCTGGGACTGCTCGGCGCCAGTGCCCGGCTCAGCCCCTGGGCCCCGTTACGAGGCCTGGGTACCCTATACTCCACCGCAGTGCGGGCAGTTCCCGAGCTGCTGCTGATCATTCTGCTTTATTACGCTGGCTCCCAGGCACTCACTGCCCTGACCAATGCCATGGGCCTGCCCGGCAAGGTGGCCATCAATGGTTTTGTGACAGCCGTGGGCGTGCTGGCTTTCGTCCAGGGAGCCTACATGACCGAAGTATTTCGTGGTGCCATTCTGGCCATTCCCAAGGGTCAGCTCGAGGCTGCAGATGCCTTCGGCTTCTCTCCCTGGGCACGCTTCCAACGCATTATCATCCCCGCCATGCTGCCCAATGCCTTGCCCGGCATGTCGAACCTGTGGCTGATTCTGATCAAGGATACCGCCCTGATCAGCGTCATCGGCTTCAGCGAGCTGTTCTTTACCATCCAGCAGGCTGCCGCCAGCACTCGTGCCCAATTTCTGTTCTATGCGGCCGCTGGCGTCATCTACCTGGTCATGACACTTTCGTCCACCGCGCTGTTCTCGCGCCTGGAACGTCATTTGTGCCGTGGCCGGCCAATGTCCGAGGAGGCCTGACATGGATTTTTCCTGGCTTGGCGACCCTTTCTATCAGGATTACCTGATAGAAGGGTTCATCAATACGCTGTGGTTGATCGTCATCTCGGCGATCGGCGGGCTGGCTCTGGCCGTGATCATCGCAATCACTCGGCTCAGGGGGCCCAAGCCCCTGGCCTGGTTGGCCCATGGCTTCACCACCGTGATGCGCGGTACCCCACTGTTGGTACAGCTGTTCTTCTTCTATTACGGTGTGGGCCATCTGTTCGAGGGTATCCCCGGCATCCAGGACAGTGTCATCTGGCCGGTACTGCGCGACCCGTTTTTCTATGCCACCCTGACCTTCATCCTGAGTGTCGGGGCCTATTCTGGTGAGGTCATCCGGGGCGCCCTGGTCAATGTGCCACCAGGTGAGCGCGAGGCAGCCCGTGCCTTTGGCCTGACGCCGGTTCAGGTATTCATGCGCATCTGGTTGCCACGTGCCATCCAGATATGCCTGCCGACCCTGACGGGAGAGATGATTTTGCTGCTCAAGTCTGTGCCGCTGGTCTCGACCATTGCCATGATGGATCTGCTGCAGGCGGCCAACATCATTCGCGATGAGACTTTCCTGACCTATGAGCCCCTGATGCTGATCGGTGGTGTCTATCTGGTCATGACTCTGGTACTTACCGCGCTGCTGCGTCAGGTCGAGCGCCATTTCCCCGGCATGCAACCGGAATGCCGGCGCGGCTGGCTGACACGCCATGCGCCTCCTTCAAGCCGCTTGAGCCACTAAGCCCTTTATCGCTGTCGCTGAGGAACGAAGCCAATAACGAAAAGACAGGCTCCAGAAAACAACAGGGCACACAGGAAGTCTTGAACATTCCAGCGTGCCCTGTTGAGGGTTACAGCACGACCCGGCGGCCGCCCTTGATCACTTCCTTCAGGGTCTTGTCGGGGTACTCCAGCACACCCAGGTCTTCATCCGGGCAACCATCCCACAATGCCAGATCCGCCATGGCCCCGGCCTGCACCACGCCAAGCTCACCCTCACGCTCCAGCAGGCGTGCGTTGATGGAGGTCGCCTGCTTGAGTACTTCGACAGGTGTGAACGCTTCTCCGCGCAGGGCGAACTCACGCATCTGGTAACGCTGCATTCCCCCAAGCAGGTCGCTGCCCAGCCCCACCTGAACGCCGGTTTCGCGCAGCAGCTCGAGCGCATCAAGCCCTTGCTGGCGAACATTCTCCACCTTGGCACAGCTCACCGCGGGCAAGCCCATTTCTTCGCCATGCCTGGCCAGAGCCTCGTAGGTACTGACGGTCGGTACGATGAAGGCTTCCTTGCGCTTGGCCAACTCGCAGCTTGCCCGATCGATGAGATTGGCATGTTCGATGGAACGTACGCCGTATTCGAGACAGCGTGAAATCGCCTCAGGAATGTAGGCATGCGCCAGGCAATACTTGCCCCAGGCATTGGCCTCCCAGACAATGGCGCGGATTTCCTCTTCGGTGTACTGCAATACATCAATCGGATCAGAAGGCGAGGCTACCCCGCCACCGGCCATGATCTTGATATGGTGTGCACCCTTGCGCAGCTCATCACGAGCCGCATGCTGGACACTCTCTACCCCATCGGCAATGCGCGAGATGCTGGTTGATGCGCCGCACCCACACAGGCAGCCCCCTTCAAAAGGCGTCCAGTCACCATGACCGCCTGTCTGGCTCAGCGCCTTGCCGCAGTAGAACAGCCGCGGCCCATCGATCAGCCCTTCCTCGATCGCCTGGGCAAGCCCATAGTCGGCTCCCGCTGCATCACGCACGCTGGTGAAACCACGGCGCAACATGTCACGCAACGACTGGTGGGCAAACTGCGCCACATAGGAAGGTGCCATCAGATCGACCTGGCGCAGGCTGGCATGAGCGGCCAGCACATGCACATGGGCATCGATAAGCCCTGGCGTCAGCGTTGCACCCCGTGCATCGATGACCTCGGCAACCGTCGAGCTTTCCCGTCCAGCGACGACTTCGCGGATCAGGCCATCCTCGACAATGACACTCTGGTCATCCTTGACGACATCGTTGACGCCATCGAAAACACGACAGTTGTTGATGATCAGCATTACAGACTCCTTATTGTTTCAAGGCCCGAGCTTATTGTTCCAATGCCCGAGCTTATTGTTCCAATGCTTGAACTTATTGCTTCAATGTCTGAACTTATTGCTTCAATGCCTGAACACGTTCATTGGCTGACTGGGTCAACAGGCTGACAACCACCAGCATCAGCGTGGCCAACGGCATTGCCACCAGCACACTGTTCCAGCCCAGCGGCTTGCCCAGTCCGATTTCCCACACCAGGGTCACGATGCAGCCTGTCAGCATGCCGGCCAGCCCGCCCCAGGACGTGGCCCGTTTCCACAGCAACGCAGCCAGCAAGGCCGGGGTAATGGCCGCCCCATACATGCCGTAGGAATACATCTGGATGGCCAGCACGCTGGGAAAGAAGGAACCCAGGACATAGGCCGCAATGCCAAGCCCAGCAACGCTGATACGGTTGAAACCCAGCCGCTTGTGTTCAGGAATCGATATCTTGAACAGGCCGCTGGCAATGTCCTGGGTCAGGTTGGCCGAAGCCGACAGCAGATAGGAATTCCCGGTCGTCAGAATCAATGCGAGTACCGACGACAGCAGGAACGCACCCACGATGCCGGGCAAGCCCTGCTCTGCCATCACCAGCATGGCGGTATCCGGGTTGATGTCAGGGAACATCACGCGGGTGCTGCATACCAGCACAACAATCAGGACGATGCTGACCATGCCGGTGATGCAGAATCCCAGTGCCGAACGCTTGGCCGTTCCCCCATCCGTGGCAGCGGCAAAACGCTGGAACAGGTTCTGGTCCCCCAGCAGCAGCAGAAACAACGGCAGGAAGAAGCCAATCGCCTGCCACAGGCTGAGGCCACCGGTCCAGCTCTGCTGCTCCACCGGCAAGGCGGCGTACATGCCGGACAGGCCACCGAGCTGACTCAGAATGATCGGTACACCGATCAACATGCTGACAAAGATGATCAACGCGCTGATGAAGTCGGTATAGGCCACCGAGACCAGACCACCGATGGTCGCCAGAACCGTGATGATGACCGCGGAAATCAGCGTGCCCTGCCAGGAGGGAATATCAAAGGCAAGGTGCAGTGCATAACCCGCACCAATGAACTGATAGGAAACAATGCCGATATAGGCCAGCAGGATGATGATCGATCCTACTGTGCGTGCATGGCGGCCATAGCGACGCTCGATCAGCTCAGGGATCGTCATCGCCTCGGATTCGCGAATGCGCTTGGCCAGGAACAGGTACATCACCATCGCCCCGATCGGTGTTCCGGCAAAGAAGAACACCGCGGCCCCAGGCCCGTTCTGGAACACGAAACTGGCACCGCCAATCACCGACCCCGAACCGACAAAGGTGGCCAGCAGGGTACCCGTCAACACAAAGAACGATAGTGATCGGCCCGCGACCAGGAAGTCCTTGTCGTCATGAACCTTGCGTTTTGCGTAATAGATTCCAGCGCAGACCATCAGCACCAGATACAGCGAGAGCACGAATGCATACATCGTGAATGCCTCCCTTGGGGGTTGTTGTTATGTGGCATTGGCCAATTTTCGGGGTTATGCGTCGGTGGGTTTCAACTGCTGACGAAGGATGGTTTTCCAGGTATCGAGTAGCCCGTTGAAATAGGCAGCATCCTCGCGAAAGACACTTTGCGTGCCCATGCCCCGCATCAGATTCATGGTCAGGTTCATCAAGGACTGCGCTCGTTCCGGAGGCAGTTCTGGAAACAGCTGCTGCCAGGTGTCGTTCAAACGACGATGGAAGCGACTTACCAAGGGTGTCAGCGCTGACTTGAACTCTGCTTCATGACGAGACTTGAGCGCGATTTCCAGCGTGACCATGTAGAGCTGATCGCTCATGAGCTGCCAGATCACATCCAGGCAGTCTTCGAGGCTCAGCTTGCCCGAGTGGACATCATCGACCGCGTGCCTCAACTTCTCGACAAACTCGTCGAGCAACACTTCCATGGCTTGGGTGATCAGCTCATCTCGGCTGGAGAAGTGATGCGTCAAGGCGCCTTTGGAGACGTTGGCTTCGTTGGCCACGCGAATCAGGCTTAGGTGATGAAAGCCATCACGCTCCAGGCAGGTCAGGGCGGCACGCAGGATCTTCTCGCGCGTTGCCAGACTCTTCTGCTGCTGCCATTTCATGCTCATGAGCCCTCCTTCTATCGGGCCAATTATTGTTCTTGAGCTGTTCTGATGAGATTGCTCTGATGCATCCTGCATGAACATAGCCATAAGAAAACAAACCGTCCAGTCTGTTTTTAACATTGAGCAGGCAAGGCTGGCTGACAGGCATGTCAGCAAGATCATGTTTTATTTACGTTTCAAATACATGCTTTGGGGAAACGCTGAATAAATCAACCGAGCGGGATGAGACACAAGGGGCACGTAGCACAGAGCACAGCCACCGGAGCCTATTGGGTATAGGTGAGGATTGACGGGGCGGCCATCCGTCGGGCTGGCGATCCAGCACCGCGCACCAATTCGCCGGGAGCGAATGGGAACATCCTTCGGATGGCCCGAAGGGTAGCCGCCATGGATGGCGGCTATAGCCCAGCGGATCGCACGCGTAGTTCACTCCTCAACCTGATGTGCACTAATCCAATGTCAGTACGATCTTCCCGATATGCTTGCTGGATTCCATCATTTCGTGCGCGCGTGCGACATCCTGCAAAGGGAACGTGCTGTGTATCATGGGATGACACCGCCCCGCTTCAAGAACCGGCCAGACATGCTCAAGCAATTCGTTGGCAATTTTCGCCTTCTCGGTTGATGTTCGTGCTCGCATAGTTGAACCGGTAATCACCGCTCGCTTCAGCGCCAGTTCTTGTAGATCCAGTTTTTCAGCACGAATTCCGCCAAGAAAACCGATGATGACCAGCCGACCATCCATTCCCAGGCTTCGCATGTTTGCAGAAAAATAGGATGCGCCCATGATATCGAGAATGACATCAACACCACACCCATCGGTCTGGTTCAGAATAAAATCGGCAAAATCAGTTTCACGGTAGTTGATTGGGGTGCCGCCAAGGTCTGAGATCACATCACATTTTTCATCTGACCCAGCCGTTGCATATGCATGAATACCAAACTCGCGACATAGCATCAGCGCAGTTGTGCCGATACCACTTGTCCCGCCATGAATCAGAGCACTCTGGCCTGATGTTGCGCCACCGAGATCGAACAAGTTAGCCCATACGGTGAAAAAAGTTTCGGGAAGCGCCGCCGCCTCAATCATTGACATACCAGCCGGCACCGGTAATGTCTGGCTTTCTGGCACTACGCAGTATTCCCCATAACCCCCTCCATTGGTCAGGGCACATACACGGTCTCCGACCTGAAAACCACCGACTCCCTCGCCAAGTGATGCGACAGTTCCCGCAACTTCGAGACCTGGTATTGGCGTTACACCTTCAGGCATTGGATAGTGCCCCTGACGCTGGATGACGTCTGGGCGGTTGACACCTGCGGCTTCGACGCGAACCAATATTTCTCCAGGCCCAGGGGCTGGAATCGCCATCACAAGAGGCTTTAGCACCTCAGGTCCGCCAGGTTCGGTAATTTCGATGACGGTCATTTGGTTGGAATTTGAGGACATTGGCGTGGCTCCTTGTCGTTAAATTGGCTCGACTCAGACCTTCTCGACCTTCACTGCGGTACCGGTGGCCACCAGAAACAGCATCGACTTGCCACCGCCGGAGATCTCGCTGTAGTCCAGGTCCACACCAATCACGGCATTGGCGCCTTTCTCCCTGGCTTCCTTGCGCAGTTCTTCCAGGCAAGAGGTTCGCGCATCGCGTAGCGCATTCTGGGATGACTTGTTGCGTCCGCCAAAGATGTCACGAATACCGGCGAACATGTCCTTGAATACATTCATGCCGAACACACATTCTGCCGAGACAATGTCCAGGTGCTCGGTAACGCGGTAGCCCTCAAGGTGGGAGGAAGTGGTGAGAATGATCTGATCGCTCATCGTATGGACTCCTGAATAAATAACTGACTCAGTATCTTCACTCCATAATGCTGCATTTCCAAGAGCGACACATTTCAAAGGGCACGCATTGCCATTGGCTATAAGACCGATAAACCACGCCACTCTTTACCTCAAGTTAACTTCAGGTATTAGGCTGTGCGGCAAGTCGACTGTCCCAACGTCATTGCGGCCCATGCTGCTCTTCAGGAGACCAGAAATGCAAGCAACCACCTCCCCGCTCCCATTGCATGAATCAATCCAATGGAATACTGGCCCGCTCGATCTTGATGCCTACCTGCAACGCATCGGTTATCAGGGTTCGCTGATACCGAGCGTGGAAACCCTGCGCGCGCTGCAACAAGCACACCTCTCGTCCATCCCTTTCGAGAACCTGGATATCATCACTGGCGGGGAAATTCGCCTGGACCTGGAGCATCTGCAGGACAAACTGGTGCACCACCGACGCGGCGGCTATTGCCATGAACAGAACCTCCTGTTCGGTACGCTGCTGAACCAGTTGGGTTTCCAGGTGGTCACCCGAGGTGCGCGCATGCTGATGGGGGAAGAAGCCAGCACGGCCACCGCCGTCGCCCACACCATGCTTGTCGTCAGCGCCGAAGGACGGGATTGGCTGGTCGATGTCGGCGTCGGCAATATCGGCCCCCGCGAGCCAGTACCTCTGGAAGAAGGGGTCGAGGTACGCCATGGCCACTGGGAATATCGCATGGAGCGCTCCCTGCTGGGCCTCTGGCTACTGCGCCACCGGCGCCACGACGGCTGGTTCAATGTCTACCAGTTCGGTGATGAGCTGTACTTTCGCGCCGATGCCGAGAACCACAACTTTCATGTTTCCCATCACCCGGACTCTCCCTTCGTCCGCGGCATCATCGTCCAGCACAATGGAGAGGCAGTCCGTTATTCACTCTCCAATCTGGAGTTGAAGACCTTGTCTCCAGGGCAACCTCACACTTCTCAGCAGATCACGATCAAGGCATTGCCCCAGGTACTGCGTGAGCTTTTCGGCCTGGAGCTTGCTCCGGAACAGGAACATGCCCTGCAACAGCAGGCTGCCATGCTTGTCGCAACGCCGAGCGAAGGCGACTGACAGGCATGACAGCAACATGATGCCGAGAGCAGTGGACAAGGCTCGAGTCGCAAGGAAGCGACTCAAGCCTTATGCCAGGTCACGGCGATGGTGCGCGAGGAGCGTGCCGACTTTGGCCTTTCGGTCGCGCCGAACCATACCGAAGACCTGGAGTTCACGCCGATTCTCGATGACCATAATGTAGTGGTGTGTCCGTTGGGCCATCCCTTGCTGTTGCTGGAACAAGTGCCATGGAGAAGGCTGTCGGCTTCCCCTTTCCTCGGCGGCTCGAGTGTTGTTGGACATGCTGCAAAGCAGTGTTCAACCTGATCGGTAATACAGCAGCCACGATCGCAGTATTCCCGATCTATTGCCCTTCCTTCATCGTGGCTTCCCTTGTCTCACACCGCCCTGCCTCGCATCCCTTGTAAATGCACATAACGAGCCCCTGCAGGGCCATTCCTGGCTGACGTTTGCCAGACATCTTGTCCTTGACAGTCTTGCGTCTGGCTTCTATTGGTATATTTATTCGTATAAATACAACAAATACAGCATTGCCAGCCAGGTCCCCCGCTCACCTGCGTGATCGGGATACAACCCACCCCACCGGCAAGGCATTGGAGAAAGACACGTCTCAAACCAGAACGACGTTTCTCAAACCAAAATGCTCCTCAAACCAAAGCATTCCTCAAACCAAAACAACAGGGGGAAGACACCATGCGCAAGACCTTCACGACCCGAAAACTCGCCATCTATGGCGGCATGCTGCTGGGTTTCATCATGCTGGAAAGCCCGCTCGTCATGGTCGCCAATCATGTGGAGCCCATGGTCATGGGTGTCCCGTTTCTCTTCGTCTGGAACCTGGGCTGGTGGGCCTTTCTCACCATCCTGTTCCTGATCGCCTATCTCACCAACTGGGGCAGTACGACCAGGGGCGGTATGGCAGTATCCAGCCCGAAGCGTGATGACTGAGGAGACATACCATGACCGGAAGCATTCTGATCATTGCCGCCTTCATGATCATCCCGCTGATCGTCGGGCTGGTATCCGCCCGTCAGTCTCAAGGCACCAGTGAGGATTTCTTCGTCCAGGGCAGAGCCATGGGTAGCGTTGCGGTGTTCTTTACCGTCGCTGCGACCTGGTGGAGTGCCTTTGCCTTCCTCGGCTCCAACGCAACCTTCTATACCAGTGGCCCGGTGTACCTGACGGCACTGGCCTGGAACCTGCTGTTCGGATTCATGTACTACTGGATCGGCAAACGCGTTTGGTTCCTGGGCAAGCGTTTCAACTACCTGACCCCATCCGATCTGATGGGCGACTTCTACAACAGTGAAGCACTGCGCATCCTGGTCGCCGTCATCACCCTGGTGTTTACCATTCCCTATCTGCAGATCCAGCTGACGGGCGGCGCCTACCTGATCGAAGTAGCGTCAGGCGGTGTCATTCCCTTCTGGCTGGCCGCCCTGCTGTTCTACTTCATCATCATCGTCTATGTCTGGGTTGGCGGTATTCGCGCCATTGCCTGGACGGATGTCATCTACGGTGCACTGCTGTTCTTCGGCATGATGTATGCGGGTTACTACATCTCCAATCAGGTGGGCGGCCCAACGGCACTGTTTGCCCAGCTCGCCTCGTCATCACCCGCCCACCTGACCATGCCCGGGCCGAACGGCAACATGGGTTACAGCATGTGGTTCTCCCTGTTCATGATCGTTGCCATTGGCGCTTTCATGGGGCCACAGATCTGGCTGCGCATGTATTCGGTCAAGAGCGGCCGGCTGTTCAACCTCATGCCCTTCCTGCTTGGCCTGGCCGCCTTCGCCTACGTGGGCTCCGTGCTGACAGGCTACTCCGGTGTGCTGCTCGAACCTGGACTCGAAAACCCCGACCAGGTCCTTCCGGTCATGTTGATGAACTACGCGCCGTATCTACTGGCTTCCCTGATCATGGCCGCCGGTGCCGCCGCCGCCATGTCCACGGCCAATTCCCAGATTCATGCCGTCTCCACCGTGGTGACGATGGATATCTACCAGCGCTACGTGAACCGGCATGCCAGCCAGTCGCGCATCGTCTTCATCGGGCGCCTGTCACTGGTCGGTTTCTCGCTGGCGGCCTACATCATGGCACTCACCGTGCCTGGGTTGCTGGTGACCATTGGCATCGCCGCCCTGGCAGGTACTGCGCAGCTCATCGTGCCTACCATCGGCGCCATCACCTGGCGGCGCGCGCACCCCATGGCGGCTTTCTGGGGACTGATCGGTGGTATCGCCTGCGTGCTGTGGCTGACCTATGGCGCCAGCGTCAGCAATCCGCTGGGCCTGCACGCCGGCATCTGGGGACTGATCATCAACTCTGGCCTGTTTGTGGTCCTGAGCCTGGCGCTGGAACGTCGCGACAGCGATGTGGTGGAACGCTTTGCCAAGGCTCGTCAGGACTATGTAGCGGAGTATCATCCCGAGCAGTGCGATGACGAGCAGACCGCTACCCCCCAAACCGCTCAGGCACGTTGATGCACATAGCCAGACCCGCTGGTTGTGATGCATGACTGTAGTGCAATGGCTGTGATGCGATTCCGGGGCCCGTATGAACGGGCCCCTCACCCAAGGAGCAGAACATGGTCCAGACACCCTCCCCCCAGCGCCGCCAGAAACTCGCTGAATTGATCAGCGATGACATCAAGCGCTGGATCGCCACTGAAGGCATGGTGGAAGGAGATCGTCTGCCCAACGAGCGAGCACTGATGGAGCTGTACGGCTGTGCCAAGGGCACTGTCCGCGAAGCCCTCAAGATTCTCGAGGTCGAAGGACTGATCACCTTGAAGACCGGACCTGGCGGCGGCGCCATCCTGCATACGCCGAGCATGGAACCGGCCAGCCGCATGCTGCGTAATTTCCTTCACTTTCGCTCACTTGATGGATATCAGGTGTACCAGCTGCGCCGCCTGCTCGAAGTCGAGATGGCGGTCTCCGTCGTCGGCCTTCTCACAGAGAAAGACTTCGCCACGCTGGAAGCCAACATGAGCGACTGCGAGTGCGCACAATCCGACGCAGAAGACCATCGTCGACAGCGCTTTCTGGAGCTTGAGTTTCATAACTGCCTGGCGCGAGCCTGCCCCAACCCCTTGCTGGCTTTCATGTGCCGTTTCCTCAACGACATGCTGCGCGACCTGGTCGTGGTAAAGAAAGCCTATGTGCCTGAGCGCAAGCAGTTCGACAAGGCCAACCATCGCTATCACCGCGAACTGGTAGACGCTTATCGCGCCGAGGATGTCGAGCGGGTGCGAACACTGATGGATGAGCACATGCGCGACGCCGAAGGACATATGTCCGCGCTCGAGGCGGAGATGGCCAAGCAGATGCTGATCGTGCCAGAAACCCTGGCCCAAGGTTCGGAGCACTCACCGCTGCTGCAGATGTTCCAGCAACAACAACAGCAATGACTACCCGCGAGGACCTACGATGACCACTGAACTCTCCTCTTCATGCTCTTCTTCTGCACATCCTTCTCTTGCGCTGGATGTTGCCACGGACAGCGAACGTCTCTGGCAGTCGCTGATGGAGATGGCACGCCCTGGCGCCACGCCCAAGGGAGGGGTCAATCGCCAGGCACTGACCGACCTTGATCGCCAGGCACGCGACCTGTTCATCGAGTGGTGTCGCGCCGAAGGATGCAGCATTCGGGTGGACAGCATCGGCAATATCTTTGCTCGGCGCCCCGGCACCGATCCGAACGCTGCCGTGGTCATGACCGGCAGCCATCTTGATACACAGCCCACTGGCGGCAAGTTCGATGGCTGCTACGGCGTCATGGCCGGGCTCGAGGTCATCCGCACGCTGAACCGTCACGATATTCAGACGCGCGCCCCGCTCGAAGTGGTTGCCTGGACCAATGAGGAAGGCTGCCGGTTTGCCCCCTGCATGATGGGTTCCGGCGTGTTCACCGGCCAGTTGTCCGAGCATGAAATGCTGCACCAGACCGATACCGACGGCGTATCCGTGGCCGATGCACTGGATGCCATCGGCTATCGTGGCAGCGACCAGGTCGAGCGCGAAGGTATCAAGGCCTATTTCGAATGCCATATCGAGCAAGGGCCCATTCTTGAAGACCGTGAGACCACGATTGGTGTTGTCATCGGTGCACTGGGCCAGAAGTGGTTCGATCTGACCCTGACCGGCCAGGAAGCCCATGCCGGCCCAACGCCGATGTCACTGCGCAAGGACGCTCTACTCGGTGCCGCAGAGATCACCCAGGCCATCAATACCATTGCCATGCGTCATCCCCCACACGGCCGCGGCACCGTGGGTGTTCTGCAGCTGCACCCAGGATCGCGCAACGTCATCCCCGGACAGGTGAAGATGACCATCGACATGCGCCATTTCGACGCCGAGACGCTGGCCCAGATGGCGGAAGAGCTGCAACAGGCCGTGACTGACAGCTGCCAGCGCCACGGGCTGAGCGCAGAGCTAACACCAGCGGCGGACTTTGCCCCCGAGCATTTTGCCGAAAGCTGTGTCAGTGCGGTGCGCCAAGCCGCCGAGCGCCTGGGCACCTCGCATCTCGATATCGTCAGCGGTGCTGGCCATGACGCCATTTTCATGGGACGCATTGCCCCCGCGGGCATGATCTTCGTACCGTGTGAGAACGGTATCAGCCACAATGAAATAGAGAATGCGGCTGCCACAGACCTGCATACCGGCTGCAACGTGCTGCTCTATGCAATGTTGGAACAAGCAGGATTGGAACAAGCTGGCCTTGTCGACGGAGGAGAGAAATAAGCATGCCGACTTCTGTCACCACTGACGCTATCTCCACTGAGCTGAAGGATCTTACCGCCTGCGAAGCGCTGGACATGTTTCAGCGCGGCGAGCTATCGCCAGTCGAACTGACCCGGGATTGTCTCCAGCGCATCGACCGCGACAATCCCCACGTCAATGCTTTCAGTTGCCTGGCTGCGGAAACGGCGATGGAAGCCGCCAAGGCTTCCGAAGATCGCTGGCAGGCAGGACGTCCCTGCGGTCCTCTTGATGGTATTCCTGCCACCATCAAGGATCTCACCCAGACCGCCGACATGCCGACCTACTTGGGCTCAAAGACCACAGGCTCGAAGACCACCGGTTCAAAGACTACCGGCTCAAAGACCACGTCGGCCACGGGTCCTTGGCGGGTAGATGCGCCTGTCAGCCAGCACCTCAAGAACGCGGGAGCCGTCATCCTGGGCAAGACCACCTCCCCGGAATTCGGCTGGAAAGGTGTCACCGACAATCCCTTGCATGGCATCACCCGCAACCCTTGGGATACTCGCCTGACCCCCGGGGGATCATCCGGTGGCGCCGGTGCCGCTGCCGCCTTGAATCTGGGCCTGCTGCACCAGGGCAGCGATGCGGGAGGCTCGATACGCATCCCCTGCAGTTTCACCGGCACCTTTGGCATCAAGCCTACCTTTGGCTGGGTGCCGCAGTGGCCGGCCAGTGCCATGTCCACGCTGTCCCACATCGGCCCGATGACACGCACGGCAGCAGACAGCGCGCTCATGCTGAGCGTATTGGCCCAGCCTGATTCTCGCGATGGCTATCTCGGCAACCCACGCAGTGTCGACTGGCTGGCACCGCCTCCCGCTTCCCTCAAGGGGTGGCGTATCGCCTACAGCCCGGCCCTGGGCTACGTGGATGTCGCACCGGATATTGCTGCACGCGTTGAGGATGCTATCGCCCTGGTGAAGGAACTGGGGGCCACCGTCGAGGAAGTGGATCCAGGATTCGACAGTCCCCTCGAAACCTTCAACACCCTATGGTTCGCGGGCGCCACCCAAGTACTGGAACGCCTGGATGATCATCAGAGGGAACAACTGGACCCGGGATTTCGCGATATCGCCCAGCGCGGACAGAACATCTCGCTGTCCCAATACCTGGCCGCTCGCCGCGAGCGTGAACGCCTGGTAGCCCATATGCAGGCATTCCACGAGCGCTATGACCTGCTGATCACACCGACCATGCCCCTGGCTCCCTTCACCGCTGGCCACAACGTGCCACCGGGCGGCCCTTACCGCGACTGGATGGACTGGACCCCGTTCAGCTACCCCTTCAACCTCACCCAGCAACCCGCGGCGTCACTGCCTTGCGGGCTGGACGACCAAGGCCTTCCGGTAGGCCTGCACCTGGTCGGCCCACGCTACGAGGACATGCGCGTCCTGCATGCCGCCATACTGCTGGAACAGCATCTGCCCCGGTTGACACCACCGGCGTTAGGGTAGATCCACCACGCAGCGGGGCTGTAGATGGGAGTTTCACCTTCCTTATACAGCTCCGCTGTTGCTATCGGGTTTCCGTCAACGAACTTTCCGACGCAAGTTACTGGCCTGCACCACAGCTCCCGCTGCAGCAACGACTCCGGCACCAGCCGCCAGCATCCATATCGGCAGGTTCAGAACCAATATCAATCCTCCTCCTGCAGCCCCAATAGCACTACCCAGATACAAGGCAGATTCGTTGAGAGCAACAGCCAGGTTACCGTCTCCCTGCGTTTCTCGTGCATGAATCAACTCATTATTCTGTGGTACCTGTAGTGCCCAACCAACTGCTCCCCAAATTGCGATTGGAAACAGCACCATCCAGACATTCCAGCCTGCTACCAACGGAAGCGCCAGCAGAGATAGCGACAAGGCCAGCATGATGATGAAGGTCAACTTCGGCCCCTGAATGCGATCAGCCAAGGGCCCCACCAGAAAGCTTCCAGCGACACCACCGATCCCCCAGACCCACAGATACGGAGTGATCGATTTGACCCCACCGTATTCCGAGGCCGACAGCAGCGGTGCCAGGAAGGTATACATTCCCAGACTGGCAATAGCAGCCAGTAGCGACACCAGCAGAATGACGACAACATGACCATCGACCAGCAATGACAACTTGCGCCGTAACGGAATGGATGCGGCATCAGGTAATGCTGGTAGGCGCCATGACAATCCCAGCAACGCTCCCAGCCCAAGCAGTGTGACCAACCACAGCGCAGAGGCCCAACCCCACCGTTCTGCCAACAGCAACCCTAGCGGCACCCCCAGCACAGTTCCCGCTGCCATCCCTCCCATGATGAGGGCAATGGCCTTCCCTCTTGTGGATGGAGATATTGCTGCCGCCGTAGCGATTCCCATGGCCAGATATACTCCAGCACCAATACCTGCCAGGCCACGGAATAGAAGAAGCCAGGCGAAGTCTGTGGCCAGAGCACTTGCTGCGTTGGCCAGCACGAACAGCCCTAGTGCAGCCAGTAGGCCGACACGCTGTCGATGACCTGGTAACAGGGCCACAACCACAGGCGACCCCAGCCCATAAGCCAGGGTAAAGGCTGTAACCAACTGCGCCGCAACTCCAACAGGCACGCTGAATGCCTGCTCGATCATCGGAATCAACCCTGCCGTGACATAAGAAGCCATGCCCAGAGCAAAGGCACCCAAGGCAATAAGAGGCACCGTGGGTGCGGTCGAGAATATAGTGATGGCGGGCGCAGTTCCTGCTCCGCGGGGTTCAGTACTCAAGCTCATTGATTGCTTCTCCAAGTGGTAGAAGCGATCATTTTGAGAGCCCATTTAAACTGTTACAATTTAACCGTTTATGCTATTACTTTAAGCAACAGGAACGCCATGCATAACCTCGAACGCTCCCGCGATGAACTTGCTGCCTTCCTGAGAGCAAGACGCGAACGACTTTCCCCCGCTGATGTCGGCCTGCCTAGTGGCAGTCGTCGCCGCACTCCAGGATTGCGTCGAGAGGAAGTTGCGGCGCTCGCTGGCGTAGGCCTGACCTGGTACACCTGGCTGGAACAAGGCCGAGACATCGGTGTATCCACAACCTTCCTCGACAACCTTGCTCGTGCGCTCAGACTTGATGATGCGGAGCGTCGACACCTATTCCTGCTCGCTCACGAGCGTCTTCCCGCCGAACCAGGAAAGACCTTCTGCGTAGTACCGCCCCTGATATTGCGCCTGATGAAGGACATGGCGCCCCATGCCGCCTATGTGCTCAATCTGCGCTGGGATGTGCTGGCATTCAACGAGCCGGCCAACCAGCTCTTCGGCTTCAAGCACCATGCTTCTGCACAACGCAACTTGCTATGGATGCTTTTCACCGATCAGGAACTGCGCGACCGCTTCGTCGACTGGGAAGAACAAGCAATGCAGATGTTATCCAGTTTCCGGCGCGACTATGCCCATGCCACGCAGGAAGCCGATATCCAGGCACTCGTCGACAATCTGCAGAAGGCATCACCTGATTTCCAGGAATGGTGGCGCAGGCATGATGTACATGCCCCGTGCCATGGAGTTCGCAACCTGAGACTCGATGGCAGGGAAATGACTTTCGAACACACCTCGCTGACCATTGATGCCGACCGTCATCTGAGACTGGTGGTGTACGCAGAGAATCCATAGGTGGTATCGATAGGCCTACATAAACCCTATTGCACACGCATCAGATAGAAAGGCGGCCAATGTGGCCGCCTTGTGTGATTATCAGGACAGTTCCGCTCTCCACTGACGAACCGCTTCCATGGTGAGCTCCGAATACTGCCTTGAAAGATCCCTTCCCCTGAAAGGCGACTGGCTGTCCTCGACAATGGGGGCGGTGTAATGGACGTCATGAGCCAGCGCTGAGAGATATTCGTGGCCTCCCTTTTCATAGGCGGCCAGCTCATCATCGTTCAGGGCAATGAGGTAGGTATAGCCAACAAAACTGTGGCTGCAGTTGACGTCCAGCAGCAGCGTTCCGTCATGCTCGAAAAGGAACCACGACTGGTCTTCATGATCGATCACTTTCATCGGCAATGGCTCTTTTCGGCGCTCTGTATAACCTTTCTGGGAAACCTTCAATACTTTCAATCCATCACTACTTTCCATCCATCACTACTTTCCATCCAGCACTACTTTCAAGCCATCAATTCTTCAATACGAGCCCACCTTTACATCACTTTCGGACTCGTCATTCTCTTCCGTTCCGGTTTGACCAGAAGACATGAAATCCACCAACCGCTCGCTGTCCTGCGGCTTCCATCCACGAGGATCGGTCACCGCTGCCCAGGCTTGGGTGTATTCCCCTACCGAGTAGTTATGCCCATGCCCTGGCGGTGTGTCACCGGCAGACAGCATATCCATCGCGACCTCGAAGAAGGACACCACCGGTACCCACTCGAACAACGGCGAGACATCCGGCCCCCTTGGTGGTTTCATCCAGTTGGGTTCGCGGTACCACATGCGTTCATTGAAGAAGGAGATCGCATCGGAGGGATTGACGACATAGGCAATGCGTACCGGCCCCCACTCCTGGCTTTCTACATGTCGTTGCCCCTGAGGGCCGAACACGCGGACCAGCGAACCATCTTCAAACTCCGGCTGCCAGGCAGGAGAGTTACCATGAGGACGACTCTGGATGCGGCGCCACATGCGGTTGCGAAAGGTCGGCCCCGCCCACACGGCGCCCTGAATGGGGTGATTGATGAAGGCATTCAGCGGTGCGGAGTTCTCCGAGCCCAGCGAACCCAGGCTCAAGCCGAATAGGTACAGCCGGGGACGCTCCGCTTGGGGCAAGGTCTTCCAATATTCATAGATCACATTGAAGACGATGGAAGCCGACTCCTGCGCTCGCCCAGGTTCCAGAACCAGCGAGAACGGGCTGGGCAGATAGGAATACTGCACGCCAACAATGGCGGTATCACCACCGTACATGTACTCCAGCGGTGCCAGGGCCCCATTCTGCAACCAGCCGGTCCCCGTCGGGGTCGCAATGACCAGTAGCTCCCGCGAAAATGCCCCCGTGCGTTGCAGCTCCCGAAGCGCCAGCTCGGCCTGCTGCTCTGTCTCATCGGCTGATCGCAAGCCAACATAGGCGCGTATCGGCTCCCTGGCAGGCTGGCCGGAAAAAGCCGTGATATCTGCTGCACGTGGCCCCTGATCCACATAGAGCTTCCCGGCCTTGCCCAGCAGATCCCAAGTAATCAGGGAGTCGGCGCTTCCGGAACGAGTGTCTTGAGCAGGTGGTTCAGCCCCCGGAGGATCACTGATGTCCACCGACGCCTGCACCTGGTCGACTGCGGTAATCGCATAACTGACCAGGGTGCCATTGACGGCATTGACCAACAGGGCAAGGAAGACCACCACCCCCACCAGCGATGCCACACGCCGGCGAATATAGCGCCTTGGAAAGGCTGCCGCTGCACGTATTCCCCATGCAAGCCCAGTTCCCAGAAGCAGCAGCAAGACCGCCACGCCAACGGCAACCAGCACAATCCGGACATAATAGTCACTCTCCACGGGAGACATGCCCATCAGTTGCCGGGTGGAATTCTGCCAGTCCGAGGCATGCCAGAGATGAAAGGCCAGATACACCACGATGAAGGTGACCAGAATCCAGAACAGACCAGGCCGCCAGCGATGACGAATGGTGGGCAGCTCCATGAAGCGCCACAGCCAACTCATGATCAGCCCGAGCCCATAGCCCAAGGCAAACGAAAAGCCGGTCAATATGGCCTGGAACAACCACGGACGAGGCACAAGCGAAGGCATGAACGTCAAGGCACACAGCAGGCCACCGAAAAGGAGCCCTGCCAACGAAGGGTGATACCAGCGTCTGCCTGCCGAGTACTCCGATACGTCTTGCTTTACTGAAGGCTTCAACATTCCTTTGCCTATCCTTTTATCTCGTCCTGCTGATTATCTGGTCCTGCCATTCAGACTGGCTGCTGCCGGCGAAAATGCCACGGATAAAGAGCGATCGATCAGGAAGCTCTGCCAGATGAGCACCGTTGAATCCACCTGAAAGCTCCATAATTTCAGCTTTTTAATCAGGAGTCTGGCTTTTCAATGATGACTTTTTTCTTTCATATTTGATCAAAGGGGAATATCACTCCGCCCTTATCCGTCTTACATTGTTGTAGTTCATCACCATGGACTAAAACAAGGAAGGATAAGGTCATGAAAACCCCTGCCACACTACTGGCCACAGCGCTCTTTACCCTGAGCCTGACGGGACCGGTATACGCCTCTAGTGAGTCCGATGCCGCCACTACCGGCACGCTCAAGCATGATGAAATCCTCACTATCCTGGAGACTCATGCCAAGGAGGTTCCCCCGAGCTTCAATGATTTTCTGCAGCAAGTGAGCGGTGAAAGCGACAATACCGCCCTGCAGTCGGCCATCGAAGGCTATCTGAACGGAGAAACCCTCGAGGGCGACGATTTCACCAACCTTTATCGCCTGCTGGGCATCTATACCCGCCTGCATTACGGCGACGATGTCGTCGACCTGCTCGGTGAAATGGTCGCCATTCCCACCGACAAGAAAGGTGATGCGCCGCAATACGAAAACCCCGGCATCATTCAGTTCGGCGAGCTGATCAAGGCCAAGGCCGAGGAATTCGGCCTGCAGTTCCGCAACGTGGACAACCGCATCTTCGAGGTCGAGCTGCCCGGCAGCACGGATGAAGCCTTCGGCATCCTGACCCATGGCGATACCGTACCCGCCGAAGACAGCTGGACCCTGGACGATGGCACCGAGCTCAACCCTCGTGAGATGACGCTCAAGGACGGCAAGCTCTATGGTCGTGGCACTGAAGACGACAAGGCCTCCATCGCTGCGGCCCTGTATGCCATGAAGACCATCAAGGAAAATGATGTGCCGCTCAAGCGCACCATGCGCCTGATGATCGAGACCACCGAAGAAACCGGCGGCGAAGGCTTCACCTATTACAAGGAAGTCAACGCCAAGGAAAACCAGGAACTGCCAGCCTATAACATCGTGCTCGACAGCGGCTATCCGGCAGTGATCGCAGAAAATGGGTTCGGCACCATCACTACCGATTTCCCACTCGTGGAAGGTAGTGGAGAAAGCTCTGGAGAAAGTTCTGGAGAAAGTTCAGGCGAAGGCCCCGAGATCGTCGAAGTCACGGGTGGCCTGGCCAGCAACCAGATTCCCGAAACCGCGGTAGCGACCATCCAGGCCGATGACCCGGAAGCCGTGAGCGAGACCCTGCGTGCCGAAGGCGAAGCTTATGTCGAAGCCAACGGTGGTGACTTCCAGGTGATGTCCGACGTCGAGGGCGACCAGGTCACGCTGACCGTCAAGGGCAAGTCCGCTCACTCCTCGAAGCCGGACTCCGGCCTCAACCCCGTGCCGCGCCTGGCCGGGCTGCTGGCAGAATCCGAGGTTCCCTTCCAGGACAACCACTACACCGCGGCCATGCATTATCTGAACGATAACTACGGGCTGGATTACCACGGCGAAAAGCTGGGTGTGGCCTATGAGCATGAGTTCATGGGGCCGCTGCTGGTTTCACCGACGTTCCTGCAATTGAAGGATGATCATCTGAACGTTGCCGTCAACGTGAGGGCTCCGGCAGGCGACCGTTCCCCGGAAGAACTGGCCAACGCGATCAGCGAGAAGCTGAATGCCTATGCCGAGGAACAAGGCTCCGACATGCAAGTCGCCGTGGAAATCGACGACTGGATGCTGCGCGACCCTCAAGGCGCCTGGTTGCAGACATTGCTGAATATCTTCGGTGACACCACCGGCCTGCCCGCCGATCCGGTGTCTTCTGCTGGCAGCACCACCGCCAAGCTGTTGCCCAATGCCATCAACTTCGGCCCCTCCATGCCCGGCGAAGATTACACCGGACATACCTCCGAGGAGTTCAAGAAAGTGGATAATCTGATGCTGGATATTCAGATGTTCACCGAGATGTTTGCGCGGATCGGCAATCAGCCTCAGTTGGACTAGGGCTGGACTAATCCCTGGCATTTCTGCCTTCCTGCTGGGCGCCCATAAGGCGCCCAGCTTCTTGTTACGACGGATGCCGTGAAGCCAGTGCAAAGCCCAGCAACCCGATGACCGGGCCTGGCACCAGCAGCCATGCGGCATCCAGACCGACATACTCGAACAGGGCCGACGTCGCGGCAATCGAGACGACAGTGATGGCAAAACCGATGGAGTTCTGAATGGCCAACGCTGCGCCGACCAGTTCCCTTGGGCAGGCCTGCGCCGACAGCGCGGAGAACTGGGGCGAGTCTGCCACCACGGTCACGCCCCAGATCAGCAGGAGCAAACCTAGTGCCGCAGCGGGAAGGTCACGCCAGAACAGGGCAAACACCACGGCACATGCACACGAAGATGCCAACGCTCCCAATGCGACCTTCGCACTGCCGATACGCCGCGACAACAGGCCACCGATCACACAACCCAGCGCGCCGATGCCAATGATGGCGAATGCCATGCCCGATACCCCAAGCCAGGGATACTCACTAGGCAACACCGAGCGCGCCACCCAAAGCGGCACCAGCGCCCAGAAGGCATAAAGCTCCCACATGTGCCCGAAGTACCCCCACGCGGCCGCCCGATAGCGGCTGATCTTGAACACCTGCAGGACACCTGCGCGCGACCCCGCCATGGCCGATGCAAGCGCTTTCCTCTGGCGTGCATCCGGCAGGTGGGGACCGTCCCCCAGCAGATGGATCAGCAACGCTCCCAGCAATGCCAATCCTGATGAGGCGAGGATGACGTACTGCCAGGGCAGCGTCGCCCCCACTTCCCGCAAGGCATGCGGCAACGCCGTACCCAGCGTCAGCATGGCCACCAATTGTGCCAACGCCTGGCCAGTTCCCTCAGGAACCCAGCTGACGATTAGCTTCATGCCCATGGGATAGATGCCGGCCAACGACACACCGACCAGAAAGCGGAACACCATCGCGCTGGCCAGCCCTTCTGACAGCCAGGCAAACCCCGCATTGAACAGCGCACCCGCCACCGCACTACAGACAAAGACACGACTGGCGCGATAACGATCCGCCAGACCTCCGAGCGCCAGGACCAACGTGCCGAGGATGAAGCCACCTTGTACCGAGCTGGTCAGCCAGCCAATATCGGCAGCACTGATATGCCAGATCCCCATGAGGTCATCTGCCGCACTGTTGGCACTGAACCACAGTGAAGTCCCCAACAACTGTGCAATGGCAATGATGGCAACGGGCCTGCGCAACTGCCATGAGTGTCCGGCGCTATCTTTCCTGATGCCTTCCGAGGCCATCGAATTCTCCTGTTCGCATAGCCAGAGATGGTCGAACAGGCCATATGGCCCATTGGTCCCTTTTTATCCCACTTGTTTTTATCTCGCTTGTTTTGATCTCACTTACTTTTGATCTCACTTACTTTTGATCCCACTTACACCTTGAGCGCGCCACGGAATCCTCTGGCAGCGTAATAGGACTGTACGCCGTTGTGGTACACGAACACCGTGCCATAGCGGTAGTCCCCGAAGATCGCGCCACCATGCTGGCGAATCTCATTCGGTGTGGCCAGCCAACTGGATGTCTTGGTATCGAACGGACCGAACTTCTGCAGTTCTCGGTATTGCGCTTCCGTCAGCACGTCAATGCCCATGTCAGCCGCCATATCCAGGGCATTGTTCTCTGGTTTATGGGTCTTTCGTGCATCAAGGGCTTCCCGGTCGTAGCAGACACTTCGGCGACCCTTGGGGCTTTCCGCGGAACAGTCGTAGAAGATGAATTCCCCCGTCGCCGCATCCTGCCCGATGACATCCGGCTCTCCGCCCGTTCTTTCCATTTCGCTGAGTGACCGGAGCTTGTCGGCATTGGCTTCCAGCCTGGCCTGAACATCTGCCCATGCCAGTCCTTCATGGCGAGCCATGTTGGCTTCGAAACGGGCCTTCAATGTGTCGAGTAGTGCTTCACGCTGTGCTGCCTGCATAACGGCTCCTGGTGAGTTCTCGGTGCTTATCTCATCGTGCTGTTGTTCAGTCCGAATATTCGTCATGCATACGCCACCATTCATATGGCGGAGTCTGCGGCCGGCCTTCGGGAGAGTCTTCCCAATTTTCCTGGCGCCCGTACGGCGTAAGGTCCAGCAGCCTGAAATGGGTGTCGAACAACTCCCCGCCGCGATCAGTGGTGAAATAAGTGCGATATATCCGCTGTTCATCATCGTGAATGAACACATTGAGAGCAAACCCCTTTCCTGCGCCAAAATCATCGGCAAAGCGACGGCCGTGATCGGTGTACCAGGGAGCGCTCCAGCTCATGCGCTGCTGCAGTGCCTTGATGTCTTCCTGTGGGGCCGGTGAGGTAAAGACAAAAGTAGTGTCCCGGGCATTTACATGGGCCAGGTTGTGACCGATGTTGTCCATCACCATCGAGCAACCCGAGCAAGGCGCCGCGCCCGGTTCCAGCATGGCGCAATAGACGATCAGCTGCCGACGACCATGAAACAGATCGATCAAGGAGAGCTCTCCCTCCGGCCCAGTGAAGGTGTAGTGCCTTTCCACCGGTACCATGGGCAAGCGACGTCGCTCTGCCGCCAAGGCATCCATCGCCCGGGTTGCTGCTTTCTCCTTGGCAAGCAGTGCAGTGCGGGCCGCATCCCACTCGGCATGTGACGCCACTTTCGGCAGTGCCTTCTTGTTAGCCATCACAGTGCTGGTTTTCATGGCGTGAACTCCTGTTGATCCGATGGGCTCAGAGTGCACTCCATCGTCGAATGAGCGTAGTCGATTTCGACACTCAGCGACGCTCAGCGCAGGCCTGAACCAAAACGCCGCCGCGCCTTGTTCAGGCAGCGGCGGCGGTATCAACAGAACGGTTGTTGGTATTCAGCTATCAGTATTCAGCGCGGCAGGTAACCGTCGACCTTGAGCGATTCGGTGGCGGCTTCGATGCTTTCGCGCAGTGTCTCGACCACGAAGTCGACATCCTGCCGGCTAAGAATCAGTGTCGGCGAGAGGATGTTCATGTGCGCCAGGGGGCGAACGATCAGGCCGCGCTGCTGACATTCGTCGGCGATGCGGTTGCCGATCTTGGCTTCGGGGGCGATCAGTTCCTTGGTGGTTTTATCCGCGACGCTTTCCAGGCACATCATGAACTTGCGGCCACGAACATCGCCGATGATCGGCAACGCCTTGAGCTCATGCAGGCGCTGTTCGAAATAAGCCCCTACGTCCTGAACGTGATCGCAGATGCCTTCTCGCTCCATGATCTCGATATTCTTCAGGCCGGCCGCACAGCTCACCGGGTGGCCGGAATAGGTGAAGCCGTGGGTAAACAGGGCACCATCGGCCTGGGGCTTGCTGATCACGTCGTAGATGCGATCAGAGAAGATCGTCGCTCCCAGCGGCAGGTAGCCAGAGGTCAGGCCCTTGGCACAGGTGATGATGTCCGGAACGATGCCGAACTCGTCCTCGGAGGCGAACATGTGGCCAAGGCGCCCGAAGGCCGTGACCACCTCGTCGGAGACATACAACACATCGTACTTGCGGCACACCGCCAGGGTCTTCTGGTGGTAGCCTGGCGGCGGCACGATGACACCGCCCGCGCCCATGATCGGCTCGGCAAAGAAGGCCGCCACATTATCCGGGCCCAGTTCGAGGATCTTGTCTTCCAGTTCCTGAACCTTCTCGTCGCAGAACGCTTCCAGGCTCTGTTCTTCAGGACGGCGATAAGGATTCGGACAGGAGATGTGATGCACCAGTTGCCGCTCGACATCGAAACCGATGTGGTCGAACTGCACTCCGGTAATCGACATCGCCATGTAGGTGCTGCCGTGATAGCCATCGATGCGCGAGATGATCTGCTTCTTGCTGGTCTTGCCGAGCTGGTTGAAATAGAAGTGGATCAGGCGCACGGCCGTGTCGTTGGCCACTGATCCGCCACAGCCATAGAACACATGGTTGAGATCGCCCGGCGCCAGCTCCGCGAGCTTGGCCGCCAGACGCGCCGCCGGTGCCGTCGTGTGGTGCCCGAAGGTGGAGAAATACGGGATAGCGCGAATCTGCTCGGCGACCGCCTCGGCAATCTCATCGCGGCCATAGCCAATGTTGACGCACCACAGCCCACCGATGCCATCCAGGTAACGCTTGCCATCCGCATCCTGCACCGAGACACCATCGGCCTGCTGGAAGACCATGGAACCGCTTTCCTTGAAGGTCGAGAAATCCGTCCAGGGATGAACGAAGTGATCGCGGTCCTTCTCCCAGACTTCCTGTTTGACGAAGTTCGCAGCGGGATTCTGGCTGGTCATGTTATGACTCCTCGTTGTCTTGACTCGTTGTGTTGTTCTGTATTTGTCGCTTGTGACTAAAGATTGAGTAGCGCAGACATTTATGCAGGGTTTTCTAAAGGTTCAGGGCGAAACAGCGGCTTGCGCATCACCAGCTTGATCCACAGCACCGCAATGACACTGACCACGCCCAGCACAACACCAGCATTGGTGAATACTGCTGCGGTCAGCTCCGGCGCGGGAGAGGCATGCACGATGGCATAGACCATCCCGGCGATACCGACCCATTGCGGCAATGGGTAGAAGGGAGAGCGATACGGACGTTCCGCCTCGGGATAGCGAATACGCAGGGCAATGACGTTGACGTGCGCAATGATGTAGGCGATCAGCCAGGCAATGGCCGCAGACACCAGCAGCAGGCCGACAGTGCTTGGATCATTGCCCCAGATCAGCAGTGGCAGGCCGGTCACCCCGGCAACGAACAGCACCGCCACCCAGGGCACCCTGGTCGTGCGGGTCAACCAGCCCAGCACCGGGAAGGCCTGGCCCTGCTCCGCCATGCCCTGCAGCATGCGCGGCACCGCGGCCAGAGACGTATTGACCGTACTGCAGGTCGCCGTGATCGCTGCCACCGCCAGCAGCAAGGTACCGGAGCCACCAAAGGCGGCAGTGGCATATTCCAGGTGCGGTAGCGAGGCAGAGGTCAGCACGTCCCGAGGCACATAGAACAGTGCTCCCAGGCAATACAAGGCAAAGACCACAAAGATCAGCGTCAGCCCCAGGTACATCGAGCGGGGAATATGACGCTCTGGACACCGTGATTCGCCCACCAATGGGCAGACGAACTCAGCACCCACATAGCCCCAGATGGCCAGCGCAATCAGCGTGAGAGCACCATCGCCCAGGTTGAAATCGGCCGCCAGTTGCGAAGCACCGAACTGGTGCGGAGCAAAACCGCCGCTCAACGCACTGACACCGAGCAGAGTCAGCGCCACCACCATGGCAAAGGCCAGCACATTCTGCAGCTTGGCAAAGACATCAATGCCCAACAGGTTGAGCAGCGTGAAGACGGCAAGAATGGCGAAGGCAATGTATTGTGTGCCTTCAATCGCCGGGTACAGCACGCCAAGCAGATAGTTGACCAGCAGCAGTTCGGCCGATAGCGCAAACATGGCCACTACCACGTAGCCGGAAAACACCGAAATGATCGCCAGGAAGTGCCCCAGAGCAACTTCCGTGTAGGAACTGAGGCTGCCCGCCCGGGGAATCATCAACGACAACTCGCCAAACGACGCGGCGTAACACAGCGCCAGCACCCAGGCGATGGCCAAGGGGACAATGAAGGCCGCACCGGCAATACCGACCCCCTGCAACATCAACACCATGACCCCTTGCGAGACCACCAGACCAACGGCAACCGCCATCAGGGATTTGAGACCCAGCCCTGCACCGCGAGCGGCATGCCGGGGAGGATGGGCGGCAGCGGACACCGCTGCCGGCTTGGATACGGCATCTTGCATTGTCTTAACCCTCTTGTTGTTGTGGGGTTATCGATTGCTTCAGAGAGACATCTGCTTCAGCGAGACATTTGCCTCAACCAAACATCGTCAGGAGAGACTCAGCCAAGCTGAACCCAGGTCGTCTTCAACTGCGTGAACTTATCCAGCGCATGCAGGGATAAATCACGGCCGAAACCGGATTGCTTGTAGCCGCCGAAGGGAGTGGTGAAGTCGATGGCATCCACGGTATTCACCGACACCGTGCCTGCACGCAGGCGCTTCGATACACGATGTGCGCGGGACAGGTCCCGGGTCCAGACCGACGCCGCCAGGCCATAGATAGAGTCGTTGGCAATGGCGACCGCCTCGTCCTCATCGGCAAATTCGATCAGCGCCGCCACCGGACCGAAGATCTCTTCCCGGGCAATGGTCATCTGTGGAGTGACGCCTTCGAACAGGGTCGGCGAGACGAAAGCGCTCGGCTTTCCATCGCTCGTTCTTTCACCACGTGCCCCTCCACTGTCCGGCACCTCACCCAATGCCAGACGCGCGCCCTCTTCCACTCCCAGAGAGATGTAGCCGCGCACCTTGTCGGCATGCTGGGCATCGATCAGCGAACCGACATCAGTCGCCGGATCCAGCGGATCACCAACGACCAGTTGAGAGGCAGCCGCGACGAAGCGCTCCACGAAGGCATCCTTGATCTCTCGCTGCACCAGGATGCGGGAATTGGCCGAGCACACTTCGCCCTGGTTGAAGTAGATGCCTTGAACCGCAGCCTTGGCGGCAGCATCAAGATCACAGTCGGCAAAGATCAGGTTGGGGCTCTTGCCCCCGCACTCCAGCCACACCTGCTTCATGTTCGAGCGCGCGGCATAGTCCAGGAAGCGCTTGCCGGTCATCGTGGAGCCCGTGAACGTCAGGCAATCCACATCCGGATGCAACCCCAGCGCCTGGCCAGCCGTATGGCCAAACCCCGGCAGCACATTGAACACGCCATCGGGAATGCCGGCCTCCTTGGCCAGTTCCGCAAGACGTAGTGCCGTCAGTGGCGACTGTTCCGCCGGCTTCAGGATCACGCTATTGCCTGCCGCCAGTGCCGGCGCCAGCTTCCAGGCGGTGATATCGAGCGGGAAGTTCCAGGGAATCACCGCCGCCACGACACCCACCGGTTCGCGGGTGATGGTCGCCAGGCTATCGCCAGCGGTGGGTGCCACCTCGCCATACAGCTTGTCGGTCGCCTCGGCATACCAGTTGAAGCACCCCGCCGCGCCGGGAACATCGAGTTCAAAGGCATCACGGATCGGCTTGCCGGTATCCAGCGTCTCCAGCAGGGCCAGTTCCTCGCAATGTTCCATCATCAATGCCGACAGACGCTGCAGTATGACCTTGCGCGTCACCGGCGCCGCCTGGGACCAGTCACCCGCTTCAAAACTGCGTCGAGCAGCAGATACAGCACGGTCCGCATCTTCCGCATCGCACGCTGCCACTTCGGCCAAGGCTTCGCCTGTGGCAGGGTTTGAGGTCGTCAGCGTACTGCCATCCGCCGCGCTGACAGGTTGGCCATCAATAAAGGCAGCCGTAGGCATCAGTAGGCAGGTCAGGGCAGGGCACGCATTCGCTATGTGAGCTAGGCCGCAGAATCGTTATTGTTGATACATACAACGAAGACGACTGCGGGCCGTAAGCGATAGGAGCTGTAAGCCGTAAGCCGTAAGCCGTAAGCCGTAAGCCGTAAGCCGTAAGCCGTAAGCCGTAAGCCGTAAGCCGTAAGCCGTAAGCCGTAAGCCAATGATTCAAAAAACTTCGCAGAGCCGTGTAAAGACTCCTTCGCTTTTAGCTTTTAGCTTTTAGCTTTTAGCTTTTAGCTTTTAGCTTTTAGCTTTTAGCTTTTAGCTTTTAGCTTTTAGCTTTTAGCTTTTAGCTTTTAGCTTACGGCTTACGGCTTACAGCTTCTACCACTTACCGCTTCTATCACTTACCACTGCTTGCTCATGGCTTCTTGCTGCCTTTGTGTCCCAGTACCGCGGCCGTCACGTCGCTACCTAATGCAAGGTCACGCAGCGCTTCGGCGGCGGGGCTCAAGCGCAGCCCTTTCAGGCAAGCCAATCCCATGGACAAGGGACGCACGTCATCCTCTAGCTGCAAGGCGGTGAGGCGTCGGCCATCGAAGGCCTTGTCAGTCGTCAGGGGCGTATTGAACAGGGAAAACCCAAAGCCATTCGCCACCAGCCCGCGAATCATGTCCAGTGACTTGGCGCGATAAGCCACCTGGGGCTTCAGCTCAAGGGTTTCGAAAATCGACAGAAAATACTCGCGGCTCTGCGGCCAATCCAGCAGCACCATGGGATATTCGACCAGTTCGGCGAGCTTCACTTGCCCTCTTCCACTCAGGGGATGGTCCTCGGCGACCACGGCATAGGCAGGAAAGCAATGCAGCGGCGTGAAGTCGATATTGACCGGAATCTGCAGGTCATAGGTGAATGCCAGTTCGAACTCCCCCTGATTGAGCCCCTTGACGATATCCACCTGGGTTTCTTCGTGACACAGCAGGCTGACCGCCGGGTAAGCATCGGCATAGCGCCGCAGCAACTGGTGCAGGAACACCGGTGCGAAAGTCGGAAAGGCCACCAGACGCAGCTCGCCGGCAATGTCCTCGCTCAGAGATACCGCAAACTGCTCCAGGCCTTCTGCCTCCCGCAGTAGTTGCTTGGCCCGCACCAGCAACTGTTTTCCGCTCGGGGTCAACGACAGACCCTGGGCATGATGGCGCACGAAAAGCTGCAGCCCGGTGGTTTCTTCGATCTGCTGAATCGCCGCAGAGATGGAAGGTTGTGACACATGCAGCTTCCTGGAAGCCAGGGTAACGCTGGACAGTTCACCGGCCACCGTGAAGTAGCGCAACTGCTTTAGCGTGAAGTGAAACATGGGTACCACCATCAAGATGTCGGGTTTGATGTCGAAAGCCCATTACATAGAAAAAACCGATCCAAAGCCACGAATAACTATATTTTAACTAAGCATGGCGTCCTCCTAAGCTACCCGCACAACGCCAGTTCATAACGTCAGTTCACAAAGACGGTTCATAACGTCAGTTCATAACGTTTATTTATAACGTTTATTTATAACAACAGCCCACTGGAGGACGGAATATGACGGAGAAGACAACCCAGATAGATACGCTCGTTGTCGGTGCCGGTCAGGCAGGAGTGGCCATGAGCGAACACCTGAGCAATCTTGGGGTGCCTCATCTCGTGCTGGAACGTGAGCGGATCGCCGAGCGCTGGCGTACCGCGCGCTGGGATTCGCTGGTGGCCAACGGCCCGGCCTGGCACGACCGTTTTCCCGGTATGGAATTTGCCGATATTTCCCGCGATGCCTTTGCCACCAAGGAACAGGTGGCCGAGTACTTCGAAGCCTATGCGCGCAAGATCAATGCGCCCATTCGCACAGGCGTGGCAGTCCACAAGGTCGAACGCAATGAAGGCCGGCCAGGCTTCACCATTGCGACTTCCGAAGGGTTGATCGAGGCCCAGCGTGTCGTCGCCGCTACGGGACCTTTCCAGCGTCCGATCATTCCGCCGATCGCACCGGACGACGCGTCCATCACACAGCTGCATTCCAGCGCATACCGCAACCCGCAACAGCTTCCCGAGGGAGCGGTGCTGGTGGTTGGAGCAGGCTCATCAGGCGTGCAGATTGCTGATGAGCTGCAACGTTCCGGCAAGTCGGTCTATCTGTCGGTGGGGCCCCACGACCGCCCTCCCCGTGCCTACCGCAACCGTGACTTCTGCTGGTGGCTGGGAGTGCTTGGTGAATGGGACGCCGCCGCCATGAAGCCAGGCACGGAGCACGTCACCATCGCAGTCAGTGGCGCGCGTGGCGGCCAGACCATCGACTTCCGCCGCCTTGCCTATCAGGGCATCACCCTGGTCGGGCGCACGCAGGCTTTCAATAATGGCACAGTGACCTTCGAGCAGGACCTGGCCGAGAACCTGGCACGCGGTGATGACAACTATCTGTCGCTGCTGGATGCCGCCGATGACTACATTGCCCGCAATGGCCTCGATCTCCCGGAAGAGCCGGAAGCCCGTGCCACCCTGCCGGACCCGCAATGCGTAACCCATCCGCTGCAGCAGCTCGACCTGGCCGAAGCCGGCATCACTGCGATCATCTGGGCCACCGGCTTTGCCGTGGACTACAGCTGGCTGCAGGTCGATGCCTTCGATGCCAACGGCAAGCCACGCCATCAGCGTGGTGTATCGAGCGAGCCCGGTGTCTATTTCGTTGGCCTGCCCTGGCTGTCGCGGCGTGGCTCCAGCTTCATCTGGGGGGTGTGGCACGATGCCAAGTTCATCGCCGACCACATCGCCACGCAGCGCCAGTACTTCGTCTACCACGACAGCGCGCAGGCCCAGCATTCACGAGTTCAGAATTCACAAGCTCAGGATTCAAAAGACGTTCAGGACTCCCCCGTTCGAGCCTCTCAGGCTCAGGACCCGCAAGTTCAAGCTGCCAACTGATCGAGGCCAAGTCGATGCCGACGCATACCCGTATCCGCATGTTCAATACCAAGGAAACGTATCCGAATCAGTCATTGGATAACGACTTGTGCCAAGCCGTTCGCGCGGGCAATACCCTCTATGTACGCGGCCAGGTCGGGACCGATTTCGAGGGACGTCTAGTTGGCCTTGGCGACCCTGCCGCCCAGGCCGAGCAAGCCATGAAGAACGTCAAGCAACTGCTCGAAGAAGCCGGTTCCGAGCTGAGCCATATCGTCAAGACCACCACCTATATCACCGACCCGCGCTTTCGCGAGCCGGTCTACCGCGAAGTGGGCAAGTGGCTCAAGGGTGTCTTCCCGATCTCCACAGGACTGGTGGTCGCTGGGCTCGCCCAGCCCGAGTGGCTGATGGAAATCGACGTAATCGCTGTCATCCCCGACCAGGAGAGTGCGCTATGACCTTTTCCATTGCCGGCTTCTGCCGCGACACCGGACAGTTCGGCACCGCCATCAGCTCTTCGAGCATTTGCGTGGCCAGCCGTTGCCCCTTCATTGCGCCTGGCAGGGGTGTCGTCCTGACCCAGAACGTCACCAATCCAGCGCTGGGCCTGCTTGGCGTGCAACTGCTTCAGGAAGGGCTGGACGCCGAACAGGTGCTGGCCCGCCTCATCGAAAGCGAACAGTACCCGGAGTGGCGCCAGTTGCAGGTGCTCGATGGCCAGGGTCGCAGTGCCATGCACAGCGGTACAGAGACGCTGGGTATCCATGCCACCCGCCAGGGTCGCGACTGCGTGGCCGGCGGCAATATGCTGGCAGACAGCAAGGTGATCAGCGCCATGGTCGCGGCCTTCGAAGCCCACACGGGTGAACTCGCCGAACGCTTGCTGGCGGCCATGGATGCCGGGCTGGCCGCCGGGGGGGAAATGGGGCCCGTCTACTCGGCAGGGCTGAAGGTCACCGATCAGGCCAGTTGGCCAGTGGTCGACCTGCGGGTCGACTGGCATATCGCCCCCTTGAGCGAATTGCGCATGATCTGGGAAAACTATCTGCCCCAGCGCGACGCCTATGTGTGCCGGGCAATACAGCCGGACCAGTCGCCGTCCTATGGTGTGCCGGGCGATCAGCGCTAGGTTCTGAGCGAAAGTGCCTGCGCCGAGCGTATCAGCGCCCACATCACACGGACAGACCCACTCGTTTTCAACAGAGCCGGATTCCTCATGTCGCAAGCATCTACCGTCGATTTGCTCGCTGAGTTGGTGGCATTCGATACCACCAGCCATCGTTCCAACCTACCGCTCATCGCGTTCATCGAGAGCTACCTGACGCGTCATGGAGTGAGTTCTCGTCGCGTGCTCAATGCAACAGGGGACAAGGCCAACCTCTATGCCACCATCGGCCCGGTAGATCGCTCTGGTGTGATGCTTTCCGGGCATACCGATACCGTGCCGGTCACCGGCCAGGCATGGCAATTCGAGCCCTTTCAGCTGACCGCCGAGGGCGAGCGCCTGTATGGACGCGGCACCGCCGACATGAAGGGCTTTCTCGCTGCCGTGCTGGCCGCCGTGCCGGCGATGGTCAAGGCCGATCTTGCCGTGCCCATCCATCTGGCGTTTTCCCACGACGAGGAAGTCGGCTGCCTGGGCGTACGCAGCCTGATCGCCGACCTGGCCCGCTATCCGCAGCAGCCGGTGGCCTGCGTGGTTGGCGAGCCGACATCCATGCGCCTGGCCACCGCGCACAAGGGCAAGCTGGCGGTACGCCTGCATGTACGTGGCAAGGCTTGCCATTCCGGCATGGCACCGGAAGGGGTCAACGCCATTCATGCTGCCGCCCGGCTGGTGGCCTGGGTCGAGGACAAGGCCACTGAGAAGGCCAGGCTAGGCCCCTTCGACGAGCGCTTCGCTATTCCCCACACCACGCTTCAGGTCGGTACGATCCAAGGTGGTGCAGCCTTGAACATCGTGCCCCAGGATTGCCAGCTCGACTTGGAGATTCGCAATGTTCCCGAGGATGACCCCGAGGCCCTGCTCGAGGAACTGATGGCTCTGGCAGCAAAGTTGACAAGCGAGATGCGCAAGACTCATGCCGACGCCGATATCCACATGGAGCGGCTCAGTGACTATCCCGGCTTGTCGATGGCCGACGATGATGCGCTGGTGGGATTCATTCTGGCGCTGCTCGACGACCGCACCCGCGAACGCATCGGCTATGGCACCGAAGGCGGGCTTTTCCAGCACGAACTGGGCATTCCCACCCTGGTCTGCGGCCCCGGCAGCATGGCCCAGGGACATCAGCCCGACGAGTTCGTGACCCGCGACCAACTGGCCCGCTGCGACGCCTTTCTGGCGCGCCTTATCACGGCTCTGGAAAGTGCTGAAGCCCGGCAATGCTTGACGACCGGCTCACTGCTGGTGGGTTGATGGAGAGCTAATGGAGGGCTGGCAGCGCTGTCTTGCCTGGCACCGCCCTTGCATAGAAAAAACTGAGGATGCTGTTCGAATAATAATATTTTAGTTAACCAAGGCCCTGGGGCTATCGTAATTCTCGCAGCACCTACAACAACACCTACAACAACGGAGACCCTTCCCCATGACGAGCTATCTCTTTTACTAGGCATCTCTTGTCAGGCACAAGCTGCACTCAGGCTTGCGCTGCTCGGCACTGCCAATCACAGACACATTTCAATAATGCTGCTCCCTATCCGCTGCGTGCCTGCCATGCGGTACGGGACGGGCGTGCCCCATGCCCACCATCAACCAACAGGAGATGACATGGAATCCTGGACTTTCCTCGCATTCGCTATCGCTTCCGCCATCACGCTGGGCCTGGCCGTCGCGGCCCTGCTGCTCGAACGGCGCAGTTGATTCATCACAGCAATTCATCACAGCCATCCATCACAACAACGACAACCCTGTTTCAAGGAGCCCTCTGATGTTGAACTGGCTACTGCTGGGGGTTTCAGCCGCGCTGCTGATTGCCCTGTCGCTCTATTCCATGCGTGCCGCGGGAGACAAGGAGGAATCCGGTTTCCTGGTGGCCAACAACTCTCTCGGCCCTTTCGTCGCGGCAGCCACCCTGGTCGCTACCGGCTACAGTGGCTTCGTGTTCATCGGCTCCCCCGGGGTGGCCTATGAATACGGCTCGCTCGAGCTGTTCTCGAACACCTTCTATACCCCGGCCTTCCTGATTGCCACGCTGTTCTTCGCCAACTACCTGCGCCGCAAGGCCGCTACGCTGGGCAGCCGGACAATCCCCGAATACATCGCCCAGACGCATTCCTCCGGACAGGCAGGACGCTGGTTACAAGGCATCGTGGCGCTGATCATTCTGTTGCTGCTGGGGGTATTCCTGGTATCCCAGATCAAGGCCATCGGCCTGCTGGTATCGGGATGGCTCGGGGTATCGCCGGTCATGGGTGCCTTGCTGATCACGCTGCTGGTCATCGGCTACACCATGTTCGGCGGCCTGCGTGCCGTGGCCTGGACCGATGCCGTCATGGTCCTGGGCATGGTGCTGGGCTCCTGCATCATCGCTTATGTGGTGTTCGTCGAAATCGGGCTTGGCGAACTGATCGGCAAGCTCAACGTCATCGATCCTGAATTTGCCAATCCCACCACTGGCGCGCCCTATGGCGACAGCCCGGCCTCCGCGTTTCTGCTGTTGCCCTATGCCTTCCTGTGGGCCGCTGCCCTGCCCTTCATGTCGGTACGCTTCCTGGCCATCAAGAAGGACGTGAGCATGGCGCGGGTGGGCATCTGGGTCACCGTGCTGGGTTTGCTGCTCAACTTCACACCCCTGGCGGGGCTGTATGCCAAGGCCTATTTCCCCGACCTGGCCACAGCCGACCTGGCCATGCCGACCTTCCTCGAACACGGTGTCGGCCCCTTGATGTCGAGCGTGATCACGCTGTTCATCCTGTTTGCCATGAAGTCGACGGCCAACTCGCTGATGCATACCGTATCGACCGCGCTGTCCTACGACCTGCGTTCCGCCCTGGGTCGACACGAAGGCTTCACCACCACCATGACCTTCAACCGCCTGATGGTGTTGATTGTCGGCATCTGCGCCTTCATCGGCATGGCCTATCTGCCACCGGTGATGATCCTGTGGCTGGGCATCCTCGGCAACGGCACCCTGATGGCTTCCCTGTTCGGCGTCACCCTGTGTTCGACCTTCTGGCAGGGCAACAGCACCGGCGCCTTCGCCTCCATCGCCGCTGGCTTTGGCGTCAGCGCCTACCTGTTGCTGGGCACGGATCTCGGCTGGGTACAGGGCCCGCTCTACGGCTGCCTCGCCTCCGCCGCCTGCTACATCGGCGTCAGCCTCGCCACTCGGCAAAGTGCCGCGTTGGCTACTTGAAGAACAACGCCCCTGCCCCAGTCGCCAAGTTCATTGGCGGCTGGGGGCTCGGAGAGATGAGATAAGGGCTAGCCTAAGTATCCCAGGTGACAGATAGGGACAGGCGACGGAGCCTGGTGATGGTTTCTTTAGTGCATGGACGGCGAATAGGTCACGCCGAAGCGGCCAGCCATTTCCAGAAGGCGCTTATCCAGGGTCCACAAGCGTGTTTCGCGTCGATGAATACGCTCATGGCTCGCTCGGTTCCTCGCGACGGCGCGGTATGTCCTGCGTGTCCGGTGCAGCAGCGCCTAGGGCGGCAAGACGACGGGCTGCCTGTACACGCACATAGGTCTTCAACGCCTCTCGCAAGAGGTCCGACGGTTTATCCAGTCCCGGGTCGGCCACTTCCAACGCCTGTTCGTATAAGGCGTCATCCATCGTGATAGTGATGCGCATGGCAATACCTCATCTAATGATCCTGCTCGTCATCAGGTGAACGATACGCCTTGATCAATCGCCTCTGCACGCTCTCCGGTACCGGCTCATAGTGGCTGAACCGCAGGCTGTAGGTGCCGGCTCCGCCGGTCATGGCATTGAGGCGGCTCGGATAATCGAGCACCTCGGCGAGCGGTACCAAAGCCTGGAAGCTGACCTGGTCCCCCAGGCTACGGGTGTCGAGAATACGCCCGCGGCTTGTTGTGAGATCAGCGGTGAGATCGCCCATGGCGCCACCGGGAGCATCCACGGCGAGTTCTGCCAAAGGCTCCAGCACCAGAGGGCTGGCCTTGCCCACGGCATCCAGAAAAGCCTTGCGACCCGCAATCACAAAGGCGATTTCCTTGGAGTCCACCGGATGCGTCTTACCATCGAGCACCGTGACGCGTACGTCCTGCAGCGGATAGCCTGCCAGGGCACCGCTGGACATGGCCTGACGCACGCCTTTCTCCACCGCCGGCAACAACGATGACGGAATAGCCCCGCCGCGGATGGTATCGCTGAACTCGAAGCCAGCCCCTCGGGACAGGGGCTCCACCTTCAGGAACACTTCGCCGAACTGGCCAGCGCCACCGGTCTGCTTCTTGTGCCGGCAGTGTCCTTCTGCAGGCGCGGCGATGGTCTCGCGGTAAGCAATGGAAGGTATGCTGGTCGTCACCTCTATCCTGAAACGCTGGCCGAGTCGCTCCAGGGCTGTATTCAGGTGCAGCTCGCCGAGCCCCCGCAGCACCGTTTCCTGCGTCACGCCATCCCGCGCGACCTCAAGCCCCGGATCTTCCTCCACCAGTTTGGCCAGAGCTTCGGAGAGGCGCTGCTCATCGCCATGGCGGGTGGTCTGAATCGCCAGGCCAAATACTGGTGCCGGCAGAGCCACCGGACGCAAGCGGATATGGTCTTCATCGTGGGAATCATGCAGCACGCTATCCAGCGTAGCTTCCTCCACCTTGGTCAAGGCGCAGAGTTCGCCGGGCCCACAACGCTCCACCTCTTGAGGGCGACGCCCCTGAAAGCGCAATAGCGTGCCCACTCGAAACGGCTTGCGGGCGTCCCCGGCAAATAGCCGAGTGTCGCGAGTAACAGTGCCTTGATGCACGCGAAACAAGGCCACCTTGCCCAGGTAAGGGTCATGTTCGATACGCACCACATGCGCCAGCACATGGGCCTCGGGATCAGGCTGGGCCAGGAACTCGGTTTCTTGCTTGATCTCGGTTTCTTGCTTGAGTTCTGCCTCTTCCTTGAGCCCTGTCTCTTTCTGGACCTCCGCGCGTAAAAAAGGAGGCGGGTTGCCCTCCAGCGGATTGGGCATCATGCGTTCGAAGACATTCAGCAGTTCCACGACCCCGGCGCCGCTGGTCGCTGAGACAAAGCAGATCGGCACCAGATGGCCCTGGCGCAGGGCGGCCTCGAAAGGATCATGCAGTTGGGCCGGCTCAAGGGCCTCGCCCTGCTCCAGATATAGCGCCATCAGCTCTTCATCCAGTTCCACGACCTGGTCCACCAGCATCTCGTGGACATCCGCCACCGAACCGAAATCCGACTCGCCATCGGGAGCGAAGAAACAATCCACCACTCGACTCGCTCCCTGAGCCGGAAGATTGAGAGGCAAGCATTCCGGCCCGAACTGGTCGCGCAGGCTTTCCAGCAATGCCGGCAAGCGCTCGGGAGCGGTATCGATACGATTGATGACGATCAGCCGGCACAGACCACGCTCCGCGAGCCACTGCATCATCCGCCGGGCACTGACGTCGATACCACGTTCGGCATCAATGACCACGGCCACCGTTTCCACGGCAGGCAAAATGGAGAGCGCCATGCCCTGAAAGTCGGCGTAACCAGGCGTATCGATCAGATTGATATGCGCCTCGCCCCAGGTGAGCCCCATGGGCGTGGCGGTGATGGAGTGTTCGAGCATGGCCTCCTGAGCCTGGCTATCGCCAAGGGGAGTGCCCTTGCGCAGTTGGCTGGTTTCACTTTCTCCAGCCGCCTCCAGCAGCGCTTCGGCCAATCGCGTCTTGCCTACCCCGGCCTGGCCGGCCAGAGCGATATTGCGAATCCGTTCGGGACCTCGTTCGACGTCGCTCATCGGAGCACCCTCCAGGCAGTGGCAGCCTTAAAAGGGTAGCAGCTGGAGCGCTTATCGGATCTATCGACGAATGGCCAGATTCCTTTCGAGAAACGGCCAACTTCCTCACCCTTCTTTGCGTCTTTCTTCTTTGCGCCGTTCCCCATCACCTCTAGGCGAGAGTTCTTCGCGAATCAACTCGGCCAGACGCCGGGCAGGTTCGGTGGGACGCCGCGCAGCCAGGTGCAAGGCCAGTTCCACGGCAGGCAGCGGTGGCAGACCGCTACTCTCGTCCAGCACTCGCAACTGCGCGGTCAGCATGCTGCGGGTGACCACCACGATGGCCAGGCCGGCCTGAACCATCGGTGTCAGGCCAGCCATGGACTGGCTGGTATAGGCCACTCGCCAGTCGCGGCCCGTCGTGGCCAATGCCTGCTCGACCACTTCTTGGCACCAGTCGACGCCGGGCGAGTAAAGCGCCAGCGGCAAGGGATCAGTGAGCGGGGGTTGACGTTCCAGCCCTACGGCCCAAGTCAACGGCTCGCGGCGGATCACCTCGCCCCCGGGCGCATGGCGCTGGCGGGTCACCAGCGCCATGTCCAGTTCATCGGCACGCACCTGCTCCACCAGGGAAGCACTGTTGCCACAGGTCACCTGCAGACGCACCTCGGGATAGAGCTGATGAAACCAGGAGAACACCGAGGTCAGCAGGATCGCATAGTCCTCTGGAATCCCCAGGTTAAGCTCCCCCGTCACCCGCCTGCTGCGCATGTCGGCCAGGGCTTCATCGTTGAGCGCCAACAGGCGGCGAGCGTGCCCCAGTAAGCGCTCACCATCGGCCGTAAACCGCATGCGCCGCCCTTCCCGTTCATGCAACGCCACGCCCAACGCTTCTTCCAGACGCTGCAACTGCATGCTGACGGTGGACTGGGTATAGGCCAGCCGTCGCGCGGCGGCAGTGACACCACCGGTATCGGCGACCGCCACCAAAGTACGCAGCAAGGTCAGGTCGAGAGTCGGGGCACGCATCAATACATCACCCATCTTGATGAATGAAATCAATAAAGATCGTTTTCATGATGAATCATGGCTGATTATGCTGCTGCCGTCATCCACCGGAAAGCAGGAGCTTCGACCATGCAGGCCCAGACGCCCCATCCCTATCCCTCCATCTGGCACGGCACCGGCGCCGCCCTGTTGGCAGTGGTGTTGTGGGCGCTGATCCCCCTGCTGGTGACTTCAGCCGAGGGGCTGCCGCCGCTGCGGCTCTCCACCCTGGCACTGTTGGCCGGTGCCCTGGCAACCCTGCCCATGGCGCGCCGACGCCGCCGAGGCGAATCCGATCAACCGCTCGGCCAGGGGCTGGTGGTCTACGCTGGAGTCTCCCTGCTGATTGCGGTGGCGGTGGGCGGTTGCTTCATGAGCTTTTCCCTCGCCCCGACCGCCGAAGCGGCCCTGATTGCCTATACCTGGCCGGTGTTCTTCCTGTTGGCGAGCCAGTGGTTGACCACAAGGCGCCTGACACTGACCACGCTTATCGGCGCCTTGCTGGCATTTTCGGGCGCGGCCTTGCTGGTCGCTCCCCAAGCGCTGGCGAGCGGTCTTTCCGGACCTTGGCATGGCTATCTGCTGGCACTGGCCGCCGCCCTGTGCTGGGCGCTCTATTCCCTGGCTTGCCAGGTCCCGGCTTATCGCCTCAGCCAGCGCCTGCCACACCTGCTGCTGATCGCCAGCCTGATCACCGGTGCCGCCAGCCTGGCGCTCGAAGGAATGAGCGCCATGCCTTCACCCACGGCACTGCTGGCCACTGCCGTGCTCGGTCTCGGCCCTTACGGCATCGCCATGCTGGCATGGGAACGAGCCCTGCAGGCACCCCAGGCCCAGCGCCTGGGCAACCTGGCCCACGCGGTGCCGGTGCTGGCCACCCTGTTCCTGATGCTGGCCGGAGTGACCGCACCAGACTGGCGCCTGCCGATAGCCGCCGGCCTGGTGGTATGGGGCAGCATCGTCGCCAGCGCCGGAGCCAAAGCCAGCGCACGGAGACTCAGCAACAAACGGCCAGAGATGGATATCGACTTGCAGGATGACCCCGCCCAGCTACATTGAGCGGGGTGCCATTCAATAAGGTAAAGCAATGAACAGCGACGAACTGTCGGCCCGCTATCGCGGTTATATCGAGTGCCTGAACCAACAGGACTGGGACAGCCTGGGGCGCTATGTCAGCGAGAACGTCAGCCACAATGGCAAAACCCTGGGGTTGAGCGGCTACCGTGCCATGCTGGAAGGAGATTTTGCGGCCATTCCGGATCTTTACTTCAACGTCGCCCTGCTCGTCTCACAGCCCCCACACATCGCCAGCCAATTGGTGTTCAACTGCACACCCACCGGCATGCTGTTCGGGCTGCCGGTCAACGGCAAGCCCGTACAATTCGAAGAGAATGTGTTCTATGAATTCGATGAGGATGGAAAGATCCAGAACGTCTGGTCGATCATCGACAAGGGTGCCATTGCAGAGCAGATATGAGGCAGATTGCGGGGCTTTGGGTCTAGTAGAGACTGACGTCTCTTTTCGGCCAAAAGCGGACGTTGAGGCAATGCTGATATAACGCCGCACTCACCGGTAAATTGGGAGCGAAGCGAGTAATTTACCCGTGTGCAGCGCCTTGTTATAACGCTTTTATTAGCTGCACATTCTCTCAGATATTTCCTTTAATTTTTCCAGATATAAGCGATCACTAGCCCACCCTTGAGCAAACGGAATCGTATTCGACTTCGGTAATTGCTCTTCTTTTAAATCTTTGACTCTTACTCTGGAAGGTAGAGCAGCTCCCTCGCCAACAAATATTGCTTCTTGCTGAGATAAAATAGGTAGTGCACCAACCATGCCAGATAACCCATCTGGTAAGAAGCGTGCGACATGCTGTTGATCGGCAGAATTTGTAAGTCTTAAAACGACCCACGTACCACACTGTGATATTACAGTACTGTCTACATCAGCGGGTCGCTGGCTTACCAACATTAGTCCAATTCCGTATTTTCGCCCCTCTCTTGCAATGCGCCTTATTGCGCCTTGAGCTGCTGAATATTGCGCTTCTCCATGATCAGGGACATACCTATGTGCCTCTTCACACACCAGTAAAATAGGATCTTTTTCTTTTTCATCCTGCGTTTGAAAAACCTTATACTGGAAAAGCAGTCGGGCAATCAATGCAGTAAGCGGGCCTGCAACTTCATTTGGAAGCCCTGAAATATCAATGATTCGGATATCTTTCTTTTCCTGCTTTGGTGTACCAACAAACTGGTTCAAAATCTCGTGTAATTTTATTTGATCTTTGTAATCTCGCCAACATTCCATCATAAATGAAAGCCGATTATCTCTTCGAAGAACTTTTAACTTATCTAATACTGATGATACATAAGTCATGCCAGAATCTGATGCTGGTAATGGTTCTATAACTTTTGATCCTTTTTTGAATCTACCACCTTGTATATACCGCACATGACTCTCAAACTCATCCAAGCAAAATGGTCTGGGCTTGTCTCGATCAAACTCCAGGATATCTGAAGCGTCTTTACCATCAAAAAAATCTGGATCATCAATATTGTCTAGATGACTCAAAGTCTCTGAACCAAATTCTCTTGGGCAAGGCTTTACAATTCCGGCAATAACCATTCTTGCATGTGCAAGTGCTTTTTGAACTACATTATTTTGGCTAGTGGCGCTTCTCTCGGATTTTCCAATAACTAGATTCGTAAACTCATCGCTAGCCATTAACCAGTAAGGAAGCTTTATCTCTTCTTGGCCATCCTCACCCGCTGCAATGTCATACGCACGGTATTGGACTGCTCTAGTCTTAAATGCTGAACCGTATTCTCCATGAGGGTCAATAACCACAATCTGAGGTGACAACTCTTTATCATTATTTTTATGAGACAGTACACTATGAATAATCGCTGCTACAGTGCCTGATTTTCCTGACCCTGTAGAACCAAGAACAGCACAATGCATACCAAACATCTTATTGATGTTGGCTCTACATGTTGTAGATTCAGATGCGCTATAAACTGCAAAAGGAACTAGTGGATCAACGGATTCATCTCTTGTGCCTTCTGCCGAACGGTACACAAAAGAAATTTCTTCGTTAGTTAGTAGAAATACACCTTGCTGAGGTAAGGGATAAGTTTTGATGCCACGTTTAAAAGCCAATTTGGAACTGATGTTGTTCCAACTTCCTTCAGCCAGTAACTGCACCTCCATTACGCGTTGATCTGAATCAGCGTTTACGGGAATTCCTGATTCAATTAACTCCTCTGAACGCATTCTGAGCATTGTTACTAGGCCAAAAATTATTTTGCGACCATAGTGAATTTTCACCATACTACCTATTTGCCCAATAGGGTAAACGCGGCCATTGAAGGTTCTGGATAACTCAGATATTGTATCAGATATCTCAACTTTAACATTATTTCCAGATACTTCAACAATTTGTCCTATTTTTAACTCTTCTTCCGGTGTAAACATAACTAAACCTCACATCCATTCTTTAGCACTGATGTTACACCTCTAAATGTCCACCAATAATCGCTATCGGACTTTCTTTTAAATGGTCCTTGATTTCCTACATATAGACCATGCAGAGAAGCAATAATAACTCTTGACCCAAAAAAGGAACTACGCCATCTTTCTAAACATGCTGGTATTCCATCCCTACACTCCAAGAATGCCAGCAATACAGTTTTATTTTCTTCTTTAGATAAGGCGAATTCAATTTCGTTATTAATGTGATCATCGCCAAAGCTGTAGCCACAAACCGCTAGCGTATTACTGTTACTAGAGTTTAGAGACTTTCTAAACAAATCAAACTGAGTAGAAAAAGGGTCTTGTTGGGTAGCAATGTATTTTGTGGCTTGAGGATAAATTAGTACGCGACGATCTACTTTGGGGTAGCGGTCATTGTCCCTAACTCGCCAGACATAACCTTTGTCACAAAGAAACCAATCTATCGACCCATGCATCTTGATTAAGTTTGCGCGCTGTCCATTTGATGGTGTGGGTTCGCCGTATCTCTGGGTACGATGAGCCACCGCTCCTCCCGCAAACCCATCCCAATATGGGACTTTATTTAGTGCTAAGGCATCTTCCAAAAGAGTGTCATAGTTAGTTGTGAAAATGTTAACTGTTTTTCTTCGCTCATGAACACCAGCAGACGCATGGTTAAACAGCGTATCTACAAACTCTAAATGAGCTCCAATATCGACGATTGGCACAGACGGTGTGCCTTCTTCTACTGTATTTCCATCTTTATCTTCCACATAGCCACACCTGATCACATTTGAGATAGATTCAAGAATTATATTATGTGCTTCTTCTAATCTGACTAACTCAATTTCACTACGGTTAATTGTTATTTTCTTTTCTTTGTTTCTTTCAGCTAGTGCGGCATAGTCTCCGAGATGACTGAGGACATGCTCTATATGGCAGTTTTCAGGCAATTCTTCAAAAAGCGGAGTGATAATTTCGTCATATAATTTCTTGTGACTGCTTTCTACATCTTTCTTAACTTTGTTTGTCATTGGGTACATTAGCGGTAATTTAGCATCAAAGCTGATCCCCGCTCCCATTAACCAGCTTTGCTCACTACACTTTAAGTGCTCTTCAATTTGCGAGAACCACTCCTCATCAATCAATTCATCCATTTTCTTTCCTTATTATAAATCTGTGGCCATGCTGGCAAACAAAGCGTTATAACGCTGCCAACGCGCTCAGCTTTTCAGTGGAGGCGAAGCCGCAACGAAAAAGCTGTCGCCGTGCTTGGTCTTGTTAGCAATGACGAGGCTCATAGCTTCTGCTATAACCGTTCAATCTTTTTGCTCAACGAATGAATATCTTTTAACCAATCATCAGGTTTATTTGTCTCGTTCGACTCCCGGTGTTTTTTAAATCCATTTAGGGAAATTTGATAGTTACGAATAGCCTCACTTAGGTCGCCAAGCTTCTCATATGCCGCGCCGATTTCCTTGTAAAAAAGAGGCGTCATTATACAAATAAACGGCGCCTCCTTATCTAAATCTATAATCGTTCGGGCCACCTCGATAACCTGAGCATACTCCTTCGCGCGCTTGCACTCTTTCAGTCTCTTGCGAAGTTCTTGCCAACGATCGAATTTGTTTTGATCCCAGGATGCAGGCATTCTCTTTCACCTTCTTGCTAACATAGATCATCGTACATGCAGCATATACCGAATGAACGTCCCTGCTGCCTTTGCCAGCATGTCCGCTTAGGGTCGTAAGCTGACTCCCTCCACTCCCCTTTATATGAGACACGCCTTACACCAAAACCTAGTCCATTTCATAAAAAAACAAAAGGAAACACAGATGAATCAATGCTAGCCAATAGTAGAACAAAGATTCATCTCAACCTCTTGTTAATGATTTCGCAAAACATGGTGTAAGCACTCACTTTCACTCCCTGCCTAGAAGTTACTAAGTGCTACTTTTTCTGAAGCTATCTAGATCGTGACTTCCTGATATACCTTTCCTGCCGTATAGGAAGGTAACGCCAGCATCCTGGCGACGTTTTGCCGCGGGAATGAGAGGCAGTGTGATAGAGGAAGACGGCGTCATTACCTTCACGCTGGCAACCACATTGGGTGGCTGAACCAGCAGGACCGGGACAATCTGGGCTGCTATGTCAGCGAGAATGTCAGCCACAATGGGAAGATCCTATGGCTGAGTGGATATGCACCCACAGCAAATTACGGCGAGTTTTTACGTGTGATATTCCATGATGAGTTCGGAATGGCCGGTATGTACGTCAACTTGCTCGCCATGGGAAGTAAACCCATGCTTTTCGTAAAACCTGACACTCGGGCTATTGTCCTTATAGACAGTGAGCTGTAAGCGCTCTCTCCTTCCCTTGGCATCGTCAAGCAAAGCCGTTCCCATGCCTTTGCCTTGCATATCTGGAGACACAAAGATCGCCGCCAGCGTATTGCCGAACAGGCTATAGAATCCGGCAATTTTCCCGTTGGACTCAAGCACAAAAGTCTCCGATGCCGGAATGTATATACTGCGCATATCACTAACCTTGGATTGCCAATATTCCGCGTCAACAAAGCAATGGGCTTTAATTGATGCTGACAACCAGATATCCAAGACTTCATTGATATCCGCTTCTTGATACTCACGAATCATCTCGTGGTTCCTTGAAACTCGTCACATCCACCTTCAACTGCCGATACAGGATTGCCTTGCAGCTTTCCTGCAAGGTTCTGTACGAAAAGTGCCTGCACTTGCTCATGCTTTGTTGGACTTGATCTCAAAATGCTCATTTACACCCCGTAAACTCCGCTTTTTCGATCAATTCCGCCTTGCCTGACCATCATTCGTCGACTTTTCGTACAGACCCTAGTCAGACCAAGCATCTCCCCATGCTACCGATCCGCTGGGTGATGGACGCCGTCGTTGGTAGGTACATCGGGAATATCGAAGGGATTGACGCCTTCAAGGCAGCCGACGTTGTATCCGTACTCGTTCGGGCTGGAGCGGCGTTGGTGGTGGGTATAGATGCCGCAGTTGGAGCAGAAATAGTGCTTGGCGGTATGGGTATTGAACTGATAAAGCTTCAGATGCTCTTCGCCCTTGACGATGTGAATGCCATTCAAGGGGACGGATGCGACAACCGCGCCCTTGCGTCTGCAGATAGAGCAATCGCAACGTCTGGGGCTGACGATGCCGTCAGGAAGGTCCAGCTCCAGTTCTATCGCTCCACAATGGCATGTCGCCCGATGCTTGGGCTGAATTACCACTCCGCCAACTTCCTTGAGCATTGGTGTTTTCTCCTCTAGGCACTTTTCGTACAGACCCTATGGCCAGACAGTGATTATCGTATCTATGAACAACGCGCGATTGGTAACTTTATACCGGCTTGCCGGAGGCATGGCTGGAAAAGAAGGTGATGACATGCCCGGCAGGTTCACGAAGGGTAAAGGTTTCATGGTCGATTTCCGGGCGCGGCTCAATCGGCGATGGATCAAGCCCTAGTGACACACATCGCTGATGGGTCGCATGCAGGTCATCCACCATGAGGTCGAATGGTGCGTCACCCGGCCTGATGCTGTCTGCCTGCATCAGGATCAGGTGCGTTCCGCCGCGCATCTCGTAGATGGATACCTTGGCGCCATCGAAGATGGGCCGCATGCCAATGGATTGCATAAACTGGGCAGACGCTTCCATCCGGTCGGTTTTCAGTACTACGTGTGCCACACCCACGGCTGGGCGTTGATCATTTCCATCCATCATTCTGGCCCCCAGCGCATGCAGCGTGTTCTCTGGATTTCCACCCTGCAGCCTCAGCCGCGAAGTGCTGCCTCGATGGCGGCGACGTCGATCTTTCTCATCTCCATCATGGCATTGAACGCGCGCTTGGCAGCGGCAGGGTCGGAACTCGTGACCGCCTGAGTCAGGACCACCGGGGTGATCTGCCAGGAGATGCCCCACTTGTCCTTGCACCAGCCGCATGCGCTCTCTTCGCCGCCGTTGTTGACGATGGCGTTCCAGTAGCGATCCGTTTCTTCCTGGTCGTTGGTGGCCACCTGGAACGAGAATGCTTCGTTATGCTTGAATGCTGGCCCGCCATTGAGCCCGAGACATGGAATGCCCATCACGGTGAACCAGACCGTCAATACATCCCCTTCCTGACCGGAAGGATAGTCACCCGGGGCACGGTACACCCCTTTCACGGCCGAATCAGGAAAAGTCTCGGCGTAGAAACGTGCCGCCTCCTCGGCGTCGTTGTCGTACCAAAGGCAGATCGTGTTCTTTGCTGGCGTTTCCATTTACTCCTCCATCGTGTTGGCCACCCGAAGCGGAGCAGGCAATGCCTGCGCAAGCGCCCCAGTCATGGCATAGGCGGGAGAATAGATATACTCACTGGACGGTCCCTCTGGACCATCCAGTGAGTATAGTTGGACCCGCGTCTAACGCAGTTGCTGAATCCTCAGCAAGTTCCCCGCCGGATCACGCACCGCGAAATCACGCACGCCATAAGGCTGTTCCATCGGCTCCTGGACGATATCGGCGTCGCTGGCCTGCAGGCGCTCGAAGGTGCCATCAAGATCCTTGGTGGCAAACAGCGGCGTACCTGGCCATGGAGCAAGAACAATCGAGGTGCCAGGCTGATCGACAGCGCCAACCGTGATCCAGCGCATGTCCCCGTAGGCCACATCGTTGCGTACCTCGAAGCCGAGGGTGTCGCGGTAAAAGGCCAATGCCGCTTCCGGGTCGTTATGCGGGAGGAAAGTGGAATGAAGGGTGATGTTCATGGTGATAGCCTCAGCCGTTATGGAGTCGCGGAATAAATCACTGCGCTTCATCTTGCTCGTCGATTTATTCAGCGATTCCGGATATGGAGCTATCAGCTTATGCACGCTTCTCGACCGACGCTTCTTGATTCCTGATCGGTCTGGTCACTTGCTTGGCCACGCAAGGTGGAATGCCCGCTGTGGCATATTCTGACTGCTGTCGGTAGACCGTGGGCGGCACGCCCACCAGTTCGGTAAAACGCGTGCTGAAGGTACCCAGCGATGTACAGCCCACCTCGAAGCAGACCTCCGTGACACTGAGATCGCCACGCCGCAACAGGGCCATGGCCCGCTCGATTCTGCGTGTCATCAGATAGGAATAAGGGGATTCACCGTACTCGATCCGAAACTGGCGGCTCAGGTGCCCCGCTGACATGTTCACGCCCCGGGCCAGCGCTTCCACGTTCAGTGGCTGGGCGTAATCTCGGTCCATGCGATCACGCACCCGGCGCAACTTCACCAGATCATTCAGCCGCTTGGTGGAAATGGGGGTTGTAGGAACGGGAGTTTGGGGCACAGGTATTTCACTCCACAGGGGGAAAATTCAACCCAGCAAAAGTGCTTCATCTATCGGGATAAACTTACTGGCCGCATGGACCAATGAGTTGGCGGTGAGCTGAGGCACGCCATACACCTCCACGGTCTTGCCATGCACGCGACGCAGTTTATCGGCCAGCAGATCAAAGTCGCCATCGCCGGATACCAGCACGATGACATCGGCCAGTTCGGCGTATTCCATGGCATCCAGGGTAATGCCGACATCCCAGTCCCCTTTTGCAGAGCCATCCGACCTTTGAATGAAAGGTTTCAGCTTCACCTCGAAGCCAATCGCCCGAAGGATGTTCTGAAATTCACGCTGTTTTTTATCGCCTCTATCGATGGCGTAGGCAAACGCCTTCACCACTTCTCTATCCGCAGTGACTTCTGACCAGAACTTGTTGTAGTCAAAATTGCGCCGATAGGCTTCGCGAACGGTGTAATAGACATTTTGTACATCTACAAATATCGCCACTTTTACCATGTCATGAACTCGTTCTCTCGATCGCTATCCTGGGTGACGACTGCAAAGCCAGCCTTCTGGCATTACACGGCCTTCGCTGTTCTGTCTCGTGTCGCTCTGTCCTGTACTGCTCTCTCTTGTACTGTTCTGCGTTCTTCCACACGCTCCAGTGAAAACAGGGCGCGCAGGGATTTTTCCCCTTCCTGCGTGAACACAATGGTGCGAGATCCCTTCTCGCGCTGTGCCCAGCCCTGTTCCTGAATCCGGCACAACAATGCGGCGCCCAGCGCCCCGGCAAGGTGATACCGGCGCTCGCTCCAGTCCAGGCATTCGCGACACAACGCACGCTTCTGTGCCACCGCCTGCTCGGTATCGATGCCAATACGCTCGAACCACTCACGTCCGCGTTGGGTCAGCGCCAGCCCGCCGTCGTCACGCTGAAACAGGCCATGGCGCAGCATTTCCTGGAAAACCCAGACACCCAACTCTCCGGCAAGATGGTCGTAGCACACACGCGCCTTGCGCAACGCCGGTTCGCGCGGCCCGAACAAAGGGGGAACGGGTACTGAGCTGGCGGCGAGCCCCATCAGCGATTCCAGCAGCTCGGCCACTTCATCGCCTGCCAGGCGGAAGTAACGATGCCTCCCCTGCTGGGCAACCTCGATCAACCCGGCTTCGCGCAGCTTGCCCAGATGCGAACTAATGGTCTGGCGAGTAACACCCGACATGTCGGCAAGCTCAGTGGCGGTAAGTGCATGCCCCCCCATGAGCGCGGACAGCACTTCTGCCCGTGCATTGTCGCCGATCAGCGCGGCAATGCGTGTGATGTTCGGTCCTTCCGCCATGTTTCGATCCCCATCGAATCAAGTTGAACAGGTGCTCCCTTACGCTTTGTCTAGCTCATTCATTGCCTATTCCACTGATTGCTTGCCCATTCACCGGAGACACCAGCATGACGATAGCTTGCGTGATTCGCTACGAAATCGACCCTTTCCAGAAAGAAGCCTTCAAGGCATACGCCGAGAACTGGGGACGCATCATTCCGCGTTGTGGCGGCCATCTCATCGGCTATTTCCTGCCCCATGAAGGCAGCAATGACATCGCCTGGGGCCTGGTCGCCTTCGACAGCCTTGCGGCCTATGAAGCCTATCGTGCCCGCCTGAAGTCAGACGATGGAGGACGAGCGAACTTCATTATGGCCCAGGAGCTGAAACTCATCCTCAAGGAAGAGCGCTCTTTTGTCGAAGTGGTGGAAGGCACCCTGGGTATCGCACCCGTACAAGGAGGATTCGCCCAATGATCGCGGTAATCTTTGAAGTCGAGCCCAACCCCGGCTGCCAGCAAGCCTATATGGATATCGCGGCAGAGCTGAAACCCCACCTGGAAGACATCGATGGTTTCCTCAGCATCGAACGCTTCGAAAGCCTGACCCAGCCAGGCAGGATTCTTTCACTGTCGTTCTGGCGCGATGAAGACGCCGTGCACCAATGGAAGAACTTCGAAGCGCACCGCGCCGCGCAGATCAAGGGCAAGCAAACCCTGTTTGCCGATTACCGCCTGCGTGTTGCGCATGTGGTGCGGGATTATGGGATGGAAGGAAAACAATAACAGAATGACACCGGCTTGCTCAGGCCGGTGTCAGACGTGTCACGTCAGGCATTATCCGGGTTGTCTTTGCGCACGTCATAACGCAGCTCGACCATGCCGCTGCCCATCTGCCGAACAGAAGTCAGGTGTAGAACCGGGCTTAATACCCTGCGGGGAAAAAGCGGTTTCCCCTGCCCCAATGTGGCCGAACCCACTTGCAGGATCAGTTCGTCCAGCAGGCCTGCATCGTAGAACTGTCCGGCAAGATCCCCACCGCCCACTATCCAGATATTCTTTCCTTCGGCAGCCGCCTGCATCTGGGCATGGACGTTGCGCACATCCCCATTGACGAACTGGATGTTCGCCCCCTCGATCATCGGGAGCTGGCGACTCGAGAATACCCAGGCCGGTTGGGTATATGGCCATGCAGACCCTGTTTCGGCAGCCACGCTATCCGCATGACGCAACATCCATTCATACGTTGCCGATCCCATTGCCAGGGCCCCAACACCGGAAATGAATTCGGGATAGCTCGAGTCATTCAAATCGCCGAGGGGAAATAGCCAGTCAAGGGAATCGTCTTCTGTGGCGAGAAAGCCATCAAGGCTCGTCGCGGTGAAGTATTGCGTCTTCATTGCTATGGCGGCTCCTGTTTTATCCGTCTTTTATGTTAACGACCTCTTATGTTAACGACCTCTTATTTTAATGATCTCTTATTTTGTCGGCCTCCCATCCAACAAGTCTCTGATTGTGTCTCGTAAGGATGAGGGCCAAGGCATGCGCTCGACGGTCGTCATGAAAAACCCTGCTTAAGCTAAAAACGCGATAAGAAATTCTTTTTTTATTCGTTACTGTGCTTAAAGCCCGGCATTAAGGTGGCAGGACATCGTCATTCCCGAGGAATTCGCTACATGACACTGCCACCAACACCTTTACGCCAGCTTGCTATCGTGCTGGCCACGACAGCCGCCATTGTCACCAGCGCAGTGCCTTCCAGCCAGGCATACGCGGAAGACCTTGAGCTGCTCAATGTCTCCTACGACCCGACCCGCGAACTCTATCGCGAATATAACGCCTGGTTCACCGACTACTGGAAAGCAGAGACCGGCGATGATGTCACCATTCGCCAGTCTCATGGTGGTGCCGGCGCCCAGGCACGAGCGGTGCTGGATGGCCTGCAAGCGGATGTGGTCACTCTGGCTCTGGCCTACGACATCGACCAGTTCCATGAGCGTGCTGACCTGATTGCGCCGGATTGGCAATCACGCCTGCCCAACAACAGTGCCCCTTATACCTCGACTATCGTGCTGCTGGTACGCGACGGCAACCCGAAGAATATCCAGGACTGGGACGACCTGACACGCAGTGATGTCGACGTCGTCACGCCCAATCCCAAGACCTCCGGCGGCGCACGCTGGAATTACCTGGCGGCCTGGGGCTATGCCCTCGACAAGTTCGATGGTGATGAACAAAAAGCCTTCGAGTTCGTGCGCGATATCTACGCCAACGTGCCGGTACTCGACTCCGGAGCCCGCGGCGCGACCAACACCTTCGTCCAGCGCGGCATCGGCGATGTGCTGCTGGCCTGGGAAAACGAGGCACTGCTGGCCACGCAGGAACTGGGCAAGGGCCAGTTCGAGATCGTGGTGCCATCGGAAAGCATACTCGCCGAGCCCCCTGTCAGCGTGATCGACAAGTACGCCGATGCCCACGGTACCCGCGAAGTGGCCACGGCTTACCTGGAACAACTGTATAGCGATGAGGCGCAACGCCTGGCCGGCAAGCATTACTACCGCCCCTCGAACCCACAGATCGCCAAGGAATTTGCCGATCAGTTCCCGGATGTCGCGCTGTTCACTGTCGATGACGTCTTCGGCGGCTGGACCAAGGCCCAGGAAACCCATTTCAACGATGGCGGACGTTTCGACGAGATCCTGGAACAGGTGGGCACTCCCGCTAATTGAGCGGGGGTATCCGCGCCTTTATCCCGAATCTCAGCCACGGTCTGTCCATTGCCGGCTATCGACCACCTGCTATCTATTGCCGGCTATCGACCACCTACTATCCATTGCCGGCTATCGACCACCTACTATCCATTGCCGGCTATCGACCACCTGCTATCCATTGCCGGCTATCGATCACCAACTATCCACCACTAACGACTCACTGCTGGCAACCAACCACCGACAACTGACAACCCATCACTGATATCCACCTTGGAGCTCTCTGGCTCTCTAATACTGATGAGTGACACCATGCCGTTTCTCAAACCATCCTCCAGAGTGATACCTGGCTTCGGCCTGACCATGGGGTTCTCGCTGTTTTACCTGGGGCTGATCGTTCTGCTCCCGGTCGCAGGACTGCTGGCATTCACCGCCAGTATGGACTGGGCAGACTTCTGGTCGGCGATCAGCCACCCCCAGGTGGTGGCGTCCTACAAGCTCTCCTTCGGGGCCTCGCTGATCGCTGCGGTGGTCAACCTGGTGTTCGGCATGCTGGTCGCCTGGGTGCTGGTGCGTTATCCGTTCCCCGGCAAGCGCATCATCGATGCCCTGGTCGACCTGCCCTTTGCCCTGCCCACCGCGGTGGCGGGTATCTCGCTGGTAACGCTGTATGCCAGTACCGGCTGGATTGGACAGTACCTGGACATCTTCGGCATCAAGGTCGCCTATACCCAACTCGGCGTCATCATCGCCCTGACCTACATCGGGCTGCCCTTTGTCGTGCGTACCGTACAACCGGTGCTGGAAGACCTGGATGCTGGACTGGAAGAAGCCTCGGCCAGCCTGGGTGCCAACCGCTGGACCACCTTTCGCCGGGTGATTCTGCCTGCGCTGCTGCCGGCAGCCCTGACCGGCTTTGCCCTGGCCTTCGCCCGCGCTCTGGGTGAATACGGCTCGGTGGTGTTCATCTCCGGCAACCTGCCTTATCGCACCGAGATCACCCCACTGCTGATCGTGACCAAGATCGAGCAGTTCGACTACCACGGCGCTGCCGCCATCGGCAGCGTGATGCTGCTTACTGCCTTTCTGCTGTTGCTGCTGATCAATGGCCTGCAATGGTGGACCTCACAACGTAGCGAAAGGACCTCCCTGTCATGACCTCATCGACGCTCCCGACGGTGGTCTCCACTCCCGACCTTGCGCTGCACTGGCGCCGGGCCACCGAAGAACCGGCCTGGCTACGGCGTGTGCTGGTCACTATCGCCCTGGTCTTTCTTTCTCTGTTCCTGGTGCTGCCGCTTGTCATGGTGCTCTACAGCGCCTTCAGTCAGGGCCTGAATGCCTGGCAGGCTGCCATCACCGAGCCCGATGCCCTGGCAGCCATCCGCCTGACCTTGCTGGTGGTGGCTATCGCCGTGCCTGCCAACCTGATCTTCGGCGTGGCCACAGCCTGGGCCGTGGCCAAGTTCGAATTTCGCGGCAAGTCGGTACTGATCTCGCTGATCGACATGCCATTCGCCATTTCTCCCGTCGTGGTCGGTTTGATCTTCGTGGTGATGTTCGGCTCCCAGGGCTGGCTGGGCCCATGGTTGTCGGAACATGACCTCAAGATCCTGTATGCCGTCCCTGGCATCGTGATCGTCATCATCTTCGGCACCTTGCCCTTTGTCGCCCGCGAGTTGATTCCACTGATGCAGCAGCAAGGCAAGGAAGAAGAGGAAGCTTCGCTGACTCTGGGGGCCAGCGGCTGGAAGACCTTCTGGCATGTCACCCTGCCCAACATCAAATGGGGGCTGATCTACGGCGTGATTCTGTGCAATGCCCGCGCCATGGGCGAGTTCGGTGCCGTGGCGGTGGTCTCGGGTCGCATTCGTGGCGAAACCAACACCCTGCCGCTGCATATCGAGGTGCTCTACAACGAGTACCAGTTCACCGCCGCCTTCGCCGTATCGTCACTGCTTACCGCTCTGGCCCTGGCCACCATCGTCATCAAGAGCCTGGTCGAATGGCACGATGAACGCCGCCAGCGCCTTGCCAATCTTTGATGGTCCCAGTTCATAGGGCCCACTTCAGACAACGCATTTTTGGAAACCGTCATGAGCATCGAGATCGATCACGTCAACAAGCATTTCCACGACTTCATTGCCGTCGATAACGTCAGCCTCACCCTGCGCGAAGGAGAACTGACCGCCCTGCTTGGACCTTCAGGTTCCGGCAAGACCACACTGTTACGTGTCATTGCCGGGCTCGAACGACCGGATACCGGAAGAATCCGCTTCCATGGCGAAGATACTACCGACCTGCATGTCAGCGAGCGTGGCGTCGGCTTCGTCTTTCAGCACTATGCCCTGTTCAAGCACATGACCGTATTCCAGAACGTGGCTTACGGACTCACCGTCAGGCCGCGCCGCACTCGCCCGGACAAGGCCAGCATCAAACGCAAGGTCATGGAACTGCTGGAACTGGTGCAACTTGACTGGACCGCCCATCGCTATCCGCATCAGCTTTCCGGCGGCCAGCGCCAGCGCATTGCACTGGCTCGGGCGCTGGCGGTGGAACCCAGGGTGCTGCTGCTCGACGAACCCTTCGGCGCGCTGGATGCCAAGGTGCGCGCCGAACTGCGCCGCTGGCTGCGGCGTCTGCATGATGAAATCCATGTGACCAGCGTCTTCGTCACCCATGATCAGGAAGAGGCCCTGGAAGTCTCGGACCGGGTCGTGGTGATGAACAAGGGGCGCGTGGAACAGGAAGGCTCGCCCGAAGAGGTCTACGACCACCCGGCCAACCCTTTCGTCTATCAGTTCCTGGGCAACGTCAATCTGTTCCATGCGCGAGTGCATGACGGCATGGCACGCATCGGCGACGTCACGCTACCCACACCGGAATTCCAGAACTATCGCAACGAACAAGGCCAGGCTTATGTCCGCCCTTACGATATCGAGGTGTTCGCTGATCATCACCCCAACGATGCCTTGCATGCCAAGATCGAACTGGTTTCTGTCGTCGGTCCCACCGTGCGACTTGAACTGCGCACCGACAACAGCGAAGCCCTGGTGCATGCCGAATTACCCAAGCAACACTTCCGCAGCCTGGGGCTGAACCAGGGAGGCGATGCCTGGATACGCCCAACGCATAGCCGGGTGTTTCTTCCAGATGCGCGAGTGGCCAATGGTTAGGGACATCGTTCGGTTCATTTCCTGCCCTGGGACGAACCTCCATGCAGGGCTGCATTTCCCCAGCTCTGCAGGGCATTCTGCTTGATGCTCGATATCTTCCATTCGCCCTGTATGTCACGCAGCAGGAATTCATAGTTGCCGCATGAGTGAAAGAAGTTCTCTTCTGATATTGCCGGCACCTGAGACTGAGTGTGAGCCTGGGACTGATTTTGGGTCTGAGCCTGATTTTGGGTATGAGCCTGACTTTGGGCCTGAGAAAGCTCAAAGCGCAGGATCAGGTAATTGCAGCGTGCACTGACGACGCCTTCATCCGCCTTCTGGCGAATCAGCAGGTTGGAAAAACTATGCTGCTTGGTCAGGCCATCGACCGCATTCTGCCGCCGTTTGACGAAGTCCTGAGCGCTCATGGTCGAAGGCGGCTCCCGCCCCGAGGATGCGTAATCGATGCTGACCTGAGGAGCCAGACACTCAACCATGGATGCCCAATCCCGCTGGTCGAAAGCCAGGAAAAAACGGCAAAGGACATCGTGGACCTGCAGGAAGAGCTTTGGATCGGGAGACTTCATGTTTTCTCCTGCTGAAACAACTGAACAAACGTCTGGAATGCCGGGATCTCGTAGCCGCTGCGCCATATGAGGTGAGTGCTCGCCGAACCCAGCGTCAATGTCGCCAGGCCAGTGGGGACACGGCCCAGGTCCAGCACACTGCGAGGCAGCAAGGTGACACATGAACCTGCCGCGACAGCCGCAATCATCGCGTGATAGGAACCCAGTTCCTGGATGTTCCATCCACTCCCCGCGGTGATGCCCAGCCACTCCTCCGCCATGGCCCTGTAGGTGCAGCCCGACTTGAACGCGGCCAATGAACGGGTGCCTATCTGGGCTGGCGTGGTTACCTCGGCATCACTGGCAGGCAGGAGCAACAACAGCGCTTCGCTCCACATCGGAACACTCTGCAACCCCATTTCGGCCAGGGCGGATTCACCCTGTAGCGCAGCAGGAAGTGCTACGAATGCGCAGTCCAGTTGCCCATTGCGGACCTGATCCAGCAGTTGCGCTGACGGCCCCGTGCTGACCTCGAGCCGGGTTGCTGGATGGGCTCGGTTGTATGCCGCCAGCGGTTCAGGCAACCGGCTGGCCGCGGTACTTTCCATGCTGCCGATGCGTAAGGTTCCCCCACTGCTGCCGCCCACGGCTTGCCGTGCCTCATCCGCCAGGGCAAGCATGCGCTGCGCATAGGCAAGAAAACGCTGCCCTGCCGTAGACAGCGTGATGCGCTTGCCGATGCGAATGAAGAGCTCGACTCCCAGCTCTGCTTCCAACTGCTGTATGCGCGTCGTCACGTTGGAGGGGGCTCGCCCCAGCCGGGTGGCCGCTCGGGTGATGCTCAGCTCAGCAGCCACCACCTCAAAGATCTTCAGAGTTTCCAGGTCCATGGTCTTCACACACGAGGTTCACATTCGACATTCACAAATGAGGAATAATTTGTACATTATATTCTCAATATGAGATCAATAGATACCTGTCGTTCTTGATACGCCATTTCAGAGGAGGCACAGACATGAGCACTGCTAGCCCGCTTGTCGCCCGGTTGGACATCCATCCCATCATTCAGGCACCGATGGCTGGCGTAGCCACCCCTGAACTGGCGGCCGCCGTCTCGAATGCCGGAGGGTTGGGCTCCTTGGGTATCGGGGCGAGCAGCGTGTCCCAGGCGCGGGAGATGATCGAACGGACACGTGCGCTGACTGCACGCCCTTTTAACGTCAACGTCTTCTGCCACCAGCCCGCCGTGAGAGACGCGGCACAGGAAGCCGCCTGGCTCGCGCACCTGGCACCTCTCTTTGACGCATGCGGCGCGGACGTCCCCACTTCGCTGGACGAAATCTACCAGAGCTTCATCGAGGATGATGAAGCATTCGAAATGCTCCTCGAAACCCGGCCTACGGTGGTCAGCTTCCACTTCGGCCTACCGTCGAAGGAGCGGATACGTGCGCTACAGGACGCCGGTATCTACACACTCGCAACGGCCACCCGTCTCCAGGAGGCAAGGCAGATTCAGGAACAGGGCATCGATGCGATTGTGGCCCAGGGTATCGAAGCAGGCGGACATCGCGGCATCTTCGATCCCGATGCTGCGGATGAACAACTGAGTACGTCCGTACTCGTTCGCCAGTTGGTCAAGGAAACCGATCTACCGGTCATCGCTGCCGGCGGCATCATGGATGGCCAGGGAATCCGCTCAGCCCTGGCGCTGGGGGCCGCGGCGGCTCAGCTCGGCACGGCCTTTATCCTGTGCCCTGAATCGGCGGCAAATGAGGGCTATCGCGCTAACCTCAAGAGCCCGCGTGCAGGCGAGACGCGCTTGACCTCGGCGCTGTCTGGACGACCAGCGCGCGGTATTCTCAATCGCTTCATTCGTCATGCAGATTCAGCAACCGGAACCAGACCTGCAGCCTATCCCGTGGCCTACGACGCAGCCAAGCAGCTCAACGCAGCAGCCGCCAAGCTAGGCAACCATGACTTCGCCGCGCACTGGGCAGGCCAAGGCGCAACGATGGCACGCGAGCTTCCCGCAGCCGAACTGATGCGCCAGTTGGTGCGGGAATGGCAAGAGACATGAAGCCAGATATCCCCAGCCTCACGACTCATTCCCGCGAGCCCCGCTTGCAAAGCGGGTCGTCTTCGATACGTCCTTCTTCAAAACGGCTCGCGCCATCACGGTCACGTTCATATTGCGTCATGTGATCAAATGGCGGCAGCCAGGACTCGCGACGGACGCTCCAGCTTTCGTAGGTGGGTACCAGTTGGTCCGGAGTATCCAGGGCCCCCAGGTGCACTTCAATTTCGTCTGCGCTGCGGGCAAACACGGACGAGCCACAGCGCGGACAGAAGAACCGACCGGCGTATTCGCGAGTTTCCCCTTCGATCGTCACCGCATCCTGAGGGAACACGGCAGACGCGTAAAAAAGTGCTCCGTGATGCTTGCGGCAATCGAGGCAATGGCAAAGGCCAACCCGATAAGGGTCTCCTGATGCCACCATGCGCACATTGCCGCAAAGGCAACCACCTGTGAATCGGTCCATGCTGCGCCTCCTATCACATGAGCCCCTGGCCTCTTCTCGTGTGATCCCGGTCCTTTCATCCGAGCCCCAGGCCTTCACGCACGAAAAGTACGCCATAGCTTGAGGGCAATACCGATCACCAGGGCGGCATAAATCGCGGCCACCACATCATCCGCCACGATGCCCACGCCGCCATACAGGGATTCCACCTGGGCCACGGGTGGCAGCTTGAGAATATCGAACAGGCGAAACAGTCCGTATCCCGCAATCAGCAAAGGCACGCGGCGTACCTGAGGATACGCCAGCACGGCCAGCGGCATGGCGACCCACTCATCAGCCACGATAGGCGGCATATCGCCCCCGCCCAGCCAGAGCGAGCCCCAATGGCACAGCGGTATTGCCAACACGATCAGGATAGCTGCCACTGTCCAGCGCTTCACAGGAGGATAACGCAGCAACCACCAGGCCAATGGAATGCCCAGCAAGGAGCCGAACGTTCCCGGTGCCCAGGGGGAAAGTCCCAGGCCAAGCCCTGACGCCAACCACAGCAGAGCATCTTGCATCGGTATCATCCCTATCCATTCGAAAGACACGCATTATCACATCCCTCGGGCATGCAAGACGATATATCGCCTCATCAACTGTTGGTATGGGGAGGACAGTAGATATGGGGAGGACAGTAGATATGGAGAGCGGCAGTTAAAATGGAAAGTGACAGTTAAAATGAAAAGTCACTGTTGGCAAAGAGAGTGAACGGTATACTCTCACATGCACGACTGTTACATGCTTTGACGGTTATATACACGGAAAGCGAACAACATGTATGAGATCTCGTACATGTGATTAAGACTTCGCTTACAAAAATAGCTATCAACCCCGCTGTGTTGAACAGCCTGCTTACTGTAAGGTGCACATCAGCTGAGAGTTGGGTGATATTGGCGCAGAGGAAGACGACATCATGTTCACGGATGATTCCAGTGATCTGCTGGCCCGCATTCTGTCGGGACCGCTGTCACAAAACGAGCGTTTGCTGACACTGCAGTTAGGTGGCACGGACATGATCCCCCACCGGCTGGTCGGCGAAGAGCGTGTCTCGCGCCCCTTCACCTATACCCTGGATGTCATCTCCCAGCGCGGCGATATCGAACTCAAGAGCCTGATTGCCCAATCGGCGCAATTGACCATACGCCAGGCCGACGGCCACTATCGCCCATTGCACGGCCTGGTAGAATCGGCTGCCCTGCTCGGGGAAGATGGCGGCGTCTATTATTATCAACTTGTGCTGGTACCGTGGCTGGCCATGCTCAACCTGGGGCGTGACAGCCGCATCTTCCAGGACAAGACGGTTGTCGAGATTCTCGACGCCGTGTTCGAACAGCACGAGACAGCCCAGGGCCGTTGGCGTTTCGACCTGCGCCGCGAATACCCATCCCGCAGCTTTTGTGTCCAGTATCGCGAGAGCGATGCCCATTTCGTCAGCCGGCTGGTGGAACAAGAAGGCCTGTTCTATTACTGGGAACACGCTGATTCGGAAGACGATTTCAACGGCCATCGTCTGGTCATTACCGATGATGTGGCGACCTGTACACCAGTGGCACCGCAAACCATCCGTTTCCACCGCCAGGCAGCGACCGAACACGAAGACGCCATCACCCAGTGGAGTGGCCAGCGCCGCCAGCAGGCCAAGCGCGTCAGCCTCGCCACCTTCGATTACAAGCAGCCGCGACTGGAAAAACGCACCGGCCTGGAGACCATCCGCGATCAGGGCAACCTGCCGGATATCGAGGTCTACGATTACCCCGGCGAGTACTACTATCACGACTACCCACGCGGCGAGCGCCTGACCGTCAACCGCATGGAAGCGCTGGAATCCCGCGCCAAGCGTTTCCACGGCGCCGGGGGGACTCGGCAACTGGCCGTTGGCCAGTGGTTCGAGCTCAGCCAGCACGCGCGCCATGCCCACGGTGATACAAGCGAACGTCAGTTCCTGGTGCTTGGCCTGAGCGTGCATGCCGAAAATGCCCTGCCCGTCTCGACCCACCTGCGCACCTTGCCAGGCAGCCTGCAGGAACCGCTGGCAAAGGCACGCAAGGCTCATGGGCTCGAAGACGACAGCCAGCATCGCGACGACTATCAGCAAGCCGGTACCGGCCATTACCTGGTCGACTTCGAAGCCCAGCGCCTCAGTCAGCCTTACCGTTCCACCCTCGATCATCCCCGCCCGGAGGTGACCGGGCCGCAGACCGCCATCGTGGTCGGGCCGGAGGACGAGGAAATTCACACCGATCACCTCAACCGGGTGAAGGTGCAGTTCCACTGGGACCGCCAGGGCCAGCGCAACGACCATTCCAGCTGCTGGCTGCGTGTTTCCCAACCCAATGCCGATGCTGGCTGGGGCGGCGTGTTCGTGCCGCGAATCGGTCAGGAGATGATCGTTTCCTTCATTGAAAGCGATCCTGACCGGCCCATGATTACCGGCCGGGTATACAACGGTGACCAGACCCCGGAATGGCACAGCAACGGCATTCTGTCCGGGTTCAAGACCAAGACCTATCGCGGTGGCAAGTACAACGAACTGGTGTTCGACGATGCCACCGACCAGGAGCGGATACGCCTCAATTCCGAGCATGACAAGAGCCAGCTCAACCTCGGCTACCTGATACACCAGAACGGCAATTCGCGTGGCGCTTTCCGTGGCACCGGCTTCGAGCTGCGCTCCGACGCCTACGGCGCCATTCGTGCCGACAAGGGCCTGCTGTTGACCAGTTGGGGGCAGATCGATGCGGGAGGCGAACAGCTCGACCTCACGCCTGCCACCGAGCAACTGCACAGCGCCCATCGCCTCGCCGACAGCCTGAGCGACAGCGCCACACAGCACAACGCCGAAGCCCTGGATGCCCGCGACAATCTCAAGCAGGCCGGTGACGATAGCCAGAGCCGCCATGCACCGCACGGCGCAGAGGCTGCCACCAACGCAGATCAGTCCACCGCTCAAGGGGCCAGCCAGGCAGGACGCGGCGAAGCCTCCCGCCTTGAAGCGCCCTGGCTGCACCTGAGCTCGCCTGCCGGCATTGCCCTGAGCACCCCCTCTTCCACCCATCTGGCACAAGGCAAGTCGCTCAGCGTATCCAGTGGAGAAGACATCAACCTGGCCACCGGCAAGAGTCTGATCGGTGCCCTGGGCGACAAGCTCTCGCTGTTCGTGCAACGTGCTGGCATCAAGCTGTTCGCCGCCAAGGGCAAGGTGGACGTTCAGGCCCAGAGCGATGAAATGGCCCTGACCGCCGAAAAGGACCTCAAGGTCACTTCCACCGAACACAGCGTCAACCTTGCTGCTGCCGAGGAAGTGCTGCTGGTCTGTGGCGGTGCCTATGTACGCATCAAGGGCGGCAACATCGACCTCCACGCCCCCGGCAAGATCGATGTCAAAGGTGTTTTGCAACGCCTGGGCGGCCCGACCAGCATGAGTTATGCGTTGGAAGGCCTGCCCAACAGCACACCTTCCAGCCTGGACCTGGAGCATGTGTACGCCAACGGCGAACCGGTATCAGGGGCAGCATATCGCGCCACATTGCCCGATGGCTCCGTGTTAACAGGTGTCCTGGACGAGCTAGGCAAGGCCTCGTTGGCCGGTGTGTCCCCAGGCGGAGTCGAAGTCGAGTACTTTCAGGACCCAGACGACATTGAACAAAGGCCCCAGGAATGGGCACAGAATCGGGCAACGCCACCAGACCTCTCCGCCTTGGCAAGTGGTAGCAAGCGCAATAACGATGAAGCGGCCAGCTAAGTCCGGTATAGAACGACAGGGAATTCACCATGACCGACCAGACATCGGATAACAACATACCGGATGAACTCCGCGAACTGGGCATCAACATGCGCGTGGTCACGGAGGCGATTGATGCGCCTCCGCAGACACCCAATGTGGATGTTGACCTGGAGCCTGAAAACAGTACCGCACTTCGCATCGTGCGAGAGGCAGCTTACATGCTACCCGTGGTGGGTAATGTCATGTCGCTGGCAGATGTGGCCCAGGATGTCATGGTGCTGTGCGAAGACGATGAGAAAGGGTTGCCGAATACCCAGAACACCTGGCTATGGGTCATTCTCGTCATCGATGCTGTCGGGGTCATTCCTGCTGCGGGAAATGCCTCACGCTCCATTCGAGCAGGTGCCCGGGAAGCCATTCTGACCTTCATTCGTGGCGAGGGCATTGCCATCGTCGCCGAAATTTTATGGGACAAGGCTGGCGGCGCAGCGCTGGACTTTGCCGCCAAAATGCATAAATGGCTGGAGCAGCAAAAACCTGAACTGAAGAAGTTCATTTCAGATATCGTTTCCAAACTGCAGTTGCTAGTTGCCAACCCCGTAGATGGCGCGCAGCAGTTGGGGCTTATTGAAAGCAACCCCGGGTTCTGGGATTTTTACGAACGCGGCAAGACATATGGATTCGAGCTCTTCGACAAACTGATCGAAGCCTTTGGTGAAGATGCCCGCCAAGCGCTGCTCCAGGCCTTGAGTGACCTGGGTGTAGCTGCCAAGGACATGGTCATCAAAGCCATCGACAACCTGCTTCCCGTGGTGGTGGGTTTGGCGGTAGCCATGGTTGCCTACAAGACCCGCAAGGCCAATGTGACCAAACGGGCACAGGCCAGCACAGGGCAACCCAATCGACATCAGCTCAACGCCAGAAGACAGCAATCAACACATGAAGGACGCAAGCCCAGCAAGACCCCGGCGAACTGTGCCTGTGGTGTTGCCGGAGCGAAAGTCCCGTTACAGACAAGTAATCACCCCATCGACTATGCCATGGGGGACGAAAACCTGTGGCATACCGATTTCCACGTTGCAGGCTTGATGGATGTCGAGTGGGTGCGTTTCTACCGTTCCAGCATCGACCAGCTTGATGACAGCGAACTCGGTGCACGCTGGAGTACGCCCTACCACCAGCGTTTCGAGCGGCATGGAGAACAACTGGTCTTCATCGATGTCCTGAACCGTGCTCTCGACATTGAGCCTCTCGCCATCGGTGAGAGCCGCATCCAGCCCCGCGAACGCTTCACGCTCAGCCATCCCGATGCAGATCATTACGTTCTGAGTTATCTGAACGGCACTACTGAGCGCTATCAGCGACTTCAGACAGCCGATGACAGCACTATGCATTTCCGCCTGGTGGAACAGCGCGAGCGTGATGGCCGCGCTCTGACCCTGAGCTACCGTAACGGCCGCCTGGATCGCATCACCGATGGCGCAGCACTGGAGCTTGGCTTCCACTATTACGACAACGGCCTGCTTGAGCGGGTGGTTCGCAGCTATCCACAAGGCTCTGACAGCTCGGAAACGCTGCATGAGCCAGAAGTCCTTGCGCTGTATGCCTACGACGATGAGCGCAACCTGATTACTCATCAAGATGCGCGAGACTATCGCCGCGAGTACTGCTACACCCATCACCTGCTCACGCACTACACCAACCTCAATGGCCAAGGTGTCGAGCTGACCTGGGAGTGGCCGGGCAAGGATGCAGGGGCACTGCCGGAAGCGCGTGAAGCACGCTGTGTGCGTACTCGCCTGGAAGATGGCAGCGAAGATACCCGCTTCGAGTACCATCGCGAGCTTTGGTATACGCGGGTGACCGACGCCCAGGGTGTCGTCACTATCTATCGCTACAACTATCACAACGAGATCGAATCGATCTCACATCCTTTCAACCCAGAGCTGGGTAGTGAATATTGGCAATGGGATAGCCAGGGGCGCATGGTCGCGCATACCGACGGTGAGGGGCGCTCGAGCCACTACCGCTATGACGACCAGGGACATGTCACCTCGTTCACGGATTCAGCTGGCCTCACAACCAGTATCGAGTACAACGAGCAGGGACTTCCTGTACGTGTCACTGACCCGGAAGGACGAATCCACGAGACGCGCTTTGACCGCAATGGCTTGCCGACGCAGGAGGTCGACCCCAGCGGTCGCAAGACCACCTTCGAGCACAACGCGCGAGGCCTGCTCACTGCGCTGACCGATGCCGCCGGCAATACCTACCGCTACGAGTGGAGCGATCAGGGCCTGCTGGTCAGTGCCAGCGACTGTTCCCAGAAGACTACCCGCTACCATTACGACCATCGCGGTCATCTCTGCGAGGTGGTCGATGCGGCAGGCAACCGCACGCATTACGCCCTGGATGCCGGCGGCTTACTACTGAGCATCCAGCATGCCGATGGCGGTGCCGAGATCTTTGCCCACGATGGTGAAGGCAACCTGATCGAATATCTGGACCCTGCTGGCCACAAGACCCGCTACCGTTATAACGCCGAAAACCTGTTGCTGGAGAGACGCGACCCGTTGGGACAGTCTCTCTCCTATCAATATGATCACCTGAATCGCCCGACTCATCTGACCAACCAGAACGGTGATACCTGGAGCTTCCGCTACGACGGCAGCGGCCGGGTACTGAGTGAGCGCGGCTTCGATGGCCGCACCAAGACCTATCAGTACGACATGGCCGGCCATCTGGCGGAAATGCACGAAGGCGAACAGGTCACACGCTTCCGCCGGGACAGCTTCGGCCGGTTGCTCAAGCGCACCACCGAACGCCCCGGCATGCCCCCGGTGAAGACAGACTTTGCCTACGATGCCCTGGGCCGCCTGGTGCGTGCCGCCAATCTCGACAGCGAGACCCGTTTCCATTTCGACGCTGCCGACAACCTGGTCGCCGAGATACAGCACCACCAGTTGCCCAATGGCAGCGAATATCGCGCTGTCACTCGTCACACCTACGACGCCCTGGGTAACCGCGAGGCCACTACCCTGCCGGATGGCCAGACACTGAGCTGGCTGCGCTATGGTTCTGGCCATGTGCATGCCATGGCCCTGGACCAACAGGAGCTGATCGGCTTCGAGCGTGACGACCTGCATCGCGAAGTGCGCCGTCATCATCGCGGGCGCGAGACCCAACTGCGTTATGACCCGGTCGGCCGCCTGATTGGACAGGAAGTGCATCAGGCCGGCGGACGCAAGATCCAGCGTCAGTGGCACTATGCCGAGAACGGCCTGCTCACGGCCATCGATGACAACTTGCGCGGCACCACTCGCTATGGCTACGACCCGCTGGGTCGACTGAAAAGCGCCATTTCGCCTGTTCGCGAAGAACACTTCGCCTTCGATCCGGCGGGTAACCTGGTCGATCCCCAGGACGCAGGCGATGACGGGACCACCGCAGCCACCCGCTGGCGGCAGGAACGTCCGCGTGACGCATTCGACCATGAGCCGCACGAGCGCATTCGTGTGGATTATCCCAATGCGCCCAAGCTGTCACCGGCCATGGGCAACCTGCTCAAGCGTTATGCGGGCACCCATTATCACTACGACGACTTTGGCAACCTGCAGCGCCGTATCGCCCCCAACGGCGAAACCTGGGAATACCGCTACAATGCCGAGCATCGCCTGATCGAAGCCAGCCGCTTCGCTCAGGCCCCGGCTGCCGGCGATGACAGCACGCCGTTGACCCGCGCCCAGTACGCCTATGACGCCCTGGGACGGCGGACCTACAAGCACGTCGAACAACAGCATCAGCCCAGCGAACTGACCGTGTTCACCTGGGACGGCGACCTGCTGCAGAGTGAAGAGCGCTTCCAAGGCAATATGCAAGCATCACGCGCCTTCGCCCTGCCCGAACTGGAACCAGAAGACCCGGCACGCCGCTTCTCGCTACCGCGGGCCCAACGCCAGCAGATGCTGACCGAGATGCCCGGCATCATTCCGCTGCGTCGTGTGGTGTACCTGTTCGAACCGGACAGCTTCATTCCCGCCGCCAAGCTGGAAGCCCAATACGAAGCCGTCGCCCAGGCCACTGGTACACAAGCCTACGGTTTTACCCTGTATCAACTGGCGCAACCCGCGCTCTATTACTTCCAGACCGACCACCTCGGCACCCCGCTGGAAGTCACCGACAGCGACGGCCAACTCGCCTGGGTCGGACACTACCGCGCCTGGGGCAAGCTGGAAAAAGCCAATGACGGCAACAACCGCCAAGCCGCCACGGAAAACCCCTTCCGCTTCCAGGGCCAGTACCACGACCCCGAAACCGGACTGCACTACAACCGCCACCGCTACTATGATCCAGAGATAGGCCGCTTCACCACCCAAGACCCTATCGGTCTGTTGGGTGGCGAAAACCTGTATCAGTACGCACCCAACCCGACTGGGTGGGTGGATCCGCTGGGGTTGAGTAAACAGTGTTGCAATAAGAAAACCTCGTATGAGGCAGCCAGTAGAAGAGATGCTCTCCGACAGGCGAAAAGAGACGCCGGGGTTCCTAATGCTCAGCAGCCCGAGGTTAGACATACTCCTCTGCGAGATGGAAATGGACAAAAAATTATTGGCTCTGATGGGGCGCCAGTTATGACTCGTGAGTATCATTACACAAATACAGATGGTTCTCCTGTAATGATACAGGAACATAGCTTGGGTCATGTAAAAGCAGAACCCTTGCGTGGAGCTGAACCTCACTTCAATGTAAGGCCTATTGATAACCCGAATACAGGCCACGTCCCTGGTACTCATGGACATTATAATTTCTAGAGGCTGTAGTTTATGGATTTCTTGGATCTAATAGATAGAAATGTGTTCCTCACCAAAGTTTTTCCTGACGGGCTCAATGAGCCGGTGAAAATAGGAAAGCTATGTCTTGAGGTTGGAGGGAGATCCTCTATCAATATTCATGTCAAGAAAAAGCCTGATATTGAAGTCAAGAAATGGGGAGAATGGGGAAAAGACTACAATACAATTGTATTGGTTTTATCAGGCGGGAGAGTTGATGAAATAAAGGCAACTAATTGGGAAAAATCTGATTACCAAGATATTCATATAAAATCTATCGAGAAAAAGTACTTGGTATCACAAAAAGGCCAAGATTGGGAAGTTGAGTTTTCTACAGATGGGTTTGTTTTTCAAGAATGTAGAGTATATTTTGATGACTCAACATCGAGCTAGGCACAGGATATTTGGTTTTCTCCCCATAAGATCATCAAATCCATAACATAATTTAATTGCTGAAAAAACATCATTTTTATCAAGCTGGCGGTGTACCACTTCAACAGTATATGTAGCGGACATCGCCTAATCCGGTATTTTAATACTCTAGAAATACGACCCTAGAGATAGGCCGTTTCACTACCCAGGACCCCATCGGTCTGTTGGGTGGAGAGAACCTGTATCAGTACGCACCCAACCCGACTGGATGGGTGGATCCGCTGGGGTTGAGTAAGTCTCAAGGAAGTTCATGTTGTAAATGCTTGTATCGAGGCGTCAGTTCAGGTCACCCTGCTTTAGGTGAGGCAAAACAAGGCATTGTTCGACCAGCAAAATCTGGTGCAAATTTGACACCAGAACAACATGCAGAAGGAGGGTTAACAGGAGCAAGTCAGTATGTATCATGGACTCCTGATAAGTCCCTTGCATTACAACATGCCAATAAAGACGGTGCTGGTGGCGTGCTTCCCACTGTTCCACAGGGTGCTCCTAAACCCGGCGAGCCTTGGTCATGGGGATGGACACATATCAATGACTGGGGAGAAGTGGAAATGCTTCAAGAAGGAACACGAACAGGTGTGCATGTTTCACGAGAAGGATGTCTATGATGATGGATAATCTTAAACATGCGCTATTTTTGCTTAGACAAGGAGACTCCTTGGGGCTATCTGTAGAAGCTAATTGCATATTGGCATCTCAATCCATTGATTTATATGGAGTAAACCCAAGAACATGCTTGGTTTCTTTTGCAATAAGCCAAGCTGAGCACAGAGAAAAACTGACAGAAAAAAACAATCTGCAAGCCTTTGGCATGAAGGAGTTAGTCAAATCACTTCAATCATACAAAGAAGATAAAGAAATATTTTACTATTTTATAAAAACAGAAAAATACTCTGGTGAAGTATATTATACTGGAGATATTTTGATAGGATTTCAATTCGTTAAACGAGGTAAGTCGAAATCCTTAAGAGGGTTAAATCCAAGTATTTAAATCTACATGCTTCATATCAAAAAAATGAAATATGTAGACTACAGCTTCCATTGTTCTTATGACCCACAGAAACAACCCACCAGGCTTGATGGGAGGAGAGAGACTTTATCAGTATTCACCATTCCTCAGTCTTGCGAGAAAAAGGGTTTAATATATGATCATTGAGAGACTAAAAGCATTTGGCACTAAAGTAGGATCTGAAGAGCAGATTGAGCTTGACGAAGTCTCAATCTTAGCTTCTCCTAATGACCTCAAAACTCTGGGGAAATTCTTGATTGAGTCTGCAGAGGATATGTAAGAAATCTTGTGGACTTAGCCTACAATCATGAGAGACCGCTCCAAGCATATTGACTTTTCATCGAAAAAAACTGACTAAGACGGTATACATTTACACAGCATACAAGCTGCTCTGATTGATTGAAGATTTTTGCCAGAAAGAGGTCGATAAAGGCCAGCACTATCGAAGGTAGCTCTTTTACAATTTACTCATAATATCCTTCCATTTCGGGCAACCATTATCTTGTATGCCCCGTAGCGGCGGCTACAGCACCTGACCAACCAGAACGGTGATACCTGGAGCTTCCGCTACGACGGCAGCGGCCGGGTACTGAGTGAGCGCGGCTTCGATGGTCGCACCAAGACCTATCAATACGACATGGCCGGCCACCTGGCGGAAATGCACGAAGGCGAACAGGTCACACGCTTCCGCCGGGACAGCTTCGGCCGGTTGCTCAAGCGCACCACCGAACGCCCCGGCATGCCCTCGGTAAAGACAGACTTTACCTACGATGCCCTGGGCCGCCTGGCACGTGCTGCCAATCTCGACAGCGAGACCCGTTTCCACTTCAATGCCGCCGACAACCTGGTCGCCGAGATACAGCACCACCAGTTACCCAATGGCAGCGAATATCGCGCTGTCACTCGTCACACCTACGACGCCCTGGGTAACCGCGAGACCACTACCCTGCCGGATGGCCAGACACTGAGCTGGCTGCGCTATGGCTCTGGCCATGTCCATGCCATGGCCCTGGATCAACAGGAACTGATCGGCTTCGAACGTGACGACCTGCATCGCGAAGTGCGCCGTCATCATCGCGGCCGCGAGACCCAACTGCGCTATGACCCGGTCGGCCGCCTGATTGGACAGGAAGTGCATCAGGCCGGCGGGCGCAAGATCCAGCGTCAGTGGCACTATGCCGAGAACGGCCTGCTTACGGCCATCGATGACAACCTGCGCGGCACCACTCGCTATGGCTACGACCCGCTGGGTCGACTGAAAAGCGCCATTTCGCCTGTTCGTGAAGAACACTTCGCCTTCGATCCGGCCGGTAACCTGGTCGATCCCCAGGACGCAGGCGATGACGGGACCACCGCAGCCACCCGCTGGCGGCAGGAACGTCCGCGTGACGCATTCGACCATGAGCCGCACGAGCGCATTCGTGTGGACTACCCCAATGCGCCCAAGCTGTCACCGGCCATGGGCAATCTGCTCAAGCGCTACGCGGGCACCCATTATCACTACGACGACTTCGGCAACCTGCAGCGCCGTATCGCCCCCAACGGCGAAACCTGGGAATACCGCTACAATGCCGAGCACCGCCTGATCGAGGCCAGCCGCTTCGCCCAGGCCCCGGCCGCCGGTGATGACAGCACACCACTGACCCGCGCCCGGTACGCCTATGACGCCTTGGGACGGCGGACCTACAAGCACGTCGAGCAACAAGGCCAAGCCAGCGAACTGACCGTGTTCACCTGGGACGGCGACCTGCTGCAAAGTGAAGAGCGCTTCCAGGGCAATATGCAGGTATCACGCGCCTTCGCCCTGCCCGAACTGGAACCGGAAGATCCGGAGCGCCGCTTCTCGCTGCCTCGGGCCCAACGCCAGCAGATGTTGACCGAGATTCCCGGCATCATTCCGCAGCGCCGTGTGGTCTACCTGTTCGAACCGGACAGCTTCATTCCCGCCGCCAAGCTGGAAGCCCGCTACGAAGCCGTCGCCCAGGCCACTGGCACACAGGCCTACGGCTTCACCCTGTATCAACTGGCGGAGCCTGCGCTCTATTACTTCCAGACCGACCATCTCGGCACCCCGCTGGAAGTCACCGATAGCGACGGCCAACTGGCCTGGGTGGGCCACTACCGCGCCTGGGGCAAGCTGGAAAAAGCCAATGACGGCAACAACCGCCAAGCCTCCACGGAAAACCCCTTCCGCTTCCAGGGCCAATACCACGACCCCGAAACCGGACTGCACTACAACCGCCACCGCTACTATGATCCAGAGATAGGCCGCTTCACCACCCAGGACCCCATCGGCCTGCTGGGTGGCGAGAACCTGTATCAGTACGCACCTAACCCGACTGGATGGGTGGATCCGCTGGGGTTGTCCGGTAGCCCAGCAACGGCAACTCATATCACTTATCAAGGAATCGATGCTACAACAGGTAAACCGTACATTGGTTACGCGAGCATGCAAGGACAACATACGGCAGAAGAAGTGCTGAATTACCGGTACGGCGGAAACTTCGAGCGTTTCGGTGGCCAAGCACCTGATGTACTGTATGACGGCTATGGGCAGGCAGGAAAAAACACTGCTCGAGGATTGGAGCAACGGTCATTTGAAAAGCTTGGGGGCTTAGAAGGTACAGCCAACAAACAGAACCCGGTTGGTCCGAACAATCCACGAAGAGATGACTACCTTGCTTCGGCAGATGAACACATGAATGGTGGAAGAAATGGAGGGCGCTGCTGTCGCAGACGTTGACCTATGGCCAAAAGAGTTGTCTGGAAAGTTGGAGATATTGTCAGCATTAAGCTGCGTGAGGATCTGTACACGCTGGGACAGATGCTGACCAATCCAGCAATGCGGTTCTATGATATCAGCAATAGCGATGGCGTCTGGGAGAATGTGGATCTGAACACTATCTCTCCCCTGTTTAGGGTCTTTGTTGGGAAGGCCATAAACAAAGACCTAGTTGTGGAAAAGGTTCAAGTGAAGTCAGTAATATCTAGTGGTAAACCGTACGAACCCCACTGGATCAAGCCTTACACTCTTGCTATGGATGAGAGCCACTATCCTGGCCAGCAAGGCGATTTTCCATTCATGGGAGGTAGAGTCATCGACCTTGGTCCTGATGGAGGAATAAGTACAACGTCTGCTCCGGTGGTGAAAGAAGACCTTACTCTACCTGATGATAGAGAAATAATAGAGAGTCTTGAATTGACTAATATGTGGAGTAGTGAAGATCTCGGGGATCGACTTCGTCGCTACTTTGATTCTGGTATTGACAGAGACGATCTCAAATTTGAGGTATTCCCGGGACTTTGGGAAGACAGGGAGCAACTACGGCCTTTAACTAGACGTCTACCAGTTCCTTTTCGGTAAGTTTCATACATTAATCACGCACATGCTCTACTTTACTCAGTGCATGTGCGTAAAACCGCTCCTAGGGCAAGTACTACGACCCCGAAACCGGACTGCACTACAGCCGTCATCGCTACTATAGATGTAGAGAAAGATAGGTGTCGGAGAGATTGCTTTTTATAGAAACGAATTTCTCCTTATTTAATCGCGGATATATTCATAGAATGATAACTCTCGGCTAAGGAGAGCCAACATGAGAAAATTAATTCCTGTGTCTTTAGCAGCTGCTGTGGTAACCGCCCTTGTCTCTGGATGCACCTACACATCTTCCCAAATGATTGCCCCTCATAAATACAAAGCAGTGAGTAGCGGTAGCATAGCTAATTCAAAGGAACAGCATCTTAAAAATATACGTGACGAAGCTCAGGAAGTTTGTGGCGATTCCAACTACACCTTGGAGGGCAGTAAAGATGATGCCTACTTGAGATATACGCCTACGATGGTTGGCCCCACACCTGTTACCGAGCTTGAACTGATTTTTGAATGCCACTAGGGCTTTTATTGGCGTTAGCTCTTTCACAATTTACTTATAATACTCCTCCATTTCGGGCAACCATTATCTTGTATGCCCCATAGCGGCGACTACAGCACCTGACCAATCAGAACGGTGATACCTGGAGCTTCCGCTACGACGGCAGCGGCCGGGTACTGAGTGAGCGCGGCTTCGATGGCCGCACCAAGACCTATCAATACGACATGGCCGGCCACCTGGCGGAAATGCACGAAGGCGAGCAGGTCACACGCTTCCGCCGGGACAGCTTCGGCCGGTTGCTCAAGCGCACCACCGAACGCCCCGGCATGCCCTCGGTGAAGACAGACTTTACCTACGATGCCCTGGGCCGCCTGGCACGTGCTGCCAATCTCGACAGCGAGACCCGTTTCCATTTCGACGCTGCCGACAACCTGGTCGCCGAGATACAGCACCACCAGTTGCCCAATGGCAGCGAATATCGCGCTGTCACTCGTCACACCTACGACGCCCTGGGTAACCGCGAGGCCACTACCCTGCCGGATGGCCAGACACTGAGCTGGCTGCGCTATGGTTCTGGCCATGTGCATGCCATGGCCCTGGACCAACAGGAGCTGATCGGCTTCGAGCGTGACGACCTGCATCGCGAAGTGCGCCGTCATCATCGCGGGCGCGAGACCCAACTGCGTTATGACCCGGTCGGCCGCCTGATTGGACAGGAAGTGCATCAGGCCGGCGGACGCAAGATCCAGCGTCAGTGGCACTATGCCGAGAACGGCCTGCTCACGGCCATCGATGACAACTTGCGCGGCACCACTCGCTATGGCTACGACCCGCTGGGTCGACTGAAAAGCGCCATTTCGCCTGTTCGCGAAGAACACTTCGCCTTCGATCCGGCGGGTAACCTGGTCGATCCCCAGGACGCAGGCGATGACGGGACCACCGCAGCCACCCGCTGGCGGCAGGAACGTCCGCGTGACGCATTCGACCATGAGCCGCACGAGCGCATTCGTGTGGATTATCCCAATGCGCCCAAGCTGTCACCGGCCATGGGCAACCTGCTCAAGCGTTATGCGGGCACCCATTATCACTACGACGACTTTGGCAACCTGCAGCGCCGTATCGCCCCAACGGCGAAACCTGGGAATACCGCTACAATGCCGAGCATCGCCTGATCGAAGCCAGCCGCTTCGCTCAGGCCCCGGCTGCCGGCGATGACAGCACGCCGTTGACCCGCGCCCAGTACGCCTATGACGCCCTGGGACGGCGGACCTACAAGCACGTCGAACAACAGCATCAGCCCAGCGAACTGACCGTGTTCACCTGGGACGGCGACCTGCTGCAGAGTGAAGAGCGCTTCCAAGGCAATATGCAAGCATCACGCGCCTTCGCCCTGCCCGAACTGGAACCAGAAGACCCGGCACGCCGCTTCTCGCTACCGCGGGCCCAACGCCAGCAGATGCTGACCGAGATGCCCGGCATCATTCCGCTGCGTCGTGTGGTGTACCTGTTCGAACCGGACAGCTTCATTCCCGCCGCCAAGCTGGAAGCCCAATACGAAGCCGTCGCCCAGGCCACTGGTACACAAGCCTACGGTTTTACCCTGTATCAACTGGCGCAACCCGCGCTCTATTACTTCCAGACCGACCACCTCGGCACCCCGCTGGAAGTCACCGACAGCGACGGCCAACTGGCCTGGGTCGGCCACTACCGCGCCTGGGGCAAGCTGGAAAAAGCCAATGACGGCAACAACCGCCCAGCCTCTACGGAAAACCCCTTCCGCTTCCAGGGCCAGTACCACGACCCCGAAACCGGACTGCACTACAACCGCCACCGCTACTATGATCCAGAGATAGGCCGCTTCACCACCCAGGACCCCATCGGCCTGCTGGGTGGCGAGAACCTGTATCAGTACGCACCGAACCCGACCGGGTGGGTGGATCCGCTGGGGTTGAGCAAGAAAAAGTGTAAAGGTTGTAAGACCCCATCATCACCAGGATCAATGCAGAAAGAAGTTGAGCGCGGCCAAGCACCTCGGGAAGTGGCTCGAGTTGACCGAGGACACATCCCAGAGCAAGAGCCACATGTTCATTATACTGATGGCACATCTTCCACAGTGAGTGGTGGAGTACACGACGCTCATCGTGGAATCCCCAGTCCGTCGAAGAAAACCAAAAAATGGCTGAATGGCCATGGATGGGAAGCCCCAAAGTGATTGAGGAAATATGAATATTTACGGATATGAAAGTGAAGATGGTGATTTGCTTAAGATGCAAGAAATCACTTTACAAGCAGATGCAGATGAACTTAAAAAACTTTCAAAATTTATTGATAATACAATTAAATTAATAGAAGAGAATGGAGATAGTTTTGGCCATGAACACTTCTCGGATTTTTCTGGTATGAAAGACGGACCTGACATAATTATCGCCAAGTAAATATTGATACAAAATCTCTTTGAGAGAGGCTATGCCTCTCTCAAAGATGATGTGGTTAAGGCAAAAAACGAATTCCACCGGTTGAGTGGATCCATTGGGATTGAGTAAATGCAAGCACAATGACAACGGAAAATACTTGCTGAAATTGATAATGAATGATAGAAATTCGAAGCTTTACACTATCGTGCGTAAAGCAACTCATAAACGATGGGACCCAATCGGGATTTTGTCATACTCGAATGAAGTTCATGTTGTAAGTGCTTGTATCGGGGCGTCAGTTCAGGTCACCCTGCTTTAGGTGAGGCAAAACAAGGCATTGTTCGACCAGCAAAATCTGGTGCAAATTTGACACCAGAACAACATGCAGAAGGAGGGTTAACAGGAGAAAATCAGTATGTATCATGGACTCCTGATAAGTCCCTTGCATTACAACATGCCAATAAAGACGGTGCTGGTGGCGTGCTTCTCACTGTTCCACAGGGTGCTCCTAAACCCGGCGAGCCTTGGTCATGGGGATGGACACATATCAATGACTGGGGAGAAGTGGAAATGCTTCAAGAAGGAACACGAACAGGTGTGCATGTTTCACGAGAAGGATGTCTATGATGATGGATAATCTTAAACATGCGCTATTTTTGCTTAGACAAGGAGACTCCTTGGGGCTATCTGTAGAAGCTAATTGCATATTAGCATCTCAATCCATTGATTTATATGGAGTAAACTCAAGGACATGCTTGGTTTCTTTTGCAATAAGCCAAGCTGAGCACAGAGAAAAACTGGCAGAAAAAAATAATCTGCAAGCCTTTGGCATGAAGGAGTTAGTCAAATCACTTCAATCATACAAAGAAGATAAAGAAATATTTTACTATTTTATAAAAACAGAAAAATACTCTGGTGAAGTATATTATACTGGAGATATTTTGATAGGATTTCAATTCGTTAAGCGAGGTAAGTCGAAATCCTTAAGAGGGTTAAACCCAAGTATTTAAATCTACATGCTTCATATCAAAAAAATGAAATATGTAGACTACAGTTTTCATTGTACTTATGACCCACATAAACAACCCACCAGGCTTGATGGGAGGAGAGAGACTTTATCAGTATTCACCATTCCTCAGTCTTGCGAGACAAAGGGTTTAATATATGAACATTGAGAGACTAAAAGCATTTGGCACTAAAGTAGGATCTGAAGAGCAGATTGAGCTTGACGAAGTCTCAATCTTAGCTTCTCCTAATGACCTCAAAACTCTGGGGCAGTTCTTGATTGAGTCTGCAAAGGATATGTAAGAAATCTTGTGGACTTAGCCTACAATCATGAGAGACCGCTCCAAGCATATTGACTTTTCATCGAAAAAAACTGACTAAGACGGTATACATTTACACAGCATACAAGCTGCTCTGATTGATTGAAGATTTTTGCCAGAAAGAGGTCGATAAAGGCCAGCACTATCGAAGGTAGCTCTTTTACAATTTACTCATAATATCCTTCCATTTCGGGCAACCATTATCTTGTATGCCCCGTAGCGGCGGCTACAGCACCTGACCAACCAGAACGGTGATACCTGGAGCTTCCGCTACGACGGCAGCGGCCGGGTACTGAATGAGCGCGGCTTCGATGGCCGCACCAAGACCTATCAATACGACATGGCCGGCCACCTGGCGGAAATGCACGAAGGCGATCAGGTCACACGCTTCCGCAGGGACAGTTTCGGCCGATTGCTCAAGCGCACCACCGAACGCCCTGGCATGTCCCCGGTGAAGACCAGCTTTGCCTATGATGCCCTGGGACGGCGGACCTACAAGCACGTCGAGCAACAAGGCCAACCCAGCGAACTGACCGTGTTCACCTGGGACGGCGACCTGCTGCAAAGCGAAGAGCGCTTCCAGGGCAATATGCAGACATCACGCGCCTTCGCCCTGCCCGAACTGGAACCGGAAGATCCGGAGCGCCGCTTCTCGCTGCCGCGGGCACAGCGCCAGCAGATGCTGACCGAGATGCCCGGCATCATTCCGCAGCGTCGTGTGGTCTACCTGTTCGAACCGGATAGCTTCATTCCCGCAGCCAAGCTGGAAGCCTGCTACGAAGCCGTCGCCCAGGCTACCGGCACACAAGCCTATGGCTTCACCCTGTATCAACTGGCGCAACCCGCGCTCTATTACTTCCAGACCGACCACCTCGGCACCCCGCTGGAAGTCACCGACAGCGACGGCCAACTCGCCTGGGTGGGACACTACCGCGCCTGGGGCAAGCTGGAAAAAGCCAATGACGGCAATAACCGCCAAGCCTCTACGGAAAACCCCTTCCGCTTCCAGGGCCAATACCACGACCCCGAAACCGGACTGCACTACAACCGCCATCGCTACTATGATCCAGAGATAGGCCGCTTCACCACCCAGGACCCTATCGGCCTGTTGGGTGGCGAAAACCTGTATCAGTACGCACCGAACCCGACTGGGTGGGTGGATCCGCTGGGGCTGAAGAAGTGCCCTTGTAATGTTAAGTTTAAAAGGTGGAAGGCTGGTGATGCTATCGATAAGCCCATGCCTGATGGCTCAGACCCTTCGTGGGATACTGTGCGATCTAGGTATTGGAAAAATCGAGCCGCGACCTCATCAGATGAGTTTTCGGTTGATAATATGCGCAGGATGAGATCAGGAAAAGCACCTCTGGACTTTAACCCAAGAACTGGAAACTTTGAATCTCGAGAATTACATCATGTTATGCCACAGAGAGCAGGTGGTAGTAACTCTCCACTTAACCTACGGGAACTGACGCCAGACCAACATGGAGCAGTGGATGCTTTCAGGCACACAGTTCCAACTACCGGAGGAATTTTATGAATAGTGATGAGTTTCACCAATCTGTTTCTGTTTTTATTGATTTGCCTAAGGAGTTTTCTCCTGGCGAAATCAATAGGCTGCTAAAAAGCAATGGAGCAACTCTTGATTATGATGTTTATAGCTTTTATAGACAGGAAGAAGGGCCTATCTGGCAATCAGAGTCCATTGTCCAGATTAGACTTTTTCATTCAGAGAAAGAAGTAGACGCCCAAGGTATAGTTGATAGAATTGAGCTAGAGTACCCGCTTGCTACTATAGACTCATCTTATATTAATGAGTTTGCCAGACTGACTTCTTTGTTAACTAAGACGTTTGATGGGGTGGCCACATTGAATGGTAATAGTGTCACTAAAGATGGTCTTATATCTTACTGTGACACACTGGTTTCAGACCTCATGGAAACATGGGGTGAAGAACCGGGGAGTAAAAACCTTCGGATAATGATTGAGTCAATTTATCGATAGTTAAATATATTTTCTCGCCCACAGGATCTGAGTATGAGATCTATCTACTAAGATAAAGTATTTCACGCAGTTTCTGCGGGCGAAATCCATCGAAAATAGCGTTTTCATCACAAAAAATGCCAAGATTGCAAAGTTCAACTTCCTACAGATGATTTTTATTCTCAAGTTAAGAATATACTTTGCGGTTTGATTTTAATTATAAAAATCATTCATTTTATATGGCTTTGTTAAAATAAAATTATCATTTTAAATGAAAACATAGTTTTTGTGGCACTGATTTTTCTTTCATGCCTCTATCAGCTCTATACAGAGAAGGCGTAGAATTCTAGACCATTCTTATGACCACCAAAATGAACGTCCTAAAAAATCAAGAAGCATATATTAATACCAGATAAATAAGCAACACTAGAAATGGTAGCGTCCCTGGAACGCAAGATCACTATACTTTTGGAGATTAACATATGTGTTCATGGGTAGAATTATTAACTGAAAGTAAAAAAATATCCTCAATTTTTTGGAGCGATCCCCTTCTTCTTGAGGATGTTGAACTACATGAGATCAATTTCCATCGGGATGGACCTAAAGTTACACTGAGGATGGATCTAAAAAATTACCCTTCCAATCCTCCTAAAAAGTGGCGATTAAACAATTATAACACTGTTCAAGTTCATCTTGAATTTTTAGATATTCAGTCGTGCACCTTGGAAAACTGGACAAAAACCAGCTATAGATTGAAACTAGACATTAATATGGAAAGCGACCTTGTTTCACTATCAGCAGCCAGCGATGATTTTAAAATAAAACTTAAGTCAAAATTTCTATATGTGTCAGATATTACAGCTTATCAAAATTCGCTCAGCGATGATCAAGAAATAAAAGATCATAAGAATTAATTTTCTATGTAATCTCGTTAATATCTCACATAGACCTTGGTCTTTAACATATTTCTACTGCTCTAGTAACTCGGCGACTGCTGGAGCCCATTACTAGTCTAATCTCCGGGCGATGTTGTGCCTTACCATTCTCCGAGCGCCAGCAAGTGCTGACCGATAGCGACGGCCAGCTGGCCTGGGTCGGCCACTACCGCGCCTGGGGCAAGCTGGAAAAAGCCAATGACGGCAACAACCGCCAAGCCTCCACGGAAAACCCCTTCCGCTTCCAGGGTCAGTACCACGACCCGGAAACAGGGCTGCACTACAACCGCCATCGCTACTATGATCCAGAGGTAGGCCGCTTCACCACCCAGGACCCCATCGGCCTGATAGGGGGCGAGAACCTGTATCAGTACGCGCCTAACCCGACTGGGTGGGTGGATCCACTGGGGTTATGCAGATATTTGCTAGGAAATAAAAAGCAAAAAGTAAACAGTGCAAGTGAAGGCGATATTGTTAGGACTCCAACAACTCACCCTGAAGATTTTTCTAGGGTTAGAGGTGGTGGATATAAAAATGATCATACTGGAGAGCTGTGGAGTAAAAGCAATACTGCCCACAGCGATAAAGCCGGTGAATGGAAAGTAGGCATTGGCAAAGCTGAGCCAAAGCCCCGTCAGAAAATCACAGTTGGAATGAGTGATGGAAAAATTATCAAAGTTGATAAATAGTTCTTTCTCACTGGATGAGATTGATTTTAGTGGCTTTAGTTCATCACCAGGATGGGTGGGGTACTTCGAACTTGTTGATGATTTTAGCTTTTCACAAGTCGATCACGCATTTGAGTTATTTAATGAGTTCTTCAATAGTTCGTTAAATGGTTTTTTTATTTTAAGTGCTCTTTCTTATTGTGACAATAAAGAAGATGACAATGAGGTTATTACAAGATATGGAAAGTATTATGAAATAGTGAAAGAAAAAAAACTGATAAAGCCAATGACGCCTGAATTTGAGTCATATTTATGGGGGGATAGAGACATGCCCGCCAATTTCTTAACCATCGAATTTTCAAATGAGCTTATCGAACCAATTTCTAAGCTTATTATGTGTCATGCAGGAATTGTGGGACAGTCCTTATTTCTAGTCCACCCAGAACTCAATATTGTCATCTATCCACATGAGGACATTGGGTTCGGATGTATCTCACTGAATGGCGATAAGTCCACAGCTGTTAATTTTTTGAAACACTGTCAATCTTCCTCAAGCTTTAGAGTTACTTTTGGATAGTATTCGGTCATAGCATATAAATGGAGAATACATAATATGAACCAACCAAGATAGGAACGACATTATCTCTAGGCCTGACCATTGTCATGTCTGATCAAGAAAGAAAGGCTAACAATAGCAGTGCAGCTGCCTCCGGTACCCCCTTCCGTTTCCAGGATCAGAGCGGAGCTGCACTGCATTCGCCGCCGAGACGATGACCTTAAGGTTGGCCGTTTCCCTCCCAGCCCCCATCAGTTTGATGGTTGTACAGTATTATCACAACTCTAGGGGTCATTTCAGTTAAATGGTGATTCATGAAGCATTCATATAGAGTAACTAAATATTATAAATATGACGATCAAGGTACTCTTTTCTCATCAAGTGATGAGTGGACTAGCTTTTATGATGTTGGTACAAAGGTAGATCTCAATAATTATTTAGTAGTCGAAAAACTGTATCTTGACTTTATTATGGCTGAGTGCTCTGCACATAATATAGACTTCTTGGAGATATCTTCATTAGAAGCAGACAACAAAGAGTTTCCTTATCGAGAAAAAGAGATCGTATCAGGAGAGGACATCAGGAAAGTTGCTAAGCATGTACTGAGGGAAGATGCATGGTGCAAGCTAGTTTCGAAAGATCTACAGATACATTTTGGCTATGATTTTTACATGTACCTTGTTAGTAACTCTCCAATAGATAAATCCACACATACTAATAGTCTATTAAATATAGAAGAATTTCGTTCTCCTTATCTATAGAAAAACATTTCTTTAGATAAAAAATTTTCCATAGTCGCCTGGATCATCATAGACGGGTTTCCCAGGCATGCGTTGCAATAATTAGAAAGAAGATAGTAGCAACAATGGCGACGTAATTAGCATCGATAGCTCCTTCTTCTAGGGACAATATCACGACCCCGAAACCGGGCTGCACTACAACCGCCATCGCTACTATGATCCAGAGATAGGCCGCTTCATCACCCAGGACCCCACCGGCCTGATGGGCGGCGAAAACCTGTATCAGTACGCCCCCAACCCACGACGCCTGCACCGATTTCATGGATGGCTCAACACTTTCGAGATAAAACCTTGCCCTCGATCAACAAAACGATTTCATGGCTGTTGGCGAGGTACGTGATACTTCTGTTCTCCTCTCTATACAGAATACATCTCCCCTGTGCCTGCTCTTCCTGGAGCTGGTGATTTCTTGATATCTGCTGTATGCATTCGGTCTCTTTTCAGATAGAGTCTTGATTCCATTGACAAGGAGTGCTCCTCGTGAAACACATCATCCTGACTGCTCTATTACTTGCCACAGTGTCTGGCTTATCAGCGTGTACAACGACTCAACCTATTCAAGATGTTGAGAAACAAATGGTCACATCGTCAGCAAGTCAAGATGAAGTGCGTCAAGCCATTGTTGATGCCGCAACAAGCCTTGGATGGGTGATTTCCGACGATTACGATAATGAAATAACGGCAGTCATTGATATCCGCACTCATCAAGCGACAGTGAGTATTCCTTATTCAAGTCACGATTATTCTATTCTTTACAAGAATTCCATCAACCTGGATCACCGCGGTGACAAGATTCATCGCAATTATAATCATTGGGTGGCCAATCTTGACCGGGAGATTCGCCGCAATCTCAACATTGCCAAAACAGACCTCTAAGCGACACAGAGCAGAATAGGCTGATCCGTCATTACCTCCCCAAGGGAACGGATATATCGGCATACGGCAAGGAGACGTTGGATGCCGTTTCTTTCAGGCTTAACATGCGCTCATGCAGCGTTCTGATTTTTAAGCCCCGATAGAAATAATGAGTGAGCTGATGGCGAAGTATCACGAAAGGTTATCATTCGTACAATGATGCAGTGTCACTCAGAGTCTGCATCTGCCCACCAGCTCATCTTCTTTACACACATGGGCAACCAGTGCATCAAAACTGACCTTGATAGCCTGAATATCTGAAAAAGTGGGAGGTCGATGGGAAAACCACTCTGCCTCGTCGCGTTCTCGCAGCGCGCTGTGAGGCCAAAATCGAGCCTCACAGGTTTCTCCGATCACAACAAGATAGAAGCTTCTTCGTCCATCGGTGAAGGAAATATTTCGGGGAATATATGCACCTGCTCCACAGGGAAGCGAATACCAGAGATCCTCATTACGCCACATAATATTGCCCAAGGGGGCCTTTACAGAACACCCTATAGAGTTGTGCCGGTTATATAGCACCGTATTGATCTCCGCCATAGGGAAAAGATCACGGACCGCCCTGCTCCGTCGTGACATGGACAACCTGTCCAGCCAGCTCCCTTCTGAACCATTGCCAGATGAAGAACCGCAAAGGCGCTCTTCCCGGTAATAAATATTCATGAGTAAGCCCTTATTGGTACAGTTGAAAAGCTAACACAGACCCTTTCCCCATGCTGCGCTGGATGATATCTCACCAGCCTCTCGCCCCCCAGGCACGATGAGTTGCTCAAGTAGCAGATATCTCACACTGATGGTCATTTATCTCCTACATCTTTTCCCTGACAACAGACCTAGCCTGCAAGTGCGATGCAACTAGTTTTGCATGTATTCATTTCCCACGGATGGCCTCACCCCTCCTGTCTCTGCACTGGCAGGCCAATGACTGATCTCAGTCATGCCATGGTCGCCATGCGCTGACGCTTCAGGAGATCCCACAACAGGAATGTTACCCAGATTGGCAATATGCCGGGACCAGCCGTGCTTGATGGCTTGAGTTCAGGTTGAGCAACGGGCTATTCCGCGGTCTCCGGACGGCGCGATTGTCGTGGCCGCAATTTCAATGACGATTCGGAGGGATATCACCGACAAGTCCAACATCACAGCATCACACCTATGTCCTGACAGCTTCATCTACATCAAGAATGGAGAAAGCCACATGCACGGACAGTGGAGTAAATATAAAGACCGTGGGCAGCCAATTGCCTCTGACCGCCAGGCAAAACCGCAACCGCTGCTGAAACATGGATACCACGCAGGTATCACACTGATCGGGCTGATTGCCTGTAGCCTTTCCACCAGCTTGCCAGCGCAGGAAACAAGTCAGGCGGAACCTGCAGGCGACACCACCACCTTGCCACAACTGAGCCCGACCATCCCTCTTGAAATCCCCCCCGCCAAGGACCCAGTCACGCTCGAATCCTTGCAACACGACTTCGATGTCTTTTCCTGGCAGAGCTTCATTGCGCTGAACTGGCCGGCGACTGCCGACGGTCAGCCGAACAACGACATGGTGATCGGCCAGAATCCTGGCGGCCCCGTTGTCTGGCAAAGCTGGCGCGAAAGCCGCTCGATCTTCCTGCCTGGTGGCGCCCAACCTCCGGCCTGGGGACAAGGCACCGCTGTGCCTGAAGTATGCCAGGGTATCGACCCCACCAGCATTCCCCCGGGTACCCTCCACCTGACCCAAGTCGGCAAGACGCCCGACGTGCTGGATGAAAGCGAAGAACCGTTCGAGACCGGCCCCTTGATCGATCAGAACGGCCAATATACGCGTTACGAGATCCTCACCAACGAGACCATGTTCAACTACGTGTTGGACAACCAGCTCTATTCGAAAGCGGGACAGCAGACCTTCGACAAAGCCAACGAGGTAGCTTTCCCATCGAGCGACACCAAGACGCAAGAGGTGGGATCGATCATGCTGAAAGCTGCCTGGGTCAAGATGGGCGGCAAGTACGACGAGACGAAGTACCACACGGCCACCGCACTGGTATACAACAACCCAGCCGAGCAGCCCGGCGTCAAACCGGCTTGCAGCCTGGAAAAGGTCGGGCTGGTGGGCTTTCATATCGCCCACAAGACCGAAAAAGAACCTCAATGGGTCTGGTCCACTTTCGAGCACGTGGCTAACGTGCCCACCCAGAACGAAGCGCCCCAGTTAAGCGCCTACAATTTTTACGACGCCAGCTGCACTGACTGCCCGGTCAATGAGCCGCCGCCACGTCCCTGGAACCCTGCAAACAGCAACAGCCCACCCTCTCAGATCGAACGCGTGATTCCTATCACCGCTGATACCAAGGCGCTCAATGAGCGGTACCATCAGGCCCTGAAAGCCGCAGTGCCTGACTCCGTGTGGGTGAACTACGAACTGGTGAGTACTCAGTGGCCCACCAATGCCGGCAGCAAGACCGACCCAACAGGAGTGCCAGCACCCTCCTTCCTCGCCAATACCACGCTGGAAACCTATATCCAGGGTGAGGTCAAGCAGACCTCCAGCAGTTGCATGGCCTGCCACAACAACGCTACCGACACGGCCGGCGCCTTCTCCGATTTCACCTATTTATTGCAACGAGCCCAGTAGCGATTGCAACGAGCCCAGCAACGATTAGAACAAGCCCAGCAAGAGCGTGACGGGCCCAACGAGAAGGTTCGCAACGCTTGAGGAGGACTATCCCATGAGCAGCAATGACGACATGGCCAACTTCATCGGCCTAAGCGCCGTCCTGACCGGCTTCAATGCCAACATTCTCAACCCTTTTCTGGATCCGGTGAATATCAAGTCGGAGTACCTTCCGGTTTTCTGCGCAAAAATCGCCGAGGAGTCCAAGAATCCCAAACTGGTGACAAACATTTTTGCCAAGTTCACCCAGCTCCATAACCAGAAAGACCCCAAGTTGAACGATCAACAGATCGGTGAAGCGATGCTCGACCCAGCCAACGGCGCCGACTTCGTGCTCGCCTGCCGCAAGCTGATTTTCATGTGGTACTCGGGAGCCTGGCCGACCATCATTCCCGCCACAGCAACAGCGCCAGCCAGTACTGTCAGCGAGATCATCTCCGCCAAGAGCTATACCTGTGGTCTCGTCTGGCAGGTGATGCAATCGCACCCAATGGGGGATTCCAACCTCCACTATGGCTACTGGGCCAAGGATCCCATCCCGCTCAGCGACTACACCGGCAATGGAGGAGCGCATCATGACAACGCAGAATGATGGGCAGAGCTATGATCTGGTGATCGTTGGCTCCGGCGTTGCCGGATCGATCGTCGCCTACCAGTTGGGATCCCAGGGCAAGAAAGTGCTGATACTCGAAGCCGGTCCGGAAGTGCCGGCGGACCGTAGCGGCTATATGGAGACATTCTTCAAGGCCAACGCCAAGACGCCCGAGTCGCCCTATCCGCCCGCCACACAGGGTGCTCTGGCCTCGACAGCAGACAACCCGTTGGGACTGCCCGATCCAAAACAGGAAAATACGCCGCGCTACACGGTGCTGCAGATAGGCGCCTGGCGCAAACCCGATCAATGCTATTTCGATTACACGCCACAGGACCCGAAGCTGAACGGCGATAGTCCCCAGGCCAAGTTCGCCTTCGGCAGTTCCTACGAACGCATCGGTGGCGGCACCACCTGGCACTGGCTAGGCACCAGCCTGCGTCTGTTCCCCAACGATTTTGAAATGCAGACCAAGTACAAGCAGGGCGTGGATTGGCCTGGCGGCGCCAAGTTCTATGATGCACTGGTGCCCTATTACGAGCAGGCGACCAAGCACATCGGGGTATCGGGCGACAAGCAGGCAATGGACCAGATCTACAGCGCGTTTGGGGTCTCCCCCGATGGTCACTATGGGTCGCAATACGATTACCCCATGCCCGGCATCGACCCGTCGCTGGTCGACAATAGCCTAAACATAGAAGCGGTGACGTCGCTGAAGGTCGACGATATCCCGGTTTCCATCACCCCTACGCCCCAGGGCCGCAACTCCCGACCGGGCGAGCGCCGCCAGTGCGCAGGCAACACGAACTGCATCCCTATCTGTCCTATCCAGGCCAAGTACGATGCCACGGTTACCCTGGCGCAAGCGCTGCAGACCGGTAACGTGGAAATTCGCTACCGCTGCGTGGCCAGCAACATCCGCCTGGACGATACCACTCATGAGGTCAGCGGTATCGACTACATCACCTACGATACTCAGAGCGGTATCCCGACCGGTTCGGGCAAGGCAGTCGGGGAAAAATACTTTCTCGCCGCCCATGCCATCGAGACACCCAAGTTGCTGCTGATGTCGAACAAGAATAAGAATTTCCCCAATGGCGTGGCCAACTCCAGCGACCAGGTAGGGCGCAACTTGATGGACCACATCATGTACCTGGCCTGGGGGCTGGCGAAGAATCCGGTTTTCCCCTATCGCGGCCCGCTCTCCACCTCGGGGATCGAATCGCTGCGCGACGGCAAGTTCCGCAGTGAGCGCTCGGCCTACCGTATCGAGATTGGTAACGAGGGCTGGCAATGGGCAGCCAATGACCCATTCACGACCCTCGCGGATTTCGTCTTCGGTCAGGATGCCAGCCAGACCAACGGCAATGCGGTCAACGCGCAGGAACAACCGCTGAAGTTCGACCCAAGCTTGCCGGACAATGCCCAGCTGTTCGGTGCCAAGCTCGTCAGCACCCTGAACGGGATCTACACTCGCCAGATCCGCCTGGGGTATCTGATCGAACAGTTACCCGACCCGGAGAACCGCGTGGAACTGTCAGAAACCCTAAAGGATCACCTGGGCCTGCCACGTCCCAAGATTACCTACCGGATAAAGAGCAACTACGAGCGCAACGCCTTCGTATCGGCCAAGAAGGTATCGACCGAGATCTTCCAGGCGATGGGAGCCCGTGAGTACACCAAGACACCCCCAGCCCCGGTGTTGTACGGCAGCCCCTCCGAGGTGACGTCCACCAACTTCGAATACCAAGGCCAACGCTTCACCTTCTACGGTGCCGGCCATATCGTCGGTACTTACCGGATGGGTGACAAAAAGGGCAACTCTGTGGTCAACGAACGCCAGCAATCCTGGGACCATTCCAACCTCTACATGGGAGGAAGCGGGCTGTTTCCCACGGTCGCCACGGGTAACCCCACCCTGACCATCGCCGCCCTGGCCTTCAAGACGGCAACGCATATCCTGGAGGACTTTGGTAAATAAGGCTTAAAGCCCCTGCCCTGATGCCTGGGTTTTCCTGGCATCCGGGCGGGGGTTACGCCCCTCTACTCTTTCATCTCTTTCATCTTTTTCATCTCTTTCATCTCTTCCCCCTCCTTCATCTCCTCCGCCTATTTCACCTCTTCCCTCTCCTTCCTCCCGTATGCGCAAGCAAAGCGTTCATATCATCACTCATAAAACCGTCCATAAAGCATTCACAGAATCACAGTGGGTAGGTGTCGTTGGTTCCTGCATATGCCCCTTTTCGCTAGCCGGATATAGCATCCGACTAATGGCGGATGAACTGCCCCGGCGCAGACGGGTCACACCATTGGTCACCGATGTATTTTCGAAGGATTCAGTGACCGCCCCTCAATCATGGAGAATGCTGAATGGATACACGATTCAAGACCATCGCCTTGGCTGGATTGCTTGGTTTCATGTCGATCGGACAGGCGCAGGCCTTGTCTTTCGACAGTGTGAAGGAGAGCGCGAGCAGCATGCTTTCCGAAGGCGGCGGCGAGGGAGCCGGATTATTGAGCTCGCTATCCAGCGGCTCCTTCAGTTCAGGAAGCCTTACCAACCTGACGGGTGTCATCAACTATTGCCAGGAGAAAGGCTATCTCGGCAGTACCGCCGACGTTGCGAAGGATCAACTGATGGAACAGCTTGGTGTTTCCTCGGAGCCCACGGAAGATAGCGCCTACCAGGAAGGCCTGAGCGGAATTCTGCAGGGAGAAGATGGAGAGTCGTTCAATCTGGCCTCCCTGGGTGACACTGTAGGTGAAAAGGCCTGCGGTATGGTGGCAGATCAGGCCGTGTCCATGGTGAGGGGATAAGAGATTGTTCCTGGCCCCGCTCGCTGCAGCGGGGCTCTCTATACCCAGCCTTTTCCCATTCCCCTCTATTCCCATTTCTCCTCTACTCCCTCATCTCTGCTCGCCTGCATGCCGCAATATGATCGAGAAAGGCTCGCAGCTGCGGGGTGACGAGGCGGTTGCCTGGGTAGTAGAGAGAGAACCCGGGTTCCTTTGCACACCATGGGCCGAGCACCTCGACGATATCGCCGCTCGACAATAGCTCCCATGCTTCCGGCTCAAGGAAATAGCCGATGCCAAGGCCGTCCTTGACCGCTCGCAGCCGGGTTGCCACATCATTGGTACACAACGGGCCAGTCACGGCGACCTGAACGGACTGCCCATCACGTTCGAATTCCCACTGGTACAAGTGTCCTCCACTTGGCCAGCGCATGTTGATGCAGGCATGTTCCTTCAAGTCTGCGGGATGCTCCGGTGTGCCCGCCCGCGCCAGATAGGCCGGTGATGCCACCGCAATCCAGCGCAAGGGATCACTCAGCGGCACGCCCACCATGTCCTGCTCCAGGTTTTCACCGAGGCGAAGCCCGGCATCGCATTCGCTTTCTACTACATCTTCCAGGCGATCGGAGACGACAATCTCGACCTCGATCCTGGGATATGACTGGGCAAAGCTCGTCAGGTGTGGCGCCAACGCATAGGCTGCCCCGGTGCGCGATGCATTGATGCGCAGCCGGCCACCGAGTTCGCCCTGCTGGTTCTGCAATTGAGCCTGCGCCTCGGTGATTTCCTTCAAGGCGGGCCGAATCCGTTCATACAACTGCTGCCCGGCTTCTGTCGGCCGCGTGGCACGGGTAGTTCTGTTCAGCAGGCGCTGGCCCAGGCGTACCTCCAGCCGCCGGATCGTCTGGCTGAGCGCTGAAGGCGAAACCCCGAGCCATTCCGCTGCTCGGGCGAAGTTGCCGTGCTCGATGATCGCGGCGAAGGCACGCAGCTCCGCTACGTCACTTCCTTTCATTGCGACCTTCCATGATGTATCCCAGCATCGTTGTTTATTTCAGCGCCACTGTTTATCTCAACTTCATGGTCCATGAAGATATCAGCATATTCTGTCCATTTTGAAACAGATCTATCTTCCCAGGAAGCCAACAGCGGAGGAAAGATCCCATGCAGCTCGACCATTACCGTTTGCTGGGCCGTTCAGGCCTGAAGATATCGCCCATGGCGCTTGGCACCATGACCTTCGGTACGGAATGGGGTTTCGGCGCCGATGAGCCAACGTCCCGCGCGATTTTCAATCGTTATGTCGAACGTGGCGGCAACTTCATTGATACGGCGAACTACTACACAGGCGGCACTTCCGAATCTTTTATCAGCCGCTTCGCCAAAGGGCGGCGTGAACGCCTGGTCATTGCCACGAAATACACTCTGCCAATGCGTACCAACGATCCTAATTCCGGCGGCAACAGCCGACGCAGCATGGTCCGTGCGGTAGAAGACAGCCTGACCCGCCTCGACAGCGATTATATCGACCTGCTGTACCTGCATGCCTGGGACTTCACCACGTCCGTGGAAGAGATTCTGCGTGCCATGGATGACCTGGTGACGGCAGGCAAGGTCGTGTACCTGGGGCTATCCGATATTCCCGCCTGGCAGGCCTCGCGGATGCAGGCCATTGCGGACCTTCGCGGCTGGTCACCTCTGATCGCCATGCAGCTGGAATACAACCTGATCGAACGCAGTGTGGAGCGAGACCTGGTGCCGATGTCCCGCGAAATGGGCATGGGTATTGTGCCCTGGTCACCCCTGGCCAGCGGGTTGCTGACCGGGAAGTACCAGCGAACCGAGCTCGCACCGGAAAGCGTGGCCAGCGGTAGTCGTGCCGCCATCGTGACGGAAGCCGGCCCCGTCCCGGAACGCAGCTTCCGTATCGTCGATGAGTTGAAGCAGGTCGCAGCAGAACAGGATGCATCGCCTGCCACCGTGGCACTGGCGTGGCTTCTCACCCGCCCCGGCATGGCGGCGCCACTTATCGGAGCGCGCTCGGTAGATCAGCTCGATGCCAACCTGGCCGCACTTGAACTGGAGCTGACGGATGACCAGTTGGCCCGGCTCGACAGTGTCAGCAAAGTGTCGCTGGGTTTTCCCCATGACTACCTTCAACGCCCTGCCGTCCAGGCCAATATCTATGGTGGCATGTCGATCGCGACAGTGACTGACGCCTGAAAGTGCCCAGCGCCAGCTTCTGTCTATACGCGCTAGCTTCTGTCTGTAGAAGTCTTCACACCTCAAGCGAGGGCACATCCAGCTCACGCACTGGGCGCACTTCGACACTACCCACCCGTGCAGCGGGAATGCCCTTGGCAATTTCCAGGGCTTCGTTCACATCCTGTGCTTCCACCAGATAGAAACCCGCGAGCTGTTCCTTGGTTTCTGCAAAAGGGCCGTCGGTAACGACGGTCTTGCCGGACCTTACCCGCACGGTCTTGGCCGTCAGCACCGGTTCCAGGGCTTCAGCGGCAAGCATGCTGCCACTGTCCTGGACTTTCTCGGCATAAGCCAGGCATTCCTCGTCGTGCGGACTTTCCGGAAGGCTATGGAGCAATTCTTCATCGCTGTAGACCAGGCATAGATATTTCATTTTCGTCCCTCATTCGTGGGTTGTCGTTCTTATGGTCGCGTCAGGTTGCTGCAGATCGACATACGGTTGTGATTTTTTGCGTTCAACACCACTGAGGGCTCTCTATCCATCATTGGCTGAGGGCTCTATCTACAACACCGCTGAAGGCTCTCAATCACGCCCCTGCGGTGCACCCAGCGGAAACAGGTGTCGATAAGGGCGCGCTTCATCAAGCACCTGTGCATAACTTGAGCGCGCCAGCAGCCGTGTGCGATAGGCGTGGACATGGCTGAATCGTTCGGGAATGGCATGCGTCCAGTCGGCATAAAGGAGCGCTGGTGCTGCGGCGCAATCGGCCAGGCTGAAAGTGTTTCCCGCTACCCACTCACGACCTGCCATGCGCTGGTCGAGAATGGCGTATGCGGTCTCCAGTGCGGTTTTCCATTTCGCGCAGTCATCACCATCGTCAGGCTCGCGCCCGAGCGCGACATAGATCACCCGTTGCTGAGGATAGCTGATGTAATTGTCGAAGAACCGATCCCACATGCGGACCTCTGCCGCCATGACAGGATTCTGCGGAATGAGCCGAACCTGGTCCGGATAGAGCGCTTCGAGATATTCGATGATGCCGGTTGCCTCGAAGATCAGCTGATCACCATCGACCGCTACCGGAAACTTGCCGATGGGCCACAGCGCCGCGAATTCACTTGCCACTGGTTCGCTGCCATCCAATAGCTTCACCACGAATGGCACGCCCTTTTCATAGAAGGCCACCTTTGCCTTCTGGCAATAGGAGGAAAAAGGATGAAGATAGACGGTCAACGCAGCGCGCTGATACATCGTGGCGTCTTGTCCCATGGTGATATCTCCTTGGCGTCGCCGGGTTTGTCCAGTTTCTGTGAGTCGCTTCAGGTACACCCAAATCGACATATCAGCTTGATACGTACTATTGCTGATTACGTACTATTGCTGATTCGGCAATTACTGATCCGGTAGCGCAGGATGCGATCGCCGTTGAATCGATCATGGCTGAAGGCTTTTTCAATTTTAGTTAATGACTCTTTCCATCTCGGCTGAGGGCTCTATCTACAACACCGCTGAGGGCTCTTTCCATCTCGGCTGAAGGCTCTATCTACAACACCGCTGAAGGCTCTATCTACAACACCGCTGAAGGCTCTCAATCACTCCCTCGTATGCCCCAATGGGAGTAAATAAAGATAGAACCATTCCTCATCGAGAGTCAGTGCATGACATCGACAAAGAGTGCTGTAGTCCAAGCAGCGGTTAAGTCCTGTTAAAGCGGTTAACGGAACTTTTCGCCATCATCAACGAACGCCTGGTCTACAGTGCTTTGTGAGTCCGTATAACACGGAACTCGCGCCAGGAGGACTGCCAAGATGCGGACTGATGAGGCGGCACGTAGACGACTACTGAACAAGGATCTTATCGAGGCATTGATTCGTATTGGCTTGATCATCTTCCTGGTGGTCATGTGTATACGAATTTTCGCGCCCTTCGCCAACCTGATGATCTGGGGCCTGATTCTGGCCATCGCTCTCTCTCCCTTGCACCAACGGTTGGCCAAGCGTCTAGGAGGCCGCCAAGGGCGTGCTTCGACACTCCTGGTGGTCGCCATCCTGCTATTGCTTGGCGTGCCGACGGTGATGCTGGGTATTGCCTTCGCAGATCATCTCCACGCACTTTACTCTGCCTTCAACGACCAGACGCTCACCATCCCCACCCCCAAGCCAAGCGTGGCCGAGTGGCCGCTTGTCGGAGAGCGAGTCTATTCAGCCTGGGAGACAGCAGCCACCAACCTTCCAGCACTGCTGGCAGAGAACCAGGAGCTACTCCGAAACCTGGGGCGAAAGGCTCTAGGTACGGCAACCAACACGGCAGGCAGCCTCCTTGGGCTGTTCGCCGCGCTGATCATCGGTGCGGTGATGATGGCCTATGCCGAACCTGGCAACCGTGCCATGGAGCGTATCTTCCGCCGTCTGAGCGATGAGACACGAGGCCCTCGGATGCAGAAGCTTGCGACTGCCACCGTTCGTTCAGTCGCGGTCGGTGTCATCGGCGTGGCCTTCATTCAAGCCGTGTTACTGGGGGTGGGTTTCCTGCTGGCGGGAATTCCGGGGGCTGGCGTCCTCGCTCTGATCGTCATGTTCATCGGCATCCTCCAGTTGCCAGCACTGATCATTTCGCTGCCCGCCGTAGGCTACTTATGGTGGCTGGGCGATGGTTCCACCACGATGAACATCGTCTTTTCGATATATCTCATCCTGGCGGGCATGATCGATAACGTTCTCAAGCCACTGCTGCTGGGCCGTGGCGTCGATGCGCCAATGCTTATCGTGCTGCTCGGCGCCATTGGCGGGATGCTGACAGGGGGACTGGTCGGCCTCTTCGTCGGCGGTGTCCTGCTTGCTGTCGGTTATCAATTGTTCATGGAATGGGTCGAAGCCGACGAGCACAACATTCCCCCGGCTCAAGCGCAGGACAAGCCTCTGAAGAAGCCTGACTCTGCCCCTGACGCTGAGTCCTGACGCTGATGCAAAGCCTTGAACCGGTTCTGAATCCGGACTCGGTGCTGAATCTGGACCCTGTGCTGAGTCCTGACCCTGTGCTGAATCTGAACATAGCGCCTTCCACCGAAGAACAGTGCCTACCCCGGCCCTGCGCATGGCTGGTGATGGTATTGATGCCGTTGCTGTTGAGCGGCTGCATCACTCTAGGCCCTGACTTCGAGGAACCCGAGGTGACCTGGCTCGCCGACTGGCAATCCGACCTCTACGGCCAGGCCAGCGCAGGATCAGGCGAGAGCGACTTGCGCTTCTGGTGGCAACTGTTCGATGACCCGGTGCTCAATGAACTGATCGAGACCGCACGGCGCGAAAATCCCTCTCTAAGGATTGCAGGGCTGCGCATCCTCGAGAGTCGGGCAGCACTCGGTATCGCCGGTAGTAACCTCTACCCTCAGCTTCAGCAGCTCGGTGGCGCGGCGACACGGGTTCATGATCAACGGAGCAATGGTCGAGATCGAAGCCTCACCAGCTATTCCGCTGACTTCAGCCTGGGCTGGGAACTGGATTTCTGGGGACGATTCCAGCGCGGCATTGAATCCGCTGATGCCGCTTTCTTCGCCTCCATTGCCAGCCAGCGCGATGCTCAGGTTCTACTCAGCGCTCAGGTTGCCAATCTCTACTTCGCTTACCGAACAACGCTTCTGCGCATCGAGATTGCTCGGCACAATGCCGCCATTCAGCAGCGCAGTTTCGACATCACCCGAAAGATTTTCGAGAGTGGCCAAGGTTCAGAACTCGACCTGCAACAGGCCAAAACCCAGTATCTGGCCACCCTATCGACCATTCCCGACCTGGAGGCCACGCTGGTCCAGCAGCGCAATGCCCTTGGAGTTCTGCTGGCAAGGCCACCCGGTCAGATGCCGGAGTTACCGACACAAGCCGCTCCTCTCCCCGAGGTAGAGGCGATCATGGTCAGGGAAGTGCCTGCACGGCTGCTGTTACGCCGCCCCGATATCCGAATGGCAGCCTGGCAGGTCGCCATCCAATCCGCTCAGATCGGCATCGCACAAGCAGATTATTATCCGGCGATCACCCTGCGCGGCAGTATTGGCTGGTCGGCCAACTCGCTGGATGGCAGTGCCGATACCTTGCGCACTCTCGGCGGCCCATCGTTGAGCTGGAACCTGTTCGACCACGGCCGTATCACCAATAACGTGCGCCTCCAGGACGCTCGCCTGCAGCAGACCATCGAATCCTTCCAGAACGAGGTGCTGCAAGCCGCTCGGGAGATCGACGATGCCGCGATCGCTGTCGTCAAGGGCGGTGAACAGCTCCAGATTCTGAGTGACTCACGGCGTGCTGCCGAGCGTTCCCTGGAGCTTGCCACCACCCGCTATCGGGAGGGCTATGCCGACTTCCAGCGGGTCCTGGATGCGCAGCGAGTCCTGTTTTCCCAGGCAGAGCGAGAACTCGTCTCTGAAGGGGCCCGCCTTGGAGCGATCATCACCTTGTACAAGGCGCTCGGTGGCGGCTGGTTGGACACGCCGATAGAACAGCTGGTGCCGGAATCCGTGCGCAATACGATGCGCTCACGGACCCATTGGGGACACCTGCTCGATGCCCCCTTGCCTACCCCCGCAGACAGTAGCCTCAAAGACAGCACCTTTGAAGACGGCACTTCTGAAGCCAGCACTTCGGAAGACAGAACCTCTGAAAACAGCACCTTGAGCGGATCGAGGACTTCCCTATGACAGACAAACGCCATCAGGATGACCCCGCCGAGGCTGACGATCAGGCCCAAAGTGACAGTGGCGAGCCATCACCAACGCCCCCGGACGGTACTGAGCAGAAGGATGCCGGGGGCATGGTTCGCAAAGGGGGGATCGGGGTAGCCCTCGTCATCCTGGTCAGCCTGGTCGCCTATCTGCTGGCGGACCGGTATACCCCTTACACCAGCCAGGCAAGGATTGACGGCTATGTGGTCGGCGTGGCGCCCCAGGTCGCGGGCATCGTGACGCAGGTCTGGGTGCGCAACAACCAAGCGGTGGAGAAAGGCGAAAAGCTGTTCGAGATCGATCCCTCACAGTACCGCATTGCCCTGAACAAGGCCCTTTCCGATATCGATAACACCCGTCGCCAGGTGGGAGCCGGTGGCGCGGCAGTAGAAGCCGCCCGGGCGAATCTGGTCGCCGCCCAGGCCAATGCGCTCAAGGCGCAACAGGATGCTACCCGGCTACAGCGTCTGTATGCCGAGGACGCTGGCACCATCTCGGTACGGCGCCTGGAAATCGCGCGCGCCAGCCACCAGCAGGCCGAGGCCCAGGTGGCAGCGGCCAAGGCCAACATTCAGCAGGCCATCGAACAGATGGGGGGAGACGACTCGGAGAACAACACCCTCCTCAACTCGGCGCTGGTCGCAGTGGAGAAGGCCGAGCTGGACCTTTCCAATACCGTAGTCCGGGCTTCATCACGCGGCGTGATCACTGACTTGCGTGCCGATGTTGGACAGTTTGCCGGTACGGGAAGCCCAGTGCTGACCCTGGTGGCGATCAATGATGTCTGGGTCAATGCCGAATTCACCGAAAACAACCTGGGCCATGTGGCGCCAGGTACGCCGGTGGACCTTCTGTTCGATGCCCTGCCAGGACAAGTGTTTCACGGTGAGGTTCGCAGCATCGGCCTGGGTGTGAGTGACGGCCGGAGCCAGCCCGCAGGTACACTTCCGACCCTCCAGAACGACCGAGACTGGTTACGCCAGGCACAGCGCTTTCCGGTCATCGTCAGCTTCGACAGTGCCCAGGATCCCGCCCTGCAGGCACAGCTACGCATCGGTGGCCAGGTGTCTGTCATCGCCTACGGCGAGGGTGCCGGGCCGCTGAGCTGGCTGGGCAAGCTCTACATTCGCATCGCCAGCTGGCTGACCTATGTCTATTGAGCGCCGTACGACAAAGATGCCACTCGCGGCACGGCGCACCTTCCGCTTTGCCCTGGTGGTAGCCCTGTCACTCGTTCTTGCCTACGGCCTCGGCACACCACTGCCCTTTCTTGCCCCACTGTTCGGAGTGCTGCTCACCACGGCGCCTGCCCCACCGGTGGGAGTAAAGGGACTGCTGACACTGACCCTGGTCGTCACGCTCACGCTGGGGATAGGGCTGGTGCTTGCCCCGATGCTCCGCCAATATCCCCTCTCGGCAGTGCTGATCATTGCCGTGAGTCTCTATTTGAGCACCTTGCTCAATGTAGGACTCGGCAAGGGACTGGTCAGCACTCTGCTCATCATGGGATCCACCCTCATTCCCGCCGCCGGGCTGGTCAGCCAGGCCCTCGCCGCCAGCGTGATTCAGGCACTGATCATCGGCATCTTTCTGGCCATCATCAGCCAGTGGCTCATCTACCCTTTCTTTCCCGAGGATTCGGCCAAGCAAGGCTCTGCGCCCCCACCCCCGGATGCCGGCCAGTCAAACTGGATCGCCCTGCGTGCCACTCTGATCGTGCTGCCACCTGTGCTGCTGGCGTTCACCAACCCATCGCTCTACCTGCCGCTGATCATGAAATCTGCCCTGCTGGCCCAACAGGGCTCTGTGGTCAGCGCTCGGGCTGCCGGTCGTGAACTGCTCGGCTCCACCTTCCTCGCCGGTGGCTTGGCCATCCTGTTCTGGTTTGGCCTGAAGCTTTGGCCGAGCCTGTGGATGTTCTTCCTGTGGATGCTGCTGGTCGGCCTCTACGTGGCAAGCAAGCTGTATGGCGTTCTCGCTAGCCGCTTCGCTCCCACTTTCTGGCAGAACGTGATCGTGACGCTGCTGATCCTGCTCGGCCCTGCCGTCGAGGACAGCGCCAATGGCAAGGACGTCTATGAGGCCTTCATCGTGCGCTTCGCTCTGTTCATTGCGGTAACAGCCTACGCCTGGAGCGCAATTTTCGCCCTGGAGCGGCTACGCGCACGTCGCCTCGCTCGCTCCTCGTCTTCTTTCAACACCGGAACCCCACGATGCTGATGAATCTCTTGATCGGCCTCTCCACCATGGCCGTATGTCTTCTGCTACAGACGTTGCTGCTCACCATCGCCATCCGCTATTACACGCGTCACCGCGAGCAGGTCTCCGGCCCATCGGCCTGGAAGACGCTGAAGATTCTCAACATCGTCATGACGATCCTGGTGCTGGGCAACCTCACCCAGGTCACCCTTTGGGCACTGGTCTTCAGAATGCTCGGCGAATTCGAGATATTCAGCACTGCGGTCTATCACTCAGCGGTGAACTTCGCGACACTCGGCTACGGTGACATTGTGATGTCCGAACAGCACCGACTGCTCGGTCCACTGGAGGCGATCAATGGGGTATTGATGATCGGCGTCTCTACTGCCGCCCTGATGGCGACCGTCCAGGATATGGTCAAGCGGACCATCCTCGCCCGGCAGCAGGACGACCACCGTTAAGAGCGTGAGGAGCCCTTTGATTACGTGCTGAGCTGAGCATGACAATCCGCTAGTATCATCATTCGGGCCCAGGTCAGGTCGCCGAATTGTCGCTCAGGTCATGTCATGGATATCAAACAGCTCAAGTTTCTCGTTGCCCTTGATCAAACCCGGCACTTCGGCAAGGCCGCCGATCTTTGCCATGTCACCCAGCCGACGCTGTCGATGCGCATCAAGGGCCTGGAAGATGAGCTCGACCTGGTACTGATAAGGCGCGGCCATCGTTTCGAAGGCTTCACCGAAGCCGGTGAAAGAATACTGGCCTGGGCCAAAACCCTGCTGACCGCCCACGACGGACTTCAGGCCGAAGCCGCCAATTGCCGTGGCCAACTAGTGGGGAATCTGCGGATTGGCATGGTGCCGCTTGCCAGCTTCGACCCCATGCAACTGCTGAAGCCACTCTCGCAACGCTACCCCGAACTTTCCTTCCAGCTCTCATCCATGAGTTCCGAACAGATCATCGACGGCTTGAGCAGCAATGATCTCGATCTTGGCCTTTGTTATCTCGACAACGAAAGCACGGAACAATTCGAGGCGATCGCATTGGATGTCACCAGCATGGGGTTGCTGTCTGATATTCGTTACTTCCACTTCGAAGGCGAAACGCTGACCTGGCAAGAGGTCAGCGAAGTGCCCCTGGGCATGCTGTCGAAAACCATGCGTTTTCGGCAGTCGATCATGCTGAAGATGAGTGGCCTTGGGCTACACCCGACCCCGGTACTGGAAAGCGACTCCACCTATCAGCTGGCGCAGGCCGTCAAGTCCGGTATCTGCTGCGCCATCGTGCCATTGCAGAGCGGCACCGATATCCTGAGTGATGAGCTGCGCATCATCCCGATTGCCAATGCCAACACCAACGCTCCCATTAGCTTGCTCATGCGGCAGGCGGAGCCACGTTCGGCCCTGGCCGAGAAGTGCTTTGAGTTGGCGAAAGAGATCTTCGCCAAGGAAAACTCGGTATAAATAAATGGCTGCGCTATTCAAGAAGCAAAAGCGGTCCATCACGAAAAAAAGCACGAAAAAGGGAGCCTCAAGGGGCTCCCTGTCTTGTTTAGCCTTCTTATCTAGCTATTTTGTTTGGCCATATCTTGTTTGGCCGTCTCTAGTCTAGAGAGCGGCGCTTGGAATGGTGTTGTCTTCCTGGGCCTTTTCCAGCTTGATCGCGATAAATTTCGATGTCGGGGTAAAGGTTCTTTCCCCGTAGCTATCCAGCGGTACCAGGGGATTGGTTTCCGGATAATAGGCGGCGGCCTGCCCTGCGGGTATGTCATAGGCTACCAGCATGAAACCGGACACACGGCGCTCGCGGCCGTCATCCCAGAGGGACACCAGGTCAACCTTGTCGCCTGGCGCAAACCCCAGCCGACGAATCTCCTCTTCATTGACGAAAATGACTTCACGCAGCCCAAACACGCCACGGTAACGATCATCCAGGCCATACAAGGTGGTGTTGTACTGATCATGCGAGCGCATGGTCTGCAGGATCAGGTCTGGCTTGTCCCCCCGTGCTGTCACGCCTTCATTGATGAGCTGCTTGGGCAGCGCACAGGGCTTGAACTGCGCCTTGCCGCTTGCGGTATTCCAGCGCCGTTCGGAGGCCGCATTGCCCAGATGAAACCCACCTGGCTGTTGCAGCTTGGCATTGAAATCGGCGAAGCCGGGAATGGTATCGGCAATCAGGTCACGAATGCGGTCATAGTGAGCAATGACATTGTCCCAGTCGATCGGATGGTTGCCCAGGGTCGCCTTGGCCATGCCCGCAATGATCGCAGGCTCCGAGCGCAGGTGTTCAGAGCCCGGAGGAAGCTGGCCGTAAGAGATATGCACCATGCTGAAGGTATCTTCGACCGTCACGCCCTGCGGCCCTTCGGCCTGCATGTCCACTTCTGTCCGCCCCAGGCAAGGCAGGATCAGTGCTTCCTTGCCGGTCACCAGGTGGGAACGGTTCAACTTGGTGGAAATATGCACCGTCAGGTCACACTTGCGCATGGCCTCGTGAGTCCGCGGGGTATCCGGGGTCGCCTGAACGAAATTGCCGCCCAGGCCGATGAACACATTGGCATATTGATCTTCCATCGCCTGAATGGCGCGCACGGTGTTGTGGCCGTGTTGGCGCGGTACCTTGAAGGCGAAGCGCTGTTCCAGGGCATCCAGCAGCCAGGCGGGGGGCTGCTCATCGATGCCCATAGTGCGGTCGCCCTGCACATTGCTGTGCCCGCGCACCGGAGAAAGACCGGCACCGGGCTTGCCGACATTGCCGCGCAACAGCATCAGGTTGGCGATCTCCTGCACCGTGGGCACCGAGTGGCGATGCTGCGTCACCCCCATGGCCCAACACATGATCACCCGCTCGGCACGACGATACATGTCAGCCGCCAGCTGGATATCGGACAGGCTCAATCCGGACTGTTCGACGATCTGATCCCACGATGTGGCATCCACTTGCGCCAGGTAATCATCCAGCCCAACGGTATGCTGCTGGAGGAACTGATGGTCGAATACTGCAGGCTGGCCAGCCTGTTGCGCTTCACGTTCCCACTGCAACAGGAACTTGGCGATGCCACGCATCACGGCCATGTCGCCCCCCAGGGCGGGCCGGAAGTAGGCCGTGTTGGTCGGCTCGGAGCCATTGCTCAGCATTTCGAAGGGATGTTGAGGATGCTGGAAACGTTCCAGGCCACGTTCCTTGAGCGGGTTGAAGCACACCACTTGCGCCCCCCGTTCGACCGCTTCACGCAGGGGTTCAAGCATGCGGGGGTGGTTCGTGCCCGGATTCTGGCCGATGACAAAGATCGCATCTGCCTTTTCCAGGTCATCGAACACCACGGTGCCCTTGCCTACCCCGATGGTGTCGGTCATGCCGATACCGCTGGCCTCGTGACACATGTTGGAGCAATCAGGAAAGTTGTTGGTACCAAAGGCCCGTACGAACAGCTGATAGAGGAAAGCGGCTTCGTTACTCGCCCGGCCCGAAGTGTAGAACTCGGCCTGATCGGGAGAATCGAGACGCTGCAGATGCTTGGCGATCAGGGCGAACGCTTCATCCCATGTGGTTTCGACATAGTGATCGCTGTTGGCATCGTAGCGCATGGGGTGAGTCAAACGCCCCTGGTACTCCAGCCAATAATCGCTCTGACGCGCCAGTTGCGACACACTATGTTCGGCAAAGAAACGCGGACCAACATAGCGACCGGTGGATTCCCAGTTGACCGCCTTGGCCCCGTTCTCGCAGAACTTGACCAGCCCCTTCTCGGGCGACTCGCCCCAGGCGCAGCCAGGGCAATCGAAGCCACTGTTCTGGTTGGTCTTCAGCATCGCCCGCAGGTTCTTGACCGGCTTCTCACTTCCCAGCCAGCTTTTCGTGACGCTTTTCAGCGCTCCCCAACCCGCCGCGGGTCCTGCGTATTCTTTTACCTTTCCTTTATCGGACATCGAGACTCCAGCACTAAAAAAAACGTCATGATGAGTATTCTTTGAACTCACGATCACGTTGACTTCAAGAAAATACGCTGGCTAACAATCTCCGTCCAATCGATATCTCTTACCCATTGATAAGCACTGTCTATCGAGGTGGTATCAGGAACTTCATCCCCCGGCCGGCCTGTGCACGGCAATGCCGCTCATGACAAGCATGATGCCGAGCAGATCCTGCAGGGTGGGTATCTGCGCCAGGACGATGGCAGCGATGATCGTCGCCGAGGCAGGCAGGAGCGCCAACAGCAAGGCAAATGACTCACGCGGCAGGCGCGACATGGCGAGCTGATCGCAGGCATAGGGAATCACTGACGAGCAGATGCCAACACCCATGCCCACCAATATTACCAATGGCATGCCAAAGGCTCGCTCGGCTTCCAGGTGCTGATCAGAAGTGACCGACCACTCTGATAGAAGTTTTTTACTGTGTTTCTTTTTCCCTTATGCTCCTTTTTACCTACGTTTCGAGCTTCACTGATCGCGATGAATGGCGCAAAGTAGCGAGCTATCTAAAAGAGCCATCAAAAAAGCATTATTTCAGGATTTCCTTATGTCGACTTTCGAGCGCGTCAATCGCCTGTTTCCGGTGTGGGCCATTCTCTTTGCCCTCTGTGCTGCCTGGCAGCCAGAGTGGTTCACTGGCCTGGCTGCCCAAATTCAACTGCTGCTGGCCATCATCATGTTCGCCATGGGGCTGACACTGTCACGACATGATTTTCTCGGTGTGATTCGTGCGCCGTTACCGATCGTGGTCGGGCTGATTCTGCAGTTCTCGATCATGCCGCTGGCGGCGCTGCTGGTGTCCTGGGCACTTGGCCTGTCGCCGGAATTGACCACCGGCATGGTGCTGGTGGGCGCCACTGCCGGAGGCACCGCCTCGAATGTCATGACCTGGCTGGCAGGAGGCAATGTGGCGCTGTCGGTATCCATGACCCTGGTCTCGACGCTGGTCTCGGTGGCAGCCACGCCGCTGCTGACCTGGGCCCTGGTCGGACAGAGTGTCGAGGTCCCCGTATGGGGCATGTTCCTCAGCATTGCCAAGCTGGTGATCGCGCCGATTGCATTCGGTGTGATCATTCACCACTTCCTTGGTCAGCAGATCAAGCGCGTCGAGCCTGCTCTGGCGACCCTGGCGATGGTGGCCATCGTCATCATCATTGCCATTGTGGTCGGTCTCAATGCCGGACGCCTGGCCACGCTGGGGCCGATGGTGGCACTCGCCGTGGTGCTGCATAACGCCATCGGCCTGGCCGGGGGATACAACATCGGGCGCCTGCTCGGTTTCGACAAGCGGACCTCGCGCACCATCGCCATCGAAGTCGGCATGCAGAACTCCGGTCTGGCCGTATCCCTTGCCAGCCAGTTCTTTTCCGCCACATCGGCGCTGCCCGGCGCCTTGTTCTCTGTATGGCACAATGTCTCGGGCTCACTGCTGGCTGGTTACTGGAAGCGCCGTTCAGTGGATGACGAACCGGAACAGTCTCTCGCCAAATAGTCCCCTGCTTGAGATGAGCCCTAGTTGAGATGAACCTTCGTTGAGATGAACCTTCGTTGAGATGAACCTTCGATTGATATGAACCTTCAGGGCCGAGCATGCCAACATGCTCGGCCTTTTTGATGGTGTCAGCGGCGATTGAGTCGCGCAGGCATTTATGTAGTGTTTCCTTAGCACCTCTTTCCGCGGAGACCTAAACTTCAAACGAGGGAAGACCTATATACTCCCAAGGAGGTCACGATGGGCATCCCGATTCTCGCTTCTCAACGCCTCAGCCAACTGACGGGCTCTGTACTGCTGAGTGTTCTCGCCTTGGGGTCCGCCTCGCCTGCCTCGGCAGATACCCCGCTGGTGATTGCCACCGCCAGCCCCACCGGGGTCTACCACATCACAGGTCGAATCCTGTGCCGCCTGGTGCAGACACCCTGTGAAGCGCGCCCTTCCGGCGGTTCCGTCGACAACCTTCGTGCTCTGCGCGCCGATGAAGTGCCCATCGCCCTGGCTCAATCCGACCTTCAATACCATGCGGTGTCAGGGACAGAAGGATTCGCCGAGGCAGGACCCGACGAGAGCCTGCGCGCCCTATTTTCGGTACATAGCGAGCCTTTCACTCTGGTGGCCCGCCGAGACGCCGGCATAGACACCCTGGACGACCTGGCAGGGCATTCGGTGAATATCGGTAATCCAGGCTCCGGGCAGCGAGGCACCATGCTGCAACTGATGGAAGCCCAGGACTGGACCTTCAGCGACTTCGCCGTAGTCAACGAGTTGCCCGCCGATCAGCAGTCCATGGAGCTGTGCCACGGCAACATCGACGCTATGGTCTACACCGTGGGGCATCCCGACACCTCCATCCGCCAGGCCGTCGATCTCTGCGATGCCGTACTGGTGAATGTCGAAGGACCCGCCGTCGACGCCCTGCTGGAAAACGCCCCCTACTACAGCCAAGCGACCATTCCCGCCGGGCTCTATTACGAAGACCAACCCGAGATCACCACCTTCGGCGTGCGCGCCACCCTACTCACCAACGAGTCCACTGACCCCGACCTGGTCTATGAACTGGTCTCCACGCTATTCGACAACTTCGATCGCTTCACCACCTTCCACCCCGCCTATTCCGTCCTCACCCCTGAAACCATGATCGAAGATGGACTGTCCGCACCACTGCACGAAGGCGCCCTGCGTTACTACCAGGAGCAAGGGTGGATGGAAGATGACGACGCGGTTGGGGAGAACGGTATGGGGGATGGTGTGGAGGAGGAGACCAAGGAAGAAGGCGAATAAGTCTTGGTTGACGAGCCATTCTTTATTTTTCATCGATGTTGTGCACCAAGGGTGCACAACAAAGACATTTCTTAAAGAGCTATGTGGCAATCAGTTTGAAAGCTTACTTGGCGGCAAACTGCATGCGGCTGTTGATCGCCCACAGGCTGCTAATCTCCCTGCAGCATGCTGGAAACTGATCAACCTGAATAAGCTGATCGAACAAAAATTCGGGGAAGCACCTAACCCAGCGTAAAGAGCTGGAAGTGCTGCTCCTGACTCTTCATCCACCTCCACCTTCCTACTCGAAACTTCCATTTGAGACCTGCCTCTCCCCCTGCTTGTCGTTTGGCCGCTAGAATCATGCCTTCAAAACGAATCATTTCTACTGCGGCGCATAGAGATTTTCGAGGACGAGGTAATGAATTACTGGTGGGTGAATCAGAATCAGACATATCAGCACGAAGTCCATGGAGGCTATCTGTGGTCTCCCAAGACCAATGCCAACGGTGCTCGTAACCGCTTCTATGATGCCATGACCGAAGTGAGCACGGGCGACATCGTCTTTTCCTTCTGCGATACGCAGATCAAAGCCATTGGTATCGTGAGCGGGTCCCATCAATCATCGTCTAAGCCTGATGAGTTCGGAATTGCGGGAGCAGCTTGGTCTAACGACGGCTGGTACGTGCCCGTTGCCTTCAACAAACTAGCGAACCCAATTCGCCCTAAAGATCATATCGACTTTCTAGCACCTGCCCTTCCTGCCAAATACTCTCCTCTTCAAGCTAACGGTAATGGCAACCAAGGTGTCTATCTAGCCCCAGTCCCTCAACCGCTTGCTGAAGGGTTGATATCGCTATTGGGTGGCCAGGTTGAGGCGATTTTAGAAAAGGCTAGCAGTTCGTCCGACGCTGGAGACAATATCGAGATTAACCACATTCTTGAGAATACAGAGGTAACCACGACACAGCGCACCCAACTTATCCAGGCTCGCATTGGCCAAGGCTTATTCCGGTCCCGTGTCGCTGAGCTAGAACCACGCTGTCGAGTTACGGGAATTGAAGATATTCGCTTCCTGGTTGCTAGCCATATCAAGCCCTGGTCGAAATGCACCAATGAAGAAAAGCTAGATGGTCACAACGGACTATTGCTGACACCTCATATTGACCATCTCTTCGACAAGGGTTACATCACCTTTGATGATGCTGGGCAAATCAAAATCAGCAATCAGCTCCCGGCTTCTGTCCAGCAGGTTTGGGAACTCAAACCGCTTTCCACGCCAGTCGCACTGACAGAGCGCCAAAAAGCCTATATGGACTATCATCGAGAGCATATATTCCGCGGCTGAGTAGATAGCTGATCCTGCTCCCAAGACGGCGTCAGGATCAATCATCTAACATGATTGAGCTAAAAACTGGAGATAAATCAATCTAGCCAAGGATTTTCCAACGACTAAGGAGCAATTGGTAACGTCAAGAATGCCTTACTCAAAATGCCAGCCAAGGCTAGTGCAATTGAAGTTCTTATGACTTCCTGAGTCTACACATCACCGTTTTCATAATGCGTGTACTTCTTTGCACTACCTTTCACCTGCTCCGCGGGATATTTCTTGGCGTTCTTCTCCATTTTCTCCCAGCAAGCCTGTTCAATATCCACACCCAGCTTGCCCGCCAGGCGAATCAGATAAAGCTGAACATCGGCAATCTCGTCACGCACAGCAGCCAGTTGCGCCTCATCCAGATCCTTGGACTGCGCCTCGGTCAGCCACTGAAAGCACTCTTGCAGCTCAGCCGCTTCTACCGTTAGCGCCATAGCCAGGTTCTTGGGCGAATGAAACTGATCCCAGTCACGCTCGGCAGCAAACTGGTTCATGGCTAAGTGAAGCTGCTTGAAAGGGTCGGACATAACAGGCTCCTAATTCTGAATACTGAAAGCATGCCTGTTCTGCGCAGGTGTATCCATCTTGAGCTCCGGTGGATCAGCGCTACCACATCATGGTGCCAGAAGAGTTTACAAGGAAGGAGACAAACGATGGCGCGAGGATCATGAAGCACAGGTCGCCTTACTCGCCCGCACCCTCTCACCGAAGAGGAGATTGTCTTGACCAGGCAAACCTGAAGTCCGATTGCTGTATGGGATAATGGTGGGCCTAGCTGGACTCGAACCAGCGACCAGGGGATTATGAGTTCGCTTTTAAAACAATAAGTTACTGATATACAAGAAAAAGCAACCGTAATCGAGCGAAAGGTACAGTTCTTTTAAATCAGTAGCTTAGCGAAGTTTGAGGATAGCATAAGAAGCTAGTGTGTGTACCAGTGCTGTACCACTCTTATGACCTTCCCTAAGCAACGAAACGCTGAAAGCTATGCGAATGATGCTCATTCTTGACCTACCAGCGTGACTTGCTAGCAGTTGCCATCAAGGGGAGGGTTTTCTGATTGCCGTAATCGTGGCTTAGCTGGTCATCCAGGCCCTTGCAGGCAGGAACTATACGCTTCAGCACCAAGGAAAAGGGCTCGTTGTACTCAGCCTATGGCTCTCGCCATGAGCTCTTCCTAGACGCCAATGACCGTAGGTGAGAAACTTCTCCAAGGCCAGCTTCATGGAAGGAAGGTGCCGCATGCTCCTCTCGAAACAACACCGTCAGCAGCGCAACTACGAGCTCTTGTCGAGCGGGCGAGAAAAATCAAGTGTAAAGCTGGCCCCATTTGGTGCTTCTTTAGTCTCCCAGAGCTCAGATTCATACTACTCATGGGCGTCCTGTAATGGATATTTACCACAAACACCTATTGATCAATATAAGACCCTTTATAAAAATCTAAGCAAAAAACCCATGAGCACTACTTTTCGATCCAACACCACTGCAAACAACCAAACTCTTCGAAAGCAAAAACAGTGTTTTCGAAAATATTTGTCTCAACTGCGTACTCTACCTGACACGCCGCTCCCCCGAGATATCCTTCTATCGATTCTTGATCGTTATCTTGATTCACCGGAGGCTTTCAAGGGCATAGACTATACTTTCGTCAAAAACACAGCCATAGACAATACACTGAAATGGCTCAAATCGTTGAATATCGAGTATGCTGCTTACTGGGCAGGATCCCTTTATTCCAACCTAATCCCCTCAGAATTACGTAAACAGCAAGCGAATTATTTCACCCCTCCTCCGCTGACTAACCGTCTTCTCGATAAGATTAACAACAACGAAAAAAATTTTCTGCTTGGCAGAATCATTGATCCTGCATGCGGCGGTGCAGCTTTCCTTATTCCTGCTCTTCTTCGCCTGAAATGCAATAATAATTTTCAGAGAATGAGCCCGTATGAACGTTTACTTCACGTAGAAACCCACTTCTTCGGCGCTGACATTGACTCTGCTTTGGTCGAGACCACAAAGATTTTTCTCTACGCCATAATGGCCGACGATATTTCTGCCTCTGGCTATAGACCTCAGTGGAACATTCTGACCCAAAATGGTCTAGAGGCTTTCAGTGATACACTGGGTTCCTTCAACCTAGTGCTGAGCAATCCCCCTTATCGGAAAATGAAGCGTGCTGAGGTTGAGCAACTAAGCACCCCTCGTCTGCGAAATATTGTAGAGGGCCAATCAAATCTCTATGCTCTGTTTACTCTACACGCATTAGATCTTCTTCAGGACGGCGGTGAGGCTTGTCTCATTACTCCAATGAGCTTCTTTTCCGGGAGGACATTTTGCAAGCTGCGTCAGGCTCTCGACAACGAAGCGTATATAAAAAGCTTGGACTTGATTCATGAAAAGGGCAGTTCCTTCTTCGGCGCAGAGCAGGATGCGGCGCTGACTCATTTATGTAAGGGGAGACAGCCTAACAACCACCAGACACGAATCAATCTCATTGACACAGAGGAACGGGTAACCGATTTAGGGTTGTGGACCATTAGCCAAGGCTCTTCTCCCTGGACTTTCCCCAGGACAACCGAAGGTGTAAATGTACTGAATCGTTGCCAGAAATTAAATGCAAGAATTGTGGACTACGGTTATAAAATCGTCACAGGGCATCTGGTCGACTATCGAGATAAACGACCGCGATACACCAGTCTAGATAAGGCGCCTAACCCTCAAAAAGTCCTCCCTCTGATATGGGCTCATGCCGTACAGCCGGGTGTACTTGATATTGAACGGGCCCGAGCAGCAGGATGCCCTTGCTTTGTAGATCAATCTACCATTCCAAGCGGAGCCGGTGAAATCCGTACACCAGCTGTAGCCCTTCAGCGAGTTACCGCGCCCAAGCAAGTAAGACGCCTAGTTGCTGCTGCAATTCCTACCAACCTTTACGAGACCTTTGGAGGTGTAGTGGGTGAGAACCATGTCCTATTTCTCGTTGCCATAGAAAATCCACCGCTTGTGCCAGCTGAGGGGTTAGCAGCCCTAATCGGATCGTCCTGGACAAATGAGCAGTTTCGCTGCATCTCAGGAGCGACCAATGTATCCAGCTATGAGCTTAGTCAGTTGAGATTGCCTCCCCCTGAACATTTGGTCGCTGCTTACGAAAAAACAAAGGACTGGATAGAAGCAGTAACACAGATTACTCAAGGGGAGATAACCCATGCATGAAGGGGAGATTAGAATTCTACCCGACCCAGATCAAAAGTCGGGAATTTTTATGGAAGGTCTATTGGCCCTAGAGGACACTCCCGAAAAGGTATTGGAACTGTCCAAATCATTCCTCAGGCTGGTAGAAATAACGCGCACCCTGTTGGATTCTGGCGGTATTGCAGCCCGTCTACTATGGCCTGGCAAAGTGCCACACCCAGGACTAGCCCACCTTATGGCTAACCTTGTCGCCTACGAGGAAGACTCTAGTGCGCTAAGAACCCTAATCTACCCTGCTTCGTTGTCCCGATTTAATCATCTCAACAATTATATCCTTTTCGGAGAGCACTTACGGAAGCTGGCTAACGAGTACCAGGAATACTACCTCTCCGAAACCGGCGGCTTGCGCTACAACACCACACTGCTGCTATTCGCTCTTGCGCGCTTGCCTTGGGTATACGCCAATGAGGTACTGCCGACCTATCATTACCGAACAGGTGAATCCTCATGGCCCGTTCGTCCCGGGAACCTGTTCCGGGAGAGTGACCTCAGCCACCTCAAAGCTGGAGAACGCAAGAATGCCCGCGCACTGATGGAGCAAAATGCCATCCTCGAATCGCCCATGGGCCTACTTTCCATCAGCGGGCGGGTTAAAAATGACGTGGTGACGAGTGAATTGCGCAGTCTTTTCGCCAATCCAGAAGCACGACCGAACTTAGTAATCTTCGATGCCCGACGTATTATGCTCAATCTCTCCGGATGGGATCACAACGTCATGGTGATACGCTTGGCCGAGCTTGTCTCTCTCATGGAGAGAACTACAAATCCACCGGGATTGCTGATTCTCACCGATACCCCTTCCACTTGGCGTCACTTGCAGATCACCCTAAAAAGCCGTAGCGCTAATATCTCCGAAGCCATGACACGCATAATGCTGGATAATAGTGCTATCTGGGCCACCCCTCGTGACCACATACTAACCCAATGTAAAGCGGAGACTTTGCAAGTCTACCAAGCTGAGCTCAACAAGCCATATATCATCGATACTTACGCAGCAAATGTTATCCAGAAACTATATCGTTTGCCCTATGAAATGAGCGCTATTGACCGCAATGGTCGATCCGTACTGAAGCGCGCAGCTAGCGTGCTAGGTAACATCTCCGCCCTGACGCTGAACCTAGAAGAACTCAAAGCTCTGGTACCAGATGCCACAGGCTTCGAACGAGCTTTCGACCGCATAGACTGGCGCAAGGCCAAGCGTGCAGTGCTCCGGTGGGCCCGTGATGCCAACTGGGTGCTCGAAGACTCCGAAATTGAGGCGGTACTCAATGCCGGCGATAAGCTTATCGAATACTGGAAGGCAAAAGGGCAACCCTTTGCCCAAGCTGTAAGAGAGAGCATGAATAAGGTCCAAGGTAACCACCTACAGTTGGTGGTTGGCTCTTCTTTAGAAGCTTATGCTTGGAACCAAGCCGAACTAGCAGGTCTGGAAGCTGTACCAGTGTTCCAAGTTACCGCCAAGGTAGGACCGCATATACCTACTATTTACACGGCATTGACTACACAACTGATCGACGAGTTGCTGCTGAGCCCCCAGTGCGATGATATCGAGATTGTTCTCACCCCCAAGTACGTGCGCCTAGCTCAGCATCATATTGAAGGCCTGCTCGCAAGCTCGGGTCTTGAGCCGTTAAAACCGGCTATCGAGAGATTACTCTCAATATTCAACGAGGCCCAGAGGGACGAGAGCTTTGAAATCCTGGTGCAGAGCCAGACCGGGTCCCAAAACGAGCGAGTCTACGACGATCATAGCTATGACCCAGAGCTCCTCATCCAGCTGGATCACGAGGAGCTCTGGTACCGTTGGAGCAATTCCCAGTTTCTGCGCAGAAATCGCCAAGGGGACATGGAGATAGTGAAGGGACGGGACCTACGTAAAGGTGACCAGGTACTCAGCATCAGTGATGAGCTTCGCGAGGAACTGCGTGAGATTCTCAGCGAGAAAGACTGTGAAGTCCTCATGTCTAGCCATCAGAGTAGCGGCTTGCTGAGTCTATATCACCGCGAAATCTGCCACCGTTATGAAAGCTACCCAGCACCAGAAAGCCAGCGTTTCGGGGCGATTAACGAGGCTCTGATAAAAGCTCACCCCAACTTCAACATCAGCCGTAACATGCTGTGCAGCTGGTTGGCCCCAGCTCTAGAAGAACACCTTAATGGCCGCGCGCATGCACCACAAAAACAAGAGCACTTCAATGCCTTTTGCAATATCCTGGGAGTTCCGGAAACCATGCAGGACATCTTCTGGCAAGCCGTACGCGCCCATCGAGGGGCCCGGCGTCGGGATGGTCGAGTTGAGAGCGGCCTAATCCTCATGTACCTGATGAAGCCGGAAGCCATCGTTTACCTAGACACACCGATGGAAAAGCTGCAGCGCTTCAGAGAGCGCCTGTTGATGAACTTCTCGAAAGTTACAGATATCACCCCATTGGAGGATAACGATGATGAATCGTGATGATCCTACCGATATCCCAGATGTGCTGAAAGAGGCTGTCGCCCTGGGAATCGTGCAAATGCTCAATGACCGAGTTTCCGGGCGGGACGAAGATTCCAGCGTTATTTTTGGTGCAGCACCAGCAGATGTTTTAGTGTCGGGATTCCTGTTACCGCCGCGGCCACAAGGTAGTAGGATCATCAATGATGAAGGGGACGTGGATGGGGCCCTCAAGGCGTTCGAAGACGGCGACCCGGTCACTCGCCAGATTCACATTAGCAATCACGGCCTAGACTTTCTAGTCCACGCGAAAGAAGAAGGCACCCTCGTCGTGCGTCCGCGCTTTTCCATCTACCTGCGCACGATCCCTACCCGAAAAGAGCTCGACCAACATGATCTGTGGCCAGTGCCGAGGCTCTCCGGAGATACCCGCAGAGCTATCAGAGAGAAGCTCAAAGCGCGCAAGGAGAGATCCCCAACGAAAGAGGGGGAGAGTCAGAAGGCGCGCCATGAACGCCTGCTCGACGAAGTGCGCACGGAAATTGGCCTACCGCCGTTGAGCATGGAGAAGGACATGGCTGACGAGGCCGCGGTCTCCCTAGAAGAAGCCGTGAACAGCTTGGTGGTTAAGGCCAAAGAGGACAAGGCAGTGCAGGGCAAGGCTGGTGATACGCCCAGCATCAACGCCCTATTCGACTCCATTCCCGTGCCGCATAAATGGGTACGTATCCCGGTACGTCCCGAACCCCTGATCCTGAATTTCCCCTCCTGCCGGTCTGACCTGGATACCCAGCTTCGCTCTCACGAGGCGCTGATCCAGAAAACCATTCAGGAGGCCATCCAGATCTGGATCCAAGCCGACCCCGAACGGGGCCGGCACCTTTACCGGAGCCGTACGTCCATCCTATACAGCGAGCTAGAAAACTGGGACAGCTTCATTGATCGCGTCAACCGGGTAGATCAGCCTCCTGTGCTGCCTGCACACAAGGTGTCCTGGGATATAACCTTCAGGAGCAACTGGGAAAACCCAGAACAACTGAGCACCCGTATATCCCTGATCAACGACAGCCAGGATCCAGATGACAAGCGGAAACTTCTGCGGGCAAACCGGGACTGGGAAGGTACCCTATTCGATCTAAGCCTCGAAGTGGAACTCGAGGAGACCCTACATGTGCCTTTGAAGATGAGTCGCATCGAGCGCTCCTACCGGGTGAACCGTTTCCTGAATTACCCCGCTATCGGTCTCAACGGAGGTGTGCGCCGCTTGCGTTCGAGCCCCGGGCATATTCACTTGGGAACCACTTGGACGCCGCAATTCACCCAGCCACGAATGGAGCCTGTGCCACACGCGGGCATCAACCGGCGCATTCGCGACCTCGCCCAGCCAGGCGGCCACATTCATCTGCAGAGCTTGCGTGAGGCCTATGCACACTGGATTGATGACGTGGCCAAAAACACTGACCTTGAGGCCATGGGTTTCAGCGGTGAGGAACTGGAGAAAGAAGAAGGGGCTCTCGACCGGGATGTAGAGGAAGGCTGGAAGGTAGAGATGGCCGCGGTCAGTGCCGGTCTGAGTATCCTAGAGGACTCTTATGAAGCCTGGAGTGCCAGGGGGCCACAGAGCGACGCGAAGGCCGCACCGTACGAAGCATGGCTGGCCATGAACGAGACAATGGCGAATATGATGCAGAGCCGTACAGGAAACGACCATGCCCAGTGGCGACTTTTCCAGATCGCCTTCATCCTTGCCAATCTGCCGACCCTTGTGACCCGCATGAAGGCCTTCCATGGCTTGTTTGAGGAATATAGGGACGAGGCGGTAACTCTACTGTACTTCTCCACCGGTGGGGGCAAGTCAGAAGCCTTCCTCGGCTTACTAGCCTTCAACCTCCTACTTGATCGCATCCGTGGCAAGTACTTCGGCGTAACCGCCATGCTCCGCTACCCACTACGGCTACTAACCATTCAGCAGGCCAACCGTACCGCGCGTGTGCTTGCCCAGGCTGAGCTCGTGCGCAAGTCACACCAATACGGCGGCGAGCCCTTCGCTATCGGCTTCTGGGTGGGCAGTGGTGGTTCACCAAACTGGCGAAAAGACGTCAAGGGTGTGCCTCCCCTGAGCAAGGGAGTCGGGCCTCTCTCCGACAAAGAGGCCAGCGCCTACGAGAAGGCGAAGGAAGACTGGCTCAAGATCATCAAGTGTCCTTTCTGCAGCAGTACTACTATGCTGCGCAAGACAGACAACGGGATGCTGGCCCACGTTTGCACTGACGCTCACTGCGAAACTCATGCCGGCCAAGCCTACCAACCTCTGCCGTTCTATATCTGCGATGAGGATATCTACAAGAAGGCACCGTCAGTGCTCCTCGGCACGGTCGACAAGCTTGCCCTTATCGGGCAGAACGACAGCACCCTCAAAAAGGTGTTCAGCATGTTTGGACTCGCCGGGTGGCTCAACGAGAACGGCGAATTGGTGGCACCTACTCGAGCTAACCTCGAAGCGACCGAGAAGAACCAAGGCGGATTCACTCGCCTAAAACCGGCGTTCGAGGATGGTGTGGACTTGTTCCACGACCCATTCCCCTCGTTGCTGGTACAAGACGAAGCGCACTTGCTCAACCAATCCCTGGGCACCTTTGCTAGCATTTTCGAAACTCTCTTCGAAGCTTCGCTCGACCACCTGGGTGAGGTCATGCCTCACAAGGTGGTAGCCCACTATCCGGGAACTGGGGGTACCACCCGCCGCAAGGCCAAGGTCATCGCTGCCACGGCCACAGTATCGGATCCGGAACGGCACATGGAGCACCTCTACCAGCGCAAGATCCCAACTGTGCAATTCCCTCATCCGGGGCCGGACATCTACCGTTCGTTCTACACTCAGCCCAAGGTGCGTGACACCCCACCCGCCGACCTTAAGCCGGATCAGGAAGAGCATGCCTCACATTGGTCGCGCATTTATTGTGCGATCCTCACCAACGGTCGTGCCCATACCTCGGCCACAGCCAACATTCTGGGCAATTTTCATCTGATCATCACTGAGCTTTACGAGGCGCTATACAGTGCTGATGCGGGTCGTCAGGAAGTGGTGCGTCAGCGACTACTGAAGAGCATCGATCCGGAGCACCCCAATGCGAAACAGTTTCGAGACCAACTCCTACAGGAGACAACAACCCCTGAGCGACTACTAACTCTTGTAGACCTACACCGTATCGCACTCACCTATGTAACTAACAAGAAAGGCGGTGATCAGGTTCTGAATGCGGAACGCGAAGAAACCCGAAAGTGCCACGAGAACAAGGGTCTGTCCTATGGCGGCGGGGTAACACGCATGATCACCGGGGATGTCTCCCAGGGCGAAATCCAGAACGTCATCGACATCGCCGAGAACCTTCCAGATCCACATCCCGGCCTGGAAGGGCTCATGCGTTCTGTAATCGCCACTTCCGCAGTCTCTCACGGCGTCGACGTCGACGAGTTCAACTCCATGTTCTTCGCCGGGGTGCCCTCGAACATTGCCGAATACATCCAAGCCTCATCCCGGGTGGGGCGGACGCATACCGGCTTTGTACTGCTGATTCCCACCCCGCAGCAGCGACGGGACCGCTACATAGTTGAGGTCTTCGATGGCTTCCACCGCTTCCTTGAGCGCATGGTTCAACCGGCCCCAATTGACCGCTTCGCACGGCAGGCTATGGAACGAAGCTTCTCCAGCATCTGGCTCAACTATCTCGGCGGAATTCTGCCACTTGCGAAGTTCCTAGATGCGGATAAACAGCGTTGGAGAGATGGTTCCTCCGTGAATCAAATCCTACGCGAGTTTCAAGGAGGCAAGGCAATCATGAACCGGGAGGCATTCAAGACTTACGTCAAAGAGGCGCTCGGCATCAACCAGGAATTCCTAGAAGAGAGTAATTTCGAATACTACCGAAAGCACTTTGACAATCTCACCGTGGAATTGATCAATTACCTACAAAAGGCAGTCAACGAATATAGCGACTCGGGCGACTTGTCGATGTACCGCTACTTCAGCGAATTTGCCCTCGTAAAGGAAGAACAACCCATGACATCCCTACGTGATGTGGATGAAAACGGGATCATCACGCAGAAGACCCAACGGGACAAGATCGTGGCTACGCGCACCTTGCTGCAGGTGGCGAAGCATGGCAAGGCCTGAGGAGAATCGAGGATGAACGACACTACCCAGACGGATGCGAAGGAAATCAAAGCAAAACTCATGTCGCGCTCGCGCAGCCAGCTGTTGTCGAGCTATGCGCCGGGCAAGCTGTTTTCCTTTGAAGACGGACAGGGGAGCTGCAGGATTCTTCCTGTCAATAGTACTCCTTTTCCGGGCAACGATATCCTTTACATCCAGATGGCCTATCTGATTGAGGATACTGCGTCTGGCTGGTACAGCGTAGGTATGCGTAGCAGCGACAACGTAGCCCCTCGTCAGGTGTTAGACAGCTCGCTGCTCACTGAGCATGGTACGGTCAAGCGATTGAAGAAGCTCGACACGTTATTCTACGTCATGAAGCCAGACCAGATGGGTTACGAGGTCTTCCCACTGACCTATACGTGCGACCACTGCGACCTCTTCTTGCACTTCAACAACGAAGTACGCGCGGCGTCATTCTTCAACTCGAATGACACATGCCCACACTGCGGGGGCAAGCCGCAGTGGCGACAGGTCGATGTGGTGAACGTGCACCCTTCTGGTCGGGTCGAACCACTATCGCCGGCCCGTTGGAACGTCGATGAGGATGGCAAGGTTTCTCAATGGAGCAGTGGCTGCACCTCCTGTGGGAACACCAAATACACCCTTGACCACCGCAGCAGCAAGCTAAGCGAATGGCAGTTTATCTGTGCAAATCCAAACTGCACACAACCGCGAGACATCATCAACAACGATCGCGAAACTCTAGAGATCCTCGATAAGCCGATGGAGCATATTCGGCTCGCACGCTTCCGTGCCAGCCCGGCTAATGCATCCAGTACCCACTACACAGTCATGGACCAGTTTGTCATCCTTGGAGGCTTGGAACTCACCGACAGCGCACGCTTGGAGAAACTGAAGGAGATTATCAGCCGAGACGACCACTCTGCCTTGGAGAAATTCATAGCCCAGCAGTATGGCTACGCGGGAGATGAAATGAGCTCTGAGGACATAATCGCGCACCTGGAGAAGAAGAACCTCAAATCAGCTTCTGATGAGCTGAAGCAGGCTGATAAGTTGCTCAAGGAAGCCAAAGAGATGAATCAGGGCATAGGGAGTCGTCTCAGTGAGGAGATGCTCTCTTTCATGAAGAAAAACTTCGAACAAGCTAAAAACAAAGCCCTGAGCGCCTGTGATGAACTGCAGAACAAGGCCTTCCAAGCCCCGCCAGAGATTCGCAACAAGCTGATACCGGAAGTGCGCCAGGAGTTCTCCTCACGCTACGACCCCTTCCTGCTAGCCGTGGAACACGACTCACTGCTCAAGGACATCATCCAGAGCGGGACCCATGACGGTAGCCGAGTGTTTGTTCCCTTTAACAGCCTCGACGACCTCCTAGCTCCCAATGACCCGGAAGAGCGAGCGGCTATTGAAGGCCGTGTCAACCAGGCCATGCGAGATCTGGGACTAGAGGAGGTTGGCCTACTAAGAAAATTCCCTTTATGTCGCTTCAGCTACGGCTTCACCCGCCGCGAGTCCAAACCTTGCGTGGAGGAGCAGAACGTTATCATGCCGGTGCGTTTGAATTTGTTTCCCGTCTTGCGCGGCGGCGACAGCACCGGTCACAAGAAAAGCCACAACAAGCATCCAATCTACGCTATCAATCAAGATAATGAGGCGCTCTACTTCCGACTCAGAGTAGATGCCGTTTGTCGATGGCTGCAGGCCTTCGATGTGCCGCTGGCTGATCATTTCCACTGGTCGCCGAAAGACGAGATCGCCTTTGGCGGCCGCCTCCTGGAGCGAGCCCTTCCCTGGGGGCGCTACGTAGACAAACTCCAGCCGGAGGATACCTACAAGGTGTATCCTATGGTATATACCTTACTACACTCTTTTGCCCACTTGGTAATCAACACCATCGCCCAGGAATCCGGCCTCGACCAAGCCTCCCTCGGTGAGTATCTCTTCCCTGCAGACCTAGCTTTCGTAGTCTACCGAAACGGGGCTACCATGGACCTAGGCAACATAAGCTCTCTTTGGCGTAGCCGGCGCGATGCCTTGTTGAGTGACATGCTTAGCCCACGGGCAACACAGTGTGGCTCCGGCAGCCTGTGCGACAGCCGTGGCGGGGCCTGCCCAGACTGCATCATGATTCCAGAGGTCAGCTGCCTAGCAGGCAATAACCTTTTGACCCGCGCGGTTCTTCGCTCTGGGCCTAACCCCTACGAAGCCTCTCGAAAATGCTGTCCCATCCTTCCGGGGTTCTTTGATGTCAACGAGTCCGCTTGAACCTCCCATTTTAGGCACGCTCCTGGATTTCGGAGATATCAGCGCACGCACGCTACAGGCCTTAAATGCGCTGCACCTTCGCTCGTCGTTCGACATTCACAGCGTGGCCCGCATGGGCCACATCCCTCGAGATCAGCACCGGGTTATCGCGCATATCCTTGAGATACTGATCAAGGCTAATCTACTGGAACCCCTCAGCGGAGAACGATATCGATGTAAACGAGAAATCGACTACGCCTACCTGTCGGGTATCATCGATGGGGCTATGGCAGGGCTTCGGCGAGGTACCTGTAACGAACCAAAGATGATCCTAACCCTCGGCCACCACGCCATCCACTTGCAAGCCGCAGCCCATGCCCAGGGCCTGCGTCCTAACTTCGAGACCACCGGCGATCTCATCAACCACCTGGCAGTACGATCACAAAAGCAACTGACCCTGGTCACGCCGTTCTACGATCACCAAGGGCTTGCCTTTTTAGAGAAACTGGTGCGGGATATCCTACCTGAACAAGCCGAAATCCGCCTGATTACCCGACGCTGGGAGGAAAAACCGCTGGAGACCTGGCTGGCGGACAGACCGGAAATCAGCCGGAGAGTCGCATATCGCTACTACCGAAAGGCGTTAGAGGATAACCGCTATGAGACGTCCCACGCCAAGCTGATCCTTGCCGACGACACCCAAGCCTACGTCGGATCCGCCAACCTCACCGCCGCGTCTCTCGAGTTGAGTAATGAGCTAGGACTTTGGGTACAAGGGGATATAGCACGCGTTCTCTACCGCCTAAGTCAGGCGTTATGGAATGCAGCTACCTAATGTTGCTGTGTACCCTTCAAGCTAATACTTGGTGCCTAGCTACTCATCAGGCCTCCGCCGTTTCAGCTCAGCCCGCGCCCACGCGGACGCCTCAGCCATATCCCGACGCAGTTCGGCCAGCTCGGCGGGCGTCAATAGGCGTACGGCAGCTCCAGTTTCGTTGGCCATCCCCGGAGCAGTACCTCCTTGGCGCTGTTGAAGAAAATCTGAGTCAGCTTTCGGCAGGTCGGTAAAGGACGACCAATCTCTGCTTTCAGGCATGACGAACCTCCTCCACATTGCAGCAAAGGCGGCCAAAATAGCCGCCTTTGCTACTGTTATTCAGTCTAGTGTCATTGCCTGGCGAATAGTGGCTAGTGCTTCTTGCCAGTCCGCCTGTGTTGCCTGTCCAGTTTCGGCCTGGTAGTACAACACAGTGAACATGTTAGCGACAGCCTCCGCTACTGGCGAAACCTGCCGTGCGGTTTCTTGATCGATAAGCTCCAGGGCAGCCAGCTCGGCCGCGGCGTGATGAAGGTGCCAAATTCCGATATCATGCGTGGTTGTCATGTTTCACCTCTCGTCAGGTGGTACGTGGAAATGCGGGTCGGTGCACCACCACCGGCCCGCGTGCTTTTAAAATCTGGTGGAAAATCCTGCCGCCTCCGAGAACGGTGTTCTTCCAGTTCCAGCTCCTGCGTCATTGCTGCTGCGCGTGCTGCGTGATGCTTCCACCCGATGAGTGGGATCCGGTCGGTTCACAAAAGCAGCAATCTCTGCCTCGGCGTTTCTCTCACCCTCAGCCGATAGCTCGACAGCCGGTACGAAAACGGCTTCAGTGTGGGCCTTCCGCTCTTCGTCGAGCATATCCAGGGCTACCATAAAATGGCGTTGTTTCATCGTGGGGTCTCCTTAGGTGTCCTGCTGGCCACGGTTCACAAAGCGAGCGATCTCGTCGCTACGGTCCTGCTGGTGTTCACTACCGCCCAGGCTGTCGCTGTCGAACGAGGGAACAGAATCATCCGCTTCTGCGACCTCACTATCCCCTTCCGGCTTCATGCTCGCGCGGATGGAGGACGCCATGCGGCCACCAGCGGTTTGATCAACCTTGCCCTGGAACTTCCCAGCCATCTTCGACCCAACCCCTTTAGCTAGCTCACCAGCCGTTCCAGCTCCCAAGGATGCTGCTCGCTTGAATCCGCTACCGCCACCAGGTAGGGAGCCAGAACCAGAGAAACCAGCCGCCTGCGCAAATGGGGTGTCGCCGGTGCCAGCTTCATCTCCAGTGGAGCTGCTGCCACTCCCACCACCGCTGCTGTCACCTCCAGTGCCAAAACTCGCCATGTCGGCTCCAGACCCAGACATATTGGACTGGGCCTTCTCGAAGGCAGCCTTGATGGCTGACCCGCCACCTACTGCATTCGCCGCACCGCCCAACATCGCGCTCCCAGCCATCTTGCCCGCCGTGAGGGCCATACCTGCCGCTGTCATGGCTGCTCCGACCGCAGCACCGGCACCGAATGACCCGATGCCCATTGCTCCCACGCTGCCACCCGACACCAGGCCGGAAATCATCGGTGGAATCTTGTTCACCAGAAATAGCAGGATCACCGAAACGACCAGCATCACGACCAACTCCTGGGACGCCATGTTCTCGCTCATCTGCGAGTAGTGGTGAGTAATAAACTCCCTACCGATGGCGACCAGGAGCACCATTGCCATCAACTGAGCTGCTATGCCGAGAATGGCCTTGTAATAGTTGATCGCCATGTCTGATGTCCAACGGGAGCCGCCAAACCCCAGGAAAAACACTCCCGCATAAAGCAGTATCCAACTAGCGGCTAGCAGCAGGAGCAGGTTGACGGAAATGATCGCCAACACCAGCAATACGGCCAAGGCCATACCTTCCATCACCAACGCAGTGGCAAACTGTTTCCAGCTCAACTCTGACGTAGCTTTCACCGTATGGTCGTACAGTTCAAAGCCGATATCGAGGATGCTGGAAGGCCCCAGGTTACTGTTGGAAAGGCCACCGGCTTGTGCCCCAAGGGTTTGCAATGACTGTACGATGGTTCCCGCGATGTTCATGCCCTGAGTCGCGTTCGTCAGCAACCACCAGAAAAAGCCTGTAAAGATGGTGAAACGAGCAAGCTCGGCAAAGAACTCACCAATGTCGGCCTTGCGCAGCGCCATCATGCCGAACGTCCAGACCATCGAGATCACTACCAGGGTCCAGAACAACCGACTGGCGGCCGCTTCTATGGCAGGCCCCCACGTTGATGCCGCGGAATGAAAGCGATCCAGCACATCATCCATGATGTTGCTGCTGGAAAGTTCCTGAGCCATTGCGGTATCGGACAGCATGACGATGGCCATCAAGCCCAAACCACCAAAGACGAATCGTTTCATGCGACGCCCTCCCTCAATATCTGTCGGGGGAGCTGGGTTCAAACTCCCATTCCCGCATGCGTTGGGCCTTCTCGAACGACCGGCAGGCTTCAGTAAAGGCTTTTCGGTTAGATTCCCGGCTTAGCTCGCTGATAGTCTGCTGAAAGGCAACTGGCGCGCACGTGATCGCACTCGCCTCTGGTACCATTTCCTGCTCACAACCTACCAAGGCAACAGCTGCCACAAGTGGGATGATCTTCTTCATCGCGGCCTCCTTAATAGCGATCTGCTGCGCTAGGTTGGTAATTCCAGGTACGCATCTGCCGTTCCCGTGCTTCCCCTCTGGCGTTAGCATCCAGTTCGGCGGCGAGACGGGCGGCTTCAGCGTTCTGCTGAGCAATCAGCAAGCTGCGAATTTGCAGGAGTTGGTTAGCCTGGTTACTGGCGAGCTGGTTGGCGTAACCAATGGCGGCAAGCTGGCCATCCGCGCCCTGGGCGGCGGATTGCAAACGCTCAAGCTGTCGAGCATCAGACGCCAGGTTATCCTGTTGCTGATCCAGCCCTCGGAAGAGCGCATCGTTGGCCGCTTTTTGCGATTCAGACGCCAGGCGACGGTTTTCATCCATCGCTGCACGTTCGGCATCCGTGCAACCGCCGCCATTAAAGCAGGGAGAACTCCGGTAATACGCTACGTCCTGGAACTTGCCTAGGTAGGCATCGAGGCTGCCGAGCTGGTTCTGGTAATGCTGAAGCGCATTGGTGGCTTGGATCAGATCATTAATCGTGGATTGTGCCCTGTCCCAGATATAGGCCGCTGGAGCCATGGTGTTTTGCAACTGGTTTTCATACTGCTGCAACTGCGTCTGGTACTGCTCGATCTGCTTGAGAGTCTGAGAGACGGACTCCATCGCCGTCATGACGTTTTGCTGCAGGTTGGTACCGTCGACGACAGGGATGCCCGCTTGGGCAGGCATGGAAGCGGTTAACGCCAAGGACATGACCGCGACAGGAATTTTAGCCGCTAAAATTCTTTCTCTTCTCATGATTGAGTGCTCTTAGCTTCATCGTGACTAAGTTGCACTCACCAACCTGTAGCGGCTCGCTCATGAAGATTGCGAGCCACTACCCCTGCCGGAGAACCCAGCGGTGAAGTGTGGACCTCTACAGGGATAGCTCGTCACTTACTATCCCGGCGTCCGACCTGCGCGACACCGTCAGAACGCGCGGCCAATGGTTGTTGAACATCGGTGTCATTGTCCTGGGGAACGGTTAGGCTTCCCAAGGGTTAATCGCATCTACTGTTTGTTGCCGCCTTCCAAAGGGAAAGCACTATAGTGAACGTCCCTTCTGTTGTCTTTTTGCCCTTTTGGCGTCCATCTCTGCCCGTAACTTGGCTTTGCGGCGCTCTTGCTCGCTCGGCCCCTGTAGGGGCGGTGCCGGAGTCTTGCCCGCTTGTCCCTCAAGGTGAAGCACATCGGCCTGGGATAGCGATTGAAGCCGGTTCCGGCGCACCGGGGTTGGCGGCTGACCGATGGGCGGCACTCCCGCCCGTTTGCTTCGGGTCTTGGCCGGGGCGATGTTCTCGCCGTTCGCCAAGGCTTGGCGGCGACGTTCCAGCCCGGCGTCCGCAAACCGGATAGGCAACTGTCCATCCGCTGCCGCCTTGATCACCCGCGCTTTGAACTCCGGCGAACCGTTCACGGTGATGCGCTCGCCGTAGCGTTCCATCGCCATCCTTAGCGCTTTCTGGATGCCTGCCTGGTCGGACTCCCTGGACACCTGGAGCCGGTCGCCATCGTCGCGCACGGCGCTGGCTCCGGCCCGGTAAATGATGGTGCCCTTCTTGGTGATGTTGTCGATCACCGGCGTATGGCCGGGCTTCGCCTGTCCCTCACCTTTCAAGGTGTTGCCCTTGAGGCCGTGGGCGGCCTCTCTGGCTCGCAACGCGGCCAGAGCCTCGATATCGCCCTGCAAGGCTTCCCGTTTTAGCCAGTCGGCCCAAGAGCGGCGTCCGTGGTCCTCATGGATCGCCTGACGTTCCTCCCGGTACTGCTTCTGGATCGCGTCAATGTCGGCTTTCAGGGCGCTGCTAGCCTGCGCATACAGCACCTTTTTGGTCAGCCTGCCGCTGGTGAGCTTGATGGCCGCCCGCCGGGCCTTGCCCTTCTTCTTGGCGTTCTCAATCCGACGGTCTTTCTGCCGCCGGGCTTTGTCCAAGGCCGCCGTCTTGTTGGCTGCGGCGCTCTGCTGTTCAGACTTGAACCGGGCGTAAAGCTCAGTAGTGTTCACGCGCAGCCGTACCGGGTCTTTGCGGTACTGGCGGCGGGGTTTGGCCTGTTGCGCCTGGTCAGGCTCGAACGGGCCGAAACGGGCCTCCAGCTTCGGTTTGGAGAATTCCCGCCCCAAGGTGCTCGCCTTGACCACTGCGTGATCACCCGCCACGATAACCAGCCCATTCCCCCGCGCCCGGAGTTCCAAGCCGTTGTCACGCATGACCTGGTGCAGTCCGCCCCAAGACTGCGCGGCTTTGATGTCGTCCAGGCACTCGCGCTTGATCCAGCCGATCAGACTTTCAATACCGGCATGACGCTCCATGTCGGCCGCTCGGGCCTCGGCTCCGCGTCGGCGCGGCATGTGGTTGTCCTGCTGCAACCCGTAATCCCGTTCCATGACCTCGCATAACTCGGCCAGGGTCTGGTGTGGGTAGTAGGGTTCGTGGATGATGTTGCGCGTAGGGTGGATCTTGTTGACGACGATATGGATGTGCAGGTTATCGGTATCGTTGTGAACGGCGCTAATGCGCTGATGCTCTCCAAAGCCCAGCCCCTTGCAAATACGGTCCTCGATGGCCACCAGGGTATCGGCCTCAACCTGTTCCCCAGCCCGGAAGCTGACAATCAAGTGATAGGTCTTGTCGCTCTTCGCTCGGGTATTACCGAACTGGGTCGCTAGTACCTCGCTGACGGCATCCTGGACCGAATACGCCACGCAGTTGGTCAGCCGTACCGCGCCAAGACGGTGCTCCTTGCTTTGCTCGTCGGTGATGTAGTTGACCAGACCAGCAAAGTCTGACTTGCCCAGGGAGCGCATGGGGACGTGTTTGGCGATCATGAGTGCCAGCCCCACATTTTAGCGGCTAAAAAAATCACGACCTGGCCCTTGGCTGTACCACGGATTTCAACACCTGACTCATTTCCTCCTGAGTGGCTTCGATCCTTCCGAGCAGGCTTAGGATGGTAGCCGCCCCGAAGTGAGCTGTTCTCACGTCATCTGTCAGCCAGAGCTTCAGTAATCCTCCCAAACGACCCATGTCTCCATTTACACGAACCAACTCGCGGACATACTCGTAGTCCATAACGCCATTGACCTGATAGCCCTGCCCCACTTCGCGCAGATAACAAGCAACGCTTAGCCCTGCCTGCCTGGCGTTGGATTCAATCAGTTCTCTCTCTTCCGGAAGGCAGTACACCTTGAGCGGAGTGCTGTTCTTCCGTGTCACTCTTTGCTTCTCACTCATGCCAGCTCCTATCTCAGATGCCATGCCTTGCAGAGCAGAATTTTCGTTGAGCACCGCAGGTGCGAATAAGGACCAGTGAAGAGGAACACCACGCTTGCGGGGTGGGACTACTTCACACATCCTGCCCGCACTTCAGCGTTGATTCTTGTAGGTACGCCGTGTGCAAAGCATCGCTATTTCTCTGCATTTCATTGCACGTGTCTGTTTTTTCCTGTGCATCCGTGACAAACGGTCTCGCCCCCTGATGAAGTCGACACTTACGGCGATAATGCTGCACTCCAGAAGCGGTAAAGCAGCGATCTAACAGCGATTTACCCATAGCGGTGTCCGTGCGCTTCCCACATTTAAATACACAGCTTTCCACGCGGTTTCCGCACTGCCCCTCAAATGTCAATGAACCAGAAGTACTGCCCCTCAAGTGTCAACATCGCTGCCACGCAGACCATTTCTTCCACCTTACTGGCTTACTGCATGTCAATTGACGTGGTTGGGCTTTCTTCCTTGGCGTGAAAAACACGGCGAATGCCGTTCATCTACTTACTACCTAAGTACTTACTAGGCTTAGTACTTTGTAGCCTCTTTACTTAGTAGTGTTGGATTTTCCGACTACGGACTATCCGGAGTTGGGTTAACCGCATTCGGAAAATCCGAACGTGGTGGATCAAGCTCAAAGTCGCCTGGTCGGTCAGTGACTAACCATGCGGTGCGCACGAACTTCCCACATTCACCACGCTCCCGCTGAATGCACAGATACCCGGCCTGTTGAAGTTCCTTAAGCCCCGCTCTCGTAGCATCTCGACCAGAGCCAACCTCCTTCTCTTTTGAAAGGTGGGATAGCCTGAGCTGCCAGTTATCTGGCAGAGAAAGCACAAACACCAGAATGCCTAAGGCTTTCCAGGAAATTCGCCGATCCCGAATCAACTCATTATTGAGCGTCGTGAAGTTTGATCGCACCCGACGACGGATGATGGCGGTATCGTCCACAGTTCCCCCTCAGGACTCGTCAATCAGTCCAGCAACGTCAGTTGCACGGAAATAGACACGCCGTCCAACCTTCCTCTTGGCGGCATTCCATTTCACGGCAAACTCTGACTGGCTCTGCAACGATATTCGTAGGCCATCGGGGCTACGCTTCAATAAATCCGATAAATCGGTTAGGGAAAGCAGCGGACCATAACGCTCAAGCAACTGTTCTTCGGTTGTCATAACCATCTCCAGATAACGCAATTAAAGGCTTCGCTTTAAATGTTTACGTTATCTTTAAAAAACTTTCAACATTTTATTGTTATTTTTAAAAGTATAGCTAAACACCAGATTAAAAGTTTATCTATACTTCATCAAAGGCCTTGGTTAAGAAATAAAAGTTCATGTGAAAATAAAAAAGACCATCTCCATCAAGCGCTAACAAACGGCTTGAACGGGTTTTCTTAAGAACAATATTTAGTCACTGCAATTTCATTGACACTTGAGGGGCATTTTTTATAACCACAATATTTCAAGCACATGAGCACTTGAAAAAGTATGACTAGCATGAGAACTGTTATGAGAGTGAAGATGGCATTGAGTATGCGTACCACTGAGCTCACACCAGAAAAGCAGAGGAAACTTTAGCCGCTAAATTTCCCCTATTCATTGCTGAAGAGATGATCACCTTTCAACAAATGTAGTATGTTGTACACTACTACAACATACTACACGCTACATAACGCCCATAACTTAAAATTCTGGTATCGACCAGAAGCTGTTTTTTAGTCGCCTCTGATATAACGCTTTTCTTACCGGAAAATTGCAAGTGTAGCGAGCAATTTATCCGCGCGCAGTAACTTGTTAAATGCACTTTTCAAATTTTGTTTGAAACTGACCCCATCTTTCCCACAAATATGGCCATCTGTTTTTTAATGGTTCTGTCGATGCCTTTTGTTCAAAGTAATTGACAAGGAATTCTAGCTGAACAAAGCTTTCTTGTGATTCACGCTTAACAATATCAAGTAGTGCTATCTTGACCTCCTCAATAGATGGCCTATCAGAGGGATCAACTGAGAGCATATCAAGAACAAGAGATTGGACCTCAGGCTCTATAGGAGATACTCCTTCAAAATTTATACTTGCGGTCTTTGCCCATTTTTTCCAAACCTCAGCTTTAGTCCACTTTTTACTATAAGCCTCAACTGGTCGAGGCCAATAATCGTTGAGCTTTATGCCAACCGGATGGAAACCTCCACTCATTAGCTCATAGAGAATGACCCCCAGCGCAAATACATCTGTTTTAGGTGAAAGCTCAGATTCACTCCACTGTTCTGGAGCCATATAAGGCCGAGAACCACCGAAGACAGATGAGTCTTGAAAAGCATTAGCTAGACCGAAATCAGCGATTAGAGCCACGTTATAGATATCTAGATCAGGTAAATCACGAAATTCGTTTTTTACGTCCCTCAGAAAAATATTAGCAGGTTTCAAATCTTGATGTGCTACTAGACCGCTCTTATAGCAGTGGCTCAAGCCACTACAAGCATAAACCATTATTGAAAGTTTTTCGGTCACGCTAGAAAGTTCAGGCTTTCGTATCACCTTATCAAGGTCACTTCCCCAATAACGAAATAGTGCCACAGGGCTTCCATGAACCTCAATGAAATCAAATGCCCAATGAACAAACATCTGGTGGTTATATGAAAGCTGATTCTTTAGTTCATTGACAAACCTTTTATTCGTTTCCTGAATGGAAGCGTTTTTAAGAGGTTTCGGTATTTTCGCACATACATACCTAGGTAATACATTTTCACCTTGATCAAAGACATAAATCTCTCCGCACATACCTCCAGAAACTGAAACACATGTCCCTTTGTTACCCAAAGCAACCTCTAACATAAATTTCTTCTGAGTATCATCGAGAGCATGAAAATCTATTTGATCCATGGAGCTTATCTTCCTGTGCATTTAACGCCGCGTTAAGTGGTGAGTAACGCTACCACTAAACCTAAACCATTGTGCCGTAAAAATTAAATTCAAAGCAAACCGAAAATGCCAAGCGTTGGGAATCCGTCTTAAACGCTGTGTTAGTTGCAAACCTCAAGTGTTCGTAAGCATTTTTCTTTATGTCCCTCAATTGTTTTCAGGAATGAGCCACACGAGAAACATCTAGTTTTACCTTTTAGGTCTATGCTATTCTGAACGAAAAATTGGTTCCATGACTCAGGATGCGACTGACTTACATGCTGGGTAAGATCAACCACCATTTTGGCGCAGTATGGACAAGAAACTTTATTGCAAACTGGTTTCTTTTTTTTCTTTGCACGCATTTCTTCAATTCGGTGACGAAGATGAGTTTTATATAAATACTCAACTCGATCTATGTGAAACTCAGTCCCTCGACACGAACGGATACCCGCAGATCGAAATTTGATGGAAAGCAAATATAAAGGGTCACCAAGCTCAAGATCTTGGAATAAAATGTACAATTCGCAAGCACTGTTGATAAATTCGGTAGAGTAAGTTGTAGCCCAACTTCCAGAACCGTGATGTGCTGGGAGATATTCTCCTTGCTTGGATTTGCACTTTTCCACTAACGCTCTAATTTGCTTCTGTTTTTTCTTTGATATTTCCATTTATACTCCAAGCAACTAACGCCGCGTTCACCGGCTTGTCCGGTGCAACGCTTTGTTAGCTGCGCTGCACATGTTTCGAAAGATTCGAGACAATTACTTTAAGGTGGCCTATCAATGAGATAACATCATTTTCAGTAATTGAAACTTTCTTCCCCAACTGGTCTGGGTGACTGCCCGTTTTCTTTATGTATTCTTCATCAACTACACCCATTTTATGCGCTAGAAGATGGCGTTTTTGAAACTGCTTTACGACGAACTCCCACTCGGTGCTATCGAGACCTTCAGCAATATTAATTCCGGATTCATCGAGCTTTTTCCTGGCTACGTAAATATTCTGAAAAGACAGCTTAGGATATCGGTCACGACAACGTTCTCGTGAAAATCCATCAAACGCTGAAATGCAGTCCTCCAGCCCATTTTCAATTAGCTTGCTTTTTATATCTGATGGCGCTTCTTTAGCCAGATCAAGTATTTTTATGACCAGATCAAAATTTGCCTCGGCTATCTGTTGTGAGTTGTGCTCTGCACAATCAGGACAGTACCCGAACGCACCATAGATAGCATACTGCAAGGTGCAGTTTTTACATTCGACTTTTTCTTCAAGTTCTTTTTCAGAATAGTAGGTAATGGGAGTTGGCCTTCCCTTTACGGTTATGCCAATAGAGATCAGCTGATTCTTTTTTGGTTTCGTCTCCATCTTCTTCATCATTTTGAGAAGATCGCCAGAAACCTTATTAAGAACAACCGACCGAGCATACTCAATCTGCTGTTTTGTCCAAAAATGGTCTTGCGGCCCCAAGTGTTGACAATAGGGGCAATAACAATCGGAGAAATCAGGGATACCTGTACCCGGCTTTATCTTGAAGTACTTTTCGCACTCGGGGCACTCTCTACCCAAATAGCCTTCATCGTCTTTTTTAATATCCACAGAGTAGGTTTCCACTACTGATTCCTTTTTTCAGCTAACAGTGATTATACGCCCCTCGACATAACGTCAATGAACCCGGCAGCGCGTTCATTCAGGTTATACCGCCTATCATTCACGATCTCTCCCATTGAAATTATAATAAACTAAGTATAAATAGGAAGCATAACATATATTATTGTGCCGGCTTCATAACTCGGCTGAACCAACATGCCGCTTTCGCCGACATAGCCGCTCAGGGTCGGAATCCGCCTGATCGTTCTGCCTAGTTTTCTCAAGCTATTAATGTATTAGACCTCCCTTAGTCTATCCAGCTTCACGACCAAATCCTCGGCTCTCAAGTGCGTATACCGTCTCAGCATCTGCATCGACTTGTGCCCGCTGATCGCGGCGACCTCCTGATCGGATAGTCCTGCCTCTACCAGCCGGCTCACGGCCTCATGGCGTAAGTCGTGGAAGCGAAAGTCATCGAGCCCTGCTTGCTTCTTCGCCTGGTTCCAGAGCTTGGTGTAGGCATAGGGGCCGCGCTTTCCGTCCCTGCCAGGCTCACCGAAGAACACCAGATCGCAGTTGAGCGGGCGCACCGGGTTGTTCAGTGCCTGCTTGAATACCTCGGTGGCGGCCTGGGTCAGCGGCACTAGACGGGCTTCGTTGTTCTTGGTGTCCGTGAGGCGCACCACGCGGCGTTTCACGTCGACCTGTGAGCGAGTGAGGGTCAGGATCTCTGAGGAGCGCATCCCCGTCTCCAGGGCGATTCTAGCGATCCAGGCCAGCATGGGGTTGCTGTGCTGTCGCAGCACGGCAAACAATCGCTTCTCCTCGTCGACACTCAGGCGCCGGTCACGTCCCTCCCCGGGGCTTGGTTTGCGGATGTTCTGAACGGGGTTGTAGGTCAGGCCCAGCCCCCATTCCTGGATGGCCACGGTGTAGAGGTGGCCGAGCAGGGCGAGCTCCAGGCGTACCGTATTGGGGCTGATGGGTTGGCCACGATGACCAATGCTGCTCACGCGGGTATCACGGAAATTGGCGATCAGCTCCGGCGTCAGCGCCGCGAGAGAGTACTTGCCCAGGTGCTCGATCAGCGTGGTGGCCTTGTGGCGCTCGCTCTTCTGAGTGCTGGGCTTCTTGGTAGGGGTGACGTCGGCCAGGTAGCGCTTGAGGGCGGCTTCGAGCGTCATGCGCTCCGAGGCACTGCGCTGGATATAGACGCCACGAACCATTTCATCTTCGGTGCGACGGCTCCAGTCCTGAGCATCACGTTTGGTACGAAAGGTCTTGGCGGTAGTGGGCCAGCCGGTCTTGCGAATGACGGCTTTCCAGCTACCAGAGGGGGTCTTGACGATGGTGGCCATGAAAATCTCCAGGGGACTGAAGAATCGGTACTGTACCGAAACTGTACCCTTGGACTATGGGACTCACCAGAGAAAATTCGTAAGATACTGATTTTATTGGTGGGCCCAGCTGGACTCGAACCAGCGACCAAGGGATTATGAGTCCCCTGCTCTAACCAACTGAGCTATAGGCCCGTCTTGCGAGGAAGGTGCGGTGGTTGCCAGGTTTTTGATCAGCCTGGCAACTCGACGCGGGCGATATAATACCCAAAGCTGCCTGGCGCTTCCAGTGTGCAAGGTCATGATCCGGCAACTTTTCTTATCTTGCACAAGGCACCCGGCTCTCTCTTCAGCTCACACAGGGTTCAGGCGAAGCCGAGGATGGTGTACAGCGCTTCGCAGGAGTGGCGCTCATCTCGCTCGTCGACGCTGCCGAGCTGGTGGTTGCGGTCGTTGTCGTAAGCGACGAACAGTCGTTCTCTGTCGAGCACTGCGAGGCCTTCCGCCTTGTGTTCGAACTCAAGCGGGGTGCCGTCTTCCAGCGTCACCAGGGTGGGATCCTTGCCTTCATGGAAGTCTTCCAGCGACATCGCCCACAGGTAACCGCCGATGACTTCCTCGCCGTCGTTTTCTATCTCGAAGCTGGTCAGCAGATAGATCCGGCCGTGATAGGGATCGTACTCGATGCTCGACAAGGCACACTCGTAGCGCACGCCTGCATGCTCATCGGGGTCGAAGCTGTACACGTCGTGCAGTGCATCGATGAATTCCAGGTTGTGGTCATCATTGATAATGAAATGAGCGCCGATAACGCGGCGCTGATAGGCGAAGTCGTCGTGCGCATTACCCTGCTCGCGAATACCGAACAGCAACAGGCCATCGCCCTTGTCGCTGGGAATAGCCGCCAGGCCTTCGATCTTGTAGTAGGGATCACCCACAGCACCGGTCATCTTGCGGCGCAGCTCCAGTGATCCTTCCACACCGTCGCGCGGGTCAGGGTCGACCACCTGCACTTTCTCCGGCTCACCAACCGGCCAGATCAACAGATGGTTATAGTCGTTCAGGTCGTGGGAATGATCGTCGATACGATCGAAGCCGGTGGTGGCAATCATGTAGCGACCGTTGGTGGTCAGTGCGAAGTCCTCATACTTTTCCGCCTGCTTGATCTTCGCCTGGGTCAGATATTCCAGCCGGGAGTCGTCCGGCCCGCTGCTGTCGAGTGGCAGCTTGAACACGGCGGAGCGCCCTTCTCCGGGAATCGGCTTGTCGCTGGCCAGCATCAGGCTCTTGCCGTCATACGCCACTGCCGACACTTCGACATTGACGTAATTACCCTCACTGTCCTTCAGTCCGGCGGGAAAGCAGTGAATCGTGCCTTGTTGCAGTATGCGCACTTTGGTCATGAGCTTCTCCATCTGATGAACGACAGGTACTCAGACCAAAGCATCCAGGAGAAGTTTTCGCTTTTACACACATCACCGGCCGGAAGGGAAAGAACGGGGTTGAGGTAATGAACCGTCGATGAATGTAAATCTTTATCACTCTGATTGGTTTTTGGTTACAATTCATGCCTGAAAAATGCGCGTTCCAAGAACATCAAAAAAACGATATCCCTGGATCTTCAAGGCAAACCATGAACACTCGAACGACAACTGGCCTCGTGCTGCTTGCCGCAGCGGCGCCTGCCCTGGCCCAAACTCAGGTAACAGATAGCTCCACTTCGCCCAGCGCGGACTCCCACGCGAGTTACGCAGAAGACACCGTTGTAGTGGTGGGCTCGCGTACACCCAAGGCCATCAGTGAGATTCCTGGGGCGGTCTGGGTGATCGAAGGGGAAGAACTCGAAGACCAGATTCGCACGGGGGCGGACCTGAAGACGGCACTGGGCCGCCTGGTACCGGGGCTGGATCTGGCACCCCAGGGGCGCACCAACTATGGCCAGAATATGCGTGGCCGCGATGTGCAGGTGCTGATCGACGGGGTCTCCATGAACAGCTCGCGTGGGCTGTCGCGTCAGTTCGACTCCATCGATCCATTCAATGTCGAGCGGGTGGAAGTGCTCTCCGGTGCGACCAGCCTCTACGGTGGCGGCGCGACCGGTGGCCTGATCAATATCATCACCAAGAAAGGCGATGGCGCGGGCCGTCACTTCTCGACCGAGGCAGGCATCACCACCGGCTTCAATGATTCCAATGACATCGACTACCGCCTGGCCCAGTCCGTCAGCGGTGGCACGGAAAAGGTCAATGGCCGACTGGCAGTGGCCTATCAGGATAACGGTCGCCAATACGACGGCAACGGCGATGAGATCTTCCCGGATATCGCCCAGACTGACCTGCAGGACAACAACAGCATCGACATCATGGGCAGCCTCAATATTACCCTGGCGGAAGATCAGGACCTGACCCTTGGTGCACAGCTGTATCGTTCGAAGTTCGATGGCGATCGGGATGTCTACTTCCCCAATCTCGATGCCCCGGTGCCCAACCTGAACGACGCAGAAATCCGCGATGGCTATTCCTCGGACCGCTCCCCGGCCACCGAGCGCACCATGGTCAATCTGCAATATCACCACGCCAATCTGCTTGGCCAGAACTTCTACCTGCAAGCGTTCCATCGTGAGGAAGAAGCCAGTTTCCATGCCTTCCCCTACGCCGCCGGTGATGAGCTGGAATTCGCCACCTCGAAGCAGAATACCGATCTCTCCGGTATCAAGGCGCTGTTCGATGCGCAGTTGGGTGACAGTGTCGAGCTGACCTACGGCGTGGACTATGACCGCGAATCCTTCGATGCCAACCAGATGTATTTCGACATCGACACCACCAATGCCAGCGGTGGCCTGGAGCAGAAGGAAAGCCGCACCGAGCCGCGCTACCCAAGCTACGACGTGGATACCCTTTCCGCCTTCGCCCAGAGCAGTTGGCATGTCACCGATGCCCTGACCCTAGGCGCCGGGGTTCGCCAGCAGCACATGGATGTAGACGTGGACGACTTCCGCGATGTGCCCGGCGGCAGCAACGACTACGACGCCACATTGCTCAATGCCAGCGCACTGTACGACTGGGGCAACGGCAACCAGAACTGGCTGCAGTTCAGCCAGGGCTTCGAGCTGCCGGACCCGGCCAAGTACTACGGCAAGAGCCCGGAAGTCAGCGTCGATGCCAACCCGTTGGATGCGATCAAGACCAATCAGGTGGAACTGGGTTGGCGCTTCAACAATGCCGACTGGATGACCCAGGCCGCGCTGTACTACGCCTGGTCCGACAAGGCAGTGACCAACGATGAAGACCTGAGCGTCAGCGTGATCGACGAGAAGAAGCGCAACTACGGCTTCGAAGCCTCGGCGACCCGTTACTTCGACCACGGCATCGAAGCCGGCGGCACCCTGCACCTGGTACGTTCCGAGCAGAAGGAAGATGGCGATTGGGTCAAGCGTGACGCCCGCTATGCCTCCCTGTCTTCAGCCACCGCCTTCGTCGGCTGGAAGGACTACAACAGTGGGCGCAGTGCCCGCCTGCAGGCCAACCATGCCCATAACCTGGAAGATGATGAAAACCGTCAGATCGATGGCTACACCACCTTCGACCTGTCCATGGCCCAGAGCTTCGACGTAGGCACCCTGAGCCTCGGCATCGCCAACCTGCTGGATGAGCAATACACCACCGTATGGGGACAGCGTGCCGCGATGTTCTACTCACCCTATTACGGCCCTGAGTATCTGTATGACTACAAGGGACGTGGACGCACCTATACCCTGACCTGGTCGATGGACTTCTGAGGAAGTGAAAAAGAGACTGCGCGCGGAGATGCTGCGTTGGAGCCGCCTTGTGCGCCCCACATGGATGTGGGAAGTGCGGTTGTTCGTTGGGAACGAACATAGCCTTCATCCCGCTCGGCTGATTTATCCAGCGCTTCCTTAAAAATATCCTCGTGACTGCGCCCGCTGCTTCAGCGGGCGCTTTTTCTATGCCCTACCACTCTTTGCTTCCTACCCCCAACGCTTAAAGCTCATAGCTCATAGCTCATAGCTCATAGCTCATAGCTTACAGCTTACGGCTCGCGGCTCGCGGCTCGTAGCTCGTGGCTCGTGGCTCGTGGCTCGTAGCTCGTAGCTCGTAGCTCGTAGCTCGTAGCTCGTAGCTCGTAGCTCGTAGCTCGCAGCTCGCAGCTCACAATACTTAGCCTTCTATCAATTCTCTGAACTTTCTGGTTCAGAAAGTCATCCTAGATACGTCTTATGTGATGGATCTAAATCAATCGCATTTATATTTGCAGTGAATGATCGGTCCCGAGGCCCGTATTCGTCGCCGAAATACGTAGGCCCCGTCTTGCTCCCCCGGCCAGACATGAGGACAACCAAGGATGACAGCCTGGATCGCCCCCGACCGGCAACATGCATCGCCGGAACATGATGTGTCACTGGATGACACCCAGCTCTTTACCCTGCGTCACCGCGATGCCTACCGCGCGCAGGCACAACGCTGCATCGACCTGGTCCACCAGCATCTCGATGATGTCGAACGCCCCTTCAGCGGCGTCACCCCGGAAGAACTGCGCCCCTTGTTCCGCGGCCTCGATCTGGATGCTCCCCTGGGCCAGCTTGAGCCTGCACTGGCTGAACTCAAGCGTCTGTATCTGAATGACGCGGTCTACTTCCATCACCCTCGCTATGTCGCCCACCTGAACTGCCCGGTGGTGCTGCCCGGGGTGATTGCTGAAACCATCATCTCGTCGATCAATACCTCGCTGGATACCTGGGACCAGAGCGCTGGTGGCACCCTGATCGAACAGGCGCTGATCGACTGGACCGCTCAGCGCCTCGGCCTGGGTGAGGATGCCGATGGCGTGTTTACCAGCGGCGGCACCCAGTCCAACCTGATGGCCATGCTGATCGCCCGCGACCGCTTCTGCGTTGCCCATCCCGAGGGTGGCGATATCCAGCAGCAGGGCTTGCCGGGTTTCTCTTCACGCCTGCGCATTCTGGCCTCGGGTGTCAGTCATTTCAGCCTGAAGAAGGCAGCGGCATTGCTGGGGCTTGGCCATCAGGCGGTGATGCCGGTGGCCTGTGATGATCAGTTCCGCATGGACCCGCCGGCACTGCGCGAATGCCTGGAAGAATGCCAGCGCGATGGCCTGCTGCCTATTGCCGTGGTCGCGACTGCCGGTACCACGGACTTCGGCAGCATCGATCCGATCGACGACATCGCCGCCCTGTGCCGGGAATATGGCATCTGGCTGCATGTTGATGCCGCCTATGGCGGCGGCCTAGTGACATCGCAACAGCATCGTCACCGGTTGCAAGGCATCGACCAGGCGGATTCGGTGACCATCGACTATCACAAGAGCTTCTTCCAGCCAGTCAGCTGCAGTGCCTTTCTTGTCCGCCAGCGTCGTGACCTCGGCTATGTCACCTATCACGCCGACTATCTCAACCCCCGCGCCCAGGCCGAGGCCGGGACACCGGACCAGGTCAACAAGAGCCTGCAGACCACCAAGCGCTTCGATGCCCTGAAGCTGTGGCTGACCCTGCGCATCATGGGCGCCGATGCCATCGGCGGCATGCTCGATCAGGTCATCGAGCTGACCGGCGAAGGGTATGAGCTGCTGCGCGAGCAGTCGGACATCGAAACACTGGTCGCGCCATCCCTCAGCACCCTGGTGTTCCGCTTCCGCCCGCAGCATATGACCGCCGACACCGAGCTCGACGCCCTGCAGGACAACATCCGCGCCCGCCTGTCACGCAGTGGCGAAGCGCTGGTTGCCGCGACCCGGGTCAATGGTCAGCGCTACCTGAAGTTCACCCTGCTCAATCCCGATACCCACGCCGACGATCTGCGTGCGGTGATCAACGCTATTCGCGAACACGGTTATGCCTGCCTGCAAGTGCCCCATGCCCCGCGCAGTGCAACACGCGCCAGCGCAACAACGACGGATACGGCCATGGCCAGCCTGGGTTGAAAAAGACAGGTTGAGAAAGGCCGGCTGACATCGCCAATCGCGATACAGAAAGGATGCAAGACAAGATGACCACGACTATCAGCACTCACGAAATCGACGACACACACGACACCGACGGCACCACGACGTATGACTTCATCGGCATCGGCCTGGGCCCGTTCAACCTGGGGCTGGCCTGCCTGACCGAGCCGCTCGATGATCTGAATGGCCTGTTCATCGATCAGGCCGACAGCTTTGACTGGCACCCGGGCATGCTGATTGAAGGTGCCCATCTGCAAACGCCATTCATGGCCGATCTGGTGACCCTGGCCGACCCCACCAGCCGCTTCAGCGTGCTCAACTATCTCAAGCAGACAGGGCGCCTGTACCCGTTCTATATCCGCGAGAACTTCTTCCTGCTGCGCGAGGAATACAACCGTTACTGCCAATGGGTGACGCAGCAGCTCGAGTGCCTGCGTTTCGGTGAGCGTGTCGAACGCGTGGAATGGGAAGCTGAGCATGAGCGCTATCGCGTCGACAGCCAGCGCCGTACCGATGGCAGCCAGATAACACGCTACGCTAGGCGTCTGGTGCTCGGCACCGGCACCCAGCCATGGATGCCCGAATGCACCCGCGACCTGGACCCGGCACCGGTGCACTCCTCGCGCTATCTGGAACAACGCGAAGCGCTTAAGCAATGCGACAGCATCACCATTCTGGGCAGCGGCCAGAGTGCCGCCGAGATCTATCACGACCTGCTCGGCGAGATCGACCAGCACCACTATCGGCTCGACTGGATCACTCGCTCGCCGCGCTTCTTCCCGCTGGAATACGGCAAGCTGACGCTGGAGATGACCTCGCCGGACTATATCGACTACTTCCATGCGCTGCCGGAAGAAAAGCGCGATGAGCTGCAGCAGTCCCAGAAAGGCCTGTACAAGGGCATCGACCTCGACCTGATCAATGCCATCTACGACCTGCGCTACACCAAGGAAGTCGCCGGCCCCGTGGATTCGACGCTGATCACCAACGCCAGCCTGGAATCCTGCCTCCATGCGGATGGCCATTACCTGCTCAACTTCCATCACTGCGAACAGCGGCACGACTTCCAGCATCGTACCCAGGCGCTGGTGCTGGCCACTGGCTATCGCTATCGCCTGCCCGATTTCCTGGCCCCGATCACTTCACGCATCGCCTTCGACAACGCCGGACGCTTCGAGGTGGGCCGCTTCTACGATATCGATGGCGGACGTGGTGATCTGTTCGTGCAGAACGTCGGTATCCACAGCCACAGCCTGACCGCGCCGGATCTGGGCATGGGCGCCTATCGCAATGCCTGCATCATCCGCGCCATGACCGGACGCGAACCCTACAGCGTCGAGAGCAGCATCACGGCCCAGCGCTTCGGTGCACCGCTTGAAGCGCAGTTCGCACCGCAGGAGTCCACTGCCGTATGAGCCCCAGCGCTGATCTCTCCAGCACGCTGTCGGGCAGTACGACACGCCATCAAATTGCCTTGATTGGCGTGACCGCTATCGCCGTGGTCAGCGATGCTGCGCTGCTGCCTTTCGCCCCCCAGGTGCTTGGCCAGCGTTTCGGGGTGGAAAACGATCTGCTGGTCGGCACTTTTCTGGCCTTGAGCACCCTGGTGGTGTTGCTGGCACTGCCGCTATGGGCAAGAGTCGAGAAGCGCTGGGGCACGCTGCAACTGTTATTGGTCACGCAGACGGTCGCCTGCTTGCTGGGGTTGGCCTGTGCCGAGGTCGAATCGCTCACCGCCTTCTGGTGGCTGGCGATGGCCATGTTCGTGGCCAAGGCCAGTTACCTGCTGGTCTACCCCTGGCTGATGCGCATGGCCCGAGATGAGCATCAGGCCAGCATCATCGGTGTGCTGGCCGTGGTCGTGCATATCGGCGGGATCGTCGGCGCCCTGGCCGGCGGGTTGTTACTCGAAGCCTTCAGCGCCGCCGATATCTTCCGCCTGATGGCCGCGGGTGATGCCTTGCAGGTGCTGGTATGCGTGTGGCTGCTGCGTCGAGGGTTGGCCTCCTTGAACAGCACACCGGTCACGGCAACACCTGCCAGCCTGCCGCCGAGAAGCCGGGCCATGTGGCGGCTGGGCATCATGATGCTGCTGTTCTATTTCAGCATCACCCTGCCGCGTCCCTTTCTCGCCCGCTATTGGATGGAGCTGAGTGGTTATCCCAGTGAACTGCTCGCTGGGGTGGTATTCGCCATTCCGGCCATGCTGGCCGTATTGCTGCTATGGCGGGACCACCGGCTCGGCAACAACGGCCACGCCATCGTTCGCCCGTTGCTGATCGGCATTCTCGGCCTGCTGCTGGAGGCCCATGGCGATATCGCCATGCTGCTGATCGGCCGCGTGCTGTTTGGCTGGGCACTGTTCCGGCTTACGGTGCGCCTCGAAGTACGCATGTTCCGCCTCAGCCATCCCGATCGCTACGCCAGGGACTTCAGCCTGCTGCACCTGTTCCAGGGCGGCGGCGCCCTGCTGGCGGCCCTCTGTGCTGGCCTCATTCAGCAGCTTCTCGGCCCGACCAGCCCTTTTCTTGTCGCTGCCCTGGGCCTGTTGTGCTGCGCCCTGCTGTGTCCCTGGCTGCTGGGCCCGCGCCAAACCATGACGCCAGACACCTCGACTGACCACGCCATCACGCTCGATCCCGATGCCTCCAGTGATCGAACCGTCACGACCGATCAACTTGCAAGGAATTGACCATGTCTGTTTCTCAACCGTCTCATTCTCAACCAAGCCTTTATCAACCAAGCCTTTATCAACCGGCTCTATACCAACCAACCCCGACCCTGCGTCCGGTCTTCCAGCGCCATGTTCCAGGTATCGGGCAACTGGCGATTCGCCCGCTGGACGTGGATCAGGATATCGATCTGGTACATGCCTGGGTGAGTGCTCCCCGCGCCAGCTTCTGGGGCATGCAAGGACACTCCACGCTTCAGGTCAGCGGCTTCTACCGCGACATGCAGCACAGTGCCCACGCGCAGGGCTGGCTGGGCCTGTGCAATGGTCAGCCGGCGTTTCTGATCGAAATCTATGACCCACGCCACGACCCGCTCGGTGAGCACTATGCGGTCGAGCCCGGCGACGTGGGCATGCACTTTCTGGTGGCCCCGGCAGAAACGCCTGTTTCCGGTTTCAGCCGTGCGGTTATCACCACCATCATGACGTTTCTGTTCGAATCTGCGGATACGCGTCGCGTGGTGGTGGAACCGGACGTCAACAATGCCGCCATTCACCCGCTCAACCAGCATGTGGGATTCCGCTACCAGCGCCAGATTCAACTGGCCGAAAAGACTGCCTGGCTGGGCATGGCCACCCGTAACGACCTGGCCAATGCCATTGCCGCACGCTCGCCCAGGCTGAGCGCCGATGCCCAGTTGCACATGACCGGCAGCAGCGCACACCTGACGCCCGAACGCTGGGCCGCCGCCAACCGTCACCTGGTACGCAAGGCCATTGCCGAATTCAGCCACGAACGCCTGCTATCGCCGGTTTCCCTGTCTGCCGCCAATGCTGATCCTTCCGCCCCACAGCCCTACCAACTGCACAGCCCGGACCAGCGAGTCTGCTATCGCTTCACTGCCCGCCGCCTAGCGTTGGATCATTGGCTGATCGATGTCGATAGCCTCAGCCGTCAGGCCGATGGCCAGGAACTGCCCATCGATGCCCAGCAGTTCATCAACGAATTCCGTCAGCCGCTGGGCATTCAGGTGCCGATGCTGCCGGTCTACCTCGAGGAAGTCTCGGCGACGCTGTTTGCCCTGGCCTACAAGCTGGATCCTCAGCGCCACGATGCGGATGCGCTGGTCGATGCCGAATTCCAGACCCTGGAAGCGGCCATGATCGAAGGTCATCCGGTGTTCGTGGCCAACAGCGGACGCATGGGCTTCGATGCCGTGGATTTCCACGCCTATGCCCCCGAGGCTGGCAGCGATGCCTCCCTGGTGTGGCTGGCCGTCCACAAGGATTGCGCCCACTTCAGCTGCAGTGCCGAGCTGGACTATCACCAGGTCATGGAAGAAGAACTCGGCCAGGCGCAGGTGCAGGATTTCCATGCCCGCATCGAGAGCCACGGATTGAAGGCCGATGACTATCTGCTGATGCCCACGCACCCCTGGCAGTGGAGCCACAAGCTGGCCATCACCTTTGCCGCCGAAGTGGCCGAACAGCGCATCCTGTGCCTGGGCCATGGGCTTGATGTCTATCGCCCGCAGCAGTCGATCCGTACCTGGTACAACATCAGCCAGCCTCAGCGCCGCTATGTGAAGACGGCACTGTCGATCCTCAACATGGGCTTCATGCGTGGGCTGTCACCGCATTACATGCGGCATACGCCCGCCATCAACGACTGGGTGCATGCGCTGGTCGAGAATGATCCCGAGCTCAAGGCTCAGGGCTTCTGTGTGCTGCGCGAGCAGGCTGCCATCGGCGTACGCCGCGATATCATCGAAGCCCACTTCGACAAGTACAGCGGCTATCGCAAGATGCTCTCTGCCCTGTGGCGCGAGAGCCCGGCACGCTTCACCACCGACGGACACCGCCTGACGACCATGGCGGCGCTATTGCACCAGGATCATCAAGGCCGCGCGCTGCTGCCACGCCTGATCCGCGCCAGCGGGCTGTCTGCCGAGGCCTGGCTGACCCGCTACCTGCGGGCCTACCTGCGCCCTCTGCTGCATTGCTTCTATGCCCACGACCTGGTGTTCATGCCCCATGGCGAGAACCTGATCCTGCAGCTCAAGGACCATGTCCCGGTGCGCGCGATCATGAAGGATATCGCCGAGGAAATCGGCCTGATGAATACCGAGGTCGAACTGCCGGAGGAAGTCGCACGCATTGCCGTGGAAGTGCCCGAGGAACTGAAGGTGCTGTCGCTGCTGACGGATGTGTTCGACTGCTTCCTGCGCTTCGTCGCCGCCATCCTGGTCGACGATGGCTGCATCGATGAATCGCGTTTCTGGCAGCAGGTCGCCCAGTGCATCATCGATTACCAGCAGGACCATCCGCAGTTTGCCGACAAGTTCCAGCGCCACGACCTGTTCGCTCCGCGCTTCACCCTGTCCTGCCTCAACCGCCTGCAGCTGCGTGATCATCAGCAGATGATCGACCTGGCCGACCCGGCAGCCAACCTGCAGTTTGCCGGGCAACTCGACAACCCGATCGCCGAGTTCCGACCTCAGCTATCTCAACAACCATCTCCACAACAGTCTCAAGAACAGTCTCAAGAACAGTCTCAAGAACGGCCCCAGCTTGAGGATGAAGTCATGCCCGGGTGATCACAGCAAGTTTGATGACGACAAGCTTGTTCACAACAACTTGCTGACAACAACTTGCATTACCCATTGCCACGGTGGCCTCAGGCCCCGTGGCCTCTTGCGTTACTGACTTAACGTGACTGACTAAGCGTTACTGAATCAGGCGTTACGAAAAGCTCCACTGCACCATGAAATCTCAACCGAGGAACAACATGCAGGCCCCTCACATCGAAGCTCTCTATCGCCAACATGCCGATGAGCTGCGCCAGTATCTTGCGCGCCAGCTGGGCTGCCGCCACCTGGCCGAAGACCTGTGTCAGGATGTCTTTGTACGCCTGCAATCACAGCAGGACCTGATTGCCATTCACGAGCCGCGGGCCTGGCTCTACCGGGTGGCTCGCCACCTTGTCATCGATCATTACCGTCGCGAAGGCGCACGCCCGGCCTGCATCGGCCTGGACGATCCTGCGCTATGCCTGGCCTGTCCACGTGCCACGCCGGAACATGTCAGCGATGCCCGACAAAGCCTGGAGCGTATCCGCTTATTGCTGACGCAATTGCCGGAGCATCTGCGCAATGCCCTGCTGTGGCACCGCATCGATGGTCTCGCTCAACGGGTCATTGGCCAGCGCCTTGGGGTCTCGGAAAGCATGGCGGGACGCTATATCCGCCAGGCCGAGGAAAGCTTGCTTGCCCGACACGCCATCACAGGTGCCAACGCTTGATTCGCCGTCATCAAGGCGCTCTTGATTAGTTGATAATGCTTTGCATTAACTTTTGCGGTATGCCATTCTTCCGCGTCCGGAAACGTTGTGATCGAAAATGCGCAACGCCCACGACAGACCAGCAAAAACACAAGCAAAGGCGAAAGACGAGAGACCATGTCCCAGGTGAAAATGCACGGCAGTCGAGTATTGATCAGCGTACTGCTGGGCACCTTCACCGTCAGCCTGAACAACAGTGCGCTAAACCTGGCCGTGGCCGAGCTGATGGACACCTTCCAGGCAAGTGCCGTGCTGGTCAGTTGGGTGGTGACGCTGTTTCTGATCAGCATGGGCATGACCATGCCCATGACCGGTTATCTCGCCGACCGCTTCGGCAAGAAACGTATCTACCTGCTGGGCCTTTGGTTGTTCCTGGCCGGTTCACTGGCAGGCGCTGCCGCCCAAGGATTGGGCGGCATCATTCTGGCGCGAGGTATCCAGGGCATTGCTGCAGGCCTGATGATCCCGTTGTCGCTGTCGCTGATCTTTGCCGCCTACCCCAGCGACCAGCGCGGCAAGGCCAGTGGCATCTGGGGCTTCGCGGTCATGCTGGCACCTGCCATTGGACCTACGGTCGGGGGCCTGCTGCTGGAAGTCACCCACCAATGGCGCGCCCTGTTTCTGATGAACGTGCCTTTCGCCCTGGCCGGACTGGTCAGCGCCCATCTTTACCTGCCCAACGAAGCTCCCAATCGGCAAAGGCGCTTCGACTTCTACGGCTTCTTCTTCGTCACCCTGGGCATGGGCGGCGTGCTGTTCGCGCTGGGCAGCATGCGCACCCTGGAAGACCTGCTGTCACTCGACCACCTTGTCCCCCTCGTATTGGGCAGCGTTGCGCTTGCTGTCTTCGTCTGGGTGGAAAAACGCGTGGTACATCCCCTGCTCAACCTGGGGCTGTTCGCGGTTCAACGCTATCGTGCCAGCGTCATCATCGCCTGCATTCAGGCGGTGGTGACCTTCGGCTGTATCCTGCTCATACCGCTATGGATGCAACATGCCCAGGGCTACGGTGCACTGGCTACCGGTCTGATCTTCCTGCCCACCGCCATCGCCGCGGCCTGCTGCTCGCCCTATGCCGGTAGCTTGATCGATCGCTATTCACCCCGCTGGGTCATCACCGCGGGCCTGGTGGTTACCACCGCTAGCCTGGCAGGCATGGGCATGCTCGAGATAGCCGCGCCGTTGTGGATGGCAGGCGCCTTGATGGCCTTGCGTGGCATTGGGCAAGGCTTCGCCTATCTGCCCTCGACCACGGTTGGCCTCAATGACTTGCCCAACGACGCCGTGGCACAGGGTTCGGCGATGAACAATATTTCCCGTCGCCTGCTGTCATCGGTCGGGATCGTGGCCTTGTCGTTGTATTATGAGCTGCGCGTCTCACATCAGCTGGCGTTGGGCGTGCCGATGACCGAAGCCAGTGCCCAGACATCGAGCGAAGCCTTCCTGGTGCTGGCCTTCATGACTTGCCTGGCCATTCCTCTGGCACTGTCCCTGCGCAGCCATCGAGACCAGAAAGAAGAACCACGCTACCAAACCCATCCATGAGCAAGAGAAAACAACGATGGCTTTGCAGTTAATGCACCGCGTGCTGCTGAGATCGGCACTAGCAGGGCTGATGCTCGCGGGGCTGACCATGCCAGGCATCGCCCTGTCCGCTACGACGGGTGATGCGCGAACGGGTGAAGTGCGTACTGATCATGTACGTACGATAGCGAATGACTTCGGGGAAGCTCGCATCGAAGGCACTCCCCAGCGCGTCATCACCCTTTATCAAGGCGCTACCGACACGGCCGTCGCATTGGGTATCACTCCGGTCGGCGTGGTCGATTCCTGGCTGGAAAAGCCCATGTACCGCTATCTGCGCCCGGCCTTGAAGGATGTCGAGCACGTCGGTCTGGAAACCCAGCCCAACCTGGAGAAGATCGCCTGGCTGAATCCTGACCTGATCATCGCAACCCGTTTCCGCCATGCCCAGGTAAAGCCACTGCTCGACAAGATGGCCCCCACCGTGGCCCAGCGCAGTGTGTTCGACTTCAAGGGCACGCTGCAACTGATGGGAGAAGCCTCCGGCCGCGAGCAGCAGGCCACGGCACTGTTGCAGGACTGGGAACACAGGATCGCGGACTTCCGCAGCAAGATTGCCGCCAAGCTTGGCGATGAGTGGCCGCAAAAGGCCGCTGTGGTGCGCTTCAAGAGTGACCATGCGCGGGTCTACAGCACCGGTTTCGCCGGTTCCATTCTTGACGAGATCGGCTTTCTCCAACCGAAAGCTTTCCAGGACCAGGGCTGGGGCATGAAGCTGACCAGCATGGAAAACATTCCGGTGATGAACGCCGATGTGCTGTTCATCCTCATGGACGAGTCAGACCCTGCCATTCAGGCCAACTATCGCCGCTGGTCATCCCATCCGCTGTGGCAGCAACTGGATGCCGTTCAGCACGGGCGTGTCTACCAGCCAGACCCCGTGACCTGGCTGATGGGCGGCGGCATCCTCGCCGCCAATGCGGTGCTGGATGATCTCTACGCGCTGTATGACCTTGAGAATGACCTTGAGAATGGCCTGGAAAAAGCATCAACAAGAGGAGTCGTAGGTGCTGACCACTAGACTGGCAAAACTCACGGGACTGGCCTGTGGCTTGTTGCTTGCCCTCATCGCTTTTGTCGCCAGTGTGGCTCTCGGGCACACGGCAATCAGCGCGACTGATCTGATCGATGCCGTGCTGCACTATGATCCCACCAACATCGACCAGATCATCGTGCGCAGCGAACGCTTGCCGCGTGCCATGATCGCCGCCATTGTCGGTGCCAGCCTGGCCGTCGCCGGGGCGCTGATGCAGACCATGACACGCAATCCGCTGGCCTCCCCGGGCATCCTCGGCATCAATGCCGGCGCCATGTTCTTCGTGGTGGTCTCCGTCACGCTATTGCCCCTGCATTCGCCCTCTCAATATGTGTGGGCGGCGTTGTTCGGTGCCTGTATTGCCGCCGCTGTGGTTTACCTGCTCGGCCGTGGCCGCCATGGTGAGTTATCACCGCTACGTGTGGTGCTGGCCGGAGTCGCAGTCACCGCGCTGTTTGTATCGTTCAGCCAAGGGCTGTTGATCATTGATCAGGAAGGCTTCGAGAGCGTGCTGTTCTGGCTGGCCGGATCCGTGTCGGGGCGCGAACTGGACATGCTCACTCCGTTGCTGCCGCTGTTTCTCAGCGCAGCCGTGCTCTGCCTGGTGCTGATGCGGCATGCCAATGCCTTGCTGCTGGGTGATGATGTGGTCAAGGGTCTCGGCCTGAGCGCCAATGTCATCAAGCTGCTGCTCGGTCTCGTGGTCATTCTGCTTGCCGGCAGTTCGGTGGCACTGGCCGGCATGATCGGCTTCGTCGGCCTGATTGTGCCGCATATGGCCCGAGGTCTGTTTGGCGTGGACCACCGCTGGATGCTGCCTGGTTGCATGCTGCTCGGTGCTGGCCTGCTGCTGTTTGCTGATGTCGTGGCACGTTTCGTGATCCCCCCTCAGGAAATCCCCGTCGGGGTCATGACCGCTCTGCTCGGTACCCCCTTCTTCATCTACATTGCCCGCAGGAGGCTCCAGGCAGCATGAGCCAAGAGCACATCAGCCAAAAGCACATGAACCAGACACTGAACATGCGCGGCAGTGGCAGAAACAGCTACCCTGCGCAACATGCCAAACAGCGCGCCCTGTACATCCTTCTCAGTCTGGGTGCCTTGTTGCTGGCCAGTGCCTGGCTGTCGCTGAGCCTCGGCAGCTATCCTACCCACCCTCTCAAGGTACTCGATGCCCTCGTCGCGCCAGCTTCCAGCGATATCGGTTTCATCATCTGGGAACTGCGCCTGCCGCGTATCGTGCTGGCCGTCCTGGTCGGTGCGGCTCTGGCCAGTGCCGGGGCCATTCTGCAGGGCATCGTACGCAATCCGCTGGCGTCACCGGATGTGATCGGTATCACCGGTGGCGCTTCGGTCGCGGCGGTACTGTTTCTGGTCTCGCTCAGCACCACACTGAGCATGCTGTGGCTGCCTGTTGCCGCCATTCTCGGGGCCTTTGCGGCAGCGCTGGTGGTATTCGCCCTGGCCTGGAGAAAGGGCATGACCCCGACACGCCTGGTGCTGGTCGGGGTGGGCATTTCCGCCGCCATGGGAGCGGTGACCACGCTGTTGATCGTGCTCAGCGACGATACCCTGGCCATGAATGCCTATGTGTGGCTGACCGGCAGTATCTACGCGGCCCAGTGGGGGGACATACAGGGCCTGCTGCCCTGGCTGGTTCTCTTCATCCCCCTCGCCCTGCTCTACTCCCGGCATATGGATACGCTCAGCCTGGGCGACGACACCGCCACCGGCCTGGGCGTCAATGTCACCACAAGCCGCCTGCTGATGATGATCTGCAGCGTGGCCTTGGCAGGCTCCGCCGTGGCCTTCGCCGGCGGCCTGAGCTTCGTTGGCCTGGTCGCCCCGCATATCGCCCGCCGCCTGATCGGACGGGGTTTCGCCCTGCTGCTGCCGGTATCGGCACTGGTCGGAGGTCTGATCGTGCTGTATGCCGATTTGCTGGGCCGGGTGGCCTTCCTGCCGCGGGACCTGCCTGCCGGGATCTTCGTTTCCGGTATCGGTGCGCCGTTTTTCGTCTACCTGCTGTACCGGATTCGCCAATAGGACGTTGCCGATGTCACACGAACCGTCATTTCATGTTCAGTCGTTTCATATTCGACCACGCGAAGAAAGGATTCCTGCGGAGCTGGTGCAGCGCTTCCAGGATATCGCCACGTCCACGCTGGGCCACTTCACCGATTTCGGTGCCATCACCTCGCTGCAGCCGATACGGCGTCCGATCCGCATGCTCGGCACCGCCTTGACGGTGAGGATTCCGCATATCGACGGCAGCATCATTCGCCAGGCCTTGCTGATGGCGTGTCCTGGGGATGTGCTGGTCATCGACATGTCCGGCGATGACAGACGTGCCTGCTGGGGAGAACTGCGTGCCTATGCCGCGCTACGCAAGGGGCTGGCTGGTGTAGTGACGTCGGGGGCAATCACCGATTGGCACCATCTGTCACGCCTGGCGCTTCCCGTATATTCACGCGGTACCAGTCCGCTGACGACGCGCGCCCTGGAGCTTGAAGGCGAGATCAACGTCCCGGTCGCCATCGATGGCGTCAGCATCAACCCTGGCGACCTGGTGCTGGGGGATGACGACGGCATCTTCGTGGTGCCGCCGCACCGTGCAGCTTCCCTGCTGGAACAGGCCATCGACAAGCAGGCCCAGGAAGACCGCCGCCGCCAAGAGCTTGCCGAAGCCTATCCGCATTGGTTTGCGACGCACGCGAAGTAGCTAAGCACAACGCCAAGTGATGCACCAGAAGCAGATCCACTTCTATCGACATAGAAATGAGGATGGCCAACCGGATTGGTTGTGCCGATTCCTGCGCAAAACTCGGCGGATATCATCCTTTTGGTTCCCAGCCACCTCTGCCTCTCACAACATGGTATGTTGCGAAGCCTCAGTGATTGTGTAGTGTTCCGTGTTGAGATGAACGGGAGGAGGCAAGGCAGATGGATCCTGCTATTTACAATGAACGCTGGGTACTGAGTAGACGGGACTGGTCCGGCCAGTATGCAACCCATTGGACCATCACTCCGACTTCGCAAGAAGGTGATGTCGATGTCGTGGTACCGGATGATGTGGACTGCGTGCCACTCTATCCGCTTCGATACGGGCTGACGGAAGAAAGCTGCCGTGTCGACTCCTTGGGCAACCTATCTGTAGCGGAATACCCCGGTGGACCAGAAGGTAAGACGTATGGTCTGCGACTGCTACGGCCACGCAGTATCGTCTACCTGTTCTATATGGATGGGGATGAGCTCCAGCATCTTGTGTATCAGGTCACGGAAGATGTCTGCTTCTCGCCACTTCCGCAGGAACTAGCGGCCAAAGCGGCTGAGAAGAGTGAGTTCGGGGATCAGGATGACTTTCTGTTCCCGATGGGAGCCGTGATCACCCCCTGGTTGCCTGCGCCGAAAATCGAGGTCACGAACACCATCTACCTAATGGTGACCGATACACTGCTGACGACCGAAACCATCGACTCCCTGACCGGACGCTTGGATGAACTGAGCGGTCAGGTTTTGACCCGCGTGCGTACCGATCAGTTGGCCGAAGGTCAACGAGACGTCTTGCCGATCTCCGGCACTCTCGATGACGGTCGCTATGTCCCGGAAATGCAAGGTGAACTGCACTATATCCGTAACCCCGCCAATCTGTCCTGGAGTGAAAGCCGTCCTGAGGCACCGAATGGCAGCCTGGCGGTGTCGACACTGAACCGCTTCTTCAAGCGCTTCAATGGTGAGCGTGAGGACATAGAGCCTCTGGCCGTGGTGCTCCACGATCCCGTTGGGGTGATGAGTGAGCTCAATCACCGCTTGGCCACCCAACTGACAGCGCTGAGTGAGTATTGCCGTGACAACGCCCGTAAGCTCCGCGTCAAGGAGATGATTGAGCGGCTTGGCGATGCCAGATATTCCGAGCTTTATGATCGCCATCTCAAGATAGGCGTAGATGAAGACATTCGGGAAGCGGTGCGTGAACAAACTGGTGTGGACCTCTCCCCAGAAGTGGTTGCCGATGCCCAGGGGCAATTGGCACGTAACCAGCGCTTGAGTAATTACCGCGCTCAGGAGGCAGGAGCCTTCGAGCAAGAGTTTCAGCAACGCCTGAAAGAGCTCGCACAGCAGGTAGAAACCGCTGCGGCTGAGCAGTGGAATGACTGGCAAGGTTTGCAGGAACGCTACCATGCCATGCTGGAGCTGTATGACGAAACCGATGACACCAACTATCTCGATCTGCGTGTAGTGGTGGCGCATACCCTGACCGGGCTGTTCCATGATGAACAGGGCCAGGAGTACCTGAAAGCGCAATTGGACGGTGAACGGCCACTGGTGAATAGCCTGTTCTATCGTGCCCTGCTGGGGCATCCGCTGGTCGAAGCGTATGTGAGCGAGGATGCGACCACGGCCAAGAAGCGTTTCGACGAAGCCCTGGCTGAGCCTCAATTACCCATGTCCTTGGGCAATGCCCAGATCCGCACCCTGGTGGATAACAGTGTCGGTGAAGCCTTGTCACGCTTGCAGCGGGTGCTGAACCAGTTGCCAGATGATGCCGCTTCCGCCCAATTGGGTATGGTCGTCACCGCGCTAACAAGGCCTGCCAGTGGTGCAGCTACAACCTTCTGGCCTTCTTCATGGCGAGCCATGCTGGAAATCCTGTTTGGAGAAGCCGTTATTCCCGAGCAGGTGCCGGCCAGCAAGGTCGGAAGCTGGTTTGCCCATGTGGCTGGGGGCTCGACACACCAAGCCTTCCGCCCTACCGAAGCGGCCAACGATCCACTCTATCTGCTACGCACCCAGAAACTCGATGTCGATGGCAGTAGCCAATACACCCCGCTCAAGGCCGCGTTGAAAGCCCATGTGCATTTCTGGCACGGGGCTAAAGGATTTTTGGGTGGCCTGGGCATGTGGGCTTCACTGGATAGTGTGGGGAAGGCCATCAGGCAGTGGGGTGACAAGGACGGCCAGGCCCTGGCCAACTCGCTTAATCTCGGCTCGGCAATGCTGGCCGTAGGTGCTTCTGGTACTGGCCTTCTGGCTGCGGGTGCCGGCTGGAGCCGTGACGTCAGGATGGTAGAGCAGGGGCGCGAGGCAAGTCGCCGCGCAGCACAGGTTGCTGATCGGGTGGGCAACTGGGCCATTGCCTTTGCAGCGGCAAGTGCATTACTGGCAAGCACATATGATTATATCCTTTCTCGTGAGGAGTCTGGAGATGCTCGTACTTTGACATTGACTGGTTCTCTGATGAAATTTGGCCAGACAGGTGTTGGAGCTGCTCATTTATTAGGAAAAGCAAGGTCGTTTAATAGAGTTATGGGAACTGCTGTGGAGATGTCTGGCAATACCCTTCTAACTCGAGGTATTCAGGCTGGAAGTAGTGCAGCCCTTCGAGTGACTGCCATTAGTGCTAGCACAGTTGGTTGGGTGATTCTAGGTCTCGACGCGCTCTATACCGGAATACGTGCCTGGCATGATCAAGTGGTAGCAGAACAGAAATTCACCGACTGGATCGGCCGAAGCTACTGGGGAACTGGCAATAACAGTGATGGTTATCCATTGCAGGATGTCTTTGGCCAGAACGAGGTTGAAGAGCTACGCCAGTTTTACCGCCTCTTTCAGGCTCCCCATTTCGAAGTCGAACATAGTGCTCCGATTTGGGACCCGGCAATGTCAGGCGTTGTGGAAGATGGCCATACCGAGGTAACCGTCATCTTTCCGGGGTGGCAGCCTCAGGTCAGTCAGTTCCAACTCATTCACCACAGTAAGGTGAAAGTTGCGACTCGGCTCTCTGATTCCACACTGGTCGAAAGCAAGGACGGTTATGGCAAGTTGACCTATCAGACGTGGGCCATGGGCGACAATATCGAGATTAGTTACTGGCCCAACCGCTTTGCGGATGAAGAATTCATCTTGTATGACGAAGCAACTGAGAAGCAGCGTGAACAAGAGCGGCGAGAGCAGTTGGAAAAGTTCAATGCCCGACAGAAAGAACAAGGATCGGCACCGTGAGTGAATCGTTAGGCAAACCGACCTATGAAGAGCTGCTGGAAAATGTCCGCCGTAACAGCGAGTACTCCGAATTGCCAGGTGTCGAGATTTCCATGTGGCCAGAGGACGTGTCTTTTTACGATGACCTCTCCAACCAAGAACGCTTTAATGAGCAATTCCTCGAACCTGCAAAAGGACAACCACCTGAAGGGGGGTATCTACTCTATTTTCTTTTTGGGGCGTGGCATAACTTAGGGGTGATTGTTCTTCTGCATGGGTTGATATTTGATATCGGTACCTGGGGCGATTTTTTCATAGGCTGTGCGCTTTTTTTACTTTTCCCTTGGCTGATTTTTTTAGCCCTTTGGTGGGCAGCAAAAGTAGGAGGTGTTCGATTTAATCGCCAAGCTCAGCTTGTACATATTGGGATGGGGCCGGGTAAGGCTCGGACTTATGCCTGGCGTGATGTCATGCCATTTATGCGTAGTGGTATTGAAACGTCGGGAAGGCTGGAACTTTTCCTCCCGATTTATCCTGAGCTGTATACTCGATTGAGCGATAAACATTTTCGTAGCATACATCGAGAACCAACTGGAATTAATGCCACTCTGGATTTCCGTGATCACGGGCCAGAAGGCTGTATGCACCGCTTCGAGTTCTACCGCCGTTATATGGAGCAAGGGTTGGATGCAGTACAGCCCGATCCCGACAAGCTTCCTTCCGATCTGGAAATCCGTGAACCACACCTGCCTATGTCACGTGGTCCAGTGCTCAAGGTGCTTCACTTTTTGGCAGGTGGCCCGCTGATTGATTGGGCATTGCGCAAGCGAGCCGAGAAGTTCTACTGGCCGGAGGAAGTGGAGCGGCTGTGTGCTCCAGGAGCAGATCTTTCCGGCATCGACACCACACCTGTCAAGCCGAGAGCAGATATCTTCTACCGTGCCAGGGGAGCTCATATCGACTTTGTGGATGCTAAGGGCAAGACGGTTTCCTGGAACTGATGCCCATGGATGGCAAAGGAATGCCACAATGTCAGAGCAAGGATCTGCATCATGAGTCAGGCGGGAAAGCCAACCTATGAAGAGCTGTTGGATAATGTCCGTCACAATAGTGAGTACACTGAACTACCTGGTGTCGAGATTGCTATGTGGCCGGAGGATGTGGCGTTTTATGATGATCTCTCCAATCAGGAACGCTTTAACGAGCGTTTTCTGGAGCCAGAAAAAGGTCAGCCATTAGGGGGGAGCTATATTCTCTACCTGCTTTTCGGCTCGTGGCATAACATTGGCTTATTTGTCGCTTTCTACTCGCTTATAGTAGATGGAGCGGGATGGGGGAAGTTTTTCTTAATATTGGTATTTTCCGTTCCTTTTCCTTGGCTTGTTTTTACCTTGTTCTGGTTTGCTTCTAGTTGGGGGGGAGTTCGTTTTAATCGACAAGCTCAGTTGGTACATATCGGTCAAGGCCCAGGCAAAGCGAGAACAGTTGCATGGAGAGATGCTGTACCATTTTTACGTACGGGAATCGACACGAGTGGTAAGTTAGATATTTTTGTACCCTTCGCCCCTGAAGAATTCGAGGGGATGAGTGATGAGCGTTTTCGGCGAACTATCAAAAAGCCCCGTGTCATCAATGCCACTTTGGATTTCCGTGATCATGGCCCCGAGGGCAGCATGCACCGCTTCGAGTTCTACCGTCGTTATATGGAGCAGGGCTTGGACGCCGTGCAGCCTGATCCAGAAAAGCTCCCTTCCGACCTGGAAATCCGTGAACCGCATTTGCCCATGTCTCGCGGTCCGGTGCTCAAGGTACTCCACTTTTTAGCCGGTGGACCTCTATTTGACTGGGTGCTGAATAAGCGGGCCGAGAAGTTCTACTGGCCGGAGGAAGTGGAGCGGCTGTGTGCTCCAGAGGCAGATCTCTCTGGCATCGACACTTCGCCAGTTAAGCCAAGGACGGATCTCTACTACCGGGCTCGAGGCGCTCATATCGACTTTGTGGATGCCGAGGGCAAGCCAGTTTCCTGGAACTGATGTCCGTGGATGGCAAAGGAATGCCACAATGTCAGAGCAAGGTTCTGCATCATGAGTCAGGCGGGAAAGCCAACCTATGAAGAGCTATTAGATAATGTCCGTCACAACAGTGAGTACACTGAACTACCTGGTGTCGAGATTGCTATGTGGCCGGAGGATGTGGCGTTTTATGATGATCTCTCCAATCAGGAACGCTTTAACGAATATTTTCTGGAACCTAAGAAAGGCCAACCAATAGAAGGAGCTCATTTGCTTTATCTTCTATTTGGGGCATGGCATAACATAGGTGTGATTGTACTATTGCATGGATTAATATTCGATATTGGAACTTGGGGCGACTTCTTATTTGGATGTGCGCTTTTCTTGGTTGTTCCATGGATAGTTTTTCTCTGGGCATGGTTTGGAGCTTCCGGGATAGGAGTACGTTTCAATCGTCATGCACAGTTGGTTCATATTGGGGATGGTTCAGGCAAAGCAAAAACGTTTGCGTGGCACGATGTGGTACCATTCCTACGAACAGGCATTGATACTAGTGGCAAGTTGGTGCTTTTCCTACCAGTTGAGCCAGAAGCATACTCTCGGTTAAGTGACAAACATTTTCGACAAATCCATAAAAAGCCTACATGGACCAATGCTACTTTGGATTTCCGTGATCACGGGCCAGAAGGCTGTATGCACCGCTTCGAGTTCTACCGCCGTTATATGGAACGGGGGTTAGAGGCGGTTCAGCCCGATTCCGAAAAGCTGTCTCCTGGTGAGGAAATCCGTGAACCATACCTACCCATGTCACGTGGTCCACTGCTGAAGGTATTACACTTCCTGGCCGGTGGCCCGCTGATTGATTGGGCATTGCGTAAGCGCGCAGAAAAGTTCTACTGGCCGGAGGAAGTGGAACGGCTGTGTGCTCCGGGTGCCGACCTATCAGGAATCGACACCACACCTGTCAAGCCAAGGGAGGATCTCTTCTACCGTGCTCGAGGCGCTCTTATCGACTTTGTGGACGCCGAGGGTAAGCCGGTTTCCTGGAACTGATGCCCATGGATGGCAAAGGAATGCCACTGTGACAGAACAAGGATCGGCATCATGAGTCAGGCGGGAAATCCAACCTATGAAGAGCTGTTGGATAATGTCCGTCACAATAGTGAGTACACTGAACTACCTGGTGTCGAGATTGCTATGTGGCCTTCCATGATGATCGATCCAACATAGATGACGTTCCATGCCATCTAGTTACTCCTCTTTGCCGAAGAGCGCCCGCATATCCTCGTGGCTAATCGCCGGTTCACTCTCGTATGTGGCCAGCCGGTCTCGGGATACCGCCTCGATGCGCAGATCCTCAAGCTCATCGATCATGTCCTGATATGCCTGTACGTTCATCAACACCGCTGCAGGCTGGTTATCCTTGAAGATCACCAGCCTGTCGGTCATCCGCGTAGAGACCTCTTTCAGTTTTGCACTGAAGCCACGTGCCATGGCAGTGGCGGACACGGCGTCTTCTGGGCGATCCAGTAAGCTGGCCATAAAGCTCTCCTGAAGGCTCACTTATCGACATGCTTTAATAAGCATACTTATGCGTATTCAAACTAAAGCATCCGAGAGATCAAAAAAATCCCCGGGAGTGCCACACTCCCGGGGATTCATTCTTTGGGGAAAGCGCTATCTCAGGAAACGCTGAATAAATCAGCCGAGCGGGATGAAGGCTATGTTCGTTCCAGACGAACAATCGCACTTCCCACATCCATGTGGGTCGCACAAGGCGCACGGAGCGCAACAACCGGAGCCTATAGGGTATAGGTGAGGATTGTGAGCACCGCGCACCAATTCGTCAGGAACGAATTGGAACATCCATCGGATGGCCCGAAGGATAGCCGCCATGGATGGCAGCTATAGCCCAGTGATTCGCACGCACAGGCATTTATGCAGTGTTTCCCTCAAGCTACCGAATGCAATGCCACACTTTTCTTGATACTGACTTCCAGAATCTCCAACCCCGCCAGCAAGTCATCATCGCTGATCGTCAACGGACACAGGCACTTCACCACCTGCCCGGCATGGCCACTGGTCTCGATGACCAGGCCCTGGCGGAAGGCTTCACTGGTAATGCGACCGGCCAAGGCCCCGTCACCTACATCGAGCCCGCGCATCAGGCCACGCCCGCGCTCGGATGCGGCAATGCCCTGGCCATTCAGCCATGCGGCCATGCGCTGCATGTGCTCGGCCACCCGTTCGCCCTTGCGCTGCACTTCCTGTTCCAGCGTATTGTCGCGCCAGAAGGTTCTCAATGCTGCCGTTGCGGTGACCATGGCCAGTCCGAAACCACGAAAGGTACCGTTGTATTGGCCCGGCTTCCATTGGTCGAGTTCAGGCCGCATCAGCACCTGGGAAAACGGCAGGCCCAGGCCGGACAGGGACTTTGAGTTGGTGACGATATCCGGGGTGATAGCGGCATGTTCAAAGCTGAAGAACTTGCCGGTCCGACCACAGCCGGCCTGGATATCATCGACGATCAGCAGGATGCCGTGCTGACGACACAGGCGTTCCAGTTGCTGGAGCCAGGCAACGCTGGCGACATTGATACCGCCCTCCCCCTGCACGGTTTCCACGATCACTGCCGCGGGCAGGTCCAGGCCACTGGATGCATCGCTTAACAGCTTGGCGAAGTAGCCCAGCGTATCGCTGCCATCCCCCAGATAACCATCGAAGGGCATGAAGCTGGTGCCCTGCAGTGGAATGCCACCCGTGGCCTCGCGGAACTTGCGGTTACCGGTACAGGCCAGCGCGCCCATGGTGACGCCGTGGAAGCCGTTGGTGAAGGACACGATGTTATGCCGCCCCGTGGCCAGGCGCGCCAGGCGAATCGCCGCTTCCACTGCATTGGCCCCGGTCGGCCCCGGCAAGTGGACCTTGTACTCCAGGTTCCGCGGCTTGAGGATGGTATATTCCAGCGTCTCAAGATAATCGCGCTTGGCCCGCGTCCACATGTCCAGGCCATGCACGATGCCATCACCGGCGAGATACTCCAGCAGGGCCTGTTTCAGCGCCGGGTGGTTGTGCCCGTAATTGAGCGTGCCTGCCCCGGCGAGAAAGTCGATGTATTCATGGCCTTGCTCATCCGTCAGCCTCGCCTCCCTTGCCGCGGTGAACACTACCGGGAAAGAACGCGAATAGGTGCGAACCTCAGACTCCATCTTGTCGAAGATTGCGGTCTGCATTTAGGTATATCTCCGATAATAGGCACCCCGGAGAACCGAGGTGCCTCACTCGTCAGCGGTTGATCAAGCCCGGCTTATGCCACGCTCTCCTGGGCTTCGCGCTCCAAGCTCTTTCTTTCCAGTGCCTCGCTTTCCTTGGCCACGTTTTCTTCGGTATCGATCTTCCGATCATGAGAAGCCGCACAGCCAGCCTGGCGGAAAGGGTTGGTGGTCTCGCCCTTGCCGAACGGCATGCTGCCGGGGCCGCCAGCGCGCTCGATGATCGGAGCGATCAGCAGCTTGTAGGGCCAGCCAGGAGCATTGAGAAGCTTTTCACGCAGCATGGCGCGATCTTCATCTTCGAACGGAATGGCTTCGATCTGCGTGTCGATGGCCTGTGCCATCACCTGCCACAGCGACGCAGCATCGATCTCGTAGTGCCCCGCCAGGGTATCGATGATGGCGCTCAGGTTGACCTGGATGGCCAGGGTCTGCATCCAGAACAGCAAGGCCTCGAGGTCATCGTGATACAGCGTGTTGGAGTGGCCCTTCTTGATCCGGTAGCACGGGTCCTGCATGCCATGCTGTTCAAGGCGAGACACGGCGATGCGCAGGGAATCGTGGTCACGCAGCAACAGGCCATCGCAGCGGCCGTCCTTCCATACCAGCACAGCGTTCTGACCATGCACTTCCGCCAGCATGCCGAGACGGAACATGCGCAGATTGATGTCGAAGAAGCACTCGCACAACTCGCCAAACAGCGTACTCACGGTCTGGGCAGTGATGGCTTCACCACGCTGCGCCAACCAGTCATCGAAGAAGTGGTGACCACCTTCCGGTAGCGGCGTGCCCAGCGCTGCCATCGGAATCAGGCGGTACGAGGGGTCATCCAACAGTGCCTGCGGATAGCTACGCACCATGGCAGACAGGTGACGCGGCGCTTCGTCGAACAGCGTCGCCTCGGGCGGCATGTAGGCCCACCACTTGCCTTCGTCGCACAAGTGGAGCCCTTCGACCAGGCGGGTATCCTTGGCTCTGGCCTGATGCAGCAGGCGAGCGCTGAGGTCGCCATTGAGCATCTTGACCGCCGGCAGGTAGCGCGACGCCCCCAGGGAATAGATGGCCATCGGCAGCTTCAAGTAGTGGGCGGAACCATCCACGGGCGCCATGGAGCGCAGCGACGACGTTGGCAGCCAGCGCTCATCGCTCACCTCCAGTGTCACGCAGTGGCCCGCCTCGAAGTCTTCTGCCAGCCACTTGGGCAAGGCATGCTGGTGTTGCCAGGGGTGTACGGGAATCGCCACGTGGCTGTCGGCCAGGCCGCGTTCACGAAGTTGTGCATCCAGACGCTGGCGCAGCCCTTCATCGGCCACCCAGGCAACGGGGCCCTGGTCACCTTCGGCGACACCGGCACCGCACAGCATCCGCTCTCTGGGAATGGCTACCCAGCGCAGGCCGACAGGCTGGGCAAACTCGGCCATGTAGGCACGATATTCCTGCTCGTCCATGCCTTCCTTGGCCTTGGCCGTGGGATGATAGGGGCGATCCAGCAGCGAGGCCCACTGCTCCATGATGGCGAAGAACTCCGCCGGAGAACGCTCCAGCAGTCGTTGCGTATCCACCCGGTGGTCCACGGAAGAGGCAGTCTGCCATTCGCTGACGGCAAGCGCATCGAGGAACACTTGCTGGCCCGCGGTCAGCTCGTCCGCATCGAGAGTGTCAGTCAATGCATTCATGCCTTGATACACGGCACGTATCAGACGCTGAGGCGTCAGTGCTTCCCAGGCAAGCGCCTGGCCCTGCTGGCGCTGCTGGAGAACACGGCTGCCCGGCACCTTTTCCCAGGCCTGGGTAACCCCCGGACGCAGCAGCATGACCAGGGCCAGCCCGGCCTTGGCGTCATAATGCCAGCGCCATAACCGCTGTGCAGAATCAGACACCAGTTGGTGGTATTCCGGCAGTTGGCCGATCAGGCTTTCAGCTTCCTGTGCGCTAAACCACTCGGTTTCGACCTTGTCGAAGAAGCCCTCGGCCAGTAGTCCATCCACCAATGCTTGCTGGATCTGGGTTTCGGCATATTGCTGTGCGTTGCTTGCACTCATCTTGATCACTCCTGGGATTCCTTGGCGCTCGCAAGCGCACGTTGTAGGGCGCGAAATGCAATGCCTCGCTCATCACCGAGCATGAAGGCATGCACACCTTTCTCCCGCCATGCGGCCTGGGCCTGCGGATGGCGCAGAAAAGCGCAATAGGGAATGGCGTGGCGCTGTGCACCACGCTGTGTTGTTTCAAGGGCTTGCATGACACTCGGGTGCTGGGTGTCCCAGGTCACGCCAAGTGACTGGGACAGGTCCGCAGCGCCTTCCAGTATCAGATCCAGCCCTGGCACGGCGGCGATGGCATCGATGTTGTCGACCCCAGCGCGGCTCTCGATCATGGCAATCACCATGATTTCGTCATTGGCGCGCCCGACGTAATCCTTGAGCGGAAACTTGCCGAAGGATCCTGGGCGCCCGGCATTCAGGCTGCGTTGGCCAAGTGGCGCATATTTTGCTGCGGCCACCACCTGGGCCAGGGTGTCGGCATCTTCCACCTGGGGCATCACGATGCCCTGGGCACCGGCATCGAGCAGACGCAGAATGACCTTGGCGTCACTGTCAGCCACACGCACCAGCGGGGTCAGCTCATAGCTTTCCGCGGTACGGATCATGTGCTCGATGGTTTCCGGGTTGATCAGCACATGCTCGGTATCGATGATCACGAAGTCGAAACCGGCTTCAGCGATCAGCTCGATGGAGGCAGCTACCGGCAGGGACGCCATCACTCCGAACACTTCCTGCCCTTCCGCCAGTGCACGCTTGAGTCGATTGGGCCTCAGCATGTGGCCGTCTCTTCTGGCTCATGAGCCACAGGCAAATCCTGAGGCCGGAACGGGGCCAGCGGGTTGGGCACGATCTTGATCTGGGCTTCGGCATCACCGAACAGACGACGCTTGGTCAGCGCTTCCACTTCGTAGGTCGGCGCGAACACGTCGAACAGTGCAAAACGCTCGCGATGCTGCGGGTTGGCGTTCTGGTAATCGATGATGACCTTGGCGGCCATGGCCCAGAACTCGCTTTCAGCGAGGTCAAAGTAACGACGCAGGAAGATCGCCATTTCTCCCAGTGCGATGAAGAAGAAGGCATCGCAGGAGAAATCGCGTACCGCATTGACATCATCGGTGATGATGAAAGAGTTGCGGTTCAGCGCCGCATGGCTCGCCGGCACAGGCTCCAGGTCGAGAGCCAGCTCCGGGCGTGCCAGGTGCGCCGGGCTATAACGAATGCCATCGTGGAAGTCCTTGAGCGCAATCCGTTGTGGCCAGCCATCGCGATGGATGACCACGATGTTCTGGCCGTGGGACTCCATGCCCATGCCTTCGGCATAGAGCATATGGATGATCGGCACAATGGAGACGTTGAGCAGTTGCTGCGTCCACGCCTTGAGGCCGTGCTGCTCGATCCAGCGGCCAATGAACGGCACGCTGGGCGAGCCTTCGGCATCCTTCTCGTGCTGGCTGAGGCCATTGAACGGCACCGCCTGCTCGCCATCCTGCAGATAGCTGGCGACATTCTCGCGCCAGATGGCTCCCAGGGTGCCGTACACCTTGGGATAACGTGCCGCCGGGAAGGCCCGTTCATCCAGCGCCGCACCAGCCACCTCACCGAGAATCACGAAGCCGGCACGGCGTGCGGTCTCGTCGCTGGCAATCAGGCTCTGCAGCCACTGGGTGACGATGGGGCCGTTGGTCACTGTGTGACGCGCCAGAATTCGCGTGCTGGAGGTGTTGGTGATGCTCATCGCCAACTTCAGGTAGGCCCTGCCACTGTCTTTCGGTGCCAGGGTGCGAATCGACTGCTGGGCGGTAAAGGGCGCATCGCCCTCGCCCAGGCATGCCACTTCCCCACGCGCCAGTTCAGCATGCAGTGCCTGGACCGTGCTGTTCTGCCACTGCCAGGGATGTACGGGAAGCAGCACCACTTCCTCCCGCGTCAGCTGGTGACGTTGCAGATGATCTTCCAGGCGGGCCAGTACTTCCTCGCCAGCCTGGGCAGCAACGAACGCCTGTGCATCGAGCCTTTCTACCGCCGAAAAGTGTGCATACTGCTTGGGCACTGCCAACCACAGCACACGGATGTCGGCACCAAACTCCGGCCCATAGCGGCGGTTGTCGTCCAGCGAAAAGCCGAGGCGTGACTTGTAGCAAGGATGGTAACTGTGCGCGTCGGTGAAGTACTGCTCCAGAACGTCGGCGTCTAGGTCTTGGGGAGCCTTCAGCGTATTGGAAGCCTTCAGCGTATTGGAAGCCTTCAGCGACTGAGAAAAAGCCCCAGAGAATGCTGTGTACTCGGCGGCGGACTGCAGGTCCTTGACCAGCGTCTGTTCCAGTTCCTCGACGAATCCCGGCTGCGTGGCCTGGTCGCCCAGTGCGGCCTTGAGATCCGCCAGGAAAGCGTGCAGATCCGGCTGTTCAGGCTCGCCATGGGCTGACATACGCTGGGCTGATATGCGCTGAAGAGTGGAGTGGTCCAGGCGGACCAGCTCAAAACTGTCGCACAACCAGCCATGCACCTCGTAATTCACCGCGCCCAGTTCGACCAGGAAACGGCCATTGCCAGACCTGATATCGCTGGTTTCGCCGTTACCAGGCTCAGAGCTGTCAGTGATGAAAGAGTGAGGTACAAAACGATAGCTCAGTACGTCCTCGTAAAGCAGTGTCTGCAACAACTGACCGATGACACGCTGCTGAATGCGTGCATAGTGGCGCCACTGGGAATACGCGGTGAACGGCAGTGGCGCACATGATTCATTGGATGACATACATAACCTTCTTGATGAACGCGCTTGATAAATACGCTTGATAAATACGTCAGACGCAGGAGGCCAATGAGCTCTTAGCTTCGGCAGGCGCGTTATCTGTTTCAGGCTCCTGCACGAAGATCTGTGCTGGACGCGGGTGACACAGAAAATCCGCATGGGAAATGTTGTAGCCATAGGCGCCCGCCAGCGGCAGCACCAGCAGGTCGCCGACCTCGACACCTCGCATGCGCTGGCCTCGGCTGAGCACATCCTTGGGCGTGCACAGCTGCCCCACCACGGTCCAGTCATGGGCTTGGGCCTGAACTTGGGCTGCCGGTGTTGCACCGCTCAGAGGCAGGTGAATCACAGGATGATCATGGCTTTGTGCCGCTGGCAGGCGGAACTGATGGGTGCCACCCCGGCAGACCAGGAAATGCTCGCCATGGCTGGTCTTCTGATCCAGCACCTCGATCACGTAGTAGCCACAGAAGGCACTGATGAAGCGGCCGATCTCGAAGCGCAGGCGCGGTGGGTTGTCGATCTGCGCCAACGCCTCTTCGATGCCTTGGCACAACAGCGGCCAATCGAACTGTTCGCTGTCGTCATGAATCTGGCTGGCGTCATTGATTTGGCCAGCAGCATTGATTTGATAATTCACCCCGATGCCACCGCCGACGTTGAGCTGGGTCAGTGTCTCGGGGCGACTGGCCAGGGCACACCACTGCGGCCAGCGTGACAGGTAGAAGGCAATCAGCTCACGATGGCGTGTGACATCCTTCTGGTGCGACATGGCATGGATATGGAATCCGACCAGCTCAAGATGACTGGCGGCTTCCACGGCACGTACCGCTTCGCCCAGGTCACTCTCGTCGATACCGAAAGGCGTCGGTGCGCCGGCCATCTTCAGGCGGCTGCCGAAGGTGTCGGGTAATGATGGGTTGATGCGTAGCAGCACTTTCTGCATCTTTCCACCATTCCCTCCCCCCGCTCGCTCGGCAATCCGCTGCAGGCGGGCGATCTCGTTGAGGCTTTCGACATGAAAGGCTTCAATGCCACCGGCGATGGCCTGTTCCATGTCCGAATCCAGCTTTCCCGGCCCGGACAGCACCCAAGGCTTGCTCTGGGAACAGCCCAGTGCGCGGGCGATTTCACCACCGGACGACAGCTCGAAGCCATCGACGATGGGCGCCAGAGTTTCCAGAATCGGCGCTTCGCTGTTGGCCTTGATCGCGTAGAACAGCTCCACACCTCGAGGCAATGCAGCCTTGAGTCCACGGGCATGTTCAGCCAGAGCGGTCAGGTCATAGAAGAACGCCGCCAGAGGGTCACGTTCTTGAGAAGATCGCTGCTTGATGGCCGCAACAATGTGCTCAGGAATATGCTCGAATAGTGTTTCCTTACGCATGAATTGCCTCCCTGCGTTTTTCCGTATGCCACGGGCTGGGCAGACGGACATACTGAGCCTGACGGTCCGCCTGGGCCGACAGGCGCAGCTTGAAGTTTGTCTTGCACGGCAGGGCTTCACCGGCAATCAGGGCATCCAGTTCCGGTGCGTCCACTGCCAGCACCTCACGTACCCGCTTGAGCTCGACGAAGACCTGCGCCCAAAGCTGTTCGCCCAGCTCGGGACGCTGCCAGCTCAATGCCAGAACGGCTTCTGAAAGGTGATTGATGAACAGACAGTAGGCGATGCGCTGCCAGCCTTTCTCGCGGCTGTAGATCATCGACTCACGCACTCGGGAAGGCAGGTTGCGCTCTCCTGCGAGCCAGTCGACGCCCTTGTCGTCAGTGAGCTTGACGCCTTCGAAGTCGCGCAGCAGTACCCGCTGCGGACGGCCATCCTGATGCACCAGAACGCAGTTCTGCAGATGAGGTTCCATGACGATGCCATGGCGGAAGAACAGCGCCAGCACCGGTTGGACCAGACCATGCAGGTAGTCATCGAACCAGGCCATCAGCGCCTCTTCACTCGGCAGTTCTGATTCACCCGTCGAACTCGCGCCTGCGACGAAGGCAGGTGCCAAAGGCACCAGCCCCGTGTCGCGGGCGAACAGCGTGCCTGCCATCAGGCAGTTCTCGGCGCCTTCCTGACGACAGAAGTTCTCGCGCAGGATGATGCCGGTCTGTTCACGGAACCACAGCTGGGTCTCTTCATCTGCCCAGGCAGGCGCCCAGTGCAGCGTTGCCGGTTCCTGGGACACACACAGCGCCGCCAGGGCAGGATCTCGCTGCTCCATCAACTGATGCATGATGCGGTCGATGACCAGGGTACTTTCGAGCTCGTACCAGGCGTTCTTGCGTACGCAGTTGGTAATGCGCACATTCAAGGAGCCCTTGATGAAGAAAGGATGATCCGCGATGTACCAGGTACGCATCGACGCCGTCGGCGTCGCGGCAAAGCCGGTCTCTCCCAGGTCGCGCAATACGCCATCACGCAACAACGCTGCCACTCGCGAATCCTGCTTGAACAGCGCCGCCTGCACGGGATGCATGCTGATCACCGCGCGCTCGACATCTGCGGCATGACGCTGATCGGCCACACTTGCCAGCACTGCCTCGGCATCGATGCGATTGGCATTGATGTGCAGGCCGTCCCGCGGCACCTCGAACTGATACAAGCATCCGTCGGGACGGAACTCCGGGCCATAACGGCGAGCATCGAGTTCGGGGGGCCACTGCCGGGCCTTGGGCGTAGGATGATTGGGATGGCCGAACCACAGCCCATGCTCGCTGCCGGGGTAGTCCTGCAACGGTGACTGGCTGTCGCCGGCATGCTGCACGATATCGTGCATCACATCCTGGCTCTGGCAGATCTGGTCCAGCAGTTCTGCGTTGCTGCAGCCATCCTCGAGGTGCTGACAGGCTTCCACCAGCGCGCCAGCAAGTGCAGCAAACTCCGGCACTTGCCAGGCTGCACTCGCTGTATCACGCAGATACAGATCCGACAGATAGTACTGACTGCCCAGGGTAGATTTCCTGTCGACCAGCACGAACAGGGAAAGCCCATTGGGCCATTCGATCAACAAAGGGATTCCATGACTCAACTCTGGAAGCCCTTCCTGGTTGGCAGGCCACTGATAGCTCAGCAGTCCTCCCGGGATGGCCAATTCCTTGACCGTACAGTTGAGCAGAGCATGCCCGGATGCCTGTCGACTGACCTCGTATGGTGTACGAGGATTCAGGGGCTGACTCATATGGTCTCCGCAAATATGACGTTGTTGACGATCGATATTTGCTAGCCACACGGTTTGGAAACACTGCATAAATGCCTGCGCGTGCGAACCACTTCGTGCACTCGACTGCCTTATTCAGCGCTTCCTTATATTAGTTATGTGGTTATTGTTTTGGCTGTTGCTTTACATTGCATCAGGCCCTTGCCGGAGCAAGGGCCTGATGGATCAATGGATCCACGGATCAGAAATCCACGCTATAACCCACAGTTACGGTACGCCCACGACCCGCGAAGTAGCGTTCGTCATCGACCAGTGCACTCTGCGAGTAGTAGGTGATGTACTCTTTGTCGAACAGGTTGGAGACGCCAACATTGACCTGACCGACAGGCAGCTTGTAGCCCATGGCAGCATCGACCAGCAGGTAGCCATCGAACTCGCGTTCTTCTTCATCGAAGCTCTTGTCGAAGGCATAGTTGGCCTGGACGAAGGAGCTGATCTTCGGCGTCCAGTTGGCCGACCAGCTGGCGATCAGGCGATCCGGAGCGACGTTGAGACCATTCAACTTGGCATCCAGAGTGCCGTTGTCGTTGGAGTCGTAACGCCCTTCCATGTGCGAATAGGCGAGGCGAGTCTTGTGCGCATCGTTGAAACGGTAATCCACAGAGGCTTCAACGCCCTTGATCTCGTTTTCCTCGCGACGCAGAACGAAGGCATCATTCTCGCGGTCCACTCGGCCACCGAAGTCAGAGGACGACTCGTAGTAGCTCAGCTCGGCACCCAGCCTGTCACCCTGGTAGCGCACACCGGTCTCGATGTTGTCCGTGACGATCGGTTGCAGATTCTTGAAGTCATCCACGGATTGACCCGGCTCGCTGATGCTGCGCAGGGCACGGCCCACATCCGGGATCGAGAAGCCTTCGGAATAGTTGGCAAACAGGCTCCAGTTGTCGATCGGTGACCACACCGCACCGAAGTTGTAGAGCGTTTCATCGAAGCTTGGTGATCCGCCTTCCACATCGACACCACCACGACCAGCGACGGTCTGATAGTCATCGACTTCAATCTTGGCGTACTCATAACGCACGCCTGCCGACAGGGTCAGGGAGTCGATGGGCTTGAGTTCGAACTGGAGGAATGGCGACAGGTCGGTGTAATCGGACTGAGGTACATAGGTACGGTTCGTCTGATACAGGTACTGCTCAGTCTCGTCGACCAGGGTGTCGAAGCCAGCAGTGACTTTCAGGCGATCGTCCCACAGGTCGCCCCTGGTCAAGGACAGCTTGGTGCCGTACTTGCTCGTGGTGGCATTGGTCTGGTCGTACAGGGTGCCATCCGGGGCGATTGACGGGTCCTGGAAGGAGCCAGAGTTGGTAGCACCAAACAGCGACTCATAGTCCTGATAGAAGGCCAGGAAATTCATCTCCCAACCCGCCAGGTCGTAGTTATCGTAGGTCAGGCCAGTGGTCCACACCTCGTTGTACGGTGCCGCGCCTTCCGGCGTACCACGTTCGGAAGTGGTCGGAACACCATTCTCACGATCACCGGTGACACTGACGTAATCGTTGTTGCCCTCGATCTCGTAGCGATTGACGCTCAACTGCACGCGCTGGTTGTCATCGATCCAGTAGGCCAGCTTGCCGAAGATATCGTAGGCCCGGGAATCCATCAGGTCGCCCTGGGTATTGTCGACCCCGACATAGTCATCATCGCCATCCAGGAACATGCCCTGGTCTTCATAGGTGGCGGAGAACAGATAGTCCCAGTTGCCACTGTTGCCGCTGAAACCATAGTTGGTCTTGTAGCTGTTGGTCTCGTTCTTCAGCTGACTGGTCGGCGTGGTCAGTTGGACTTCAGCATGCTGGTTGAAGGAACCCGGCTCAGGACGCTTGGTGATGATATTGATGGTACCGCCGGTCGCGCCCACTCCATTGGTCGCGTTGGCCCCCTGGATGACCTCGATATGGTCAACCATGGAATAGTCGATGGTATGCATTTCCCGCCCGGTGGGACGCAGCGGGTTGGACTGCGGAATGCCATCGATCATCACCAGCGGAGTACGTCCGCGCAGCGTCTCACCGCTGCCAGACATCTTCTGACGACTGGGAGAGTAGGAAGGCAGCAGATTACTCAGGATCTGGGAGGAATCCGTCGTGATCTGGAGCTGCTGATTGATCTCTTCCTTGCTGATGATGCGGACAGTCTGCGGGGAGTCTTCTTTCGTTGCTCCCGTGCGCGAAGCCGTCACGACGACGACGTCAGAATCGGCATTATTGGCCTTCTGTCCGCCAGTATTGTCGCCTTCTGCAGCGAAGGCAGAAGTAGAGGCCACTAGCCCGATTGCCGACACAAGCGGCAGCAGCGCATGGCAGTTCTTTGAATTTTTCATCCCTTGGGTGTTCCAGTTTGTGCTTTTTGGGTGTTTCGTAAATGCGAACGATTATCCTAAATGTTTGCGAAATGCGTGTCCATGCATAATATGCAGATCATGCTTCTCTAATAGATTGCATGGAAACCTCTGAATAATGAGGGATTCATCCTTTCTCCACAGTCCCTCCACCACCCCCGTCCCCCACCTGCATTGAAAATGAGAACTTTTTGTCATAACGTGCCCGTCCTTGCCCTGATCTTTGCAGCCCTAACCTTTGCACCGACGAGCTCGATCCATGACCGTGTCACCGCCTTCTCACTCTCGCCTGCGAGGTGAACACCTGAGCGCCGGCTATGAATCCCGGCGAGTCCTGGATGGTGTCGACCTGGCGATTCCGGAAGGCAAGCTCACAGTGCTGCTTGGCCCCAACGGCAGTGGCAAATCAACCCTGCTCAAGACCCTGGCGCGGACACTCAAGCCCAGTGCTGGCCGGGTATTGCTCGATGGCGAAGACATTCATCGCAGCAGCACAAGAGAGGTGGCCCAGCGTCTGGGCATCCTGCCGCAAGGCCCCTCCGCTCCCGAAGGCCTGACAGTACGTCAATTGGTGACCATGGGACGCTTTCCCCATCAGCGCCTGTGGCGTCAGAATCGCAGCGAGGATGAGCGAGCCGTCGAGGAAGCCATGGCCTTTACCCATGTCACGGAATTCGCCGAGCGTAGTATCGATGCGCTATCAGGAGGGCAGCGTCAGCGCTGCTGGATCGCCATGGTGCTGGCCCAGGATACCGACCTGATTCTGCTGGACGAGCCGACGACCTTTCTCGACCTGAAGGTTCAGGTGGACCTGCTGGAACTACTGACCCGTCTGGCTCACGAACGTGGTCGCACCCTGCTGCTGGTGCTGCACGATCTCAACCTGGCGGCAGCCTATGCCGATGAACTGGTGATGATGCGTGACGGACGTATCCTCGAATGTGGCTCGCCAGAGGACGTCTTCACTTCAGACAACCTGAAGAAGGTGTTCGAGCTCGATGCCAGCGTCATCCGCGACCCGCACAGCGGCAGCCTGGTATGTGTTCCCTGCCTGCAGCACCGCCAGCCCCAGGTCGAACCCGCCACCGAGGCATCGGGATAACGCTAGAACGATGACAGAGGTTTTCCACGTTTCATGAGTCATACCTTCTGCACTGAACTCAGCCTTGATCAGGACGACCCACTGGCAGGCAGTGCTGCCCATGTCGAGCACAATCTGCTGATCAGTTGGCCGCGAGCCAAGTGGGCACGTAGCCTGCGCATCGCCGGCGATATGCCGGAAGCACTGAGCCAGCGCCTGGATGCCATTGCTGGCAATGGTCGTCGCATCAATCTGATTCACCGCCGCGGCATGCCAAGCCACCTGCACCGCATCTTCTTGATGCCTGAACGCCAGGCTTTTGATGTGCCCCGGGAGTCCCTGGAAGCCTTTCTCGATGCCTGGCAGGCGGGAAAACCTCTCGATAGCTGGTATCACGGCCCGGTGGACCAGGACCTGATGCTGTGCTGTACCCACGGCAAGAAGGACAAGTGCTGCGCCAAGTACGGCTACTCGGCCTACCGTGCATTGCACCAGGCGGCTCAGGAAGGCGAGCTACCTTTCGATGTCTGGGAATGTACTCATCTCGGCGGCTGCCGCCTGGCCGCCAGCTGTATCCTTCTGTCGCCGGTGCGCAAGTATGGACGCATCACTCCCGAGCAGGCTCGTCCGCTGCTCGAACATGAAGCCCAGGGGCAACGCTACCTGCCCTGCTATCGCGGCGATTCCCGGCTCAACCCGGTACAGCAATGCGCCCACCTCGCCGCTCTCGAGTACCTGTCCCGGCATGTGACGAATGATGTTCAACCTCACTTGAGCATCCACGATGACCAAGGGGATGAAGAACAACGCCAGGTGACACTGCACTGGCACATTCCTTCCAGCCAGGGACCAGCCGCCCAGGGAAAGATACGCATCACCTGCCAGGCCCTGACGATCATGCGCGTCGATACCTGCGCAGACCTGGACGAAGGCCCGACACCCAGCCTGGTATGGCGGGCTGGGCAAATGGAAGTCGTGGTTGAAGATCTGGTTGAGTGAAACACGGAACTATTTGATAACAATTCCCATTTAATCCATACTGCTCGGGCGCTGAATCTACAGGAAGTCCACCACGGAAAGTGCCATGACCACCGCGCTATCCCGCTTGTACTGCGGCCCGCTTGAGCAGTTGACGCCTCCCATCGTTGGCATCCCCGCCGATGCCTTGCCTGCTGAGCGTCTACTCGATACCCATGTGCTGGATGAGCTGCTTGAGCGCTACTCCGTGCACTATCAGAGCAGCGATATCAAGGCCATCACCTCGATCTGGTCGAAGTGGCATTTCTCTACTCTGGTAGTGCCCTACCTGGCCGCCAACCTGTTGCTGGAGCGCGATCTGCCCGTAGAACTCGACGACATGGCAGTGCTCATCAATGACGAAGGTTGCACCGCAAGCGTTGCCATCGCCCATGAAGGCAAGCCCCTGGACTCGCTGGATGCCTTCCAGCGCTTCGAGCGGCTGCTGCAAGGGCATGTATCACCACTGGTCGAGACGCTGTCCTGCATCAGTGGTGCAGCACCAAAGGTGTTCTGGAGCAACTTCGGCAACTATTTCGAATACTTTGTCGCCAACTTGGCCCACCACCCCATGGCTCTGCCCCATGTGGCGGACGAAGCCAAACGCCTGCTCGATCATCGGGTTTACCCGGATGGCCGCCGCAACCCGATGTTCATGCCGGTGCGTTATATGGAAGACGCCAGCGGCGAAGTCCAGCGTACCCGCCGACTCTGTTGCCTGCGCTATCGCATTCCGGAGTTTGGCTACTGCGGCAACTGCCCGTTGGATGAATGTGGCAAGGCCAAGGCGGGCAAGGCCCGATCTGGTAAGGCAGGGTCTGGCAAAGCCGTGGCAGTGAGTGGTTGAAGGCGTAGGCAGCATGGGGCTTTCGAAGGCAACCTTCACTGTCAAAGACTTTGTTGGCTTCGGCCAGCGTCATGGCATCGATTATGTGTTTGGTGATACCGACGCCGAAGACCTTTCCATCTTGAAAGGCCGAGTGGTCGAGGCACAGGTCCGGCCTGGCTGGCAACTGACCTTTTCCGATGTTGACGTCCTGCATTCCTATGCTTCCAGCTCGACCCGAACCGCACCGCTGTTCATCTGTGTCGTGCTGGAAGGCGTCATTGATGTGGCCATTGACCAGCGCCAACACCGCCTGAGCGCCGGAAGCGCACTTAGCGCCCGCCTGGCAGAACAGGTTGCCTTGTGCGTGCATCAGGCTGCCGGCCAGCGCCTGCGCACGCTCAATCTGTCACTCGATCAATCCGCCATTGCTGCTCTGGGTGACCATCCGGAGGTGGCGGCGTTACTGCATGCCGAGCGGCCCGATCTGCATATCTGGCCATTGCCTGGATTTCTGACCCCAGTGCTGGAGCAAGCTGTCCAGCTTCAGTCTCAACCCCGGTCTCAACCCCAGTCTCAGCCCCGGTCTCAGCTTCAGTCTCAACCCCGGCCTTCTGCCGGACAGCGCCAGTTGATGCTCGAGGCTATCTGCCTGCAATTGTTGTCCCATGGGCTCGCCTTCGTTCCCCACCAAAGGGACAGCAGCCTCTCTCCCACAGAACGCAAACGCCTGGAAGATGTTCGCCGTCATCTGCACGAGGATCCGGCACACGCCTGGAGCCTGGAGGAGCTGGCCACCCTGGCCTCGATGAGCTCCTCCAGCCTGCGCACCAAGTTCCAGCGCTGTTTCGCCACGTCGCTGTTCGATTACCTGCGCGAGCGTCGCCTGCTACTGGCTCATGAACTGCTGTCCCAGGGTACCAGTGTCCAGCAGGCTGCCTTTGCCTGCGGCTATGGCCACACCAGCAACTTCTCCACCGCTTTCCGCCGTCGCTTTGGCATCCCGCCCAGTGCCCTGGCCCAGCGCGCGTAGCTCATAGCTCATAGCTCGTAGCTCGTAGCTCGTAGCTCGTGGCTCGTGGCTCGTGGCTCGTAGCTCGTAGCTCGTAGCTCGTAGCTTGTGGCTTGTGGCTCGTGGCTCGTGGCTCGTGGCTCGTAGCTTGTGGCTCGTGGCTCGTGGCTCGTGGCTCGTGGCTCGTGGCTCAACCCTGTCATCACGCATAAGCCTCTTGTCACCGCGCATAACCGAGACTCAGTCACAAAATGTAATAATTCGCATTACCAAAACGCATCTCTAACACAACACTCCCGCGGCCTGGGCCTGATAGAAGCTGACAGGAAGTCCATCCATCCATGCTCTGGTGCCGTAACTGACTGGTAAGCGATACCCATGCCCGAACAACGACTGCCTTTCCCGCTCAAACCTGCGCTCGTAAAACTCAGCCCCGCATTGCTGGCCGCCAGTGTTGCCACGGCCTGCTCCTCGGTAGCCATGGCCCAAACGGTCTCCAGCGACAGCGAAGAGCTGTCCACCGTGACCGTGGTCGGCGACGCGGCCACCAAGACTAAAACACCATTCAACGAGACGCCTCAAGCCACCTCGGTGGTCAGCGCCGAAGACATCGAGCAGCGTGGCGCGGAAACCGTGCAGCGCGCGCTGGACTATACACCGGGAGCCTTCACCAATCAGATCGGTTCATCCAATCGCTACGACTACATCGTATTGCGGGGCTTCTCCGACGGTAGTGTTGGCAACACTTTCCTTGATGGCTTGAAGGTCATGGGTGATACCTCGGCCTACAGTTCACTAAGTATCGACCCGTACTTCCTAGAGTCCATTGAAGTGGTCAAGGGGCCTGCATCAGTCCTCTATGGCCGTGCTTCCCCAGGCGGTGTGGTAGCGCTATCGCGCAAGCGCCCTACTTTCGACGACAGTGGCGAGATTCAACTGGGCTTCGGCAATAATGCTCAGCGTGAAGCGGCATTTGATGTCAATGGCACCCTTGACGAGGAAAAGCGTGTGGCCTGGCGTGTCACCGGTAAAGGGCGTGCTGCTGATACCCAGTTTGACCACGTTGAAGAAGAAGGGTATTTCATCGCGCCCCAGCTCGCCTGGGATATCACCGATGCCACCACGCTGAATCTCTACGCTTACCTCTCTCGAGAGCCTGAAGGCGCCTACCATGCAGGCCTGCCCTATGAAGGCACCGTCAAGTCTCATGCCGGCCGCCATATCGACAACACCTTCTTCGAAGGCGAGGATGACTATGACAACTTCGAGCGTAACCAGGTATTGCTGGGTTATGAGCTTGAACATCGCTTCAGTGATGGTCTGACCGCTCGCCAGAACCTGCGTTATCTTGAGGCTGATGTCGAGCTGGACCAGGTCTATGCGTCCGGTTGGGCGAACGATACCGAGCTGTACCGCGGATACTCCGGAGCCGATGAATCACTGAAAGCCTGGACAGTCGATAACCAGTTGGAAGCCAACTTTGCCACGGGAGAGCTTCAGCACCGTGTACTGGCAGGTCTCGACTATCAATATCGTGACAATGATGTCAGTTGGTCCTACGGCACCTTCCCGACCATCGATGCATACAACCCGTCCTATGGTGCAGGTCCTGTAGGTGATCTGGTGGTCTACGAGGAAGGCCACCACAAACTGGAACAGACTGGAGTCTACCTGCAGGACCAGCTGCAGTGGGACCGCTGGCACCTGGCCATCGGCGGACGCTATGACTGGGTCAGCATCGATAACAACAACCGTATTGCGGATACCACCAGCTCTCTGGACGATACTCAGTTCAGCGGACGAGTCGGCCTGCTGTATGCTTTCGACAATGGTGTTTCACCCTTTGCCAACTACACCACGTCGTTCTCTCCTACCAGCCAGGCAGACGCCAACGGCGATCTCCTCGATCCAATGGAAGGCGCTCAGATGGAGGCCGGTGTCAAATACCAGCCCACCGGCACTCAGGACCAGTACTCCCTTGCCCTGTTCCATATCACTCAGGAAAACGTCGCTACCAAGCAGCCTGATGAACTGTACTTCCATGCTGTGGGCGAAATCGAATCCCAGGGCGTGGAGCTTGAGGCCCAGACTCAGTTGACCGACAGCTTCCGCCTCCACGCAGGCTATGCATTCACCGACGCTACTTACTCCAAGAGCGACAACCCCAGCGAGGAAGGTAATGAGATCATTGCCTCTCCCAGGCATATTGCTTCGCTTTGGGGCTACTACGAGGCACAGGACGGCCCCCTGGCAGGGTTGAATACCGGACTTGGAGTGAGGTATCACGCGGATATCCAGGCCGATCGCGCCAATACCGAGAAAGTGCCGGACTACACCCTGGTAGACGCTACCCTGGGTTACGACTTCAGCCATGTCGGCCTCAAGGGCGTTTCTGCACGCCTCAACGTCAACAACCTGCTGGACAAAGACTACGTGGCATCCTGCTACGACCTGAACTACTGCTACTTCGGTGCCGAACGCTCCGTCGAAGCCACCGTCAGCTACCAGTGGTAAGCACTCACGCACCTACACGAAGCATCATTGGAGAACACCAAACCCTAACTCGACCATAAAGCCAGCTGTGCAAGATACTCGCGCCGGGCCCGTTCTGGAGTAATTACCTGAAGCCGTATCGGCTGGCCTGGCATGCATTGCGCCAGCCTGGCACAGGACAGCGGTGTCAAAGCGCCCAGACGTGGGTAACCACCAATGGTCTGGCGATCGTTCATCAGGATGATCGGCTGACCATCTGGTGGTACCTGTACGGCGCCCAGCGGGATGCCTTCGGAAATGATGCCCTTCAGCGAACATGACAACTCTGGCCCGGTCAGGCGCATGCCCATGCGGTCGGCACGCTGGTCCAGGTGCCATGTGCTGTGGAAGACCTTGAACAGGCTAGTGCCTGAAAAAGCCGCCACTTGTGCCCCCGGCACCAGGTCAAGCGACAAGAGCTCACTGGCAACCGGTAACGGTGAGTTAGCTGCCGCTTCAGGTATTGTCCTGTGGCCTTGGGCCATCTGTACTCGAGGCTGCAATACATCGCCCACCGCCAGCGGCCGACCTTGTCCATCGAGCCCACCCAGCCCTTCACGCACAGTGCTCGATACACTGCCCATCACCGCTTCGGCCTGAATGCCTCCAGGCAAGGCCAGATAGGCTCGCAGGCCTCTCTCGGGGCGCTCGAAGGCAAGCTGCTGGCCCTTTGCCAGCACAAAGTGTCGTCCTGGCTTGATCGCCTGACCATCGATCTTCGCCTGTAGATCCGCCCCAGCCAGTGCCAGCGTCGTGTCGGCTTCTGCAACAAGCGTCAGTCCACCCACCATGATCTCGATGCCTGCGGCGTCCACTGCATTGCCCAGCAACCAGTTGGCCCACCCCAGCGCTACCCAGTCCAGGGCTCCGCCCTGAGTCACCCCGAGATGACGCACACCACTGCGCCCACCATCCACCACCAGGGCCATGGGCCCGACATGCTCCACTCTCAGTGTCATGGATTGACCTCTTCGGGTTGGGGCGTGGTGTCACCTCCCTGGGCAACGAAGGTGGCACGATCAATGGCGATGAAGCGTACGCGGTCTCCGGGCTGGAACAAGGTGTAGCCTTCTCTATTGCGGTCGAACAGCTTGACCGCGGTGCGCCCAAGCAGATTCCAGCCTCCGGGAGAGGTGGCGGGATAGATGGCCGTCTGGCGGTCAGCGATACCGACACTACCCGCCGCTACCTTCTGGCGCGGTGTCTTCAGCCGCGGCGTTGCCAAGGCCTCTTCGACCAGCCCCATGAAGCCATATCCAGGAGCGAAGCCAAGGGCAAAGACACTGTATTCATGCGCACAGTGACGAGCGATGATCTCATCACTGGAAACCTTCAAGCGCTCGGCAATACGCGGTAGTTCTGGCCCGACACTGGCGTCATACCACACGGGAATTTCATGCAGGGTCCCGCTTCCGGAAGCCAACGGCTCAAGCCTTGCCAGCGCTTGCCGCAAGCTGTGCCGGGCCTCGTCCAGGGACAGCCGTTCGATATCGACCTGCACCAGCACCGTGGTATAGGAAGGCACCACTTCCAAGGCTCGCTCCTGCAGGGTGTCGCGTACTGCCTTCACGGCAGCCAGCACCCAAGGCATGTGGGCTTCATCGATGGCATCAAACAGACGCAGGATCAGACTATCGAAGGCAACGGTTTCGATACGAACGGTTTCGATACGAGCAGTTTTGGTATCAACGACAGGATGTTTCTCCATAGGACAGGGGTTCAATTCCTTGTATTTATCGCCCCCCGCTAGAGGGCATCGAATGCCTGGCGAATGGCGCGCACGGCAGCCACGGAACTCTCGTTGTCGCCATGCACGCAAAGCGTATCAGCAAGCAGGTGCAACACGCTGCCATCGCGGGCACGGAGTGCCTCGCCCTTGGCCAGGGTCACGGCCTGGGCCACGATGGTCGCCTCGTCATGATGCACGGCCCCTGGTTCACGCCGAGACACCAGTTGTCCAGTGGGCTCATAGGCTCGATCGGCAAACACCTCGAACCACAGTGTCACGCCCTCTTCCTCAGCCAGGGCACGTACCGGCGCTATGTCAGCCGTGGACATCACCAGCAGGGGCAACGCCGGATCATAGGCTTTGACTGCGCGCATAGTGGCACGCAGGAGCTCATGGTTGGCGGCCATGTCGTTGTACAGGGCACCATGGGGTTTCACATAACTGACCCTTGTCCCTTCGGCCCGGCATACGCCATCGAGTGCACCAATCTGATACAGCAGCAGGTTCTCGGCTTCCTCGGCGGAAACGGCCAGACTGCGACGCCCGAAGCCGACCAGGTCGGGATAACCCGGGTGAGCACCGATACGTACGTCGCTGGCAACGGCATAACCGATGGTACGCCGCATCACATCCGGGTCTCCGGCATGAAAGCCGCAAGCAATATTGGCGCAGTCGATATAGGCCATGACATCCGCATCACGTCCCATTTTCCAGGCACCGAAGCTTTCGCCAACATCACAGTTGAGCAGTGGAATCGTCATGAGTCTATATCCTGTCAAAAAGACCATCCTGTCAAAAGACCATCCTGCCAAGGCCAGAAGCGCCTTATTGGGCAGCAAGCCATGAAGATGATGGAACATTGAATCTATTCTTCTCTCCCGGTCGCGTCCACTCAGGCATGGATTGTGCGTGACACTCGATGCCTGCACGTATGAAAAAGCGCTTGGCAGAGGAAGAGCGTTCATTCAGCGTAGAACGCGAGTGCCCACCCCTCGTGTTTGAATCCATGTAACGTCATGTGCAAAAGTCATATGCACCTAAAACAAGATCCAACAAGATCCAACAAGATCCAACAAGATCGTCTTCGACGACTAACCTGCTTCAATGATTGATCACGTCCAACGACAACAAAGGTGAATTCATGATCAAGCAGACAACGGCACTGGGACTGGCGACCATCCTGCTGATAGGGCCGGTGTACGCTACCGACTGGAACCTGGCCACCCCTTACGGCGATGCCAGCTTTCATACAGTCAATACCAAACAGTTTGCCGAGGATGTGCGTGACGCAACCGATGGTGAACTCAACATCAGCGTGCATTCCGGAGGCTCGCTGATCGGCCATGCAGAGATCAAGCCCTCCGTGCGCCGGGGCACCATCGAAGCGGGTGAAGTCTTCCTCTCGATTCTGTCCAATGAATCGCCCGTATTCGAACTCGATACCCTGCCCGGCCTGGCGGGAAGCTACGACCAGGCCTATGCCCTGTGGCAAGCCAGCAAACCCGTGATCGAGGAACTGTTCGCTGAACAGGGCCTCAAGCCTCTTTACGCCGTACCTTGGCCTTCCCAGGGCATCTACACCGATTTCGAGCTCAATGACCCATCTCAGTTCAAGGGCCTGCGAGTGCGCGCACCGAACATCAACACGCAGCGCCTGACAGAAAATCTCGGCGGCTTGCCAACCGAGACCGAAGAGGCCGATATTCCTACCGCGTTCTCCACCGGGCGCGTGGATGCCATGATCACTTCCGTTTCCACCGGCAAGTCCATGTCTGCCTGGGACTATATCTCCAACTTCAGCGATGCCAACCTGTGGATTCCCAAGAATATTATCTTCGTCAACCTGAAGGCCTTCGAACGCCTGGATGAAGAGACACAGCAAGCCGTTCTCGACGCAGCCGCCCAGGCCGAGGAGCGCGGCTGGGAAGCCAGCAAGACCGATGCTGCCATTGGTGCAGAAGCACTGAAAGAGCACGACATCACCATTACCACGCCCAACGACGCGGTGGCAGAAGCACTGCAGGCAGCGGGAGACAAGCTATTCGAGGACTGGGAGAAACGGGCAAACGATCAGGCCAAGGCATTGGTAGAGGATTACCGCTCTCGCCTGTAACAAATGCGCTAGCTGTCTGAAACGCTGCGCCGCATCGGTGCGGTGCAGCGTGATGCCAAGGTGGCGATAAAACGCCTGAGGAAGAGCCCGATGTCTTTTCGCTTGATGTTTCTCTACCGCCTGGGCGGCCTGGGGGCCGCCGTATCGATGGTCGCTATCTGTGCCCTGATCACCCTACAGGTGCTGTTCCGCCTGCTCGATGCCATTCTGGTACTGGTCGGCAGTTCCCGGATAGGGCTTGAAATCAGCGGTGTCTCGGAGCTGGCGGCCTTCCTGCTGGTGGGAGCCACGTTCCTCGGCATGGCCTACACCTTCACCCATCACGCCCATATCCGCATGTCGCTGATCATCCGGCGCCTGCCACGAGTGCTGCGCGTATGGAGCGAACTGTTCTGCTTGATCGTGGCGCTGTTGCTGAACCTGCTGCTGTGCTGGTCACTGTGGCAATTGATGCTGGAGAGCCTGGACTTCAATGATGTGTCTTCCGGCCTGCTGGCCATCCCGCTATGGATCCCCCAGCTAGTTCTGTTCACCGGCATGGCGTTGATGAGTCTGGCACTGCTGGAGGTGCTCTGGGCAACAGCCAGGACAGCGTTCACTGCGCCTGGCAGCTACCAGCCCATGGATGAGCACGATGTCGTCGATATTGAAGATCCTGCCTCTGAGGACAGAAGGCAGTGACAGAAAAGAGCACTGACAAGAACAAGACGCCGACAAGAACAAGACGCTAATAAGCACAAAATATAAGGAGCGCTGAATATATGCTGACCATCAGCCTCGTCACCCTTCTAGCCCTGGCGCTCCTGCTTGGCAGTGGTGTCTGGATAGCCTTCGCCCTGCTCGGCACGGGCTGGATCGTGCTGACACTGTTCTTCCCTCTGCCTGCCGGTCCCATCCTGGCATCTGACTTCTGGGGGGCCAGCTATGGCTGGGATCTGACGGCCCTGCCGATGTTCATCTGGATGGGGGAAATCCTGTTCCGCTCCGGGCTCGGCAACAACATGTTCCAGGCACTGGCCCCCTGGCTGGGGCGCATTCCTGGACGCCTGTTGCATTCCAACATCATCGGCAGTGGCCTGTTTGCTGCCGTTTGCGGCTCATCTGCCGCGACCTGTGCCACCGTAGGCAAGATGACGCTGCCGGAACTGAAGCAGCGCGGCTATGATGAACGGCTCGCCATCGGCACCCTGGCCAGTGCCTCGACCCTGGGCCTGCTGATCCCGCCTTCGATCATGATGATCGTCTATGGCGTAGTGACCGAACAGTCAATCTCACGCCTGTTCATTGCGGGGATCGGTCCGGGCCTGCTGCTGCTTGGCCTGTTCATGGCCTACGTCATTGGCTGGGCACTGCTGGTCGGCAACAAGCAAGGCAAGGTTGGCGAAGCGGTAGCGCCGATGCCACTGGCTCGGAAACTGCGCATCAGTCTGCAACTCCTGCCATTGCTGGCCCTGATCGGCGGTATCCTGGGCAGTATCTACGGAGGCATCGCCTCTCCCACCGAGGCCGCTGCCTGCGGTGTGGTGCTGTCGATGTTGATCGCCCGGGCCAATGGCCACTTCAACGCGATCATTTTCAAGGACGCCCTGTTCGCTGCGGTGCGCACTTCGTGCATGATCGCCTTCATCATCGCCGGCGCCTCTTTTCTTTCCTCTGCCATGAGCTTCACCCACCTACCGATGAATCTGGCTCAGCAAATCGGCGACCTTGGCCTGTCCCCGGCCATGCTGCTGGTGGTGCTGACACTGTTCCTGCTGGTTCTGGGCTGCTTTCTCGACGGAATTTCCCTGATCCTGCTGGTGACCTCGATCATCATGCCCGTGATTGAAACGGCCGGCTTCGACCTGATCTGGTTCGGCATCTATCTGGTGATCGTGGTCGAGATGTCTCAGATCACGCCTCCTGTAGGCTTCAACCTGTTCGTGATCCAGGGACTGACGGGAAAGGACATCATGGCCATCACCCGAGCAACAGTGCCATTCTTCGCCCTGATGATCGTCGCCATCATATTGATGAGCGTATTCCCCGGCATCGCCACCTACCTGCCCCAGGCAATGAGAGGCTGAGGTGCCCCAATACTCGCTTCCGTATTGCAAAAGAATAGCGTCAAGAAAATAGTGTCAAAAGCATAGCGTCAAAAACACCGCGGCCCCCGAAATGGGGGCCGCGGTACGGATGAGGACTCCACGCAGGAGCCCCTTTCCGGGGCACCGACACTCACACGAATGCGAGCGTCAGCTCAAGCGGTCGGCAATGCTCAGGCAGTGGCTGCCTCATAGCGACGCTCGACTTCGTCCCAGTCGACCACGTTGAAGAACGCAGCGATGTATTCCGGACGCTTGTTCTGGTACTTCAGGTAGTAGGCGTGCTCCCACACATCCAGGCCCAGGATCGGCGTGTTGCCGTTCATCAACGGGCTGTCCTGGTTGAGTGTGTTCTCGACGACCAGGCTACCGTCGGACTTGACGCTCAGCCAGGCCCAGCCGGAGCCGAAACGGGTCAGGGCAGCCTGAGTGAAGGCTTCCTTGAACGCTTCGAAGCCGCCCAGGTCCTTGTCGATGGCTTCAGCCACCTTGCTCTTGGGCTGACCACCACCATTCGGGGACATCACGGTCCAGAACATGGAGTGGTTGGAGTGACCACCACCATTGTTGATGACCGCCTGACGCTTGCCTTCCGGCACGCGATCCAGGTTGGCGATCAGCTCATCAACCGGCACGTCTTCCAGACCAGTACCTTCCAGAGCAGCATTCAGGTTGTTGATGTAGGTCTGGTGATGGCGACTGTGGTGAATCTCCATGGTCAGCGCGTCGATGGATGGCTCCAGAGCGTCGTAAGCGTAGGGTAGTTCGGGCAGCGTATGTGCCATGGTGATACCTCCTTCCATGTCAGAATTATTGGGTTGGGGGTTCATACTATAGGGAAGACGAAGTCTTCTCGCTACGCAGGTTCTACATAAAATCCTGAGGGTCCGGCACTTGCCGGTCATCGCTCAAGTAACGAACGGTGACGGAATTGACAATCTGCAGAAAATTGATAACCATTCCCATCTATTTTCCGCGACGTTCCAATACTCTTTCTTCAAGGAAGGTGCAATGTTCGACCTTCAGGCCGCCACCTTCGAGGTGCAGGGTAGAACCCTCCTGCACCCTACCAGTTTGCAGTTCGAGACAGGGCGCGTCCATGGCCTGATCGGACATAATGGCTCCGGTAAATCGACACTGCTCAAGCTGCTGGCCCAGCAACAACCGGCCAGCGCAGGAGATATCCACTTCGAAGGCAAGCCATTGAACGCCTGGGGCCGCCGTGCCTTCGCCCGAGAAGTCGCCTACTTGCCGCAACACCTCCCCAGTGCCGAAAGCCTGACCTGCCGTGAGCTGATTGCCTTTGGCCGTTACCCGTGGAAGGGCCTGCTTGGTCGCTCGCGCAAGGACGATATCGAGCACGTCGACAGGGCCATGGCCTTGACCCACACCGAAAGCTTCGCCGATCGCATGGTGGACACGCTCTCCGGTGGCGAACGCACCCGGGTCTGGCTGGCCATGCTGCTGGCCCAGGGCAGCCGCCTGTTGTTGCTCGACGAGCCCCTGGCCGCTCTGGATATCGCCCATCAGGTCGAGGTCATGTCGCTGGTCAGGAAACTGTCGCGAGAACTCGGATTGGGCGTCATTATCGTGCTCCACGACATCAACATGGCCTCGCGCTACTGCGACCGCCTGGTGGCGCTGCACACGGGGCGAGTCATCGCCGAAGGCAGCCCGACCACCTTGATGCGCAGCGACCTGTTGGAAGATATCTATGGCATTCCCATGCAGGTCATGCCGCACCCCTCCGGGGAACATAGCGTTGCCCTCGTTCATTAAAGGCGGCTCATTGGCCGGATCATTGGATCAGCCGATTGAGTGAGATCACTGAAACCGCCTTGTGCATTGGTTGGAATATCTTGTGCTCCCTATATCGCATCAACAGCTGTCGCGTACCGGGCGCCTGGTGACACTGGCCTGTCTGGCAATCAGCCTCGCCAGCACCAGTGTCTTCGCCTCGCCACGCATTGCCAGTCTCGACTGGACACTGGCCGAAACCCTGATTGCCCTGGAGGCTCCTCCGGTCGCTCTAGCACAAGTCACCGACTACACCAGTTGGGTTGGGGAGAATGTACCGACGGAGGTCACCGATATAGGGCTGCGCAGCCAGCCCAACATGGAGCTGCTGGCGGAATTGGCCCCCGAGGCGATCGTCCTTACCCCTATGTTCGCCAATCTGGTTCCCAAGTTGCAGGCCATTGCGCCAGTGGTCACCTATGAGTTCTATCGTCCTGACAAGCCACTGTGGCCCCAACTGGAAAGCATGACTCGCCGGCTTGGCGAACAGAGTGGACAGCGAGAACAGGCCGAAGCCCTGATCCGGAACAGCGAAGCGGATATCGAGGCACTCAAGGGACGGCTCAATGCCAGCCAGCAGCCACTGCTCGTGGTGCAGTTCATGGATGCTCGTCACGTCCGTATCTTCGGCAATGGTTCATTGTATGACGCCGTCATGCAGCGACTGGGACTGACCAACGCCTGGCCAGAGAAGCCCAATGCATGGGGCTTCAACCTGGTCGGTATCGAACAATTGGCCAAGTTCCATGATGCGCGCCTGGTCATCGTGGAGCCTCGACCAGCCGGCGTAGAGGAAGAACTTGAGCGCAGTGGCCTGTGGCATCAGTTGGGTAGCGTCCAGCGTGGCGACACCCTGATACTTCCTCCTGTGTGGAGTTTCGGTGGCCTGCCCTCTGCCAGGCGGTTTGCCCATGTACTGGTCGATGCCATGACAGCCACCACGGAGACGGCTCATGACGATGCCTGATCGACTGGCGCCCTCCGCGTCTCCTCGTCTTGCCTCTCCTTCCCGGGCCACCCTGCTGCTGTTGATCGTATGCATTGGCAGTGCCTTGCTGTCCCTGGCACCATTGGGTGGTGTCAGCGCGGCACTCTCCGAGCTGTTTTCGCTGAGTTCCAGTGAGCCCGAATCGCTGGTGCTGCATTTCAGCTGGTGGCCTCGCCTGAGCATGTCACTGCTGGCCGGAGGCGCTCTGGCCCTGGCGGGTGTGCTGATGCAACAGGTACTGCGCAACCCGCTGGCAGCCCCCACCACGTTGGGTGTGGCCAGCGGCGCCAACCTGGCGCTGATGGTCGCGACACTGTTCGCCCCGGGGCTACTGGTGCTGGGTCGTGAGTGGGTAGCCCTGGCCGGAGGAGCCGCTGCCATGGCACTGGTCTTCGCCTTGGCTTGGCGACGAGGCCTGTCGCCCGGCGTTGTGGTACTCGGTGGACTGGTGGTCAACCTCTATTTCGGCGCCTTGAGTGTTGTGCTGCTGCTATTCAATCAAGAGAGCCTCAGTGGACTGATGGTGTGGGGTGCCGGTTCCCTGGCCCAGAACGGCTGGGGAGAAGTCTGGTATCTGTTACCCCGCGTCGTCATCGCTGGCCTGGCTGCCGTTTGGCTGATGCGGCCACTGGCATTGCTCGAACTCGATGACGCCAGCGCCAGAAGCCTGGGCGTTTCACTCAAGTGGCTACGTCTGGGCGGACTGGGTCTGGCGATCTTCATTACTGGTTGTGCTGTCGCCAGTGTCGGCATCATTGGTTTCATTGGTCTGGCGGCCCCTAATATCGTGCGTCTGGCCGGAGCCCGCCGGCTCGGTCAGCGCCTTTTGTGGTCCACCCTTCTTGGTGCCTTGCTGCTGGCCACCACCGACCTGTTGCTGCAAGGCCTGTCGGGGCAATTACCGACTTTGATTCCCACCGGTGCCACCACGGCAGCCTTGGGCGCCCCCCTGCTGTTGTGGTTGATCCCACGCATTCGCTTGGCAGCACAACGCCCCCCCACGGCAACCCAGTCACTGGGGCACCGCTATCCGTTGCCCTGGCGACGTATTGGCGGTTTTGCCGTATTGCTCGGCGTGGTCGCTGTGATCAGCCTGGTAATCGGCCGCAGCAGTGATGCCATGGGCCAGTATCACTGGCAACTGACCCTATCTCCCGAAGTGCTGGAATGGCGCTGGCCACGCATGCTGGCTGCTGCCGGAGCAGGCGTGCTGCTAGCCATCGCAGGAACCCTGATCCAGCGAATCACTGCCAATCCCATGGCCAGTCCTGAACTACTCGGTATCAGTGGCGGCGCAGCCATTGGCCTGATCGTCACCGTTTTCCTGGTGCCAGGACCCAGCAACCTTGTACTGATCGCAGCCGGCACCCTGGGCGCCTTGGCTACTCTGTTGCTACTGGTGGTACTTAATGCACGCAGTGGTTTCCAGCCAGAACGCCTATTGCTGTGCGGGGTTGCGATCACTGCCCTGTTCGATGCGGTGCGTTCGATCATCCTGGCGGGAGGCGACCCACGCGGCCAGCAGGTCATTGCCTGGCTGTCGGGTTCCACCTACTACATCGAGCCGGGCTCTGCCTTGATCGTCGTGACCGCTGCCATCATCTTCGCACTGGCCGTCATTCCGCTATCACGCTGGCTCGATATCATGCCTTTGGGAGCGGCGACATCCCGGGCGCTTGGCATTCAGGTGGAAAAAGCGCGCCTGGGCCTGTTAATCCTGGTCGCCATACTCACCGCCTGCGCCACACTGGTAGTGGGTCCACTCTCCTTCGTCGGCCTGCTGGCTCCGCATATGGCACGCATGCTGGGCCTGGCCCGGGCCCGCTTCCACCTGATCGGAGCCGGCCTGGTCGGTGCTGTGCTGATGGTGCTGGCCGACTGGCTTGGACGCCAGTTGATGTTCCCCCAGGAAATTCCTGCAGGCCTGATCGCATCCTTGATTGGTGGTGGCTATTTCATGTGGGGGCTGAGAAAGCTTTAGCAATCCGCCTAGGCTCCACACGTCCAGATCACTGTAGATCCAACTGAGCAGCGGGGCTTGCCTTCAACAGAAGACAGCCCCGCTTTTTCATAGCTGGCGAATTCATTGCTGGCGAAAGGGTCTCTCTGTAAGGCTTTGCCTCTCAATGACGACAGACTTTTCTGTCCCCGATGCAATCTACCCTCGATACAACCTGTCCTCGATACAACCTGCCCCCGATAACTGGAAGGTGACGAGCCATGATCTCAGATGCTTACCATGATGAAGCTTCAGCCGTAGCGTTATCTCGGGTCGCCTTTGGCGGCAACTGCTATTGGTGTACGGAAGCGGTGTTTCAGTCATTGCTTGGCGTGGAGAAAGTCGAACAAGGCTTCGTGGCCGCACAAGGCGGCAGTGATCATGATGTAGATAGCGATCATGATGGAGAAGCAGAAGCGTTTTCCGAAGCGGTCATTGTCCACTTCGACCCCATGGCGATTTCTCTCGCCACCCTGGTCGAGATCCACCTGCATACCCACCACTGCACCGCCCAGCACAGCATGCGCCAGCAATTTCGCTCTGCCGTGTATGTCTTTGATGAACAGCAAGATATTGAAGCCAGGTACATATTGAATGAGCTGCAGGCAGACTTCAGTGCGCCTCTCATTACCCAGGTACTGCCGTTTGCCAGCTTTCGCCCATCCAAGGAGCGATGCCAGAACTATTTCTACAGCAACCCTCAGCGTCCTTTCTGTGAGCGCTGGATCACGCCCAAACTGCGTATTCTCCTGGACAGGTTCAGCCAACAGGCAGACCAGCAGCGGCTAGCCAATGCCGGGCTGGAGATCGACAAGGACTGATCCTGTCTTCAAGGCGTGTCGTCGGGGATTTACTGAAAGAACTTGTCCCAGATCACTTTTGTGCCCAAACAGGCCAACTAGACTCAAAGAACATTGACTGACAAGAGAGGCACCCAAGTCATGTTCAAATCCATTCTCGTTCCTCTAGATGGCTCTGAATATTCACGCCTGGCTCTCAACGTGGCCTGCAAGCTTGTCTCGCCGGAGGGTGGCCAGATCGTTCTCTTGCATATCCCCGAACCCCTGCCCAACGAACCCCTGTTGATCTGGGGATTGATTGCCGTTCCCATGGGAGCCACGCAAGAGCAACGCGATCAGGCCGGCCAGAAACTGCTGGATCGTGCCATCGATGCCGCTCGAGCAGAGGGAGTTGAAACCATCACACCAATGCTCGTACACGGAGATCCCCGCCTGGTCATTCTGTCGGCAGCCAAGGAAAAAGGCGTCGAGGCCATCGTGATGGGTAGCCGTGGGCTCAGTGATATCAAGGGCTTGATGGTCGGCAGTATTGCCCATAAAGTCAGCCACTCTGCTGAGTGTCACGTCATTACCGTGCATTAGTGATTAGCGTACCTTCATGACATACCCCTCCCTATGGCAGTCGGGGTGATGATGTTCGAGAAAAGCTCGAAACAGAAAAAAGCCCGGTCCTGAGGGTATCAGGGCCAGGCTTTCTCGGCAGATCGGAAAATTCGCTCTGGGAAATTTCCCCTTTGCAGTCCTCTTTAAAGGTCATGCCATTTAAACGTCATGCCTTCTAGAAGTTGTACTTTTTAAAAGTTGTACTTTTTAAAAATTGTACCTCAGGCTACCAACCACGCTGCGTCCCTCACCGTAGTAGCACCAGTAGTCACAACCGCTGACATACTCCTCATCGGTCAGGTTGTTGACGTTGACCTGAGCGGTCCAGCTTGGCGTGATGTCATAACGCAGCTTGGCATCCACCAGGGTGTAGTTGTCCACCTTGGTGTCCGAGTTGACCGGGTTGTCCACACTCTCTCCGACGTAACGCACGCCACCACCGACATTGAGACCATGCAGCGCGCCTGGGAACGCGTAATCCAGCCACACAGAGGCCTGGTTGCGCGGAATCAGACCGGCACGCAGGTCCTTGTTTTCGCTTTCGCTACCGACATCGATCCTGACATCGTTATAGGTATAGGCGGCGGTGAGCTTGAGGTCGTCGGTCAAGTAACCCACACCTTCGATTTCAAAGCCCTGTGACTGACGCTCTCCGCCCTGGCGGTTGCTGGACTCGCCACTGGCATACAGCGTGTCGCTCTCGGTGAGGTCAAACACCGACGCCGTGACATAGCCGTCCAGCCAGTCCGGTGCATACTTCACCCCCAGTTCCCACTGTTTGCCTTCGCTGGGCTTATAGGCCTTGCCATCCGGGTCACTGCCGACGATGGGGTTGAAGGACTCGCTATAGCTCAGGTAAGGCGAAATACCGTAATCGCCCAGGTACATCACACCACCGGAGAACGATAGATTATCGTCCGAGGCGTCTTGGTTGGCCCCATCCTTGACGCGGTTCTTGGTATCGACACTGTCATGGCGCAGACCGGCGAGGAAGATCCAGCGATCGTCCAGACGCAGTTGGTTCTGCAGATACACCCCGATCTGGCGCTTGCCTTCCTCGTGCTCGGCGGCTGAATCGCGATCCGCTGGCGTGAAGTTGCCGTACTGTGGGTCGAAGATATCGATGGGATCGCCAAAGGCGAAATTGTCGAGGTTGTCGTAATTGATATCGAGGTGCTGGTAGTCCACCCCTACCAGCAGCGTGTTCTCGAGGCGATCGGTATACCAGCGCCCTATGGCGCGGTTGTCGACGGTAAGCGCATCGTAGTCGCCATCACGATAGGTCAAGCCACGCTGGGCCAGGCGACCATCAGGCTCAGTCAAATAGGAAACATAGACGTCACGTTCAAGCAGGTTCAGCTCGCTGTAGCGCAGGTTCTGGTGCAGTTCCCAGGTATCATCAAGCTGGTGGGTCAATTCATAGCCCAGCGACCATTGTTCGTGCTCCTGGCGCTCATAATCGGGTTCGCCCAGGTTGTCTTCCGGGTCGAGGCGCCCGAACGGTGTATCGTTGACTGTGCCATAGGGCAGCTTGAAGCCATTGGTCGGGGTGCCATGATCCTTCAGGTAACTGGCCAGGAAGGTGATCGAGGTATCTTCATTGATATCCCACGCCAGGCTCGGTGCCCAGTAGACTCGCTCATTATCGGCATCGTCGATCTCACCGTCTTCTGAACGGAACAGCCCTACCACGCGATAACGCACGCTGCCATCGTCGGCCAAGGGGCCGGAGCTGTCGATGCCCACCTGCTGATGATCATTGGTGCCGTACTGCAGCTCGATCATGTTCTGCTGTTCTTCGGTCGGGCGCTTGCTGATGGCGTTGATGACACCACCGGGAGGCGCTTCACCATAGAGGATCGAAGCTGGCCCCTTGAGCAGCTCGACACTCTCCAGGCCGAAGGGCTCTGTGCTCCACCAGAAATACCCCGCCTCCCGAAACTGGCGCAGGCCATCCTGGTAGGTGGAATCTTCTGCATTGAAACCGCGAATGAAGAACCAGTCGGCCTTGTTGTCCTGGCCATAGGGTGCAGACAGCACGCCACTGCGATAGCGAAAGACTTCGTCGTACTTGTTGACAGCATGGTCGTCGAGCTCTTCCCGAGACACCTGGGAAGTGGAACGCGGGGTCTCGAGAACCGGCATGGCAACCTTCAGTGCCGTTCCTGTCACGACGATGGTGTCACTTTCCATGTCCGTGACATTCGCATCCTGGGCCAGGGCCGGTGCTGTCAGGCTCAACAGGGAAATCCCCAAGGCACGGCGCACAGCCATGCTCAGTGGGTGCAGCTTGGGACCAGGAGCAAGAGAATTCATTGGAGGAGCGCCTCGATAGCCGGAAATGCGACAGCGAAAACTTGACGTTTTGTTACATTTTTCCGGCATGCTAATCATTTTTATTTAAAGGCGCAAATCCATCCCTTTTACATTTTTGAATTCAGCTCTCCGGTGATACCTGGCCATCCAGGCGTGCCACGGCATCTCGTGAGGCCAATTCACGATGGTGGCCAGTCAATTCTGTGAGATGTCCGGCCCGCATCTCGAACAGGCGGTCGGCATGCTGAAAATAGTGGTCATCGTGGCTGATGGCGAACACCGTCTTGCCCATGTCTTTCAAACGCGGCAGCAGGTCGCGATAGAAGAAACGCCGGAACTGTGGGTCCTGGTCCGCAGCCCACTCATCGAGGAGCAGGATGTCACGCTCCTCGGCCACCGCCATCAACAGCGCCAGGCGCTTGCGTTGCCCCTGGGAAAGCTCCGGGTTGGTCACTTGCTGGCCATCGAAGTGAAGCTTTTCACGCAGCCCCAGCGCCTCCAGCCAATCTTCTACCAGGGCCGGATCGGCCTTTTCTCCATCAGGTCCTATCAAGCGATCGAACTGATGAAAATCAGTGAACACCGCCGAGAAACGCTGACGATAGCGTTCCCCGGATTCCTCCTCTGTGCCCACCTCTCGGTCATCTACTCGAATCGTGCCAGCCTGGGGGCGATAGAGACCCGTCAGCAACTTGGCCAACGTCGATTTTCCGCTGCCATTACCACCGATCAGGAACACCAGCTCTCCACGATGCAGCGTGAGGTCGACAGGGCCTACCGCGAATCCTTCTGACGCTTCTTTACCTTGGTAGCAGAAACTTACTCCATCGAGCGTCAGGCGCTGCCACTTATCTCCAGCGCTCTCCTGCACCGCAAAACTCTCGTTTGGATCGGCCAGAGACAGCTGGCGCAGCTTGTGAAATGCGACCTGGGCGCTGAGCAGCGTCGGCAGCGCTCCTACCGCTGAAATCAGGGGGGTACGCAGAAACAACAACGTCAGCGCAAACGTCGCTGCCACTTCGGTGGTTGCCCAGCCAAGCCCATTGGCAAGAAAGAACACCACGCCAATGGCGCCCAGCATCATGATGTTCGACCAGTTGACGGCACTCAGGTGATAGGTGTCGGCACGAATCACATGATGGCGAAAATTCAGCGCGTCACGGTCGTATTGCTCTTCGAACATCCACCGTGCACGCCCACGGTTGAGAGCCAGCTCCTTGCGCCCCTCAATGACGGCGGCGTAATCACGATAGAGACGATCTTCAGTCGCCCTGGCCTTGGCCAAGTGCCGATAGACCTTGGCGACCAACCAGGAGCCGCCACCAATGGTGACAGCCACCCACAACGAAGTGACCGCAAGCATCCCCGATGAAAGCCAGCCAAGATACATGGCACAACCAAGCGTCAGCACCACCCCCTGCACCAGTTCCGGCAAGCGCACGAAAGCCAGGGTGATCGCGCGTAGATCGCTGGATAGACTGGCGAGAAGATCCGCACTACCAAGTCGTTCGAGCTGCTCCATATCGGTATCCAGAATCTGTTTGACCAGACGCCCGCGCAGGTCGTAGACAAAGTAATGGCCCAGCGTAGTCAAGGCCAGCTGGGACGCCAGAGTAATCGCCAGCAACACCACGATGATCCCGAGAAATGCTGGCAACACTCCCATGGGTGCACCGACATGTTCAATCAATCGATCATTGATGAAAGCGATAGTCCCGATCCCTAGCGCAGCACTGGCCAGGCTCAGCAGCATCACCGTGATGAACGGCCATCGATAATGGCGATAGACAACGCGCAGCAGCTCCAAGAGACTTCCCCATCAGGCGATATTATGCGAATGGTGAGCATTCTCTCTTACCCGCCTGATCATGAAAAGGTTTCTCATTCATTACGCATCAATCCCTATATGAACAAGGGATTACACAAAACCCATGGATTCATGAACATGAAGATGTATGAATAGCACGCGTAGGTATTTATGCAGTGTTTCTATACGCCATGATATTGATCATAGACATGCATTCATCCCTGGCATCTCACTCATGATCGGCACCATGCTTTCCTTCGTGCACAATGCGCGCCACCAGCGATGTGCTACACCAACAATACATACGAATGACGCAAGAGGAACCAAGGAATGATGATCCACAAGGCCCCACTGACCCGCCTTATCTCAGCCATGATCATGGCAGGAGGCCTTAGTATTGCGTTTCAGACCCAGGCTGATGACAGCAACCAGGGGCTGTACTCTGCCAATGAACTGATCGATGCAAAGGTCTATACCAGTGACTCACAGGAAGAGCCGGTGGCTGAGGTCGAGGACATTCTGCTCGATAATGCCATGACGCTGCAGGCCATCGTTATCGCTCCAGATGAGTTGCTGCACCTGGACGAAAAGCAGTACGTCATCAACAAGGATAACTTCAGCGTCGACACTCTCGAAGGTGACAGCCTTTCAGACATCGAATATGTCGTATATCTCGGCATGGACAAGGCGGATATCAGCCATCAGCCTGAATATACTGAGACTTGGTGGAACCAATCACGGGAACGTGCCCAGGAAGCCTGGGACAAGACCGCCGAGGGGGCCAAGAGCGCTTGGGAAACGACTCGGGAAGCCACCTCTAGTGTGCTGAAATCCGCAGGCGAAGCCCTGCAAAATGCCGCCGACAAGGCAGCCAACTGAACCTCGATGACTTGTTCAAACTGCCCAGCTGACAAACTGGGCAGTATCCCTCGCCAAACCATGCCTCTCGCGGGTAATGCCAAGAACATGTCGGCCTATCACGGTATGTTCACAAGCTCCTTCAAGCACTCATGCATTAAACGGAAAGACGAGAAATTCCATACATTTATATAACAAATAGACACTAGACTATAACGAGCAACTATTATGGGCACATGCTCTCTCCTCCCGCACAATTCAATACGTCCCGCACGACTTACATGGATTGCATGAGGTACCAAGGAATGATGATCTCCAAGAAACCACTGGTTCACGCTATTTCTGCATTGGCCATGGCCGGTGGCCTGAGTCTCGGTGTTCAGGCACAGGCTGATGACAACACTGCCCAGAGCCTGGCCGATAAAGCCCGAGCACAGGCGGATGAGGCGACTCAAGTCCTGGCCGATAAAACTCAGGTGCTGAAAGACGAAGCGCAAACACAGCTCGATGAAGCCACCCAGGCACTGACTGGGGAAGCTCCATCGCAGGCCGAAGAAGCTGACACTACGGCAACCGAGGACACTGAAGCGACAGTGGCCGATGAAGCTGACACGGCGGCAGCCGAAGACACTGACGCCGCCATGGCCGAAGAGACTGACACTACAGCAGCCGAAGACTCCGACGCCGCCATGGCCGATGAAGCTGACACGGCGGCAGCCGAGAGCACTGACGCCGTCATGGCCGATGAAGCTGACACTGCAGCAACCGCGGACACTGACGCCGCGACGGCCGAAGATGCTGATACTGCAGCAACCGAAGACACTGACGCCGCCACGGCCGATGAAGCTGACGCTGCAGCAACTGAGGACACTGACACCGCCACAGCCGAAGATGCTGACACTGCAGCAGCCGAGGACACTGCGGCAACCGAGGATACTGAAACAGCAGTAGCCGATGAGAGTAACCAAGGGCTGTATTCCATCAATGAACTGATGGACGCCAAGGTCTATTCCACCGACTCTGCTGACAAGGACGTGGGCAAGGTCCAGGATGTTCTGCTAGACAACGATCTGACGCTGCAGGCAATCGTGATCGGGCCAAGTGGCTTGCTGAGCCTGGGCGAACCTCACTATGTGATCAACCGAGGTGACTTTAGTGTCGACACAAAGGATGGGGACAATCTTGATGACCTCGAGTATCAGGTCCACCTGAATCTGACCGAGGAAGAGATCAAGACTCAATCTGAATACACCAGCACCTGGTGGAACCAGTCACGGGAACATGCCCAGGGCGCCTGGGAAAAGACAGAGAAAAGCGCCAAGAGTGCTTGGGAATCCACCAAGGATGCCACCTCGGATGCACTGAAATCAGCCAGTGAAGCCCTGCAGAAAGCTGCCGACAAGGCAGCCAACTGAGTCTCGACTTGCCAACATTCATCGCCCGGTCAATTGGCCGGGCGATGTCGTGTGAGTCCGGGACCAGGCATGTAGCTCTTCAAGCCGTACCGACGATACGCCCCAGCCCCGCCAACAACGGCGTACCACATACTGGGTCGTGTACCAGAGTGCACTCCACATCATAGAGCTCACGCACCAGCTCGGGGGATACCACTTGCTTGGGACAGCCTTCGGCAATGACCTTTCCAGCGCGCATGGCCACCAGGTGATCAGCATAACGACAGGCACTGGAAAGGTCGTGTACCACCATGACGATGGTCCGCCCTTGTGCCACCAGTTCCCGCAGCAATTCAAAGACCTCCAGTTGATGACCAAGATCCAGTGCTGATGTCGGCTCATCAAGCAGGATAATCGGTGTCTGCTGGGCAATGGTCATGGCAATCCAGGCGCGCTGACGCTGCCCTCCGGACAAGGTATCCAGTGCACGCTCGGCCAGTTCATCGAGTCCGGCTGCTGCGATGGCACCACTCACTACGCGCTGATCCTCTTCGCTCCATTGGCGATACCAGGCTTGATGAGGCTGGCGACCAAAGCGAATCAGGTCTGCAACACTCAGTCCCTCTGGCGCCAGCGCCTCCTGTGGCAACAATGCCACTCGCCGGGCCAACTCCCGGGCCGGCAGGCGCTGAATCTCACGACCTTCGATAAGCACCTGCCCTGCTGTCGGAGCATGCAGGCGTGCCAGGCCCGCAAGCAGCGTCGACTTGCCACAGCCATTGGGTCCAACAATGGCGGTCAACTGCCCTCTGGGCAGCCTTAGGTCGAGAGCATCGATGACCGTTCGCGCTCCATGACTCAAGGCAAGATCGCGAGTTTCATAGGGCATCGTCGAGTCACCAGCCATCATTCTGTTTCCTGTATTGAAGTGTCATCATCGGCAACCTGCAGCGCAGCGCGACGATGGACGCACCAGTATCCATATCAGCCACGGCCCACCAATCACTGCCGTGACGATCCCCACTGGTAACTCCAGCGGAGCCAGCATGACTCGCCCCAGCAGGTCGGCCAGCACCATGACCAGAGCACCAGCCAGACAGGTCGCCACGATAGGGACTCGACGAGGCGAACTCAGGTGGCGGGCAATTTCCGGACCAATCAGCCCGACCATTCCCACCGGTCCTGCCACGGCGACAGCGAGTGCTGTCAGCATGACAGACGTGCCAAGCACCTGGGTGCGCCGCTGTCTGAGCGCCACGCCCAGGCCAGAGGCTACTGCATCGGAAAAGCGCATCAGGCTGAGAGAACGTGCCAGCCACAGAGACAGTGGAATACCCACGATCAGCCCCAACACCAGTATCCAGGTCGCGCCGGCCGGTCGGCTGTTGAGACTCCCTACCGTCCATGGGTAGGCCGCATTGGCCAGATCAACATCCGTACGCGACAGCATCAATTGGGTAATGGCAGCAAATACTGCCCCGACACCGATACCTGCAACGATGAAACGGTAGCCTCTCGCGCCGCCTCCCAGTGACAGGCCAAAGGTCAATGCGGCTGCTGTCGCCGCACCGGCAAGCGCCATGGCTGAAGGCGCAAGACTCAAGCCTGTTGCCACCACGGATGCCACTGCAAACGCTGTCGCACCGTTGTCGATACCGATGATGCCTGGCGTCGCCAGGCGATTACGTGCCAGGGTCTGCATCAGGCACCCCGCCAGGGCGAAAGCAGCGCCGGTGGCAATGGCAGCTGCCAGGCGAGGCAAGCGCAACTGGCCGACCACGAACTCCGCCATGGCATTACCTTCCCCACTCATCACCTGCCATAGCTCTCCAGGGGTAACCTGCAAGCTGCCGACGCATAGATAAGCCACACAGGTCAGCAGCAGCGCGATACCCAGGCCACAGGCAGCGGCCATGCTGCGACGTTCGATCAGGACACTCATCTCGCCAATGCGAATCAGCCAGGCACCTGAAGGCACTTTCACGGCTGAAGAGGAAGCGACAGTTATCCTCTCCACTCCCTTTGCTAGCGTTTTTATTTTCTCTTCTTCCATATCGGAAGCCATGACAGGCTCTGCGACTTGAGCACTTGAAAATTGAGCACTTGAAGATTGAGCACCTGAGGATTGAGTACGTAAGGACATGCTGGTGTTCACAGAGAAATGTTCATAGGGTCGGTAGTCGCCGCGCCCGCACGACCGCAATCAATACCGGTGCTCCGCATATGGCGGTAAGTACGCCAATAGGCAGCTCGGAAGGCGCCACCAGCACTCGCGACAGTACATCTGCGCTGAGTACCAGCAACGGTCCCAGCGGCAAGCACAGCCATAACGTACGACGCAGTTCCGGTCCGCCCAGAGCCCGAGCAACGAACGGTACCACCAACCCCACGAAGACAATGGGACCGGCTACCGCCGTGGCACCACCAACCAACAAGGCCACAATCAATATCGCCAGCAGGCGCAATCTTCCTGGATGATGGCCGAGCCCCGCACTGGCCCGCTCTCCCAGAGTCAGGCTGGCCATGGGCCGGACCAGCATGAGCAGGACCAGGGCCGCGATGCACAGGCTAGGCAATACCGCCGCCAGGTCGTCCAGGCGGCGACCGGACAGGCTGCCAACCACCCAGAAGCGAATCTCGTCGGCAGTACGACGGTCCATCATCAACAGCAACGATGTCACCGCTGACAACAAGGCATAAAACGCGGCACCTGCCAGTACCAGGCGCACCGGGTCACTCCCCAGCCCACGTACGCGCGCGACACCCAGCACACATAGGCAACCCAGCAAGGCTCCGAGTTGGGCGACACCGATGCGCAGCTCCAGCATGCTCACCCCCAGCGATAATGCGATCGCCACCGCCAAGGCACTACCTGCACTCACCCCAAGCAGACCGGGTTCAGCGAGAGGGTTACGTGAAACCACTTGCAGCAATGCTCCCGACACCCCCAGCGCCGCGCCAACGACGATGCCGACCAGAGTCCGCGGCAGACGCAGCTCCCAGACCATGAAACGGCCATCAACATCCTGGCCGCCAGCCAGGACCGACAAGGAACGCAGAATGCCGACATCGCCTGCACCAATGACCAGGCTCAGCAGGATCGCGACCAGCAGCAATACGACCGCCGCCCACATTGGGCGGCGGATATCACAGACCGACGTACTCATAATATCGTGCTCATAACATCGCACTCATCACGGCTGAGAAGCGCCTTCGATTGCGCTGGCAATGTCATCGAGCACTGCCTGGGCCGCCATGGGCCCGGAAGCGCTGGTCCACAATTGACCATCCACAGGCACCACCCGGTCATTCTCGACCACGCTCAGGCGTCTAAAAGCGTCGCTTTCCTTGGCCGTTGCCAACGCTTGTTCACCATCCTCATTGAGCGTGGCAAGGAAAAGCCAATCGCCGTCGATCTGTGACAGGGCCTCGAGACTCAGTGGATCACTATGCGGGCGCCCCTGTTTGACCAGCCCTTCATCACTGACATCAAAGCCAGCGGCACTGAGCAGACCGGTCGAGAACAGCCGCGTCGACATCACCAACGGGCCTCGTGGCATCCAGCGCACCAGGTGAGTACCTGTCGGCCCGGCCGCCGCGACCTTGTCTTGCAGCTCCGCGGCCCGTTCATCCACCGCAGTGATTGCCTCTTCAACCTTGTCGCGCTGGCCCAGGGCATCGCCGAACAATCGCGCTTCCCCTTTCCAGGCATCCGGAGCTAGACCCTGGGTGTTCGGCACCACCGTCGGCGCCAGTTGGGACAGCAATTCGTACTGTTCCCTGGGCAAGCGCGAAGAGGCCAGGATCAGATCCGGCTGCAGGGCAACGATCTGCTCGATATTGAGTTCAGACACCAGCCCCACGATGTGAATATCCGGCACTTCATCTTGCAGGTAGTTGGCAACACTTTGCCCGCCGCGCGTGGCCACGGCACCGAGAGGTGTGACACCTGCGACAAGTGCTGTATCCAGTGCGCCTTCATACAAGGTCACGACACGTTCCGGGTCATCGTTGACCTCGACCTCGCCATAGGCGGTATCGAGAGTACGGGCCTGAACGTTCAGAGACAGGCCCAAAGCCACAAGTGAGGCGCTCAACAGGCCAAGGGTCTTGCCCCCAGCGCCAACGGAAAGACGGCGTGCAATCATCATGAATGACATCCTTTCAACCCGGCATCCGTTTGGGACACCGGCAGAAGATAATAATGAGTCGTACTAACAAAAGCCTTAACTTCTCGTCACGCAATGTCGAACAAATCGTTCGACATTGCGTGAAAAACAGCCCGGAGAACATGAATGGGCCGAGTACTTCCGGGTTACCCTAGAAAGCCACATTCAACCCCAACCAATAACGCCGTCCATCATCGACATAGCCATACTCGTCATAGGTGATGTCTTCGTCGAACAGGTTATAGATGCCGACCTTGACCTGGGCGTTGTTGGTCAGTTGGTAGCCAACGCCGGTATCGACGAAGGTGTAGGAAGGTGCCGTAATAGTGCTGGATGACGGTCCCGTGGTCGGGTTGCTTTCCTTGCCGCGATAGGTGACCCGTGTCCACTGGGAAAGCCTGTCATTGACGTCCCAGTCCAGCGTCGCCGAAATCTGGTGCTTGGGCAGTTGCGTCAAGGGTTCGCCTTTGTATTCACCGCTTTTCTGCTCAGAGTCGGTATAGGTGTAGCTGGCACCCAGCTCCAGGGACTCTCCAATCGGAGAAGACAGAGACAACTCGATGCCCTGGGTCACGGCTTCATCGACGTTGATACGTGTGGTCGGGTCGGAACCGAAGCTGTTGGGGCCTCCGGGACAGATGGACGCCGGACAGGCAACACGGGTGATCTTGTCTTCGAAGTCGTTATGGAACAGCGTGGCACTGGCAGAGAAGCCATTGGCGGCGTTATACAGTAGCCCCAGTTCCTTGTTCAACGAGGTCTCCGGCTCGAGATCCGGGTTGCCATAGACATCGCCACCCCGACTGGTCTGCCCCCAGCCCGGCGTGATTTCGCGCAGGCTCGGTGCCCGATAACCCGTGGATACACCTCCCTTCAGTGTCCAGGTCGGCGTCATATGCCAGATGCTGTAGAGACGCGGGCTGACCTGACTGCCATAGTTCTCGTCATCATCCACCCTTACACCACCAGTGACCGACCAGTCATCGGTCAACCACCACTCGTCCTCTGCGAAGAGCGCCAGGCTGCTGTTGCGAATACGATCCTGATCCGACAACTGGTTGGACGTGCTGTCATTCAGCTCTTCTTCTTCGAAGCTGGCCCCGATCGTGACCATGTGATCACCCAGCGGCATCACCAGGCTGCTCTTGGCTGTGGTATTGCTGATCTGCATGTCCCGGGACTTGTTGTCGGCCTCTTCCCTTTGGATGAAAGTTTCGCTGGTACCGATCGCCCAGTGCCCCGTGTGGCTCAGAGCCACATGCTCATAAGTAAATTCATTGAAGCTGTCGGTGCAGCCGCCACGACATCCTTCTGATGGTGCCGACTTGCCCATCAGTGACTCACGCTCTTCGGACGTCTTGCCTGCTTCCAGGGAAAAGTCATGCTTGGCGTTCGGCGTCAGGGTCAGGCGTGCGGTCAGGCTGCCGAGGTCCTTGTCTTCGTAGCCATTGGTGATGTCATCTTCATCACGATGGAAAGCACGCCCGTAGACAGTCAGGCCCAGCAGGTTCTCGATCACCGGTCCGGAAGCGTAGAAATTGGCTTGATGGCTATTGCCCGAAGCACTGTCTTCCTGCACTACGGTGTCAAGCTGCAGATTGCCACTCCACTGCTTGTCGACCTTGCGGGTGATGACATTGATCACCCCCCCTATGGCATCAGAGCCATACAACGTCGACATGGGGCCACGCACGACCTCGATACGCTCGATGGCCTGCAACGGGGGCAGCCAGTCCTGTTCAAAGCCCGCACTGCCGTTGGGGCGGGATTCACGGGTACTCATGGGACGGCCATCGACCAGGATCAGGGTGTATTGAGACGGCATGCCACGCATGCTGATATCCGTCCCGCCATCACCACCTCCCCCACCGGTTATGATGACACCAGGAACATCACGCAGGGCATCGGTGATATCGGTATAAAAGCGCTTCTCGATATCTTCCCGAGTGATCACACTGATCGATGCTGGCGCGTCGATGATCTGCTGATCGAAACCGGAAGCGGTCACGACCATGTCTTCAAGTTCCTGGGCTTCCTGAGCCAGGGAAGGTGTCACGACAGAAGCACCTGCCATCGACAGTAATGCTCCTTTGGCCCAGGGGAGAGGCGATAAACGCGACATGAGGTAATGATCTCCTTGCGAGGGAATAGTGCTCCACGCCTGCGACTTCTGACGGTCGCTGGGATAGTTTACGAGGAGCAATTACAAATACTAATATTTCTCATTAGCATTGTTACTAAAAAGTTCCCTCATGTCCTTGTACGTAGCGTTGCGTATCTCGCAACACGTCCAGTCATCCTCCAGAGAGGGAATACTGTCCAGAGAGGGAATACTGTCTAGAAAGGAATACCGTCGTGGCGTATGACAGTGGAGCGTGGTGTCTGACAGTGGAAATAGGCGGATGAAAACAGGGTTAGGGAAATGGCATTGAGGATAAGTCGATAAGATTGGGGCAAATTCATCAGAACGCTAATCATTAACATGCGCAAATGTTATACTTGCTCTCTCCCATTCATTGCTCCCAGCACATGACGATGCCACAGGAGGCCTTGGCTCATGCCTGATCTCAATGCTCTGCATGCCTTCAATCGCGTGATGGAAACAGGCAGTCTGACGCAGAGTGCTGCTGAACTGGGGCTGGCCAAGTCCACGCTGAGCCGGCGTATCAGCCAGCTCGAAGCCGGCCTTGGACAGCCACTGCTCAAGCGTCAGGCCAACCAGCTTCTGCCGACCGAGGCTGGTAGACGCTACTACGCCATCAGCCGTCAGATTCTCGACCTTGCCCAGCGTGGCCAGCGTGATCTGGACTCACTGCGTGAAGAAGTCAGCGGAGATATTGTCGTCGAGGCCCACAGGACACTCACCCGGGCCTGGCTAGGACGTGCCATGGAAGATTTCCTGGAACAGCATCCAGGTATCCGCATCACCCTGCGCACTGGGGAAAAACCCGCCCAGGATCCTGAATTTCCGGGCGTCTGTGTATGGCTGGGCAAGATTCCCGAGTCAGGGTTGCGACACGAAGAAATCGGCAGCCTGAAACTTGGCATCTATGCCCATCCCGACTACCTGGCGCAACATGGTGCCCCCCGGGAACCAGCAGACCTGGCCCGACATTCCTGGGTCGACCTGATGGGCGCCACTCATGGCGGTATCAACCTCTACCATGTGGATGGCCGCCAGGAGCACTTCCAGCCGCCCAGCTCGCGTTTTCGCGTCGACCAACCTGCACTGCATATCGACGCCATTGCCAGAGGCCGTGGACTGGGATTGCTGCCCTGCTGGCAGGTTGCTGCACGCAATGTCGCTCACCCCGGGCAATTGGAGCGTTGCCTGGCAGACTGGTCACCAAACGCCCTGCCGGTGACATTGATCTACGGCTTTGGTCATCACCCGCGCAAGATCAGTGCCCTGCTCTCGCATCTACGCCAGGCCCGCCCCGCCGCCTGGGCAGCTTCGGCCAATCACCGCACTCCAAAGAAGAACGCTGCACAGCAAGAAAGCGCCTGACCAGCGGCGCTATGGCAGCATCAAAGCACCAAGCATTCCTGGCAGTTGGTCGAAAGTAGCGAAGGCAGGCCACATCCGCTTGAACCTGCATATCGATCATGCAAAAGCGAAAGTGATGAATCGTGTCTAGTGATATGGGAAAGCGTAATTTGCTACCCTATCAGGTATATCCCTCGAATTCTTTCCAATGCCCAGGGACCTGCGGAGGTGGCATGGCGCTAAAGGAATACGCGCTTGGTGGCATCTATTACAGCCCCTTGCTGCTCTATGCACTGGTGGGGCTCACCGCCACCATCATCATCCGTTTTCTCGTCCATCGCCTGCTCGGCTCCCGACGTCTGTGGTATCAGGCCTGGGTGGATGCTTCCTTGTTTGTCCTGTGCACCGCTGCTACCGCCTGGTTTGGTGCCACTGCTACTGGAGCCGCCTGAATGCGCCAAGCCTTTCGCCTGATCATCACCCTGCTGATTGTCGCCGCAGCCGTTGCCGCCGGCATGTGGTTATGGCGCTACTACCTCTATTCCCCCTGGACGCGGGATGCCCGTGTCGGTGCCGATGTCATCACCATTGCCCCGGATGTATCCGGTTGGGTATTGGATCTTCCTATTACGGACAATCAGGAAGTGCAGGCTGGAGATCTTCTGTTCCGCATTGATCCAGCACGCTATGAAGCCGCAGTGGACAAGGCCAAGGCCATCGTCAACCAACGTTCGGCACAGTTGGAATTAGCACAACATGAAGCATCCCGGCGCCAACGCTTGAGCAATCGAGCGATCAGCGTGGAAGACCGGGAAACCGCCACGATCGACAGCCATGTTGCAGCAGCCTCACTGGAGGAAGCCCAGAGTGACCTGACCAGCGCTCAGCTTGATTTGTCACGCGTGGAAGTCAGGGCCCCTGCGGATGGTAACCTGCTCAACCTGCAACTGGTCCAGGGGAATTACGTCACCCGAGGCACCCCGGTCATGGCCCTGGTGCGCAAGGACTCTTTCTATGTCACAGCCTATTTCGAAGAGACCAAGCGTCCGGCCTTCAAGCAGGGCGATCCCGCCAAGGTGATCCTGATGAGTGGCAATATCGAACTCGATGGTCATGTCGAAAGCATCGGCTACGGCATCGCCAACGATAACACCACCCCCAACAATCAATTGTTGCCCCAGGTTCAGCCGACGTTCAGTTGGGTACGATTGGCACAACGTATTCCAGTGCGCATCGCTCTAGACGAATTTCCCAAGAGCATTGACCTGAGCGCGGGCATGACAGCGACGGTACGCGTCGAGCCCACCACTGAACAAGCAGAGACAGAGTAAGCCCGTATGTCCATATGGTGGCAGGCTTATGTGACGCCTCCTTCCAGTGCGGTCAAGTTCGCCATCAAGGCAACCCTGGCCATGCTGCTGGCATTGTTCATTGCCCTGGCATGTGATCTGGAACGCCCCTATTGGGCACTGATCTCTGCAGCCTTCCTGCAAACCCGGCCCATGACCGGCATGGTGTTCGAAAAGGGTCTGAGCCAGCTGGTGGGTACCGTGGTAGGTTGCCTGGCTGGCATCGCGATCATGGCATTCTTCGTCCAGGCCCCCTTTCCTGCCCTGGCCAGCCTTACGCTCTGGATCATGCTGTGTACTTATGCCGCCAGCCTGACTCGCAACAATGCCTCTTATGGCTGCATCATTGCTGCGGTGACCGCCATGCTGATCGTGATCATCACGGCCGGTGCGCCGGGCCAACTGTTCGATGTCGCCGTGGCACGCCTGACCGAACTATCACTGGGGGCATTGTGCGCCACGCTGGTCAGTTCATTGCTATGGCCCATACAGGTACGTGACCACTTGACCGGGCTGGCCAATGAAGTCGTCAACAATGCCTTTCTCCATGGCAGTCTGCGATTGGAAAACAGCGAGGATATCGCCGAGATCCAACGTACCCTGAACGCCAGCCTGACGCCTCTCAACCAACTGGAATCGGACAGCCAGTCGGCTCGCTACGAAGGCCCCGAAGGCAGTGGCCGTATTCGTGCCAGCCACGTGCTGACCCAGCGCACAGTACGCCTGCTAGCCATTCTGAGAGTTCTGCAACAATTGCTGCGTGCCTATGGCGAACACTTGTCGGCACCTACTCGGGCGTTGGTCGATGACATCGCCGATGGATTGCGTCAAAGCGCCGAACACAAAGGGACCGCACAAGCCCGTGAGCGTCTACAGGACTTGCGACACAGAGCTCTAAGATGCATTGAATGGGAAGCCAAGGCTGCCAGCGACTCACCTCAGAATGACATCCCCCGTCGTATGACGCTGGGTCTTCGCGAAGCTCTGGGGCATGCGCTCGTGATCCTCGATGCCAGGGAAGCGATTCATACCCCTGGTGACCGCAAGCTGCGTGCCCCCGCCCTGGCCTGGCATCGTGACCATCTTGAAGCATTGCTCAACGCCTGCCGATCAGGGCTGATATTTGCCCTGATTGCCACGTTCTGGGTTCAGACCAATTGGGACAATGGCCAGACGGCCATGATGCTCGGCACATTATTCTCTGCCATGTTCGCCACCCGGGACAATTCCGTGGTGGTCGCCAGCATGTTCCTCAAGGGCATACTGGTGGCCATCCCCAGTGCCTTTATCTTCGGCCATGTGCTGCTGTCTTCTGCGCATGGATTTCCCATGTTGGCTCTGGCCGTGATGCCACCTCTGTTTCTTGGACTACTGGGCTCGGGCACTCCTCAATTGGCCGGCTACTGCCTGGCCTTCACCATTGGCAATATCCTGTTGACCATGCCTGGCAATGGCATGGACCTCACCTTCGATACCTTTGCCAACCGGGCCATTGCCGTACTGATAGGCATTGGTACAGTAGTGATGGCCTTTCGCCTGCTGCCTGGCTTTCCTGCAGGTTTCCGCAAGCACAGGCTGGTCAAGGCCACGGTGAATGACCTGCGTGCATTGAAAGACCTGAGCCCTCATGAAGCCGAATCGCGCTTCGGTGGGGCCATGGCCGATCGTATGCTGCGCCTGGCGCGTCATGACGACCTCATGCCGGAAAACCGCCGTTATCTGTTCAGCCTCGGCCTGACAGCACTTGATCTCGGCTATGGTGCCCTCAATCTTCGGCGGCGCCTGGACAGTGCCTCGGCTGCGACCATCAAGGAGGCACGCGCCTTCATTCAAGCATTGGCCGATGACTACCAGGCCAGTGTACGTGGCCTGCCTCCCAGCACCTCTCTCGAACAAGGCAAGCATCTATGCTCGACGATGGAGGATGACCCCCGTATCGCTGTGGATCAGCGCCATCTGATCCACGGCCTGGTCGCACGCCTGCATCTGTCCCTGGAATGGCAATCCGAGCGTTCACGCAATGCTCTCGGCCTGACTCAGGCGCCTGAGCCGGAAACCGTTACCCCGCCCTCATCACAGGAGAGCCACTGAATGCTCGCGGAACTCTTTGCCGTCATGGCCCCCGTCATCACCGGTGCCGGACTGGGCTTCATATGGGTTCGACGAGGCATGGACTACCCAGTGGCCTTCGTTACCCGGCTGGTGTTCAACATTGGTACTCCATCTCTAGTCATTGCCTCCCTTTCCTCGGCCGAGATCGATGCGTCCAGTTTTGGTCGAACCATGCTAGCCACGGCATTGGTGTTGACCTGCATGGGCGGCGTAGCCTTTCTGTTGGCCAAGGTATTGCGCAAGGACTGGCGGGTACTGCTGGCCCCCACCATGTACCCCAACACGGGCAACATGGGTCTACCCGTCGTGCTATATGCCTTTGGTCAGGCCGGATTTGCCTATGGCATCACCGTGATGGTGACGGTCTCACTGTTTCAGTTCACTCTGGGGACCATCCTGGCCAGCAGTGGCAATCCACTGAAGTCCCTGGCCAAGACACCTACGATGTATGCCATCGTCATTGCCCTGGTGCTACTGCTCACTGACACCGACCTGCCGCTCTGGTTGGCCAACAGTGTCGATCTGATTTCCGGCTTCACCGTGCCATTGATGCTGATTACTCTGGGCGTGTCCCTGGCCAGTATTCAGGTCAAGAGCCTGAGATCAGGCGTAGGTTTCAGTCTGGTGCGCCTGCCTCTCGTGGTGGCTGTCGCCTGGGGGATTGGCACTTGGCTTGAACTACCGACTCTGGCACTGTCGGTATTGATATTGCAGATGAGCATGCCAGTCGCCGTGTTCAATTATCTGTTCGCCCAGAAAGCCAAGCGTGAGCCAGCCTATGTCGCCAGCCTGGTATTCTGCTCCACGCTGCTATCACTGCTGTATCTACCGGCGCTGCTCGCATTCCTGATGCAACTTTGATGACATCGTTGCTGAACATCCAGTTTTGAAGATGGCTCTGATGATATCGCTCTGGTGATATAGCCCCTGTCCACCTCCGGGAGGCAACCATGTCGCTATCGCATGAATTCCAGCACAAGGTACTGGTACCGCATACATGGCTGATACTGGCCCTGTTCCTGGCTGCGCCAACTGCCCAGGCCCAGTTGGCTCTTGGTAGCGTCCAGACTCGAGACTTGTCCTTGCAACTGGAGGTGGTGGCCGATGAGCTCTCCTATCCCTGGTCTATGACCTTCCTTCCTGACGGTCGTCTGTTGGTCAGTGAACGCTCCGGTGCTCTGGTTCTGGTAGATCAGGGCAAGGTGAGCCGGCTTGATGGCATGCCAGAGGTCTCTGCGGTCGCTCAAGGAGGCTTGTTCGACCTCACCCTTCACCCCCAATTCGGGGATGGTGAGCATGACTGGCTGTACTTCAGTTGGGCGCAACCTGCCGACACGGACGATAGACGATACGACGCGACAACCCTGTCGAGGGTCTGGTTCGATGGCACTCGTCTTGGGCGCATGGAGCATCTGTTCATGCAGAACAAGCCAGCCACCCCCGGAAAGCACTACGGAGGGCGCGTGGTATGGCTGGAGGATGGCACATTGATATTATCCGTCGGTGAACGTGGTGATCCGCCACGCTCTCAGGATCCCGGCGACCATGCTGGCAGCCTGATCCATCTGGATGAGCAGGGCAGGCCTCAGTCCACTTCTGCATTGCCCGATGCAGCCCCGGGGATGTACTCCATGGGGCATCGTAATCCTCAGGGGCTGGCCTTGGCGCCCGATGGTATCTTGTGGTCATCCGAACATGGGCCACGTACCGGTGACGAACTCAACCACATCGTTGCTGGAGAGAATTATGGCTGGCCTGAAGTGACCCTGGGGCGGGACTACGCCACCAACCAACCCATTGGACGCGAAAGCGCCCCCGGCATGCGTGATCCTGTACATGTCTTCGAAGGTCGCTTCGCCCCTTCCGGACTGGCCGTCGTGACCAGCGAACAGTTTCCACAGTGGCAAGGAGACCTGCTTGCGGGGGGGCTTCGCAGCGAACGTCTGGTGCGCCTCCAGGTGAGCGAAGGCCGTGTCATTGAACACGAAGTGATACTTGATGCCGAGGTCGGCCGTATCCGAGATGTACGTCAGGGTCCAGATGGCGCGATTTACCTGCTGACCGATGCCGATCCGGGAAGACTATTGCGTCTGCGGCCCGAAACATCACCCTAGGTACTCGTGATAAGAGACCTGGATATCGGCTTCAGTTGCCAGTTACCCCGTCAGTACCGACAATGCCATATAATCAAGTTTCCTTGGTGAAGGAGGTGGGTGTGAGCGACCAACCACTTGCAGCACTAAAACGAGTACTGGCCAAAGAGCCGCAACTCGATTTCGCTGTACTGATTGGCAGTCAAGCAACCAATCAAGCACGCCCTGGCAGCGATTGGGATATTGCTGTCCAATGGCACTCCTCTCCTCCCGTCCTGGCACAACTGGCTCGCCAGGAAACACTTCGCCGCCACCTTGCTACCGCCATTGAAGTAGATGACACCCAGCTCGACCTCATCGACTTGCAACGTGCCAATCTCGCCATGCGGGCTGCAGTAGCCGAAGAAGGTATCCCGCTCAAAGGAGAAGATGAATTGCCTTGGATGCGTTTTCTGACGCGAACTTGGAGAGACCTTGAGCACTGGTACCTGGAGCAGGAATATGCGTCTTGATCTCTATCTGGCCGAGACTCGTCAATTAGCGGCTCATCAGAGTACGATTCTGGACCAGGCCGCTGATCGCCTCCGCAACGAAGCAACGCTCTCTGAACTGGAACAGAATGGTGTGCTGCATGCTCTCCAGGTATTAACCGAGAACGCCATTGGCAAAGCCAAACACACGCTCAAGGCTCTCGGCCAACCAGTACCCGTTTCCGCCTACGATGCCTTTGCAACACTGGCCAGGCATCGACAGATCAACACATCAGACCTTGATGCCTGGAACGCGGCCATAGGTCTGCGCAATCGAATCGTGCATGATGATATCAACCCCATCGTTCAGGACTGCCTCAATCTGGATATGACGATTGTGCTGGACCTCGTCAGGCAGCAGCAATATCACTTTATTCGTGACTATCTGATGGCGCCACCCGACCTGTGCTGATATTTCCCTGGCGCGCAGACCGCTTGTCACCCATGTTACCCTTTAGTAGCGAAAGCTGAATCGAGCAGTGAAAGCAGAACCGTGGGTTGGCTTTCACTGCTCGAATCTCTTGTCTTCGTTGACCATTCAACGAGGCATTTCCCGTGGGGCTTGCCACACTGGAAGAAACAAAGACTCAAACAATGCAAGGGAGTAACTCAATGGAAAAGCACGCGCCCGATGAGTCCGGCACGGCGCCGGGCACCAGCGAGGGTGTCCCGGCCCCGGAAGGACCTGCCAACCTGATTGACACGGATTACGTCATTGGTCAGGACAATATCACCACCCGCACTTTAGGGGTGAATGTTGACCTGCACGGCAAGGTTTTCACCATATCGTCTCTGGTAATTCTCGTCTTCGTCATCCTGTCACTCGCCCTGCAACAGCAGGTTGGTTCTTTATTCGGCGGTGTACGTGACTGGCTGACGACACACCTGACCTGGGTGTTCCTGCTAGGCGGCAATGTCTTCGTGCTGGTTTGCCTGGGATTGATCGTCTCACCGCTGGGCAAGGTCCGTATTGGTGGCGCCCACTCAAAGCCTGATTTCAGCTATAGCGGCTGGTTCGCCATGCTGTTCGCGGCCGGCATGGGTATTGGCCTGATGTTCTACGGCGTATCAGAGCCGATGACTCACTTTTCCACCTCGCTCGCCGGTACTACCGTAGAAGGTGGAGTTCGTACCGACTGGGCCCCGCTAGGCGGTGCGGCGGGTGATGAGTCGGCAGCAATATCTCTGGGCATGGCGGCGACCATCTTTCACTGGGGCCTGCACCCTTGGGCAACCTATGCCATCGTAGGCCTGTCCCTGGCCATCTTTGCCTTCAACAAGGGCTTGCCGCTGACCATGCGTTCGGTGTTCTACCCGATCCTCGGTGAGCGTGTCTGGGGCTGGCCGGGTCATGTCATCGATATCCTTGCCGTTTTTGCCACCCTGTTTGGCCTGGCCACATCCCTCGGCCTGGGTGCCTCACAGGCAACAGCAGGCTTGAATTATCTGTTCGATACCCCCGCTACCAATACCACCATGGTATTGCTGATCTGCGGTATTACTGCAGTCGCCCTGCTCTCCGTGGTTGCCGGGGTGGACAAGGGCGTGAGACGTCTGTCCGAGATCAATATGGTGCTGGCCTTCCTGCTGCTGGCCTTCGTCATCGCCGTAGGCCCGACACTGGCTATTGCTACTGGCTTCTTCGACAATCTGTTCAGCTATGTGAAGGATCTCCCGGCTCTCTCCAATCCCTTCGGCCGAGAAGATGCCAACTTCAGCCAAGGCTGGACCGCCTTCTACTGGGCCTGGTGGGTCTCCTGGTCACCTTTCGTGGGTATGTTCATCGCCCGGGTCAGCCGTGGCCGCACCGTGCGTGAATTCCTCATCGCCGTACTGCTGATTCCTACACTGGTGTCAGTACTGTGGATGACCGCTTTCGGCGGCACCGCTATCAATCAGGTCGTCACCGATGGCTTCGAGGGCGTGCAAAACGCGGCGCTGGAGCTGCAGCTGTTCACCATGCTGGGTCAGCTTCCGCTGACGACCATCACCTCCTTCATCGGTATCGTGCTGGTCATCGTGTTCTTCATCACCTCATCGGATTCCGGTTCGCTGGTGATTGACTCCATCACGGCTGGAGGCAAGGTTGACGCTCCGAAACCACAGCGTGTCTTCTGGGCCATCATCGAGGGTGCCATCGCCATCGCCTTGCTCCTCGGCGGCGGCCTGGATGCCCTGCAAGCCGCTGCGGTATCTACCGGCTTCCCCTTCATCCTGCTTCTCATGGTGGCCTGCTATACCGTCATCAAGGGGCTGATGAGCGAGCCAAAATCGGTGTGACACTCAAAGGCTGCAAGTCAGCCGACAAGAGAGCGCTACACTCATACGAAAACCTCCGCGGACACCCCGCGGAGGTTTTTCTTTCAGCAAGCCTTTACTTCATGGCTCAACTCCACAGCATGCTGATCGGAGTATCAGGAGAGTAATGACCAGCAATCTGAGCTTGCAGCAATTCGGCAGTGGCCAGGGAATCTACCACGGCATGATGGCCATGGTAGTGCGGTAGCCCGTAGCGCAGCCTGCTGTCATGCAGTCGAATGGAGGCTGGCGGACGACCGATCCAGCGCTTGAAACGCGCCACCAGGGACTGGCGATGAATGCGTGCTTCCAGCGACATGGTATCGATCACCGGGAAGCTCAGTTCCTCACCCCAGGTAGAGCGGGCCGCCACGTCGAGGAAAGGCCGTTCAATTCGACGGTAATGCACCACCGGAAGATGCCCGGTCATGATCTCGAGCACCTCTGGCATCACCTCTTCTATGCGTGGAGCGCCTTGTATATCCGCATGGGTGATGTGATGCAGCGTCACCGAAGCAGGTTCAAGCACGCGATGAGGGCGTACCACCCAGTAGCGACGCTTTGGCAAGTGAATGCGCGACAGTGAAAACGGCACCAGACCAATGGAAACAATCTCTGCCTTGCGGGGATCTAGCCCTGTCGTTTCCAGGTCAAGCGCCATCAACGGTGCCTCGCTGATCAGCAGGTCTGGTGAAAGATCGGCACCTGCAAAGAAATCCGCCAGAATGGCATGTTCAGTTGATTCACGCCGACAGGCGAGATACTCATGCCAGTCGGGTACTTTCCGGGAACGCTGCAAACGCATCAGTTCTACCTTACCTGGTCATGGGGTAACGGAACTTGAGGAATTTCTGCGCATTACTCAACGTCTGGAAAGCGTCCTTGAGATGATGGCGTTCCTCACTGGTGACATTCTCCGGTTCGATGTTGTTATCTGGTTCCTGCTCATTCTCGAGATCGATGACCTGATGGCGGATCCGCGACATGGACAGAAACTCCATGGCATAACGCAGTTGATCACTGACGCCCGAAGCCAGTAACTGGGTACGATCGATATCATCAAGGCGTTCAAAGCTGTTCTGGGCACGAGAACCACAAGCCAGGGCATGCACACGAATAAGGTCTACCATCGGCGCCGTACCTCGGCGCTTGAGATTGATCGAATTATTGTGCTTGCCATCCTTTTCCATCACAAAAGTGCGGAAGAAGCCCAATGGTGGCTTACGCCCCAAGGCATTGCGCGCCATGGCAGCAAGAAAGCGCGGGTGTTGTGGTGCCATGCTGGACACCAGGTCCTGCAGCGCTTCAACCAGTGAGTCCTCGCCTTGCACGGGGTCCAGATCAAAGAAGATAGAGCTGTGCAGCAACCCCTCCGCCGAGGGCTGCTCGATCCATTCACTGAAATAGCGCTTCCATACGGAAAGGGGCTGCCGCCAACGTGGGTTGGTGGCCATGATGTCGCCTTTGCAGTAGGCATAACCACAAGCCGCCAGGCCATCGCTCACACGCCGGGCCATCAACATGAAATAGTCATCATGAAGCGCTGGGTCGAAGTCGTCGGACAACACCAGGGCATTGTCCTGATCAGTGACGACTGTCTGCTCATTGCGCGCAATGGACCCGAGAGCCATGAAACAGTAGGCCACCGGGGGAGGTCCTAGCTCCTCTTCGGCCAGTTCGAGCAGGCGGCGCATGAAACTGCGGCCAATGGCCGACAGCGCCATACCGATCATATGGGAGTCGGCACCATCATGAACCATGCGAATTACCGCGGTATGGACATCTGGAGCCAGTTGGGCCAAGGACTCGATGCTGGTCTGATGGAAGATGCTGTTGACCAGATACAGGCTGCTTTGCGTCTCGTGACGAACGACGTCAGAGAGATGCAGCATACCTACCGGAGAACGACGCTGCATCACCGGCAAATGGTGGATGTTGTTGCTCAACATGCACAACATGGCTTCCTGCACCGACTCATCCGACTGAATCGCAATAAGCTTGCGCTCGACAATTTCGCTCACAGCCGTATCCGGCGATAAGCCTTCAGCAACGACACGGGTACGGAAATCGCTGTCGGTGAGAATGCCGACCACCTGCCACAGCTTTCCCTCGTCATCTTCGACGGTATAGCGCGGCCTGTCTCCCGGCTCATCAAGTACCAGTACCGCCGATCCTTGAGCATCACTTATCTGGCATGCAGCCTGCTGCACCGAGGCACTGGCCTTCACCATCAGTGGTGCAAAAGTCACCAGCTTGCGTACCCGCGTCGCCAACATGTCATTTTCACGCTTGCGGCTTTCCACGGCGCTCTCCAGCCGCGGACGATCCACTTCAACAAAGTCGGCGAAGTCTTCATCCAGATCACACAGACGATGAAACATCGCTTCGGGAATGAAGTAGACCAGGGTGTCTTCCATGGCCTTGGCAGGAAAACGCACCCGATGATTTCGCATCAGTCCAAAATGGCCAAAGATATCGCCCTCGCCCAGACGGTCATACAATCCACCGTTGCGCCGAGTGACTTCTACGGCGCCACTACGGATATAACCGAACTCATGGTTCTCTGCATCGAGTTCAAGAATCTGGGTGCCTGCCTTGAAATAGCTGACCTGAACCTGGGCGGCCACCTCGTCAAGAAGCGCTTCCGGAAGCCCCTCGAAAGGAGGGAAACGTCCCAGATGCTGACTGATCTCCAGCAACTCCGCTTGCATGCTCATCCTTCCTGCTCTGCTTTACCCCAAAGTCTGGGGGGCGATCGACAGGCTGTAAAGCAGTTCTCTACATGCCGCTCTTACCGGCAAACAGGCATAGAAAACCCCGTGAGCACTCTGCTCACGGGGTCTTTTGCAGTTCACATGAGGCCTTAGTCACATAAGGACAGTCACATAAGGCCTTGTGACATCAGAGCGCCACATCTATCTCGAGGAGAGTATCCCGAAGAAAGAGGCTCCCTGATCCGGGCCTCGCTTACTCTGTAGAAGCGGCCATTTCCTGAACTCGCTTCATCATCTCAGGATCCTGCTGGATAGCCTGACCGATGGAGTTGAAGGTATCCACTTCCAGACCACTCTGCTGGACTGCTTCAACCATCTTCTGGTTGGCTTCGACACGCACATCCTGCTGAGCTTCCTGACCTTCGGCTTCTTGCAGGCGCTGGGTGTAGTCCTGCGAGATCGCAGAAATATCTTGAGAAGCATCAGCAAACTTCTGCAGATCCTCATCGGCAAAGTTCTGGGCCTGCGCTGCCGCTGGGGCATCAGCTGGTGCGGATGCATCCTGAGCATGAGCAGTGGCGCTCATCAGGCCCGCAGACAGCAGAGCAGCAGTGATCAGTGAAGTCAGTCGTTGCATGAAATCCTCCAATGGATTCGTTTCAGGTTCATCAATCGCTCGTCCTATGAGACGACGACTTCTGCCCTAGGTTCCAAACGTCATGTCACAAAACTCAAAAAGTGGCCTTGAATTGCGACTTTCATGGAGTGTGCCACATGACCATAGGCAAAGATGTTGATACATGGCAATCGAGCTATGTACACCCGCTGGCACCGCCGGCGGGGCATGGCCTCAGGAATGGAACTTGAAAGGCTTCCTGAGGATAGCTTTCGGGGTAGAACTTCAAATAGTACTGGAAGCTAGCACTTGAAATGGTACCGATGGCACCGGAGATGGTCCTGGAGACAATGATCGCGGAAACTCAAGCGATACAGCTCATGAGTCTCCAGGACAAGGCGGTGATGATCAGCGCTGAACCATTGACTGCACACGCTGCAGCAGCTCAGGGTCCTGCTGCACGGCCATGCCGATGGAATTGAAGGTATTTACATCCAAACCACTGCTCTGTACCGCTTCAGAAATCTTCTGGTTGGCTTCAACCTGCAGGGCCTGCTGGGCCTCGACATCCGTTTCAGCCTGTAGCTGCTGAGAGTAGTCCTGGGTAATGCCAGCAACTTCACTGGAGGCATCGGCAAACTTCTGCAGATCCTCATCGCTGAAATCCTGGGTTGCTGCAGCATCAACGCCTGCAGAAGTGCTGGCGCCAGCAGCCATATCACTGCTGTTCATAGAACCTTCCATGGATGTGCCTGCACCCGCTTCAGTCGTGCTGCTGGTACCCATGGCCGCATCAGTGCCGGACTCGACCGCGGAGCTTACACCATCAACGGCACTGGAACCCGCATCCATGGCAGCATCGGCACCGGACTCCACTGTCGAGCCTACACTGTCGACGGCGCTGGAACCTGCATCCATTGCCGCATCAGCACCGGACTGCAGTGCACTGCCCACCCCACCTTGGGTGGATGCGCCAGCACTGGTTTGCGCAGAGACATCCGCACCACCGGCGCTTGTCCCGACACCGACATCAGCAGAAGTATCACTGCCGATTTCCAGAGCGTTAGCAGTCGTACTTGCCAAAGCAGCGGACAGCAGAGTAGCAGAAATTACTGTCGTCAATCGTTGCATATCAACCTCCAGGGAATCGTTATCTCGGCAATGTGTTCGTCAATCGCTCGCATAGTGTGACGTCATGTTTTTACCAAGGGTTCCCAACTTTCGTGTTACCAAGTGCAAGCAGGGTGCCTCCAAATGGCGACACTTCACTTATCATTTTTCCCTGTCAATTCCATCACATGGAAACGTGATGCACTAAAAATGGGCGCTATCCCGACCATCTCTTTTCCTTCAATGAGAAAGCCAAATATATGCAGTACAGACAAAGTCTGTACTCACTGCCCATCCATGGAGAACGCTTCACAGTGTGCATGGAGGTAACGAAAGCCTGCCGGTCCCGGACAGATAAGCCGTATAGAAAGTATGACTTTTCTCTTGGCAGCCAAGGGTTGGGCGCGCCATCATAGGCATCCTGATCCCTATCGGTTCACGGATGATAAAGCACGACTTTCATGGCTCAGGAACGATCATGACCAAGGAAAACTCATGACCAAGGAACAGGAACGCTCATGACACAGGAGCACCGCCCCCCATTTCTGCTGGGCGCGATGCCCATTCTCTTCGTTCTGCTATGGAGCACCGGGTTCATCGGGGCAAAGTTCGGCCTTCCTTATGCAGAGCCTTTCACCTTTCTTGCTCTGCGTGTACTGGCCACCATCGCCATTCTAGTGCCCATGGTATTACTGATGCGCATGAAATGGCCCCAAGGCCCGCACCTGTGGGGACATGTCGCTGTCTCCGGCTGCCTGGTGCATGGTGCCTATCTGGGAGGGGTGTTCTATGGCATTTACCTTGGAATGCCTGCCGGCCTGGCATCACTTCTAGTGGGATTGCAGCCATTGGTCACTGCCGCTCTGGCGGGACCGCTACTGAATGAGCGCCTGTCAATATTGCAGTGGTCTGGACTGGTGCTCGGGCTGATGGGCGTCGTCCTGGTGTTGGGTGGCAAGATGGATCTTACGGCCCTTTCCTTCCATGACTTTGGCTGGCCAGCACTGGCCTGTGTCATGGTCGCCCTGGCAGGCATCACCCTAGGTACGCTATATCAGAAGCGCTACTGCACAGGTATGCCCTTGCTCGGAGGCACCATCGTGCAGTATCTCGGAGCGCTGGTCGTATTTGGACTCGGCAGTCTGTTGTTTGAGTCCCGCGAGATCACCTGGTCAACGACCTTTGTCCTTACCCTGGCCTGGTTGGTCCTCGTGCTTTCCATCGCTGCCATCGTTCTGCTGATGCTGCTGATCAAGAGCGGAGAAGCCTCTCGGGTGGCCAGTCTTTTCTATCTCGTTCCTCCTGTCACCGCTCTGGAAGCCTGGTGGTTGTTCGATGAAAGTCTGCCACTCGCATCCCTCGCTGGCATGGCCCTCACGGTGATCGGCGTCGCCTTGACCGCCAAGGGAGCCCGGCGCTGATTCATCCACCGCCCTCGCCAGAGGTGAGGGCGGTGGGAACTGCAAGGATCGGAAGGCAGGAAAAGTGTCGTAAGGTAAGGAAAGCGCGGAAGGTCAGAAAAGGGCTCACTGTCCTGCAAGTCTCTCCAGGGCGAACCCTGCAATGGCGGTATCCTGCACGCCGGTACCTGTCAGATCGCAGACCGTGATGTCGCTTTCCGAGCTTCTCACCTGCTCGCCCCGAGCAATCAACGCACCCAACTCATGCACCACGAATGGCACGTCACTCTTGCCTGTCGCTGTCACGAAGGCCTTTAGCTCACCGTTATGCTCACTCTGGGCTCGAGTGTCACAGACGAAGGCATCGGCCATGAGCATGACGCTTTCGTGCAGCTCGCGCTTGTCTGGTGCATCGGACCCCATGGCAGTGACGTGGACGCCTTCTGGAAGATCATCGGCATTCAGAATGGGACTCTGGGATGGCGTGGTGGTAACGATAATATCCGCATGGCGGCAGGCATCTGCCACACTTCCGTGAACATGGACCTCGAGCCCCTGATCACGCATCGTTATGGCATAGTCTTGTGCGGCTGACTCACGCCGAGCCCATACATCTACCACCTGGATATCACGTACCAGACGCAGCGCCTCAATCTGCTTGACGGCCTGCTCTCCAGCACCGAGCACCGCAACCCGCCGGCTGTTCTCCCGGGACAGGTGCTTTGCCGAAATGGCGCCCGCCAGCGCCGTACGCACCATCGTCAAGTAGCCTTCATCAAACAGTACGGCATCCACCAGGCCAGTCTTGGCTGAAAACACCATCATCAATCCATTGAGGCTGGGCAGACCGAGCTTGGGGTTATCGAAAAAGCCGGGGCTGACCTTGATGGCAAAGCGCGAGTTGCCACGAATATGAGCCGTCTTGACGTCCACCTCACCATTGGACTCTTCAATGGCCATGGACAGGATCGGAGGTTGCACCACGTCGCCACGGCCGAGGGCGGCAAAGCCCTGCTCCACCGCATTCAGGGCATCCAGGTCGATGCTTACTGCTGCGGCAATCTGCTCACGTTGATAGAGCTGCATAGATGTCTCCCTGCATAGATACAGGCTATTGGACTATCAGTCTGCCGAGCTAGCGTTTGGCGAGCTGTCGAGCCTGGTCCAAGGTCTCCAATGAAACGCCATTACCGGACAGTACCAGCGCAACCTTCTGGCCCTTGATGTCGATCTGATGTTCTTCCAAGGCTGCCAGCCCAACTACTGCAGCACCTTCGACAAGCATTTTCTCTTGCTCCAGCATGTCGATCATGGCGTTGGCAATGGCGCTTTCTGACACCTGGAAATGATCGTCCATGACATCGCGTACCAGGGCAAAGGTACAACGGTTATCCAGGCCAATGCCGCCGCCCAGGGAATCACCCAGACTTTCGACTTCTTCCACTGCCACCGGGTGCCCTGCCGTGAGGCTTTCGAACATGGCCGCGCCGGCAGACAGGCTGACGCCGGTAACGTTCAACTGGGGGCGAATCGCCTTCAGCGCCGCGCCGGTCCCCCCCAGCAGCCCACCACCGGACAGTCCTAGAATGACACGGTCCAGGTCAGGCTGATCTTCCAGCAATTCCAGACCGATAGTGCCCTGCCCGGACGCAATCAGAGGGTCGTCGAATGGGGGGATCAGTGTCATGCCTTCTTCTTTCACCAGGCGCCTGGCTTCCTCGAAAGCATCATCCTGACTCTGACCAATTCTCGTGACAGTCGCCCCCAGGGCCTCGATAGCAGCCACCTTGTTGGCAGGCACCAGTGTGGAAAGACAGATTACTGCCGGGACTCCAAGGCGCGAAGCAGCATAGGCTACGGCCCGGCCATGATTACCGGTGGATGCGGTGGTCACCCCTTTGGCCAGAGCGTCGTGACCATGACGCTCGATCAATGCTGCAATCATGTTGGTCACGCCACGCAACTTGAAAGCCCCGGTCGGCTGGAGGTTCTCCAGCTTGAGGTACACCTCGGCAGCAAAGCGTTCCGACAAGGCGCGCGAGTGCCACAAGGGGGTCCGTGACACCTGGCCCTTTATACGTGCTCGAGCATGGTATATCTCATCGAGCGTCACTCCGTGAGCCGCATCATGAATAGAAGCATGGGGCATGATGTTCTCCTTGCTGCCACCTGACTCAGTACGTACAAACCTAGAGAGGCCGCCCCACAGGAGCGGCCTCGTCAACATCACTTGATGGCATCAAGCGGTCTGCAGGGCACCCTCACGAACCAGTTCATCCGTGACCTTGTTCACCGCACGTTCGGCTCGGGCAACAATCTCGTCCACTTCGCCACGAGTCGTGATCAACGGCGGAGCAAAGCCAAGGATATCGCCCTGAGGCATGGCGCGGACAATCAGGTTCTCTTCCAGAGCCGCTGCGGAGATACGCGGTCCAACCTTGAGGCTGGCGTCGAAGTGACGACGCGCCTCTGGCTCTGGGGAGAATTCCAGCGCTGCCAGCATGCCGATACCACGAGCCTGGCCGACAATGGGGTGGTCACCGAACACATCCTGCATACGCTGCTGCAGGTAGGCACCGGTATCACGAGCATTTTCGGTCAGCTTTTCACGCTCGATGATGGCCAGGTTAGCCAGTGCTGCGGCACAGCCCAGGGCATGGCCAGAATAGGTCCAGCCATGGCCGATGGGACCGAGCTCACTGGTACCCTGCTCCAGCACCTTCCACACACGATCGCCGACAATGACGCCGGACAGCGGCTGGTAGGCGCTGGTCAGGCCCTTGGCAATGGTGATCAGGTCCGGCTTGATACCGAACAGATGGCTACCGAAGTCAGCACCGATACGGCCGAAACCACATACCACCTCATCGGCAATCAGCAGGACATCGTACTTGTCCAGTACCGCCTGGATGGCACTCCAGTAGCCTTCAGGCGGCGGCACGATACCACCGGTACCCAGCACCGGTTCACCGATGAAGGCCGCAACGGTATCCGGCCCTTCGGCGAGGATCATTTCTTCCAGCTTGGTGGCGCAGTAGGCAGAGAATTCCTGCTCGCTCATACCATGCTGCTCCGCGGCGCGATGGTAATAATAAGGCGCCTCGGTGTGCAGGATACCCGCCATAGGCAGGTCAAACTGGTCATGGAAGGCCTTGAGTCCTGTCAGGGAACCCGTCGCCAGACCAGAACCATGGTAGCCACGCTGACGGGAGATGACCTTCTTCTTCTGCGGGCGGCCAAGCACGTTATTGTAGTAACGCACCAGCTTGAGCTGGGTCTCGTTTGCGTCACTGCCGCCGAGGCCGTAGTAGACCTTGGACATGCCGGGGCCTGCCAGCTTGAGAATCTGCTCGGACAGAGCGATCTGCGGCTCGTTGGAGTGGCCTACATAAGTGTGGTAGTAGGACATTTCCAGAGCCTGCTGATAGATCGCTTCGGCCACTTCGGTGCGGCCATAGCCGATGTTCACGCAGTACAACCCGGCAAATCCATCAATGAACTCGCGGCCATCCTTGTCCACGATGCTGATGCCCTTGCCACCGGTGATGACACGACCAGGCGCATCACCATGGGCAAAGTCACGCAAGTGGGTAGAGGCATGAAAGGTGACCTTGCGGTCGCGCTCGATCAGTTCCTGATGGATGTTGCTCATATCGACTCTTCCTTTTTCCGTGGCTCACTGGCAGCCTGCCAGCGAGTTCATGTTTGCGATCTTGTCTATCTCTTGATTCAACTGAATCTGATTCAACTGCCATCTATTTCAACTGCTGTCTGATTCAGTTGATGTCTGACCCAACTGATACCTGACTCCGCCGAAATATCATTCAGCGGAGCCCCCGTTCAGCTGCCAGAAACTGATGCCAACCCACCCAGACAGTAGTACTTGGTTTCCAGGTACTCGTCGATACCCGTCGTGCCACCTTCCCGGCCCAGACCGGACTGCTTGACGCCACCAAAAGGCACGGGGGGTCCGGTCATCTTCACGGAATTCACCGATACCATGCCAAACTCGAGGCCTCGCAGCAGTTTCCAGATACGACGGATGTCATGGGTATAGACGTAGGCCGCCAACCCATACTCGGTATCATTGGCCAGCCGGATGACTTCATCTTCATCCGCATATGCCGTGATGCCAGCAACCGGGGAAAAACATTCTTCACGCCACACCCGCATTTTCGGGGTGACACCAGTAAAAAGCGTTGGCATGCAGAAATTTTCACCTGGAGCCTTCGCCTGATCACCACCGATCATGCTGGCTCCCTTGGAGAGCGCATCATCAATGATGCCAAGGGCATTCTCTACGGCACGACGGTGAATCAGTGGCCCCAGATCGGTCCCTTCTTCCAGCCCGTCACCGACCTTGAGTTCCAGCATGCGTGCAGCAAAATGCTCGACGAAGTCATCATGAATCGACTCGTGCACCAGGATGCGGTTCGCCGCCAGGCAGTCCTGTCCGGATGTCTGGAACTTGGCTGCCACCGCCGCTTCGGCGGCATCCTTCGGATCCATGTCCGGGCCAACGATGAAAGGCGCATTACCGCCAAGCTCCATGGACACACGCTTGACCGTGGCCGCAGATTGCTCAAGCAGCAGTCGTCCTACCCGGGTAGAACCGGTAAAGGACAGTGCCTTGATCCTTTCCTCGGCACACAGCAGGCTTGAAACTTCCGCGGCTTCGCCCAGCACGACATTGAAAATGCCGGCAGGAATACCTGCGCGCTCGGCAAGCTCTGCCAGGGCCAGGGCGGAGAATGGCGTCTCGTTGGCAGGTTTGACGATGACCGGGCATCCTGCCGCCAGGGCTGCCGCCGCCTTGCGCGTGATCATCGCCAGAGGGAAATTCCAGGGCGTGATCAGCAGAGCGATTCCCACTGGCTCCTTGATGGTGCCGAGTGCCGCATTGGGAATGTGGCTGGGCATGGTCTCGCCAAGGGCACGCTTGCCCTCCTCGGCAAACCAGCGCACAAAACTGGCGCCATAGTCCACCTCGCCGCGGGCATCCGCCAGCGACTTGCCCTGCTCATGGGTCATGATCTGAGCCAGATCCTCACGATGGGCCAGCATCAGATCATGCCAGGCCATCAGGTACTCGTATCGCTCGTCGGCACGCAATGCACGCCAGGCAGCAAAGGCCACATCCGCAGCGTCTACGCAAGCTCGAATCTGATGGGCCTCAAGCAGGGGGATATGACCAATGACCTTGCCATTGGCCGGATTGACGACCGGCGCTTCCCTGCCGCCATCAGCGTGGGTCCATCTGCCATCGACGTATGCGTACTGACGAAACAGCCGCGGATCATTGAGCTTCATCACAGCACCTCCTGACCACCTGGGCATCCGGCCCATAAAAAAGAATGATCGACGGCCCAGGAGATCCTCCGCAACCAGTCGATACCTTTATATTTTCTATGCCTTCATGCTAAGGGAGATGCGGGATAAGGACTTTTTGAACCAGCAGAAAGTAAAGGGTGTTTTTTTTGTTGCCTGCAAAGAAGTTAGATTTTTTTCTGGTGCCAGAGTATGAAGCAGGCCTCCAGCCGGACAACCCAACTGGAGGCCTGTAAATTCAAGAAAAATCCTCGACTCAAGGAGAATCACTGGTTCGAGGGCTTCGATTCAGGGAGCCTCGGTTCTGGGCGCCAGGTCTTCGACATCAAATCCCTGGCGCGGGGCCTTGACCGTCTTGGTGACGATGTAAGTGAAGTAACGTTCGATATCGGCATCAGAAGTCAGCCAGTTGTCTATCAGACGTTGATAGGCATCAATGGACTCAGCCTCAATCTTGATCAGGTAGTCGACACCGCCGCCTACCGCCACACACTCGGCGACAGCGTCAGTCGACTGAACCAAGGCTTCGAAACGCTGGAAGCTTTCAGCATTGTGCTGTTTCAACTCGACCTGCATCCACACCGGTGTCCGGTGCACCAGGACTCGAGGGTTGATCCGGGCACTGTAGCCTTCGATGATGCCTGCCTGCTCCAGGCGACGAACCCTCTCCCAGCAGGGACTCACTGAGAGATTGATGGACTCGGCCAGGCGCGATTTGGTGATGCGCCCATCCCGGGACAGAATCGAAAGTATCTTGAGGTCGTATCGGTCGAGTTTCATGACAAGATCAGTCCAGAGAGTCCACCACCTCGGCGATCACCGCGATGGTGTCCCCCATATTGACCTGGGCTGGAAAGCGTCGGGCAGCCAGCAGGCCATCACGTTGGGCTCGGTATTCCACCGGGACCGCTCCGCTGCGATTCATGTCATAGACCCGGGCAATCACATCACCTGTCTTGACTTCATCACCCAGCGACAGGGTCAGTTCCAGCAGGCCGGCATGCTCACTCTGCACATAACAGCTGGCGTCCGGCATATCCAGATAGACCTGTTTCTCGGGTAGCGTGAGTTCACCCTTCTTGAGGCCGAAATGGATCAGGAAATTGTCGATACCACGCTCGGTGAGAGCAATGCTCTCCGGTGTCGAGGTACCACCGCCCCCCAGTTCGGTGGCAACGAAGACCTTACCCTGACGCTCCACCGCTGTATCAAACAGCGCTTCTGCATCCAGCTCGAACATCACCATGGCATAAGGAGCACCAAATGCCTTGGCTCCCTGCAATGCCTGGTGCTGCTGGTCCTTGTCTTCCAGTACATGAGAGGCCGCGAAAGGAATGATATCCAGGGTGCGACCACCAGAATGCAGGTCCAGCACAACATCTACCATGGGCACCAGCTCACGGGTGAAATAGTCAGCGATCTTCTCGGTCACGCTGCCATCCGGGTCACCAGGGAAGCTACGATTGAGGTTGCCACCATCCATTGGCGAAGTACGTCGACCAGCATGGGCTGCCGGCGTATTCATCATCGGCACAATGATCACCCGGCCATGTACATCTTCGGCCTTCAATGAACAGGCTAGCTTCTGGAGCGCAGTAATGCCTTCATATTCATCACCATGATTACCACCCGTGATCAATGCCGTGGGACCCTCGCCATTGCTGACCACCGTGACGGGAATCATCACAGCACCCCAGGCAGATTCATCGTTGGAAATCGGCAGCTTCAGAAAACCGTGCTGCACGCCTTGGGCATCGAAGTCAACGGTGGCCGAGATTGGGCTCTTGCGCTTGCTCATGGTGTCTCCATCATTTGACAAACAGCTGACGCGGGAAATTGGCTAGAGGCTCCGCGCCATTTTCGGTGATCAGAATGCTTTCGGTGATTTCCAGCCCCCAGTCGTCCATCCACATGCCGGGCATGAAATGGAACGTCATGCCGGGTTGCAGGATGGTTTCATCCGAAGGGCGCAGGCTCATGGTCCGCTCGCCCCAGTCTGGTGGATAGCTGATACCGATGGGATAACCACAACGAGCGCCGCCACGGTCAAAGCCGTATTTGTCCATCGCCGCCCCCAGGGCCAGGGCAATGTCCGCCGTGCGGTTGCCGGGCTTGGCGATGGCCAGGCCATTCTCGATACCCTCAAGCAGTGCCGACTCACCCCGCACGAAGTCCTGGGGAGGAGTCCCGAGGAAGACGGTGCGTGACAGAGGGCAGTGATAGCGCTTGAAGCAACCTGCAATCTCGAAGAAAGTCCCCTCCCCCTTGCGAAATGGCGTGTCATCCCAGGTCAGGTGAGGGGCCGCAGCATCACTACCAGTAGGCAACAGCGGCACAATGGCAGGGTAATCACCGCCATGGGTATGGCCATCAGCGTCGGTCCAGCCCTCGATGCCGACTCGATAGATTTCCGAGACCAGCTTCGACTTGGGCAACCCAGGCTCGATCATCTCCAGAATGCGTGAATGCATACCCTCCACGATACGCGCAGCAACGCGCATGTAGGCAATTTCCTGTGGAGACTTGATTGCCCGGCACCAGTTGACCAGGGAGTTGGCATCTGCAAAACGCGCATGAGGCAACTCCTGCAACAGGCTCAGATACGCCTTGGCCGAGAAATAGTAGTTGTCCATTTCCATGCCCACGACGCCTTCGCACCAGCCGCGGTCCGGCATGATCGACTGGGCCAGGTATTCCATGGGATGCATGTCCGGATTCTGGACGTAGTAATCCGGGTAATAGGTAATGTTTTCCGGATCCATCCAGCAGGTGCGTAGTGCACCGTTGCTGTCTTGGCGACGGCCATACCACACAGGCTCACCTTCGAGCCCAAGCAGTACACACTGATGTACATAGAAGGACCATCCATCGTAGCCGGTCAACCAGGCCATGTTGGAAGGGTCGCTGACAATCAACACATCGATGCCACGCATGGCCATCTCAGTGCGCACCTTTTGCAATCGCTCGGCGTATTCCTCGCGAGTGAACGGCAGAGATACCTGAATCATGAAACCACTCACCACAATATCACCACGAAAACCCGGGCACTCACGACAAGGAGGCCCGGCGCGCCATTAAAACGACGTTGCCTCGTGAAGGCTTTCCCGTGCTTTGCCAGCCCCTTGCCGAACTTGGGTAGCGGTGCCTGGTCAGCTATAAATTGTCATGAACCACCAAACCAACATATCATGACAATATCGAGCCAATGTCGTTAGCTTGATACTAGCATTGCTACCAAGCCCGCAGTCAAAGGCTTTATTGAATCATGACAATTGATCTAAAACCCTATCTCGATGACCCTCAATCCGGCTGGCCACAGGGTGGAACGTCACTCTCGACACAACCCAAGTACCTGGCAATTGCCCGGGCCATGTCACGTGCCATTCACGCGGGAGAGTTGATTCCAGGCACTCGCTTGCCCACTCACCGTCAATTGGCCGAGCAACTCGGTGTCAGCGTGCAGACCGTGTCACGAGCTTACGCCCAGGCCGAGAAGATGGGACTGATCCAGGCCAGGATCGGTAGTGGAACCTGGGTCAATGCTCTCGACGATAATCGCGAATCAGCATATTTACGCGCACGAGAACCACATCCAGAAACGGCGATCATCGACCTTTCCATCGCGCATCCCGTCTGTCCCCCCTCCCACCACCTGCGCTTTCGGCAGGCACTGAGCCAACTTTCTGAAAACCTCCACCCGGAAGTCGTCACAGCCAACCGCCCGATTGCCGGACTCCCTCATCAACGAGAACAGGCCAGCCTGTGGCTGACTGAACGGCTGGGAATGCCTGGAGAGGCTGATGATCGCGTGCTATGCAACGGAGGTGCACACGCTCTCATGCTGGCGGTCTCCACCGTTGTCCAACACAGCGATCTGGTACTCACGGAAGCATTGACCGACCATGGCCTGATTGCGCTTTCCCGCACCCTGGGTTTCCAGTTGCGTGGTGTGCCTATCGATGAGCGAGGGGTCATACCAGATGCGCTGGATGCCGCCTGCGCTCGCTACAAGCCGCGTGCCGTGTGTCTGACGCCAACACAGCTCAACCCGACAGGGGCGACCATGGATGAGCAGCGCCGCAACGAAGTCGCCAGCGTCCTCGAACGCCATGGCGTATGGTTGATCGAGGATGATGTCCATGCCTTGCTGGAGCCAACGAAGTTGACGCCACTAAGTGCGCGTATTCCGATGCAGAGCTTCCACATCACCAGCCTGACCAAATCCACGGTGCCTGGGTTGCGAGTCGGCTACCTGACCGTACCGCGCAGCCAGCTCCATCACACCCTGCCACGCCTGCGCGCCACCAGTTGGATGGCGACCCCCTTGATGTTTGAAGTCGCTGCGCTATGGATCGAAGATGGAACGGTCGAGGACATGGCCAGCGCTCAACGGGAATTGCTCGCCGAACGCCAGATCCTCGCTGCACAGATCCTGCACCCACTACCCAAGATGGCACGTCCCTCCAGCCTTCATCTATGGTTACCCTTGCCCGGAGGGTGGCGTGCCGATGAGTTGCAGCAGGTAGCTGAGCAGGAGGGCTTGGCCATCACCACCTCGACACCTTTCATGGTCGAACAGACCGCCGCCCCCAGTTGCATCCGTGTAAGCCTTGGCGCGGAGCCTGAACTGGCCCGCCTGGAAGAAGGCCTCGAGCGCCTTGCCAAACTGCTGAAGGACGCACCGCCACCGATGATGCAGATGGTGTATTGAGACTGACATTCATTGAGACCGACACGAAGGAAACCCTGATGAAAGTCCTTGTTCATATCGATGATGCCCTGGCATGGCGTGATGCACTCAGCCAGCGTCTGATCGACCTGGGAGTAGAGAATGCCGAAGTGGTGACCAGTCAGGAGGCCTCCCGCGCCGAGCGAACAAGTGCCGACTATCTGGCCGCATGGAAGCCTGATGAAGCCTTGTTGCGTGACTGCACGAGTCTCAAGGGCATCATCAATCTCGGGGCTGGCGTCGATGCACTATTGGCCAATCCGGCACTGCCAGCAGGTGTACCCATCGTCAAACTGCGTGATGCCGGCATGGCTGAACTGATCGCCGATTACGTGCGCTATGGGCTATTGCACTTTCAGCGCGACTTCGATCGCTATGCTCGGCAGCAGGCCGAACGCCGCTGGCAACCTCTCGCCCTTGTCGACAAGCAGGATTGGCAGGTGGGTGTGCTCGGCCTGGGCGCCATAGGTGCCAAAGTGGCAAAGGCCATCGCCGCAGACGGTTTCCCTGTACTTGGCTGGAGCCGTTCCCCCAAGAACATTGAAGGCATTCAATGCCATCATGGCGAGCAAGGGCTCAACCAGCTTCTCGGACAAGTGAAAACACTGGTGCTGTTGTTGCCCGATACTCCCGACACCCAACATCTGATCAACGCCAGCACCCTGGCAAAGCTCCCAGCAGGCGCCAGCCTGATCAACCCTGGACGCGGTAGTCTGATCGATGAAACCGCTCTCATCGAAGCACTTGGTGCCCACGATGCCCCTGGCAGGCTGCGCGGAGCCTTGCTGGATGCCTTTGTCGTCGAGCCACTGGCCAACGACAACCCCCTATGGACACATCCCCGCGTCTTGATCACCCCCCACATGGCAGGTCCAACACCTCTGCGAGATGCTCGATCAGGCGATCACTGACAACCCCTGCAACGATGGATCTTCGTCAACGATGTACTGGATCAAACAGTGCTGGAACAGTTGTCTGATGCTGGCGTGAAGCTGGTTGCCTTGCGCTGTGCCGGCTTCAATAACGTTGACCTCGATACTGCCAGGCAGCTTGGCATTCAGGTCTGCCGAGTGCCAGCCTACAGCCCCCAGGCGGTTGCCGAGCACTGCGTCGCCATGATCCTGACGCTCAACCGCAAGACACACAAGGCTTATAACCGGGTACGCGAGGATAATTTCGATCTCAATGGTCTGCTGGGTTTCAACCTCTTTCGCAAGACAGTCGGTATCATCGGCTGCGGGCAGATCGGCCGTTCATTGGCCACCATCATGAAGGGATTCGGCTGTGAAGTTCTGGTCCATGACCCATATCCACAGCAAGGCGACTTCACCCAGGTGGAATTGCCGCAACTACTGGCGCAAAGCGACATCATCTCCTTGCATTGCCCGCTGAACAAGGCGACCTACCATTTGATCAGCGATGAGCAGTTCGCGCAGATGAAGGATGGCGTCATGCTCATCAACACGAGCCGCGGTGCTCTGGTCGATACCCACGCCTGCATCGCGGCGCTCAAGAGCCGCAAGCTCGGCTATCTTGGACTTGATGTCTACGAACAGGAATCTGGACTGTTCTTCCACGATCTCCGCGATACCATTCAGCTCGATGATGTATTCGCTCGCTTGATCAGTTTCCCCAATGTCCTCGTCACTGGACACCAGGGCTTTTTTACCCAGGAAGCCCTGCAGGAAATTGCCACGACCACCCTCGACAGCCTGGAAGCCTTCGGGCGTGGTGAGTCACTGGGTAAAAAAGCGCTGACAAGCTGAGACACCCACATATTAAAGACAAGGGCGCATCGCAGTGCGATGCGCCCTTGTTGGGTCCTGGCCAAACCGCCAACCAGGAGCTTGCCTAGTCTGTGCCAATTTTATCCTGAGTACGCAGCTCAAAGTCGCTGGCATCATGGCGCTCATGCAACTGCTCGGACAGCTCACCGAAGGTGCGGTTGACCATGCGCCCGCGTTTCACGGCAGGGCGTTCAGCAATATTGGCCGCCCAACGCTGCACATTCTTGTATTCATGCACAGCAAGGAACTCGCCGGCGCCATAATTGCGCCCTTCCACCAGCCCGCCATACCAGGGATAGATGGCAATATCCGCGATACTGTACTCGTCACCCGCCATGTAGGTGTTTTCAGCCAGATGGCGGTTGAGAACGTCAAGCTGACGCTTGGTTTCCATGGTGAAACGGTTGATCGGGTATTCGAATTTCTCCGGCGCATAGGCATAGAAGTGGCCAAAGCCTCCACCCACATAGGGTGCAGAGCCCATCTGCCAGAACAACCAGTTCAGGGCTTCTGTGCGGGCCTTGAACTCCCTGGGCAGGAAGGCACCGAATTTTTCAGCCAGGTACAGCAGAATGGAACCAGACTCGAACACGCGTACAGGCGTCTCACCGCTGTGATCCATCAATGCCGGAATCTTGGAGTTGGGATTGACCTCGACAAAACCGCTGCCGAACTGATCGCCATCACCGATACGGATCAGCCAAGCATCGTATTCGGCTCCCTCGTGCCCCTGGGCCAGCAACTCCTCGAGCATGATATTGACCTTCACGCCATTGGGTGTGGCCAAGGAATACAGTTGCAAGGGGTGCTTGCCTACCGGCAAGACCTTGTCATGGGTCGGTCCGGCAATCGGTCGATTGATACTGGCAAACTCTCCACCGTTGGGAGCTTCCCACTTCCAGACTCTCGGTGGCTGATACGATTGATCACTCATGATCTACCTCTCCTGGCTGATAAGAGCAAATACCTGGGTAACAAGCATTCTCTGCTCATCAAGGTTTGAGAAAAGCCAATAGTGTGCACTCAAAGCCGACCAGAGGCGTGCCATCCCGAACTATCTTGGAACGCAGCAATGCTCCCTGCCACCCTGCCAGAATGAAGCTCGCCAGAGCAGTCGCATCAATATCACGGCGAATGCTGCCGTCATTCTGGCCATCCTGCAGACAAGCCGCCAACTGTCGCTCCCGGCGCCGGCAGATGCTATCTAGTGCATCGCGAAGTACATCGCTGTGGGCCGACATCTCCTGGCCCAGATTGCCAATCAAGCAACCACGACGATGTTCGCATGCCACCATGTCAGCCTTCTTGGCAGCAAAGAATGCCTTTAGCCTCTCCAATGGCGCTGTACAGGAGTCTCCCAGCAGTGCCTGGATCGCCGCCTCATCGTCCGCCGCGGCAGCCTCGATCACCGCCAGCCCGAACGCTTCCTTGCTAGGGAAATAGTGGTAAAAGCAGCCCTTTGGCACCCCAGCTTCCTTGAGTACCGCATTGATGCCCGTGGCGTTATAGCCATGCTCGGCAATGAGGTTGGTACCGACCTCGATCAAGAGGTTTCGGGTAGAGGCTCTGGTCGTCATGAAAACCAAAATAGACCAGTCGGTCTACAAAGATCAAGCTGCAGGCAATGACAATCACCATTTCATAAAGAGCCGCGAGAAAACTCACGGCTCATGCCCTTTGCCCGGAAAAAGCCTCAAAGGAGCGCGTGGAACTGCCGCAACCATTCAGGATGCGCAGGCCATGCAGGTGCCGTAACGTAATGACCACAGGTCACGGCATCCGTCACTTCCAGGTCGACAAACTCACCACCCGCCAGACGTACTTCTGGAGCACAGGCAGGATAGGCCGAGATACGATGCCCCTCCAGAGGAGCTGCCGCAGCCAGCAACTGGGCACCATGACAGATGGCAGCAATGGGTTTTTCGCGGTCGACGAAATAACGCACCACTTCCAGCACCCGTTCGTCCAGACGCAGGTATTCAGGTGCCCTGCCTCCCGGAATCACCAGTCCATCGTAATCTTCGACGGTGATATCGGCGAAGGTCTCGTTGAGGGCAAAATTGTGCCCCGGCTTCTCGCTATAGGTCTGATCTCCCTCGAAATCGTGGATAGCTGTCTTGATCGTATCGCCTTCGCGCTTGTCGGGGCATACCGCATCGACGCGATGTCCCATGGCCTGCAGTGCCTGGAATGGCACCATGACCTCGTAATCTTCAACAAAATCCCCTGCAATCAATAACAAACGTGCCATGATCAACTCCTCCGAAATACTTGAAGATACACTGGGTCAAGAATCTCCCTGCCGTCATTCAGCGTACCCATTGAGGCAGCCTGCCGCCAGCCACTCTGGTATGCACAATGGAACCTTCCTCGAAGCTAGACCTCTGAGATGACAACTCTTCGATAGCGAAATAGATGACTGACATGTTTCCCACTTTCTTCTTTCGCCTCATGAGCAACGTCCGGGCTACCTGTCCAGGCCGCCTGTTCAGGAGGACCTCGCTGGCCACGGCCCTGCTGGCATTCAGCCTTGTCGCACTCCCTGTACTGGCACAGGCCAGCGCTCTACGCGCTTTCGATGCGAATTATCATTTATCCGTCGATGGCTGGCCGGATGCGAACATCCATCACTCACTGAAGCGTGAAGGCGATCACTGGCGCAGCAGCATGGAATCCTCTCTCGCCATCGCCAAAGGTCGGGAGAGTTCGCAATTCAGCGATAACGGCGACCAGCTCCGTGCACTCGGCTATCGCAGTGACTATCGTTTCCTGCGCATGGGCAAGGACTACTCTCTCAACCGTTCACAACTGACCAATCGCCCTGACCGCCAGACGGCCCTGGTGGAGTTATCCCGTCTTGCCCAGGAGCAGGACTGCCAGGATGGCTGCGAACTGAACTATGTCGACCACAAGGGCAGAAACGAGGATGGTGTCTGGCGGCGTGTTGCCGACATTCCTCTCCAGGTGGACGGCAAGCGAGTTCAGGCCCCTACCGTGGAGCTACGCGACAAGGACAAGGATGACCGTTACATGCGTATCAGCTTCCACCCACAGATCCCTGGTCTGCTGCTGCGCCTGGATTTCTTCAAGGATGGCGATCGCGTCAGTCGTCTGCGACTCACCAGACTGAATCAGTGACGCAAGGGGCGATATTCAGGATCAACTTTCTCACCGCGCAGAACTTTCCCAAAGCGCAGAAATTGCATAGAGTGGATTCCTTTTAACCGCCCTCCGGGCGGTTTCTTGTTGTCTAATTTCACGTTCTCTATTTCGGGAAAGGAAGCTCAACCCATGCTCAGCGGTCTTCTGATCGTGCTGCTCCCCCTGCTGCTGGGGTACCTCGTACCAGTACGCAACGAGATGGTAATGGCCGCCATCAACCGCGGGGTCAGTGTCTCCATCTACCTCATTCTGGCACTGATGGGTGTAAGCCTCGCAGGGTTGCCGGACCTGTCCAGCCAACTGTCACGCTTGGGTACCCAGGCCCTGACGCTGTTCCTGGTCATTTCGGCCTGCAACATTGCCGCCCTGTGGTGGCTGTCATCGCGCCTGCAGCTGGCATTGGGCGAACCACGAGTGGTGCGCGATGCACCAACCAGCAAGCTGGCTGCCATGGCGGGCTCGCTGGCCCTGGTCGGTGTCGTGTTCCTCGGCATGCTGGCGGGCATCGGACTCGGCACCATCTGGGATACCACCCTGTTCGAACTGGCCGAAACCCTGTCGGAGTGGGTGCTGTATCTGTTGCTGGCACTCATTGGTTGCCAGCTGCGGAATTCTGGAATGCCGTTGCGCCAGATACTGCTCAACCGTCATGGCCTGGTCATTGCAGTAACGCTGGCACTGAGCTCCCTTGCCGGAGGGTTGCTCGCAGCCCCCCTGCTCGATCTGAACTGGAATGAAGGATTGGCCATGGCATCCGGCTTTGGCTGGTATTCACTGTCAGGCATTCTGATTGGCGACCACCTCGGCCCCTTGCTCGGAGGCGTGGCCTTCTTCAACGACCTGACACGAGAGCTGCTGGCCTTCATTCTGATTCCGCTGGTGATTCGTCGTCATGCGCCCCTGGCCATTGGTTATGGCGGCGCGACATCCATGGACTTCACCCTGCCGGTGATTCAGCAACACGGCGGTGTCGCCTGCGTTCCCATTGCAGTGGTCAGCGGTTTTCTGCTGTCCTTGCTGTCGCCACCACTGACGCTGTTTCTGCTCTCGCTTTCGGCGTAACAGCAAGGACCTGGTCTATTCAATGACAGCCTATGCAATGACAGCCACGTCGGCAGCGCTTATGCTGGCCGAGCCAGAATCATGCGGAAAGCCTCTGTGACCAAATCCAAGCAGCCCATCACGCTCAAGGACCTGGCTCGTGAACTGGGTGTCTCCACGGCCACTGTGTCCAATGCCTTCAACCGCCCCGACCAGCTCTCCACTGCCCTGCGTCGACGCATCCTCGATGAAGCCAAGCGCCTTGGCTATCGGGGACCGGATGCCAGGGCACGCAGCTTGCGCACGGGACGTTCGAGGATCATTGGGGTGGTGCTCGCAGAAACCCTGACATACAGCCTCAATGATGCGGTCTCCAGCGAGCTATTGACCGGCGTTGCCGAAGTGCTCGATGCACATGGCCATACGCTGCTGCTCCTGTCTGGACGCCAACCAGGCTCCTCGCATGTTCCGGGTTCGGCCAGCATGGCCGATGGCTTCATCGTCTACGGGCTGATGCCCAGTGATCACTTGATGGGGGAACTCCCGCCACAGAGTCCTCTGGTGGCGGTAGACTTCTATGTCGATGAGCGCCCAACCGTACATATCGATAATGAACCGGCCTGCTATGCCATTGCCTGCCATGCCTTGCGCCACAAGCCCAAGCGGGTTGGGATCCTTTGCTTGCGTCTGCTGGCAGAGGCCCATAACGGCCGTATCGAATCACAGCACAACTGGCTGGACAGTGCCCAGACCATCACCCGCTCACGCCTCGACGGCTTCTACCGGGCGTTGGAAGAGCACGGCATCGAACGTGACCAGGTACCACTGTGGAATATCGAGGAAAACACCCATGGTGTCTGTACACCGGTAATTGAAGAGATTCTCGATCTTCCTGAAGATGAGCGACCAGACCTGCTGCTGTGCATGTCTGACCGCATTGCCCTGACCGCCCTGACACTCGCCGAGCAACGTGGCATTCGTGTACCCGAGGACCTGCTTCTGACCGGTTTCGATGGCATCGAAGAAGGCCAGTACCGTTCCCCACGCCTGACCACGGTGCGCCAGGACAGCATCGAGAAAGGCCGGGTCGCGGCACGCATGATCCTGGGTCTGGACGCGCCTGAGCATCGACGCCTCAATACCACGCTGATACTCGGGGAAAGCTGTCCGTGATGACGACAAACGTCACATAACTGCACAAATATTCCTTCGTTCTCGCCGCTTTTTCACTTGATGCAATGGCATGCTAGCGACCTATCGAAGGAAGTATTGCCCCGGAGCCTGTCTATCATGTTCGCCAAGCGCCTCCCTGCGTTCTCTCGCTTGGGTATCAAACTTTTTGCCATCATCCTGGTGGTCAATGTGGCCATCGCGGGAGCGGTATTCGTTGCTATTTCCCGCAGCCTGGACCAGGGCTTTCTCGACTATCTCAGTCGCTCCCAGACGCAACGTGCCGAGACGCTGGCGGCAAGCCTGGGCGAGGCCTGGTCCGGGCGCCAGAGCTGGCAGTGGCTACGCGAGTCCCCCCGTGCTTGGCACGAGCTGGTGCGCCGCCAGCTATGGCCCGGAAGCAAGCCCCGCCCGATGAGCCTCGAAGGCAACCTGAGCAACCCGCGCAACTTCGTGCTGCATGATGAAAACGGCCTGCCGGTCATCGGACTGCCGCCCGAGGATGACGAAGGCGCTGCCGAACTGCGCTGGATTCCAGTCATGAGCCATGACCGTCAGGTTGGCACTCTGGGTTATCGCCCGCCAGACCAGCTCATGGAACGCATGGATCGCCTGTTCCTGAAACAGCAGCGACGCAACCTGACGATCATCATCATTGCCCTGGCACTGACATCACTGCTGCTGGCAGGCGCCTTGTCCTGGTGGGTGGGGCGTCGGACTCGCAGCATGGCCACTGCCACGCGGCGACTGACCGAGGGAGACTACAGCGTGCGACTTCCTGAACGCGGCCGAGACGAGCTATCCAACCTGTCCCATGACTTCAACGTGCTGGCAGAAACCCTGGAAACCAGTCGTGAAGCCCGCAGCCGTTGGGTGTCGGATATTGCCCACGAGTTGCGCACTCCTCTGGCAGTACTGCGTGGCGAGATTGAAGCCATGCTGGATGGTATCCGCTCGCTGAGTCAGGATAACCTGCACTCCCTGGCCCAGGAGGTTGGTCAACTGGAGCGGCTGGTCGGCGACCTGCGCCTTCTATCACAGAGTGATGCAGGCGCCCTGGAAGTACAGCTCGCACCTCTTGACCTGGCCGAGCACCTGGATTCACGCCTGGAAGAAGCAGGAGGCTGGCTGGATGATCACGGCTTGACCCTGGAACGTCATGTCGACGGACCTGCATGGATTCGGGGAGATCTGCAACGCCTGCGCCAGCTATGGAACAACCTGCTCGACAACACCAGTGCCTATACCCAGTCCCCCGGCCAGCTCAAGGTCTCCCTTGAAAGAGAGAATGATGTCTGGGTGCTACGCTGGGAAGACAGTGCCCCCGGCGTACCGGAAAGCGAGCTGCCGCGCCTGACCGAGCGCTTGTACCGAGTTGAAGGCTCACGCAATCGAGCCAGTGGTGGCAGTGGGCTGGGGCTATCCATTGCCACGGCCCTGGCGCGCGCTCATGATGCCGAAATGACCCCCTCAATTTCTGCGCTTGGCGGGTTATGCTGGACACTACGCTTCCCAGCGCTGTCCAGCCATCTACAACTCGAGGAAGACGAATGAGCGGAGAGAATGCTCCCATCGATCAGATTCTGGTCGTTGAAGACGAACCAAAGATCGCCCGCCTGGTGACCGATTATCTGAGTGGCAGCGGTTACGGCACTTATCATATCGATCACGGTGACCAGGTCATTCCTTGGCTCAGCGATAGTGAGAAGCTCCCAAGCCTGGTGCTGCTGGACCTGATGCTGCCTGGTACCGACGGCCTGACATTATGCCGTGAAATCAGTCAGCGCTGGCCGGATGTTGCCATCATCATGCTGACGGCTCGGGTCGAGGAAGTCGATCGGCTGCTGGGGCTGGAACTGGGTGCCGATGACTATATCTGCAAGCCTTTCAGCCCGCGCGAAGTCGTTGCCCGGGTCAAGGCCGTGCTGCGGCGCAGCCAGGCGGTCAGCAACGATGTCGCCAACCATGACCTGGTGCTGGATGAAAATGGCTGGCGAGCCTTGGCGGATGGCCAGGACCTGGGGCTGACTGCCGTAGAGTTCCAACTGTTGAAAGTCATGATGCAGTCACCCGGCCGGATCTTCGCCCGGGAACAACTGATGGATCACATGTATCGTGATCACCGCATTGTTTCCGAACGGACGGTGGATAGCCATATCAAGAAGCTGCGCAAGAAGATATCCGATATCTGGCCGGAACGTGAAATCATCCGCTCGGTATATGGTGTCGGCTACAAGTACCAGCCCGAGGAGTAACGAGACACGGCATGTCAGCCCCGATGCAGACCGTATCCCGCTTCCTGCGCCACCCCCTGCTACCGCAGGTGGAGATACGCAGGGTATCCAGCGGCAACGCCCTGAGCCACGCGCGGCACAGTCACGACTGTCATTCTTTCGGGGCGATCCGTTCGGGGCGTTCGTCCTATGCCAACGGCAGCAAGCGTATCGATGTCAGCAGCGGTGACGTGGTTGTGGTCAACCCTGGCGATGGCCATGCCTGCAACGCTCTGCCTGAGCATCCATGGGGCTACGACATGCTCTACATGGACAGCACCTGGCTGACTGAACGCTGCCAGGTACCACCAGGAGCCGCTTACTGCGATATCCCCATGTTCAGTGCCCTGACCAGCCGAGAGCCCCGGCTGCACCAGGCCATCGTGACACTGGGAAATGCTCTGGAGAGCATGCACCGTACTCGCCTGGAGCTCGAAAGCCATTGTGAAGTCCTTGCCGACATCCTGCGTGATACGCTGCATCCTCAGCATATTCAAGCCGTGTCACCACGCCATCTGGAACATGCACGGGAATACCTGGCAGAGCACTGGCAACAGGACCTCAGCCTGGAAGCCCTGTGTACGGTGGCCGAGTGCGGCGCCACCAGCCTGATCAATGGCTTCCGCCGCCACTATGGCATGACGCCACATGCCATGCTGATTGACCTACGCATCCGCCAGGCGCGTCGACGGCTGCGCCAGGGCGATGCCATTGCCAGCGTGGCCCAGGACTGTGGTTTCGCCGACCAGGCTCACTTCCAGCGCACATTCAAGCGTCTGCTGGCGGCCACCCCGGGACACTACCGCAGCAAGGTAGCAGCTCCTCCTTAACCCTCTTCTGTATCACCTTCCCTTGCCAATGACATCTCTATCCCAGTGCAATCGCCACTGCGCTTGATGCCAGCAGGATCGCCAGTGCCCGATTGAACCAGCGCATGTACCCCGGAGTTCCGAGCCATGTCGATAGGCGCCCGCCCAGCAATGCCCAACTGCCAATAGACAGGGCACATAGCGTCCCCCACAACACGGCAAACCCCGTCACAGCCGTCACGTTGCCATCACTGACGAACATCCCCATTCCTGCAACAGACGCCATCCACGCCTTGGGGTTCAACCACTGCATCAAAGCCCCGGTCATGGCCCCGGCAGGCTGCTCGCTACCCGCCATCGCCAGTTGTCCATTACTGCACATCAGACGCCAGGCCAACCAGCCGAGAAAGCAGACACCCGCCACCTTCACTAACTGACGCAGCCAAGGTATCTGTTCCCATAAACCCACCAGCCCGATACCCATCAACCAGAGCAGCAAGGTGAAACCCAGACTCGCCCCCAATACCAGCGGGACAGCCTGTCGCCAACCAAACTTCACTGATGTGGACAACACAAGCAGATTGACCGGCCCCGGCGAGATCGAAGCTGCAATGGCAAAAGCCGACATGGAAAGAAACACACTGGACGACATGACCTAAGCCCCTTGTCATTAGAGAAATGGCTGACAGGGTGCCGTCAATGGCATGGCAGGTATTGAAGGAAATTACACTTTCATGAGCTAGCTAACTTGTCTTCTTTTCTACACATTAGCTGCATTCAATTTGCACCAGACGGGTCGATAGTGGAAAGCGTCAAGGGGGCATGGTGCCCCGAGAAACAAGACGCACAACGCTGAAGGAGACACACATGAAGCTATCTTTTGCCAACCGACCTCTTGCCAATCGGTCTTTTGCCCGCAAGGCCCTGCTGCCTGCGGCTATCGCTGCCGCCCTGCTGCCTTTCTCCCTGGGTGCAATGGCAGGCGACAAGCCCCATGAAGGCTTCGAAGGTCGCGGCCCAGGCCATGAATTCCGTGCAGAACTGCTCGACCGTGCCGGTATCGACGAAGAAACCCGCGATGCTCTGAAGGCAGCCAGCGACGAACACCACGAAGCCATGAAAGAGCTCAATGACGAGTATCGTGCTCAACGCAAGGAAATCCTGGGTGAAGATGGCATCGCAGCCCTGAAGGACGCTACCCGTCAGGTGCACCAAGAACGCCTTAGCAAGCTGTTCGATGAATGGCAGCTGTCCGATGACGACCGCAGCAAGGTCGAGGATACCCTGGCCTCCTTCCGTGACGACTTCAAATCCCTGATCGACCAGGACTATGAAGAGCGTGATAAACGCCATGCCGCTTGGGAAGAACTGCGCCAGACCCATCACGATGCGCTGGCAGAAGTCCTCAGCGACGAGCAGATCGATGAGCTCAAGAGCACCATGATGCCCCCACGTCATCATGGAGGCCCTGGTCATCACGGCGAACACGAAGGCAAGCCGATGCCGGAAGCGCCAGCGGCCTGATCCTGTCTCGAGCACCTCGCATCAATCCCTGCTCTACCCTCCCTCTACCTTCAATGCCCGGCTTCTGCCGGGCATTGGCGTTTCTGAATGACAGTCCTGGTGACAAGGCTTTCAGGACCTATCGTTAACGGCTAATCCACGCTTGGGGTTGAAAGCCGGCAGGAGCGCCTGTATTTTTATTAAACGTCCAATCAATAAAACGCTGTTTCTTCCTCTGACGTCGAGACAGCACGAAACCCGTGAGCGATCACGGGCCACCATTCACTTATAGGGACACTGATTCATTGCGGTACAACAACAACTAAATCAGCCATTTCCTAGCTAAACAGGGCTCGTGCATGTCCATCCTCGATGATGCTTCATCTTCTCGCGACCGCCTCAACCCTGCCGTTTTCCACGGTTCGGTAGCAGGCATACTGATCTTTCTGATTTACACCATGACCTTCACCGAACAAGCCGGAAGCTTGTTCAGTGCAGGGCTTTCCTGGGTCAACGACACCTTTGGCTGGTACTACATGCTGGCAGCCGTGGCGTACCTGGTGTTCGTCGTGGTCATCAGCATGTCCAAGGTGGGGAATATCCGCCTAGGGCCTGACCATTCCCGCCCGGAGTTCTCGCTGGTTTCCTGGGCTTCCATGCTGTTCGCCGCGGGTATCGGCATCGACCTGCTGTTCTTCTGTGTTGCCGAACCGCTGTCCCACTACCTGGCGCCACCCGACCTGCCTGCGGAAAGTCAGGAAGCCCTGCGCCAGGCAATTCCTCAGACCTTCCTCCACTGGGGGCTCACCGGCTGGGGCATGTACGTACTGATGGGCATGGCACTGGCCTACTTCAGCTATCGTCACCGCTTGCCGCTGGCCATTCGCAGTGCACTCTATCCGTTACTTGGGAAACGTATCTACGGGCCCATTGGTAATGCCGTGGACATCACCGCGGTCATTTCCACTGTGTTCGGTATTGCCACCAGTCTTGGCATCGGTGTAATGCAGCTGAATTACGGTCTCACCTTCCTGTTCGGGGTTCCCGAGAGCCTCTCGACCCAGGTCGTGCTGATCGTGCTGGTGGTGATCCTGGCCACCATTTCCGTGGTCACCGGGGTGGAAAAAGGCATTCGTCGCCTGTCCGAATTCAACATGCTGCTGGCCGCCGCTCTGCTGCTGTTCGTACTGTTCCAGGGCCATACGCTGACACTGCTCAATGGCCTGGTGCTCAACATTGGTGATTATCTGTCTGGCTTCGTTGCCAAGAGTTTCGACACCTACGCCTATGCCGGTGCCGATGCCCAGGAATGGAAAGGCTGGTGGACCATCTTCTTCTGGGGCTGGTGGATCGCCTGGACACCGTTCGTTGGTCTGTTCCTGGCGCGCATTTCCCGCGGTCGTACCATTCGTCAGTTTGCCGTGGGCGGGCTATTGATCCCCCTCGGATTCATGATGGCCTGGATGTCCATCTTCGGTAACTCTGCCATCGATATGGTCGCCAACCAGGGACTCGCTGAACTCGGAGAACAGGCGCTCAACACTCCTCAGACCACCATTTACACCTTCTTGTCCCAGTACCCGTACATCACCACGACGGCTTCTGTGGTGACACTTCTGGGTGTGGTGTTCTTCGTCACTTCTGCCGACTCGGGTGCTCTGGTGCTGGCCAACTTCACCTCGATTCTCAGTGATGTGAACCATGACGCACCGATTCGTCTGCGTATCTTCTGGGCTGCTGTCATTGGCCTGATCACCATTGCCCTGCTGATGGCTGGTGGGCTCAGTGCCCTGCAGAGCGCTGTGGTGATCACCGCGCTGCCCTTCTCCCTGGTGATGTTTGCCATCATGATCGGTCTGGCCCGCGCCCTGCGCACCGAGACTGGCAAGGCTGAAGCTCGCAGAATGGTGGCCCTGAGCGGTGACAACGGCAACTGGCGCGAGCGCCTGGATCATGCCCTGGATACCTCCAACCGGGCCGGTGCCGCCGCCACTATCGAGCATGCCCTGCGTCCCGCTCTAAAGCAGTTCGCCGAAGAGCTGCAAAGCCGGGGCCAGATCGTCCATCTCAGCGAAGCTCAGGAAGAAGGTGCTCCCCTGCCCAGCCTGACCCTGCAGGTGGACTTCGAGGGCATGCAGAGCTTCGTCTATCATGTGCGCCCGCATCGCATGCGCACTCCCAGCTTCCTGCCGGTGGATGACGACTATTACCTGCGCCTGGATGTGCATCTGGCGGAAGGCAGCCTGGGACAGAACCTCAATGGCTACAGTCGCGGCCAGATCATTCACGACGTACTCGGTGAATATGAGCGTCACGTGCAGTTCCTGGCCATTTCCCGAGCAGACGGAAATGTCACTCCGGCCATGCCTGGCAGTGTCGGCGAACCACCGGAAGGCACCACTCAGGAAGCCTGAGTCAGCTCACCGGTCAGGGTCTCCTGACATGAAAAAACCCCCAGTCCGGCGATGCCGGACTGGGGGTTTGTCTTTCCATGTTCAGCTTGCAGATGCAGCGTTCAGGTCGCAGATAGCCGAGACAACGGCGTATCAGCCCGTCAGCCGCCTGACCGCCATTTCCACGCCACGCAATTCCGCTAGCCCCTTGAGTCGGCCGTACAAGGGATACCCCGGTGCGGTGGCGCGGCTCCGGTCATCAAGAATATGGTGACCATGATCAGGGCGCAGCGGCAAGCGTGGTCCGCCCTCTCGCTCACGCCGACGTTCCTCGTCGACCAGGGCCTGAATCACTGCCACCATGTCGACGTCGCCCGTCAAATGAGGCGCTTCATGGAAGGAACGAGGATCAGGCTGTTCACGCTGTGTCGAACGCAAGTGGGCAAAATAGACTCTCGGACCAAAACGCCGGGCCATCGCCACCAGGTCATTTTCCGCGCTGACGCCATACGACCCCGTGCACAGGGTAATGCCGTTCGCCGGACTGGTGGACGCCGCCAGAATCCAGTCGGCATCCTGCTGCGTCGAGACGACCCGAGGCAAGCCCAACAATGGGCGAGGGGGATCGTCAGGATGGATGGCCATGCGAATGCCCACTTCCTCGGCCACCGGAATGATCGCCTTGAGGAAATTCCCCAGGTTCTCGCGCAACCTGTCAGCATCGATCTCGGCATATTCCGCCAGCACATCGCGAAACTGCTCAAGCGTATAGTGTTCCTCTGCCCCTGGCAGACCAGCAATGATGGTATTCACCAAACGCTCGCGTCCAGACTCGTCCAGGGCATCGAGATAGGCCCTGGCCTGCGCCTTTTCGACGTCGTCATATTCATGCTCGGCACCACGACGGGCCAACAGGTAAAGGTCGAAGGCAGCAAAGGCCGTCTGGTCAAAGCGCAACGCCGCGCCACCCTCGGGTAATGGCCAAGCCAGATCCGTACGTGTCCAATCCAGGACAGGCATGAAGTTGTAGCAGACGACGTCGATACCGCAGGCTGCAAGGTTGCGCAGCGTCTGCTGGTAATTGGCGATATACACTTCATGGCCCGGGCTGGCCTTCTTGATGTCCTCATGAACCGGTACGCTCTCCACGACCGACCAGGTGAGTCCAGCCGCTTCGATCATCTGCTTGCGTGCCTGGATGGCCTCCAGCGGCCAGACTGCCCCATTGGGAATATCATGCAGAGCCGTAACAATACCGGTTGCGCCTGTCTGGCGAACTTCATCCAGTTTGATCGGATCATCAGGTCCGAACCAGCGCCATGTATGTTCCATAAAAAGCTCTTATCAATAATGTTCGTATAAATAATGTTCGAGAGTCGCAGTGACACCACGGGCTTGTAATGCGTAACAGGCATCCACCACAGCATTGATGAAATGCGGATGCTCAGCGAGTTCGACAGGAAACACTTCATCCAGGGAAAGGAAAGCTGTCACCAATGCCTCGGGAGTAGCGTGAGTGGCATGTAGCGCAGCGAAACGATCTGCCATGGGATCGTCCACCTTATGCAGGTTACCCGACAGGTCACTGCCTGCGGTGTAGCGTATCCAGCCAGCAACGCCGAGCGCAGTGCAGGTCACATCACGGCCTGCCTGTAGATTGCTGAGCGTGCCCTGCAACCAACGCTGAGGCAGCTTCTGTGAACCGTCCATGGCGATCTGATGCAGGCGGTGGCGCAGGCTGTCATTGGCAAAACGCACCAGCAGGCTATCGGCATAGGCGGCAAGATCGCTACCCTCCGGCATGCTCAATGTCGGAATGACTTCCTGTTGCATGTAGCGGCGCAGCAACGCCACCAGTACAGGCTGTGCAATGGCATCGCTGACCGTGTCGATATTCTCCAGCGCGCCCAGATAGGCCAGCAGTGAGTGGCTGCCATTGAGCATACGCAGCTTCATGGTCTCGAAGGGAGCGACATCCGCCACCATCTGTACCCCTTCCAGCTCCCAGTCGGGGCGTCCCTGCGGAAAGTGGTCCTCGACCACCCACTGGCTGAAGGATTCACAGACCACCGCCGCAGGATCATCGACTCCCAACTCGGCAAGCTGGGCAAAGCTACTTTCCGTCATTGCCGGAACAATGCGATCGACCATGCTGCTGGGAAATGCCACGTTTTGCTCGATCCAGGCAGCAAGTCGGCCATCCCGTTGGCGCGCCAGTTCAAACACGGCCTGCCGCGTACGCTGCCCATTGTCGGGCATGTTGTCACAACAAAGTACCGTGAACGGCGCAAGGCCGGCAGCATGACGCCGGGCCAATGCTTCCACCAGGATTCCCGGCGCTGTCTGCGGGCTTTGAGGGTGCTCAAGGTCATGGGCGATGGCAGGGGCATCGAGCAGCAATGCACCACTGCTGGGATTGAGGTAATAGCCTTTCTCCGTGACCGTCAACGTCACGATGCGTACCTCGGGCTGACTCATGCGACCCAGCAAGGCTTCCAGGTCCGGTCCGTCGGGACCGGCATAAAGGGCTTCACGAATGGAGGCGATTTCACGCAGCGTAATGTGGCGGCTATCACGTTGTTCCACTACGTGATAGCGCATTCCAACATCATGCAGCTGGGTTACCAGCGTCTGGTTCGAGCGGATATTGGCACTGCATATCCCCCAGCCACCACCATGATGACGGGCTAGATTACGCTCCACATAGACCGCCTGATGGGCCCGGTGGAAAGCACCAAGTCCGAGGTGGACGATGCCGATATCCGCCGCGGAATAATGGCTATTGATTCGTTCAAGGTGTGATTCGTCCCGATGTGACATGGCGATCACTCCCCCATCAGCAGGTTGGGCAACCACAGCGAGATGGCTGGCACATAAGACACCAGCAACAACACGATCAGGTTGCAGATCAGGAACGGAACGATGGCTCGAGCCACTCGCAACATGGGCAGCTTGCCGATACCGGACACTACAAACAGGCAGACGCCGACAGGGGGTGTCGTCAGACCGATCATCAGGTTCAGGACCGCCATCACGCCAAAGTGCACAGGATCCATGCCGATGCCTGTCGCCACGCCCAACAGCGCCGGGAACAGGATGATCAGAGCGGCAATGGTTTCCATGAATGAACCGACGAACAGCAGGATCAGGTTGAGGATCAGAATCACCACAAGGGGGTTATCACTGATCTGCAGGATCCCATCGGCCAGCAGTTGCGGGATCTGCTGGCTGGTCAATATCCAGCCAAACAGGTTGGCCAGGCCGACCAGCAACATCAGAGACGCAGAGGTCAACACGGTATCCACGAGAATGCCGCGCAGGTTGCCCCAGTTGATGCCCTTGTAGACAAAGGTCCCGACCAGTAGCGCGTAGAGACTGGCAACGATGGAAGCTTCCGTGGGCGTGAACAGGCCACCGATGATCCCGTAGAGGATGATGAACGTCATCAACAGTGCCCAGAATGCACTGCGTCCTTCCTTGAGCAGTTCACGCAGCGTGGCACGCTTTCCTTTGGGGTAACCACGGCGTACGGCCAGCCAGTAGACGGTGACCATCATGGCAATGCCGAGCAGCAAGCCAGGAATGGCACCGGCCAGAAACATGCGCCCGACGGAGATGCCGGACAGCGAACCGACAATGATCATCGGCACACTGGGAGGAATGATCGGACCAATGGTCGAGGATGCCGCTGTCACTGCCGCGGCAAAGGGCTTGTCATAGCCTGACTTGGCCATGCCCGGAATCATCACCGAGCCAATGCTGGCCGCATCGGCGACGGCCGTACCGGAAATGCCGCTGAAGATCATCGATCCACCGACATTGGCCAGCCCCAGGCCGCCGCGAATATGGCCTACCAGGGCATTGGAAAAGCGCACGATGTGCTGGGTGATATTGCCCACGTTCATCAGGTTCCCCGCCATCACAAAGCCGGGAATGCACAACAGGACAAAGGAATCGATACCAGAGAACATGCGCTGCGGAACAATGGTCAGCGAAATGCCACTCAGCACGAGATAAGCCAGCGACGAAATCCCCAGGCAGAAAGCGATGGGCAGGCCTATCAACAACAGGACCAGAAACGTGGAGAAGAGAACAGCGATTTCCATTAGCACGCCTCATGATCGAGTGGTTCACCGCGCACCAGAGCGATGAAGCCTTCCAGTGTGCAGATGACGCTGTAGAAAAACAGTGACGCAAACAGCACCACAGAAGACAGGAAGATGTAGATCATCGGGATACGCAGGGTGGGTGATGTCTGGAAGGCACCGATCTGGGCATACTTCCATGCCTCTGGCAGCACAATCAGTGTGAAGCCTGCGGTCAGGATCGAAATCAGCATCAGATAGGCAGCACGCCCACGAAAACCCAGGGCACCATGAAACAGCTCGACGTTGACGTTGCGATGGCGATGCAACACAACACCGGCACCCAGTGACACCATGTAGATGAACAGATAGCGCGTCAGCTCTTCTGTCCATGCCAGGGTAAACGGCAAGAACAAGCGAGATGCGACCTGCAGCAACACCGTGAGCGACAGGCCGAGCAGAGCCATTACCGCAAGCGACAGCAAGGTCTTGTCCAGTACATCGGCGAGCCTGCCAAGGGGCCCCTTGAGTCTCGGGACGCGGTTCAACACCTCCAGAGACTCCTGTATCTCTTGTGCGGGATCCGACATGGGGTTCTCCATGCGTGAAAGGAGACGAGTACCGGGGTGTGATCCACCCCGGTGACGATTGCCGTAAAGGGATTACAGGTCCTGGATGGCGTCGTAGATCTCGCGCTGTTCATCATCGAGCGCATCAAGCACCGCAGGACGGGCCTTCTCGGCAAAGGCAGCCTGATCCACCTCGACGAACTCCATGCCCTTCTCTTTCAGCGATTCCTCCAGACGCTGCTGATCTTCACTGAACAACTGCTCTTCGTAGCTCTGCATTTCGCTGGCCGCATCACGCACCACCTGCTGCAGGTCTTCCGGCATGGCATCCAGCTTGTCCTTGCCGATCACCACATAGATCCAGCTACGCACGTGGTCGGTCATGTTCACGTACTGCTGTACTTCATTGAAGCTGGCGCTCTCGATCAAGCTGAGCGGATTCTCCTGGGCCTCGATGGTGTTCTGCTGCAGAGAAGTGAACACTTCAGAAAACGCCATCGGAGTGGGACGCGCGCCCATGGCTTCCCAGGTATCGACAAACAACGGCACATTAGGGACCCGCAGGCGCAGGCCATCGAGGTCATCCGGGGACTTGATCGGGCGATTGGAGGTCAGTTCACGCGGGCCCCGTTCGAACCAGGCCAGAGGCACCAGGCCAGCACGCTCGGTAATCTGCGCCTCGATCTCGCTGCCAATATCGCTTTCGACGGTCTTGCGCAGATGGTCCTCGTCACGGAACAGGTATGGCACCGCCATCATGGCTGCCTTGGGAGCCCAGTTCTGCAGGCTTTCACCGGTAATTGTCATGTCGGCCGTACCGAGCTGGATGCTGTTGATGACATCCATCTCGCTGCCCAATTGCTCATTCGGAAAGACCTGCACCTTGATGCGCCCATCGGAATTGGCTTCGACCAGTTCCTTGAACTTGAGCGCTGTCTGGTTCCAGATATTCTCCTCGTTGGCCAGGTGGCCGAACTTGAGGGTGAAATCCGCCGCCAGCAGTGACTGGCTGCCGAGCAGTGCCGTTCCCAGGCAAGCGCCAACTACCAGGCGCTTGAGGGTGGTGTTAAATACCGTTGTGAACATGGCGTGATCTCCTGTCTCTCTGTTATTGCATCGCTGTAGGCTGTTATTGATGGCCATGAGCGGCTATAGAATCGCGATGGGTTGTCATGGCGTTGCCATGAGTTGTTATTGCTTTTGCTGATCGGTCTTTTACTGATCGGTCTTTTACTGATCGGGCTTTGCTGATCGGGCTTTGCTGATCGGGCTTTGCTGATCGGGCTTTGCTGATCGACAGTTGGTAGAACGCCTCAGGAGGCGATGTCGACGAGGACCTTGCGCGCCTTCTCGGGAGTGGTATCGAGCATATGGATCGCTTCAGGCATGTCGCCAAGCGCAACCCGATGACTGATCAAGGCCTTGGGATCCAGTCGACCCGCCTCGATATGCGCTATCACTTCAGGGAACTTGCGGTTATTGAGCCGGGAACCGACGAGAGTCAGCTCCTTCTTGATGACTTCCAGCTGGCTCAGGTCGCTGGGTGTCGGGTTGAAGCCAAGCAGACCGATGCGCCCTGCTGGGCAGGCCATGCGCAACATGGCAGGCAGCATGGCAGGAACACAGGCGGCATCGGCAATCAGCGGAATGCCTTCACCAGAGGTCAGCTCGTGCACAGCCTGTTCCAGGTCCTGCTCACTGCCATTGATGGCATGGCTGGCGCCCATGGCACGTGCGGTTTCCAGACGAGTGTCTAGGATGTCACTGATAATGACGTCTTCTATCCCCATGGCATGGGCCATCTGCAGAATGGTCAGGCCGATGACGCCTGCACCGATGATCAGCAAGCGGTCCCCTGGATATGGGTTCATGCGCGACAACACATTGGCAGCAATGGAATAAGGTTCAACCAGGGCCGCAGCATCCAGGTCCAGCGTATCCGGCAGACGATAGGCATTGGCAGCCGGCACATTGACCTGCTCGGCAAAACCGCCATGGCGATGAACCCCGATGACCTGCATGGCAGTACACACGTTGGGCCGCCCTATCCGGCATGGATAGCACTCGCCACAGTTGACCACCGGATCGATGCACACCCGCTCCCCGATTCGAGCGGGATCGACCCCATCCCCGACAGCACTGATGACACCGGCAAACTCATGCCCCGTGATGCGCGGAAAACGCACGAAAGCGTTATCGCCATGAATGATGTGCATGTCGGAACCGCAGATGCCAGCGAAAGCGACATCGATCAGCACTTCCCCTACCCCGGGAGATGGTACGGGCTGTTCACTGACGTCGTAATCGTGCGGGGCCTTGACTTGAAATGCTTGCATGAAACTAACTCCTGTAAACCGTTCGGTGCGCCGCTTGCTCTGATTGATACCGCAGCACCTGACCTTGTTGACGACCTACCAGTGCCAGAGCGTGCCGTCCTCCAGACGGTTGACGGGTAGACTCGCGCGCTTATATGGGAACTTCGCCGCGGCCTCTTCATCGATATCGACGCCATGCCCGGGAGCCTCGCCGACCAGGAAGTGGCCGTCCTCGAAGCGATAGTCATGCGGGAAGACCTGATCGGTCAGGTCTTCATGCGGCATATGCTCCTGAATGCCGAAATTGGGCACCCAGGTATCGAAATGAATCGCGGCCCCCAGGCATACCGGAGACAGGTCAGTGGGCCCATGGAAGCCAGTGCGGACGTGGTAGAGCGCCGCAAAGTCAGCAATGCGGCGCACATGCGTGATGCCGCCGCCGTGCGTCAGCGGTGTACGGATATAGTCGATCCACTGGTTCTGGATCATCTCTCGGTAATCGTGTATCGAGTTGAACACTTCGCCAATCGCCAGCGGCGTAGTGGTGTGCTCGCGAATCAGACGCAGGCTTTCCTGGTTCTCTGCAGGTACGCAGTCTTCCAGCCAGAACAGGTGGTAAGGCTCGACTGCCTTGCCCAGGCGAGCGGCTTCAATGGGCGTCAAGCGGTGATGGACATCGTGCAGCAGGTGCAGATCATGGCCAAAATGCTCACGCACGGCGGCAAACAGCTGCGGCACATGATGGAGATATTTCTCGCTGCTCCACACATGTTCTGCCGGGATTTCAGCATCCGCCGGCTCATAGCGCTCGCCTTCACGCTTGGCGACCCCATAGATCGTCGGAATACCGGGGATGCCAGCCTGTACACGTACCGCACGGTAGCCCAGCGCAACATGGCGTTCGACTTCGCTCAAGCAGCTATCGATATCCTTGCCGGTACAGTGGGCATAGGTCATGACACGCTCGCGACTTCTACCGCCCAGAAGCTGGTATAGCGGCATGTTCGCGGCCTTGGCCTTGATGTCCCACAGCGCCATGTCGACAGCACCGATGGCCGACATCGTGACCGGGCCGCGCCGCCAGTAGGCACCGCGGTACAGGTATTGCCAGATGTCCTCGATGGCACTGGCATCCTTGCCGATCAAGGCAGGAATCACATGCTCGTCAAGATAAGCGACCACCGCCTGTTCACGGCCATTAAGCGTTGCATCACCAATACCGTAGATCCCCTCGTCAGTGACAATCTTGAGCGTCACGAAATTGCGCCCAGGCGAAGTGACGATGGTGTAGGCCTGCTCGATCTTCATTGACTCGCTTCCTTGATGAGTGACTGGGTCTGCTGGTCTTCGAACATCTCGGGGAAACGCTGGACCAGATCAGGCAGAGAGATGAGCACCTCACGCAGGTGAGTGCACATGGCCTCCTCTGCCGCCTCGACATTGCGCTGCTCGATGGCTGCGACGATCTGCGCGTGTTGCTCGATCAGCTTGTCGATGGGCGTGCTGTCGGGAACGCTCAGATAGCGCACCCTGTCGAAATGCGCGCGAACCTCTTCAACGACTTTCCAGGCTGCTTGCTGGTCGACACCCAGTGTCAGGGTGCGATGGAAGGCTTCATCCAGGCTGTAGAAGCGATCATGATCCTGGTGCTCGACACAGCTGCGCTGACGCGCCAGCAGGTCATTGAGTTCGAAAAGAATCTCTGCGCCGAGCCCCTTGCTGGCTGCCAGCCTGACAATGGCTACTTCGATGGCCTCCCGCACGAAGCGGGCCTCGAGCACCGCTTGCTGCGAGATCTTGACCACAAAGGTGCCGCGTTGAGGCCTGACCTCCACCAGCCCTGCTTCGGACAGGCGTATGAATGCTTCACGAACTGGCTGACGGCTCACCGAGAAGATATCGGCCAGCTCCTTCTCCGACAGCGCCTGCCCTGGTACCAGCACCATCTTGATGATCGACTCGCGCAATACCTGATAGAGCCGCGCACGGACCGGATCGCTGGCGCGGGTCTCCTGCCATAACGATTGCAGTGTCGTATTCATGCCATCCCCTCGATGCGATCGGTTTAAGGCTTGGCCGCCTCTTTCTGATATGACTAGTATGGTAGTATGGTGAGAAAACAAAAAGCACCCAAGCCTTAGACTTTGGTGCTATGACGACCGCCTGGGGACTCAGCAGGAGAACAACGTGAAGCGCCGCCGCTATGCAGGAACCGATTACCGCAAGGCACTCAACATCCAGGACCTGGAACGTATTGCCCAACGCCGCTTGCCCAATTTTGTCTTCGAATATCTGCAGGGAGGGGCCGATGATGAGCGGGCGTTGCAGCATAACCGGGCCGTATTCGATGATTACCGCTTCATGCCAAGAACGCTGACCCGAGTGGGTCCTCGAGACCTGTCGACCACACTGATGGGCAAATCCCATGCCCTGCCCCTGGTGATCGGGCCGACGGGGTATAACGGCATGCTGAGCCGGGATGGAGACATCAAGCTGGCCACGGCAGCGTCCAGGGCCAATATTCCCTTCGTGCTCAGCAATGTCGCTACCACCTCACTGGAGGACATCGCCGCACTCGAAGGGCTCAATGCCTGGATGCAGATCTACTTCTACCGAGATCGAGATTACGTCAGAAAACTGGTAGATCGTTGCCAGGCTGCCCAGTACGAGACCATTGTGGTCACCACCGATAGTGCCATCTACGGTAACCGTGAATGGGACCTGCGCAACTTCCGCAAGCCCATGCAGCCGACCCTGCGTAATCTGCTGCACCTGCTCATGCGCCCACGCTGGATCGCCGATGTCTTGATTCCCGATGGCATGCCGACCTTCAAGAACCTGGACGACCTGCTTCCCCCTGGAAAGCAAAGCGTACAGGGCGCCTCAGCAGTGATCGGCCAGCAACTGGACTCGACGCTCAACTGGGATGACATCAGCTGGCTGCGCGACCGCTGGCCAGGCAAGCTCATCATCAAGGGCATCCTCTCTCCCGATGAAGCCGAGCAGGCTGCCAGCCTGGGCGTCGATGCGCTGGTACTCTCCAATCATGGCGGGCGCCAGCTCGATCATGCCTGCTCACCTGTCGAAGTCCTGCCAGAAGCCAGGCAGCGCGTCGGGCAACGTTGTCAGCTGTTCGTCGACAGCGGCTTCCGACGCGGCACGGATGTCGTCAAGGCATTGGCGCTGGGGGCCGATGCCGTGTGGCTGGGTCGCACCACATTGTATGGATTGGCGGCTGGTGGCCAGCCAGGGGTCGCGCATGCGCTGGATATCCTGCGCCGGGAAATCGACCGTACCATCGGCCTGCTCGGTGTCGAACGCATCGCCGATCTGGAGACCAGCATGCTGGTGCCGGATCGACGCCATTGAGCGACCATATCACGAGCGCACATAACAAAACGGCGACCCTTTCGGATCGCCGTTTTGTTCAGGGTTGCTCGACGCACACCCCCTTAGGAAGCGCAGACACTTACGCAGTGCTTGCTGAGGAATTGTCTAGAACCAGGTCTCCGCCTGCACCCCAAACGCCCACTGCCCACCGGCGAACCCTTCCTTGCCGAAGTCGTCATTGGTCATATAGTCGTTCAGCTCATCATCCCAGTCGCTGTAACTGGCGAAGAGGCGAATTTCAGGACGATTCCAGAAGCCTCCCACCTGGGGCTTGAAGGTCGGAGCAATGGTGAAACGGGTATAGGCCCCTTCTGCCGCATCGCCCAGCGCAGCCTGATCGAGGTCCATCCACTGATAGGTTCCTTCGTACTGCATTTCGAAGTTGTCAGTGATTTCATGGGCCAGGCGCGCATTGAAGGTTGCCCAGTTGTACTCGTCACCCTTGGTGTAACGATCCTCACTGGTCTGCGCCAGCACTGCCGGTGCAATTCGCCACTTGGGTGCCAGATAGGTAGTGCCATACAGCGCCAGACGCGTCGTCTTGGCATCATCAGTCAGATTGCCGTCGGTACCCAGGCTCTTGACCTCCGCGCCCAGGCCTTCACCGTACAGCAGCGCCGCCTTGAAGCTACCTTCCCGTAAGCCGAAGAAGCTATCTCCATGGTAAGCCAGCATGGTATGGAAACCGCTGTCTGCCGCCTCGTCGGTATGTTCGTCGAGAACACGCTCATCGTTATCCGCAGCGGACAATCCATTGAGCATCCACTGCCAGTTACCGATACGGTTGTTGATGGTGTAGATCAGGCTATCGGTATCACCGGTGGCCTCAGGGAGGCTGGAATCCACAGGGAAGTCAGAGTAGGTGCGCCCATAAACGGAGAAGTTGGCCTTCCAGTTATCCGCCAGCTTGACGTCATAGATACCTGCACCGGTACCGGCAAGGAACATGATGTCGCTGTCGAGCCAGTGAATATCGAAATTATCCCGGTCGAAGCGCTTGCCCGCCCACAGGGTGGTGCCTTCGAAAGCGCCAGTGAAGCTGGGCAGATCGGACAGCTCAACATAGACCTGGCGCACGTTGAGGTCGGACTCATCGGAAGTCCAGTCATTACTGGTGGTCACGCCATCGGCGATCATCACCTGATAATTGGCCTTGGCACCATTGTCGAAGGTCTGGCGATAACCGAGCTGAGTCTCGACATAGGTATCCGGCTCATTGCCCAAACGACCTACCGCCCCTCCTGTTGCCCCGGCTGGCGTCACGTAGGGGCCGCCAGGCAGGCTCTTGCCATCATCACCAAGCAGCAGGCCCGAACGGGCATAGGCAGAGAACTCGATACCTTCATCGTCATTCAGGCTGCTGCTGGAAGCCTTCTCTTCGACTGACGCCAGGCGCTCTTCCAGGTCGGCATCATTCTGCTGGCGTTGCTCCAGCCTGGCTTCGGCCACATCAGCGCGTTGCTCGGCAGCGGCAGCGCGCTGTTCGGCACTGATGATGCGCTGCTCAAGTTCAGCCAAGCGAGCTTCCAGTTCAGGCGTCATCTGGGCATTGGCCACTCCGGCCAGGCTCAATCCCGCTGCGGCAATTGCCAGAGCCAAGGGAGTCTTGAGCCGAATCATGGGGTTTGCTGTCATCGCTTCCATCCCGGTTGTTGTTATCGAAACTGTTATCGGAACTGTTGTCAGGACTGTTGCTAGAACTGTTGTTAGAACACCGGAGATAGAACTTAAACGATTTAGACAAGCAAGACAGGAGAAAGTCGTAAAATTACAACCAATGTCTAAATAGAAGGCTGGCTATTTGCCTTAAAGAACCCTAACAAGAAAATTTTTACGTATGTTTACTTACTATCAATTAGCTTTCAAACCACTTTCGCAGCCTATTCAATATTTCACAAAACACAATAAAATCAAACAATTAATATCAATCAGCCGCACCTCTCTCGGCGATTTTCCCGCTAATAAGAAGTTTCTTAACACCAAAGTCGATATTGCAGTGGCACCTATCTGTCATTTAACTAGCGACTAGGCAATCTTAAACGATTAAGTTCGTTTCCAACACTTTAGCCAGCAAATCGCCAGGTACTAGCCAAATCCCCAGGCACAACAACAAACGAGGTACCCTCATGAGAAAAACGCCACTCTACGCCACTCTTGCACTGGCCAGTCTTGCCCTTGCCAGCCTCTGCGGCCAGGTCCAGGCTCAGGAAGACGCCGATCTGACCATATCCTGCGGTGCCGTGGGTACCGAGCTGACCCTATGCAAACAGGCAGTGGCCGCCTGGGAAAAGGAAACCGGCCACCGTGTCGATGTGGTCACGACCCCCAATTCCTCTACCGAGCGCTTATCTCTCTATCAACAGGTCCTTTCTGCCCAGTCCGGTGATATCGATGTAATGCAGGTCGACGTGGTATGGCCGGGGCTGCTGGCCAACCACCTGGCAGATCTCAATGAATTGCTTGGCGAAGATGCAGGAGCAGGTCATTTCGAGGCCATCATCGCCAACAACACAGTGGATGACCGACTGGTGGCGATGCCCTGGTTTACCGATGCTGGCGTGCTCTATTACCGCAAGGACCTGCTTGAGCAATATGACTTCGATGTCCCGCAGACCTGGGAAGAACTCACCGACATCGCGACCAAGATCCAGGCCGCCGAACGCGAAGCAGGCAACAGCAAGATGTGGGGCTATGTCTTCCAGGGCCGTGCCTATGAAGGCTTGACCTGTAACGCGCTGGAATGGGTGGACAGCTACGGTGGTGGTTCCATCGTCGATGACGAGGGGGAAATCACCATCGACAACCCCCAGGCCGCTGCTGCGCTTGACCTGGCCGCCAGTTGGATTGGCAGCATCAGTCCGGATGGCGTGCTCAACTACACCGAAGAAGAAGCCCGCGGTGTGTTCCAGGCCGGCAATGCGGTATTCATGCGCAACTGGCCCTATGCCTGGGCCCTGTCCCAGGGTGATAACAGTGACGTCAAGGGCAAGGTCGGTGTCAGCCAGCTGCCCCATGGCCCGGATGGCACAAGTGCCGCAGCGCTCGGCGGCTGGAACCTGGCAGTCTCGCGCTATTCCGAGAACCCTGAGCTTGCCGCTGACCTGGTGGCCTACCTGACGTCGGAAGATGAGCAGAAGCGCCGTGCGATAGAAGCCTCCTACAACCCGACCATGCCTGCTCTGTACGAAGATGAAGAAGTCCTCGCTGCCGTGCCCTTCTTCGGCACGCTTTACGACACCTTCCTGAATGCTGTTGCCCGTCCTTCCTCTGTCACGATGGACAAGTACGGCCGAGTGACCAATGGCTTCTTCAACAGCGTTCACCAGGTCCTGTCCGGTGAACAGAGCGGTGCCGATGCGCTTGCCCAGCTCAACAGCGAACTCCAGCGCCTCAAGCGTCGTCGCTGGTAAGCGAGGAATTCATCATGACATCCACTGTGTCCGACAATAGCGTATCTGACAGCCCCACTCCTCAGCGTGCTGACACCCCGTCCGCTGACCGGACGGGGTATCGTGGCACCAAGGTACGTCGTCAGCGGGTCCGTGCCGCCTGGCTGTTCCTCACCCCGATGCTCCTGTCCCTGCTCATCGTGGCGGCCTGGCCTTTGCTGCGTACTTTCTACCTGAGCTTTACCGATGCCTCATTGTCCGACACCACCGGCGGCATGTTCATCGGTTTTGAAAACTACCTGGTCCACGATGACGGCGCATGGTACGGCCTTCTTGCCGACCCGGTCTGGTGGACATCGGTATGGAATACCGTTTACTTCGCCGTGGTTTCAGTATCCCTGGAGGTCGTTTTCGGCATCATCGTCGCCCTGCTGCTCAACGCCGAGTTCAAGGGACGCATGCTGGTACGTGCCGCGGTACTGATCCCCTGGGCCATCCCCACCATTGTCTCCGCCAAGATGTGGGCGTGGATGCTCAATGACCAGTTCGGCATCATCAACCACCTGTTGATGCTGCTTGGCATCATCGACGCTCCACTGGCCTGGACTGCCGACGCGGACCTTTCCATGTGGGCAGTGATCATGGTCGACGTGTGGAAGACCATTCCCTTCGTTGCCCTGCTGGTGCTGGCAGCGCTGCAGATGCTGCCCAGCGACTGCTACGAAGCGGCTGAAGTCGATGGCATCCATCCGCTCAAGGTGTTCTTCCGTGTCACTCTGCCGTTGATCACACCCGCATTGATGGTGGCGGTGATCTTCCGCCTGCTCGATGCATTGCGTGTCTTCGATGTGATCTATGTGCTGACATCCAATTCCACCAGCACCATGACAATGTCGATCTATGCCCGCCAGCAATTGGTGGAATTCCAGGACGTGGGCTACGGCAGTGCGGCCTCTACGCTGCTGTTCCTGATCATCTCCTTCGCCGTGGTCATCTACCTCTACCTCGGTCGCCGTCAACTGGGAGTCGAGCAATGAATCATCATGCTCTGAACGACAAGGTTCTGAATACTCGAGCCCTGTTCAAGATCGCCAAGCGCCTTGGCTTCTACGCCCTCACTGCCGTCGTGCTGGTCTACGCCATCTTTCCGTTCTACTACGCAGTGATCACCTCGCTGAAACCATCGAGCGACTTGTTCCGCATGGAACTGTGGCCATCGGCTCCTGACCTGGCCAACTACGCCACCATCTTTTCCGAAAGCAGCTTCGTGCGCGCCATCGGCAACTCGGTGCTGGTCGCTATATCAGTGGTGTTCATTGCTCTGTTGCTCGGTATCACCGCGTCCTATGCCCTGGGCCGGGTGCGCTTCCGTGGCCGTACCACCGTGATGCTGACCATCCTCGGCGTCTCGATGTTTCCCCAGGTAGCCGTGTTGTCAGGCATGTTCGAGGTCATTCGCGCGCTGGGCCTGTACAACAATCCAGGTGGCCTGATCCTCAGCTATACCGTGTTCACCCTGCCCTTCACGGTCTGGGTGCTGACCACCTTCATGCGCCAGTTGCCCATGGAGCTTGAAGAGGCGGCGATCATGGATGGCGCCACACCCTGGGTCACCATCACTCGGGTATTCCTGCCCCTGATGTGGCCTGCCATGGCGACCACCGGACTGCTGGCGTTCATCGCTGCCTGGAACGAATTCCTGTTTGCCCTGACGTTCACGCTCACCGACAGCCAGCGCACTGTCCCCGTGGCCATCGCCCTGATCTCCGGCAACAGTCAGCACGAGCTGCCCTGGGGCCCGATCATGGCCGCCTCAGTCACCGTTACCGTGCCCCTGGTCATCCTGGTGATGATCTTCCAGCGCCGCATCGTCTCCGGGCTCACTGCCGGCGCGGTAAAGGGCTGATTCATTTTTCTCTATAAGGAATGACCTCATGCAAGACAACCTGACCTGGTGGCGTGGTGGCGTGATCTACCAGATCTATCCTCGCAGCTTCATGGATGCCAACGGAGACGGCATCGGCGACCTGCGTGGCATCATCGAGCGTCTGGATTATGTCGCCAGCCTCGGTGTCGATGGCATCTGGCTGTCGCCGTTCTTCACTTCACCGATGGCCGACTTTGGTTACGACATCTCCGACTATCGTGATGTCGATCCCATGTTCGGCACACTGGAGGACTTCAAGGCGCTGCTTGAACGCGCTCATGACCTGGGCCTCAAGGTCATCATCGACCAGGTCATCAGCCATACCTCTGATCAGCACCCATGGTTCAGTGAAAGCCGCCAGAGCCGCGACAACCCACGCGCAGACTGGTATGTATGGGCCAATCCCAAGGCTGATGGCACACCTCCCAACAACTGGCTCTCCATCTTCGGTGGTTCTGCCTGGACCTTCGATGCCCGGCGTAGCCAGTACTATCTGCATAACTTTCTGGCCAGTCAGCCTGACCTTAACTTCCACCACCCGGAGGTACAGCAGGCCCAGTTGGACAACATGCGTTTCTGGCTGGACCTGGGGGTCGACGGCTTCCGCCTGGATACCGTCAACTTCTACTTTCATAGCCAGTCGCTCAAGGACAACCCTGCGGTGGAAGCCGGCGAGCAGACCATGGGAGCTCCGGCCACCAATCCTTATAGCCGCCAGCGCCATATCCACGACCTGAGCCAGCCGGAAAACCTCGTTTTCCTGCAACGCCTGCGTGCCCTGATGGACGAATATCCCGGCACCACCACCGTCGGTGAAATTGGCGACGATCATCCACTCGAGAGGATGGCGGAATACACCTCTGGCGGCGACAAGCTGCACATGGCCTACACCTTCGACCTGCTCAACGATCCGCATTCACCTGCCTATCTGCATGGCGTGATCGAACGCTTCCAGCAATTGGCGGGTGATGCTTGGCCGTGCTGGGCACTGTCCAATCATGACGTCAAGCGCTGTGCCAGCCGCTGGGGTGACGGTGAAGACCCCCGCGCCTATCCCAGGGTGGCCCTGGCCTTGCTGTTCTCACTGCGCGGTAGCGTCTGTCTGTATCAGGGGGAAGAACTTGGCCTGCCCGAGGCGGATGTGCCTTTCGACAGGATTCAGGATCCCTATGGCAAGGTCTTGTGGCCGGAATTCAAGGGCCGTGATGGATGCCGGACACCGATGCCCTGGACCTCTGCGGCAAATGCCGGCTTTTCCAGCAGCGGAAAGGACAGCAGCATCGTTCCCTGGTTGCCGGTCTCCGACGCTCAGCGCCCTCTGGCGGTCGCCTGTCAGGAGAAGGACAGCAACTCGACCCTGCACGCCGTGCGCCGTCTGCTGGCCTTCCGTCGTTCACACCCAGCCTTGATCGAAGGCGAACTGGAACTGATCGATCTGGGCGAGGACCTGCTCGGCTTCAGTCGCCGAACTGAAAACGAGCATCTGCTGTGTGTATTCAATCTTCTGGGCCGTACACAGCAGTGCCAGTTGCCGGTAGCCGGCAAGCTCCTCGATGGAAAGGAAAGCGCAGCCAGCGAAGGACACGGCTTCCTCGCCGAGCTGGCCCAGGATCAGTTGACCCTGCCGCCTTACCAGGCGGCCTATATCGCCATCGAACGATAACCCTCCATCAACCTGTAGCGATATATCGATCAACAAGAAATAAAGCGCCGGCCATCCTGAATACCCGCCTGGCCAGCGCTTTTCGCAGATCGTCAGGAGCCCTCTCATGACAAGCGTGACACTGGAAAAACTCAACAAGGTCTTCGGTAGTACTCACATCATCAAAGATGTGGATCTTTCCATCGGCGATGGAGATTTCGTGGTCTTTGTCGGACCTTCCGGCTGCGGCAAGTCGACCCTTCTACGCCTGATTGCCGGTCTGGAATCCATCACCTCCGGCGAACTCAAGATCGGCAATCGTGTGGTCAACGACCTGCCTCCCCGGGAGCGCGGAGTCGGCATGGTGTTCCAGTCCTATGCGCTTTACCCGCACATGACGGTATACGACAACATGGCCTTCGGCTTGAAGCTGGCCAAGGAGGACGCCCAGACTGTCGAACAGCGCGTCATGGAAACCGCACGCACGCTCCAGCTGGAGGAACTGCTAGAGCGCAAGCCCAAGGCTCTGTCCGGTGGCCAGCGCCAGCGTGTGGCCATGGGCCGTGCCATGGCACGTAATCCGGACATCCTGCTGTTCGATGAGCCTCTGTCCAACCTGGACGCCTCACTGCGCGTGCAGATGCGTAACGAAATCGCTCGTCTCCACCATCAACGCGGCTCCACCGTGGTGTATGTCACCCACGACCAGGTCGAAGCCATGACCCTGGCCAACAAGATCGTGGTACTGCGCGCGGGTCGAGTGGAACAGGTCGGCAGTCCCGAGGATCTCTATCAGCGCCCGGCCACGCGCTTTGTCGCCAGTTTCATTGGCTCACCAAACATGAACTTCATGCCCGCCCAGCTCTCCGCAAGCCGTGCAGAAGGCTGCCAGGTCAATGTTCCCGGTATCGGTGAGCTGGCGCTGCCGCACGATGCGCGCAATGAGAGGCAAGGCGACAACCTGACATTCGGCGTACGTCCGGAACACCTGAGCCTTACCGATCCAGCCGGCGATAACGATTTCAAGATCGTCAATATCGAGTACCTGGGCAACGAGATCTACGTCTATCTGGAACCCAAGGCGGGTGACGCCCTGCTGATCCATCGTGGCGACGCACCCAGCCGCTGGCAGATCGGACAACGCGTCGGCCTGAGCGTGGATGTTTCCCATACCCACCTGTTCGACAGCCAGGACAAGGCATTGCCAGCGCATGGTGTGCGTGCCGCCGCCTGACAGACCTTCAATCGCCACGCCAGACCTTCATCAACCACATCAGGCCATCAACAACAAAGACAAGAGAGGATTCGATGCCCCTGTTCAATATGCCATCACTACGTAAACTCCAGCGCTGCAGTCTGTTGGGCCTTGCGGTTGCAGGCGCCGCGCTTGCCGTTCCCCAGGCCTTGGCCGAAACCATCTCCGTGGCCTGCGGTTCCGCGGATGCCAACGACTATTGCCCGATCCTGGCCAAGCGCTGGGCCAAGGAGACCGGTAACCAGGTCGATATCGTCTCTACTCCGAACAACCCGACAGAGCGCATGTCCCTGTATCAGCAGTTGTTGGGGAGCGAATCTGACGAAGTCGACGTGCTGTTTGTCGATATCGTCTGGCCAGGCCTGCTGTCGGAGCACCTGGCGGATCTCTCCGAATATCTGCCCGATACGGCTAGCGATGGCTTCTTTCCCGCCCTGATCGACAACAACACCATTGATGGACGCCTGGTCGCCTTGCCGTGGTACACCGATGCCGGGTTGCTCTATTACCGCAAGGACCTGCTGGAAAAATACGCCAAGCCGGTGCCCCGAACCTGGGAGGAACTGACAGCGACCGCCAACGAGATTCAGGCCGCAGAGCGTGCCGAAGGCAACAAGGATTTCTGGGGTTATGTGTTCCAGGGCCGCGCTTATGAAGGCCTGAGCTGCAACGCCCTGGAATGGATTGCCAGCCATGGCGGCGGCACGCTGGTCGATACCGAAGGCAAGGTGACCATCGACAATCCTGATGCGGCGGCAGCTCTGGACATGGCAGCCGCATGGATCGGCACGATATCCCCCGAAGGCACACTCAACCATACCGAGGAAGAAACCCGCGGCGTGTTCCAGTCCGGCAACGCCCTTTTCCTGCGTAATTGGCCCTATGTGTGGAATCTGGCCAATGGCGACGGAAGTGCCGTCCAGGACAAGATCGGCATGGCCCCGCTTCCGCATGGCCCCGATGGCGAGTCGGCAGCGACCCTGGGTGGCTGGAACCTGGCCGTTTCACGCTACTCCAGACACCCGCAACTGGCCGCCGAACTGGTCGCCTATATCACGGCGGCTCCACAGCAACGCGAGCATGCCATCCAGGCCGGTATGAACCCGACCATCGAAGCGCTTTATCAGGATCCGGAAGTGCTCGCCAGCAATCCTTCCATGGGTGAGCTTTATGACACTCTGGTCGGCGGCATACCGCGCCCATCCTCGATCACCAAAGCCGCTTATCCGCGCGTGTCCAATGCCCTGTTCAACCGCGTTCATGAAGTGCTTTCCGGCGACATCGACGGCACCACCGCAGTGGCTCAACTACAGGGTGAACTGACCCGTATCGGGCGGCGCAACTGGTGACGCTCGACTTCATCAGGTCACTGGAAAACGATGGATTCAACGGGCATGCTGGAGTTTCGTTCCAACATGCTTCGTTCCACCACTGCAGGACAGAGTGCCATCATGCCCGCCACTTCCCCTTTTTCCCCTGACACTATCCGCTACTACCATGCCCACCTCTACTACACGGATGAGGCGGGCATGGCCAGGGCACAGGCCCTGGCAGAAAAATGCGCCGAACACTTTCCGATTCGGATCGGTCGCTTCCACCAGAAACCGGTAGGACCACATCCTCTCTGGAGCTGCCAACTGTCCTTTGCTCCAGAAACCTTTGGCGACATCATTCCCTGGCTCGCTCTGAACCGTGGCGATCTCGACATTTTCGTTCATCTCGGCACCGACGATGACCTGTTCGACCATACCCAAGGTGTGATGTGGCTAGGCAAGAGCCATGAGCTGAATCTTGCCCAGTTCACTGACAGGCAGTGACCCTTTCTGTCATCTCATTCCTCATGAATGACAGCAAATTGAGCGGCCAGATAATCCACCAATGCACGTACGGATGGCAGCATGCCACGCCGGCTTGGAAAGACAGCATGGATGATTTCCCGGCGCGGTGCCCACTCCGGCACGACCTTGACCAGGGAACCTTCCTCCAGTTGCTCTCGTACCATCAGCAAAGGCAACTGGACAACACCTATCCCCGCCAGGGCTGCGTTGCGCAACGCGATCATGTCGGTTGTCACGAAACGTGGTGAATGAGGCACTCTGGCTTGTGCATCTTCGGGCCCATACAACACCCAGGCATATGCTTGTTGCGGTGCTCCCAGCCCCAGGCTGGATAATCCGCTCAAGTCGGCAGGCGAGATAGGAAAGCCTTCCTTGCGCACCCATGCAGGACTGGCCACCAGACATTGGCCACGATCCGCCAGCACCCGCATGACCAGATCACTATCCTCGATCGGCGGTGGCCGAACACGAATCGCCACATCGATACCTTCGCTCACCACATCGACACGACGATTGGTCGCTTCCAGATGCAGCGTGATGGCGGGATACAAGGCCATGAAGTCCGCCAGCATGGCGCCGACATGCACATGCAGCATGGTGATGGGACAGGTGACACTCACGACGCCACGCGGTTCTGCCTGAATACCTTCAATGGCCTCCTGTGCAGCTTCAGCCTCCACCAGCATGGCCTTGCAGTGTGCATAGTATGTCCGGCCTATTTCCGTCACTACGAACTGGCGCGTCGTGCGCTGGATGAGCCTCACTCCCAGGCGCTCTTCCAGATGGGCAATACGGCGACTGAGCTTCGACTTCGGCATCCCCAGAACTCGCCCGGCGGGTGCGAATCCACCGTGATCCACCGCCTGGACGAAATAATAAAGATCGTTCAGATCCTGCATCACCGTTCACCAAATAGAACTATCAGTTCGATTTTCACAGTCTACATAGCTCAGCGTCCCATGTTTATGCTTTCTTCAACAACCCTGGCACCACACTTATGCGGAGATCGCCATGAGCATGAAGAAGACTCTCGGTATCTACAGCGCCCCTCGTCCTCACTGGGTGGGTGACGGCTTCCCGGTGCGCTCTCTGTTCTCGTACAACAGCCACGGCAAGCAGACCAGTCCTTTCCTGTTGCTCGACTATGCTGGCCCGGCAGACTTCTCCCCTGCGACCAAGCCTCGCGGTGTCGGCCAGCATCCCCATCGTGGTTTTGAGACCGTCACCATCGTCTACAGCGGTGAAGTGGCGCATCGAGACTCGACGGGCCAGGGCGGTGTCATCGGGCCGGGAGACGTTCAATGGATGACCGCAGGAGCTGGCATCCTGCATGAAGAGTTTCACTCTCCTGCTTTCAGCCAGTCAGGCGGCAAGCTGGAAATGGTTCAGCTGTGGGTGAACCTTCCTGCCAAGGACAAGATGAGCGCACCGGGATATCAGGCCATTCTCGAACGTGACATCCCGACAGTGGAGTTGCCCAACGATGCAGGCCAGATGCGCATCATTGCAGGTCAGTTTGGCGGGCAAGCAGGTCCAGCGCACACCTTTACGCCCATGAATGTATGGGACTTGCGTCTCAACCAAAGCAGCTTCAGCGCGCTGACGCTGCCCGATGGCTGGGCAAGCATGCTGATCGTATTGCATGGAACCGTGCAGGTGAACGGAGATGCCGTCGTCCGCGAAGCAGAAATGATCGCGCTCGATCGGGCCGGCCAGGAGATCAGTATCGAAGCCAACACGGACGCCAAAGTCCTGCTGCTGAGCGGAGAACCTATCGATGAACCCATCGTAGGGCATGGTCCCTTCGTCATGAACAGCCAACAGGAAATCGTGCAAGCAATCGACGACCTCAACAGCGGTCGGTTCGGGCAGATAGCAAGGCCGTAAGGCAAACCGGTGCCATCCAGGCACCAGACCCCCTGAAAGGAGAATGTCATGAGCAAGCCATATGTACGACTCGACAAGAACAATGCTGCCGTGCTGCTGGTGGATCACCAGGCCGGGCTGCTGTCGCTGGTGCGGGACATTGACCCGGACAAGTTCAAGAACAATGTGCTGGCTGTCGGGGATCTGGCCAAGTATTTCAACTTGCCGACCATCCTGACCACCAGTTTCGAGACCGGCCCCAATGGCCCTCTGGTTCCCGAACTGAAGGAGATGTTCCCTGATGCGCCCTATATCGCCCGTCCTGGCCAGATCAATGCCTGGGATAACGAGGACTTCGTTCAAGCCATCAAGGCCACGGGCAAGAAGCAGCTGATCATCGCTGGCGTGGTCACTGAAGTGTGTGTGGCCTTCCCCGCGCTGTCCGCGCTGGAAGAAGGATTCGAGGTATTCGTGGTCAGCGACGCCTCGGGCACCTTCAATGACATGACCCGCCACGCGGCATGGGATCGCATGTCCCAGGCCGGCGCGCAGTTGATGACCTGGTTTGGCATCGCATGTGAACTGCATCGCGATTGGCGCAACGATATCGAAGGATTGGGAGAACTCTTCTCCAACCACATTCCTGACTATCGCAATCTGATCACCAGCTATAACGTCAATTCAGCCGATCAGTGACGAATCAGAACGACAAGAGGTAGGCACTGGTGCCCCTGTCTTGGCAAATTTGCAGAGTCAGGGGCGCCAGCTTCAACGCATCAAGCATTCATGTCCAGCACGACACGCCCTTCGATCTTGCCTTCGAGCATGCGTCCAAACACCTCGTTGATATTCTCGAGACTATCGGTCGAGACGGTAGCATGCACCTTACCCTCGCCAGCAAAGTCCAGGGCTTCCTGCAGATCCTGGCGTGTGCCGACGATGGAACCCCGGATGGTGATACCATTCAGCACCGTGTCAAAGATCGGCAGCGGGAAGTCGCCTGGCGGCAATCCATTCAGAGAGATGGTGCCACCACGCCGGACCATACCTTGGGCCTGTTCGAAGGCCTTGGGAGATACGGCAGTCACGAGCACCCCATGAGCCCCACCGATATCGCGCTTGAGTGCTGCAGCAGGATCCTCATGCATGGCATTGACGGTCACACTGGCACCAAGGCGTCTGGCCAGTTCAAGCTTGGTGTCATCGATATCGACCGCGGCAACATTCAGGCCCATGGCGCGTGCATACTGGACCGCCATATGGCCCAGGCCACCGATGCCCGAGATCACCACCCATTGGCCGGGGCGTGTATCCGTCACCTTGAGTCCCTTGTACACCGTCACCCCGGCACATAGCACCGGTGCGATATCGACAAAGCCGACATTGTCGGGCAGATGTCCCACATAACCCGCATCTGCCAAGGTGTACTCGGCGAACCCTCCGTTGACGGAATAGCCGGTATTCTGCTGCGATTCACACAGCGTTTCCCAGCCGCCCAGGCAGTGCTCGCAATGCCCACAGGCACTGTACAACCAGGGCACTCCGACCCGGTCGCCTTCCTTCACATGACGAACCCCATCACCCACTGCCGCCACATGACCGACACCTTCATGTCCAGGAATGAACGGAGGATTTGGCTTGACCGGCCAGTCACCATGGGCAGCATGCAGATCCGTATGACAGACTCCGGATGCCGCAATCTTGACCACGATCTCGCCACGCCCGGGACGCGGCACAGGAGCCTCTTCAATACTCAGCGGTTGACCGAACGCACGCACTACAGCAGCTTTCATCGTACTTTCCATGAGCATTACCTCGAACCAGATAATGGTATAGACCCGCCACTCGCATGAGTGGCGGGAGTATCGAGTACTGCACTGAAAGTCAGGGGGAATGTCCGCTCGCCTGTTGGTGAAAAACCATCAGGCGAGGGCTTATCAGAGGTTCCTTAGAAGAAACCAAGCGGGTTGATGTCATAGCTGACCAGCAGGTTCTTGGTCTGCTGGTAGTGCTCGAGCATCATCTTGTGCGTTTCGCGGCCGACACCGGACTTCTTGTAGCCACCGAAGGCGGCATGCGCTGGATACTGGTGGTAGCAGTTGGTCCAGACACGACCGGCCTGAATCCCGCGACCCATGCGGAAGGCCACATTGATGTCCCGGCTCCACACCCCGGCACCGAGCCCGAACTCGGTATCATTGGCAATCGCCAGCGCCTCGGCTTCGTCCTTGAAGGTAGTCACGGCCACGACCGGGCCGAAGATTTCCTCCTGGAACACGCGCATCTTGTTGTTGCCCTTGAGCAGGGTCGGCTGAATATAGAAGCCATGGGAATAGGCGGGGTCGACACTCTCCTTGTCACCACCGGTGATGAACTCGGCCCCTTCCTGACGCGCGACCTCCATGTACGACATGATCTTGTCGAACTGCTCCTGGGATGCCTGGGCCCCCACCTGCACATCGGTATCCAGCGGATTGCCACGCTTGATCTTGGCGACCCGCTCCATCACCTTGGCCATGAAGGGCTCGTAGATGCTTTCCTGAATCAGCGCACGGGATGGGCAGGTACACACTTCCCCCTGGTTGAAGAAGGCCAGTACCAGTCCTTCTGCCGCTTTTTCGATGAACTCCGGCTCGGCGTTCATGATGTCGGCGAAATAGATGTTCGGAGACTTGCCACCCAGCTCCACCGTGGAAGGGATGATGTTCTCGGCAGCGCACTTGAGAATGTGGGCACCCACGGGGGTGGAGCCGGTGAACGCAATCTTGGCGATGCGCTTGCTGGTGGCCAGCGCCTGGCCGGCTTCAGCGCCATAGCCGTTGACGATGTTGACCACACCTGGTGGCAACAGGTCACCGATGACCTTGACCAGCTCCAATATCGAGGCGGGGGTCTGTTCTGCTGGCTTCAATACCACACAGTTGCCGGCGGCCAAGGCAGGCGCCAGCTTCCAGGTGGCCATCAATAGCGGGAAGTTCCAGGGAATGATCTGCCCTACCACACCCAGCGGCTCATGAAAGTGATAAGCCACCGTATTGGCATCGATATCCGCAGCAGTGCCTTCCTGCGCGCGGATACAGCCTGCAAAATAACGGAAATGATCCACTGCCAGGGGAATGTCGGCGGCCAAGGTCTCGCGTACCGCCTTGCCATTGTCCCAGGTTTCGGCAACGGCAAGCTTTTCTAGGTTGGCCTCGATACGATCCGCTATCTTGAGCAGGATGTTGCTGCGTTCCGTCGCGGAGGTCTTGCCCCAGGCTGGCGCCGCCTTGTGCGCCGCATCCAGCGCCAGCTCGATGTCTTCCGCCGTGGAGCGGGGTATCTGACAGAACACCTCACCATTGACCGGACTGATATTGTCGAAATACTCGCCCTTGACCGGCGGCACGAACTCTCCGCCAATGTAGTTACCGTAACGTTGTTCGAAGCTGACAACGGCACCGGAATGACCGGGGTTGGCATAAATCATGGCATGACTCCTGAGCTGATTCGTCGTCTTGGCGACGTCATTATGGTTGTGATCGAATCCATACCTATCCAGTCTTGGTCACCAGGGCGAGTTGCGACATACTGCCCAGGCAGGAGTTGGCCTCATCCTTCGGTAGGAGACGCCACCCCACCAATAACAAGGAGCAACTGTCATGTACCGGCTACTAGTGGCCGACGACCATCCGCTGTTTCGCGACGCTCTCAGCGGCGTCGTGGATTCCGCCCTGCCAGGAAGCGAGCTTTGCGAAGCCGACTGCTTCGCTGATCTGCTGATGCATCTCGGTGAGAACGATGAAGTGGACCTGGTGTTGCTCGACCTCAACCTGCCGGACGCGGCAGGTCTCGACGGTCTGGCCCGGTTGCGCCAGCACTTCCCCGAAGTTCCTGTGGCCGTCGTGTCTGCCGAAAGCGATCGCCGCATCGTGCTGGATGCCTTGGACCTTGGTGCCGTTGGCTATGTGCCCAAATCAACACCACGCTCGGCGTTGATGGCGGCACTGCGCCAGATTCTCGATGGTCAGGTCTATCTGCCTGCGGAGCTGTTGCGACGTCCTTCATCACCGGGCCAACACCCGCAGCACTCTACTGATACGCCGACCTCTGAATTCGGACGACGCCTCGAGCAGCTCACCGACAAGGAGCTTAACGTGCTGATGCTGCTGATACGCGGCGGATCCAACAAGGCCATTGCCCGACAGCTCGATATCGCGGAAACCACGGTCAAGACGCATGTGTCGGCCATTCTCAAGAAGCTTGGCGTCACCAGCCGAGTCCATGCCATCGTAGCCGCCGATGAAGCCACTCTGGCCAGGGTGTTGGCTAACCGACCAAAGAGAAGATGAGCTGACTAGTTCCTGCGCCACTCCCGCGGCAACCGTTCCGTCAGAAAGTCCATGAACGCCCTGACCTTGGGTGTGACATCCTTGCGATGGCCAACACACAGGTAAATATCCATGGGTTCGGACACCGCACGCACACGCTCATCACTGCCGGGATCGAATAGCGAGACCAGCTCCCCGCTTTCCAGATAGGGCTGGGCAATAAAAGCCGCTAGTCGGGTGATTCCCCCATCAGCCAAGGCCATGCGTGCCAGTACATCGATATCATCGCTGATCATGGCCACTCTGGTATCCGGCTCGAAGCGAATGCCATCGCGGATGAACCCCCAGCTCAGAAACTTTCCATCGAGGGGAAAGCGAAATGCCAGGCAATCGTGCTCCTTGAGCTCTTCAGGAGTATGGGGCGTGCCTGCGCGGCTCAGATATGCCGGAGACGCGCAAAACAGGAAAGGAATCGACGCAATATGGCGCGCCACCAGCCCATCTTCCAACTGAGGAGTGATGCGGATGCTGATATCCACGGTCTCACGGATATGGTTCACGCTGCGGTCCGTGGTCAGCAATTCAAGGGTAAGGTGCGGGTAGGCAGCATTGAAATCAGGTATCAAGGGAGCCAGCACGTGGCGACCGAAGGCGGAGGTAGAGGCAATTCTCAAGCGCCCACGCGGTGCGGCCTGCAGGGAGGCAATCGCGTTATGTGCCTGCTCGATGTCTCGCGCGATGTGCTTCACCCGCTCGTAATACACCGTGCCACTGTCAGTAAGTGCCATGCGCCGGGTGGTCCGGGACAGCAACCTGACATCCAGGTGGGTTTCCAGTCTGGCGATACTCTGGCTGACAGCAGCAGAACTGATACCGAGTTGCCTGGCACCTTCCGCGATACTGCCCGTCTCGACGACGCGCACAAAACACTCTATGGCACGCAAGGTATCCATATCAGCCATATACCCTTAGGTTTTACAAAGAATTTCACTACTGATTATTAAGAATAGGTTTATAGAGATATTAGTTTCAGCCGTCTACTGCAGAACATGCACCTGGGATAGGGTGGTCATCCATCAGCCATCACCCACCAGGAAGCCCACAATGGATTCACGCTCAAGCGCCGCATCTGTCAGCTCCAGCATGTCCAGGAACGTCTTCAGGCGTGTCGTGGAAAGGCGGGGGTTGCCTCATCGCCTCACCCCCGTCGTCTTTGCCTTTTACATGTCGGCCATCATGGCTTTCTTGATGTGCCTGGTCATCACCGCAGCCAACAGCGGTATCGGCCCAGGCTATATAGACAGTGCATGGAGAGCTTACAAGCTGGCCATGCCAGTGGCATTTGTCTGTGTCCTGATTGTCAGGCCGGTCGTGGTGCGTCTGGTAACGCTGACCATTGAACGAAACCAAGAATGAATGAAGCTATGAAAGAATGAAGCTACGAATGAATGAAGCCCCGACTGAACGGGGCCACAGCAACTCATGGCATGACGGCGTGTTTCAGGGGCCGTCATGCCCCGCCTCACCCAGTAGATGGATCAGCGCCTGACGCAACCGCAGTGGCTTGACCGGCTTGAGCACGCAGGGAAAACCACGCTCGCGACAGCGCCGCTTGATCTCAGCATCATGGTTGGCAGTGATCAGCATCGGCATGACCCAGGGATAACGCTGGATGAGCCGCTCCGCCAGCGACAGGCCGTCGCCATCTTCTGCATCCAGGTGGTAATCGATCAGCAGTACACCCCGCCATGCACTGCCGGCTTCCGCCGGCTGTTGTTCCCGTTGTTCTTCCAGCTGTTGTTCAAGTTCTGCGGCGCACGTGGACACGCGAACCTGGCACCCCCATCCACATAACAACGCCTGCATGCCATCGAGAATGCTGGCATCGTTATCGAGCACCCACAGGCAGGCACCTTTCAGGTATTCGCTGCCCCGTAACGGCACCACGGTGGTGACTGCCGGCTCCACGACCGGGGCTCGAGCATAGGGCAGCATCAGCGCAAACAACGTGCCATGACCAGACTGGCTTGCCAGCTGCAAGGGATGGTCGAGCAAGCGCGCAATGCGATCCACGATGGCCAGGCCAAGCCCCAGCCCGGGCGACTGCCGGGAGACTTGATCACGTCCACGACGGAATTCGAGAAAGACTTCCTCGCGACGAGACTCTGGAATGCCGGGGCCAGTATCGGCAACCACTATCTCAAGCCCCTCGGCACGACGCCGACATCCCAGCAAGACCCGGCCTGTGTCGGTGTAACGCACCGCATTGGAGACCAGGTTGCGTATCACTCGGGCCAACAGCGCCAGATCCGATTCCACCACGGCAGAGCTGGCAACATAAGAGAACGCCAGGCCCTTGGCCTGTGCCATCTGCCACGACTCTTCCGCCAAAGCATCGAGCAGCTCAGCCACGGCAAATGGGGCCACATCAGGGGTCAAAACGCCGGCGTCCAGGCGTGAAATATCCACCAGAGTCCCTAGTAACTGTTCCACATCCCGCAGGGAGCGTCCGATATTAGTGACCAGGGTTCCTGCGTTCCGCTCCAGGGGCAGCTCTTCCAGTGCACTGGTAAACAACCGCGCTGCATTCAGCGGCTGCAGCAGATCGTGGCTGACCGCTGCAAGAAAGCGGGTCTTGGAATGATTGGCCGCTTCCGCCTCGCGGCGCGCATCTTCCAGGCGTGTATTGGTCTCGGCCAACTCATCCAGAGTGCGATGCAAGGTATCTGTTCTCTCACGCACCTGCTCGGCAAGCAGTACCGCATGCTCGAAGGCACCATAGGGGGCTCGGCCGGTTCCTGCGGACTCCACCCTCTCCATCAGTGCCTGGCAGATACGCCGCAGGCGCCGATTCTCCTCGAACAGCTCCTGTTCCAGAGGGCTCTGCGGTTCGCCATCGGCGACTTTACTGAGCAAGTCCAATTGCCACTCCGGTAAAGGTCTGATTCACATGCATGCCGTGATGCTGCTCACCATAGGTGTTGAAGCCTATCACTCGGGCAGCGGCCAGACGCTGGGAACCTTCCTCGATCAACCCGAGGGACTCCAGCTCCAGGCGGCGCAGGAAGCAGTCGCAACCAATGATCAGCCCGGGACGTCCCAGGCGAGCTTCCAGCCCTGCCATGGTCTCATCCAGAGCATCAAGCTGCGAGACAGCTTGCATCGCCGTGAGCACGATGCCGGTTTCCACGGCGCAATAGAAGCTCAGGCTGCCATCGTCATTGACACTCTGTATCGAGCGCACGAACCAGGCATCGCCCAGTTTCACTGCCAGTGGATGACGTGCAAACACCCCTTCGTTCAAGGCTTCGACTGGCAACCCTACCAAGCGTGCATATTCCTCCACTGCCGGCAGGGCATTGAGTTCCACGACGCGGCGAGCCGAAGGATCTGCCTGGGTCACGACCAGCTTTTCACCCCGAGAAACCAGATGATGGGCGGAAAACACTTCAAAGGGGTGATGGGTCGTGATCAGCACGACCACGGCAGCATCACTGTGAAAGCGCTCACCGGCAAAGACATGGGTATGCGCCAGGTGGTTATCGTCACCGGCAGAACCACCAAAACTCGGGATGCCTCCCAGGGCAGCATCCAGGATTGCCAATACCTGCTCCTCGCTGGCCGAAAGCCCATCGAGCAGGGTCAAGGCAAAGGTTTCACCACCGTTACCGGAAAAGCGCCGGCGGGCTTCCTGCACCAGGCTATCAACCCGGCGTTGAGCGGCTTCCAGCGTCACACTATCGAGTTCGTCGATCAGCGTTGCAGCCACACCGAAGTGACGGCAATCAAACCCCATGGCCACGATGCAGCCCCGTTCATAGCCCGCTGGGGTAATTTCTCCTGCCGTGGTACAGCCCGCCAGCGGGGTCTCGTCAAAGGCGGCACTCAAGGCCTCACCGAGGGGTTCGAGTGGATATTCCGCACTGACGAAGAACAGTACGAACCCCAGGTCGGGATGCATCAGCGCTTGGCGCAGCTCCTGCGCGACCTGCTGTGGATCGTGACTGCGGCTGACAGCGATACGGACACCTTGTTCCAATGGCAACCGGGAATATTCCAGTGGCAACCGGGAAAGCGCCTTGTCTCGGGATTGCGCCATGCAAGGACTCCTGAAGGATCATGCTGCTCATCCTGTCAGGAGTGCGTAGGACGCTCAACGCGACCATCTGAGTAGGTGTACTACTCATTGCAGGTGCTGTGTCATCCTCTCCTGGCTCGCAGACGCAACTTGCGTCCAGACTGGGCTTGCAACCAGGGCGCCAGAAGTCGTGTCACCAGGGGGATGAAGAAAAACACCATCACTGGTGTCAGCATCAGGGTATTGGCCAGAATCCGAGGCAGCAGTGGCAGGCTGGCCAGGGCTTCACCGAACACCATCTGGAACAGCAGCGATACAGGGAAGAATGCCAGCCAGATGGCAATGGCCTGCTTCCAGCGCGGAGGTGTTCGCGGGCCCGGCGCGGAAAACCATCCATCGATGCCGCTTGCTCGCTGTTCCTGGGGCGACTCGAACAGCCCTGTTCCACGGCTCAACCATGCCCGACGGGATGCTGAGTGTTCCCAACGGGCCAGGGTCCGGTCATCCTGGAAGCGAAAGATGATCTGATATTGGTCGTCGCCAGGCGGCGGCGCCAGAATGCCGGAGCCCAGGTAGCCGGGAAAATCGGCAGCAAGCTCCCTGCCCTCGTCCAGCCAGTGCATGAAATCCTGGTAGCGCCCAAGAGCTACGCGGCGAGCCACCATCAAGGTAACGGGTTGTGTCGACATAGGGATCTCCTCGTCGCATCCAGGCCCGGCATCACTTCCGGATAGGAAATGCTGCCAAGGCATGTTCGGAGCAAGATGGCTGACAGTTGCCTGCCAACCGCCTCGGTGGGCCAGGTATAGCCCGGTGCATTTACTGCACTGCAATATGCGCGCCATTATGCCACGCAATAACAATATTCAAATATTTTTCTGACAGATAAGACAAATACAGATAAATCATCGGCATATCTGCGTTTTTTACACATAAAAAAGGCCTGACAATTCTGTCAGGCCATAAGGGTCATCTTCTTTCTGGAGCATCCATGCATGCCCATGCCTCTTTCATGGGCATGCTGATGTACAAGGGCTCATGCCTCAGCTGTTGACGGTTATTGCCATGGGAGCGGCTTCGCTACGCTTGAGCGCGGCATAACCCAGCCCGGTCACGACGGCCCCCGCAACGATAGCCAGCAGGTACCACATCACTGGCGTGATGGCGTTGGGAATCAGCAGCACGAATATGCCGCCATGCGGTGCCATCAGTTGAGCTCCGAACAGCATGGACAAGGCACCTGTCAGGGCGCCACCCAGCATGCTGGCAGGAATTACCCGCAGCGGATCCTTGGCCGCAAAGGGGATAGCCCCCTCCGTAATGAAGCAAAGACCAAGGACGAAGGAGGCCTTGCCCGCTTCGCGCTCGGCAACCGCGAACTTGTTACGTGCCACAAAGGTGGCGATGCCCATGCCAATCGCCGGCACCATGCCCGCCGCCATGATCGCGGCCATGGGAGCATAGGTTTCCGAGGCCAGCAGCCCCACACCAAAGGTATAGGCTGCCTTGTTGACCGGGCCACCAAGGTCGAAGCACATCATGGCACCGAGCAATGCCCCCAGCAGCACGGCATTGGTGGAGCCCATGCTCTTGAGGAAGGCGGTCAGCGCACTCAGGATACCTGCCACCGGCGTACCGACGATGTAGATCATCACCAGCCCCGTCACCAGGCTGGCCAGTAGTGGAATGATCAGAATCGGCTTGAGCGACTCCACACTGGGCGGCAATTTGACGTAGCGTATGATGGCCTTGGCGGTGTAACCGGCGAGAAAGCCGGCCAGAATGCCACCGATGAAACCAGCACCCAGGTCCGCTGCCAGCAGTCCACCGATCATGCCGGGTGCAATGCCGGGGCGGTCGGCAATGGAATAGGCGATATAACCGGCCAGTACCGGCACCATCAACTTGAAGGCAGTGCCTCCGCCGATCTGCATCAAGGCGGCAGCCAATGTGCCTTCTTCCTCGAAAGCTTCGATGCCGAAGACAAACGACAGGGCGATCAGCAGACCTCCAGCCACCACCATCGGCAGCATGAAGGACACCCCGGTCAGCAAGTGCTTGTAGACCCCCTTTTCCTTGAAGCTCTTGGCGGCCTCGGACCGATCTCCGGCCTGGCCTGTAGCCCCCTCACTTTCCACCAGGGCTTCGGCAGCGGCGCTCTCTATGGTCTGGCGTGACTTCTTCAACGCATTGCCCGTGGACGTGCGGTAGATGCGCTTGCCAGCAAACCGGTCTGCATTGACTTCAATGTCGCAGGCCAGGATGACCAGATCCGCGGCCGTGATCTCTTCGTCACTCAATTGATCCTGAGCACCTACCGACCCCTGGGTTTCCACTCGAACCTTGTGCCCCAGGCTGCGCCCGGCTTCGGCCAGGGCCTCGGCTGCCATGAAGGTATGCGCGACGCCAGTGGGGCAAGCTGTCACGGCGACAATGTTGAGCTTGCCATCCGTGTTTTTCGAGCCTCTGGCAACCGTTGGAGAAGCCCCCCCGGAAAAAGCATCCCCGGAAAAAGCCTCCGCCTCACGGCTGGCACGCTGGAGAAAGGTCTCAGGTTCGGGCAGTACCTCCTGGAGACTGGCTCGATACAGCCGCTTGCCAATAAAGCGGCCGGCATCAGGAAGCTGGTCTCCTACGGCAATGACCAGCTCCGCGTCCTTGATGGCATCGGCCGACAGAGGTTCAACCCTGGCCAGACTCGAATGCAGCTCCACATCAATGTGCCAGTTCAGCGCCTCGGCAGCCGGCTTGAGACGTTCCACTGCCAGGTAACTCGTGGCAGTACCATTGGGACAGGTACTGATCAGTATCACATTCATGCTAGTGCTCCCCCGGCCACGACGTCATTGAGACGACGCACCCTGGTGTCATCAAGAAGGTCGGAAAAATCACTGGCTGTCATATCGCCAACACCTACGTGGCGAACAGCTTCGGCAGATAGCGCAGTGGCCAGACGCAATCCCTCGTCAGGATTCATGCCCGACAACACGGCATGCAGCATGGCGGCAAACAGGGTGTCGCCAGCGCACACGGTGTTGGCGACAGCCACCTTGGGCGGCAAGGCCTGCCATACGCCCCGGGCACTAACCCAGGTCACACCCCTTGCGCCATCGGATACCACGGTCTCTTCGATGCCTTGGCCATATAATGAGAGCGCCGCCTGATGCAGTGCGTCCTCGTCAGCGATCGGCTGCCCAGCCCATTCAGCCAGCTCTTCTCGGTTGGGCTTGACGGCATTGGCCCCGGCACTCACTGCTGCGTTCAGCGCCGCACCACTGGTATCCACCCAAAGCGGCACGCCATAGGCCCGCAGGCGCTTCACCATGCTGCCCATCGCCGAGGGAGGAAGACCCGGAGGCAGGCTGCCGCCAATCATCAGAGCATCAGGACGTTCGTAGGCCAGGCGGGCTTCGATATGCTCGATCAGACGCCGCCAGCTATGTTCATCCACTTCCAGCCCCGGTGCATTGATATCGGTGACGTTGCCATTCGCTTCGCTTAGCTTGGTATTGATCCGAGTGGCCCCCGGAATGCGCAGGAAGTAGTCCTCTGCGCCCATGTCCGAGAATGCCCTGACAAAAGCCGCATCATTGTCCGCACCAAGAAAGCCGGTGACCGTTACCTGATGTCCCAGAGATACCAGGACCCTGGCCGTGTTGACTCCCTTGCCTGCTGCCTGAAGCTCGATGGATTGAGCCCGGTTGAGTTCAGCGAGACGAAGACTGTCCAGAGATATCGAAAGATCCAGGGCAGGATTGGGAGAAATGGTCATCACCCTCATGAGAGGCTCTCCAGCATGTCACGCACCGCTTCTGCCGTGGGCTGTTCCAGTGCCTGGCGAGCCTGTTCACGGGCCTGTTGCATGTCGAAACCACGCATGCGCTCCTTGACCATGGGGACCTGACGAGCACTGACAGAGAGTTCATCGACGCCAAGCCCCAGCAACACTGGAAGTGCCAGACGATCGCTGGCCAGTTCGCCGCATACCCCTACCCACTTGCCATGAGCATGAGCAGCATTGACGGTCAGCTCGATCAGGCGCAGTACCGCAGGATGCAGGCCATCGGACTGGGCAGACAGTTCAGGATGGCCACGGTCGATGGCCAGGGTGTATTGGGTCAGGTCGTTGGTGCCGATGGAAAAGAAGTCCACGTCCGGGGCCAAGGTTCCGGCCAGGAGAGCACTGGAAGGAATCTCGATCATCACCCCCAGTTGCAGGGTGTCGCCGTCGAGCACTTTGCCTTGCTCTTCGGCCACTTCGTCGAAAATGGCCTTGGCAGCCCGGAATTCAGCCACATCCTTGACCATGGGCAGCATGATGCGCAGTGGCCTGCCATTGGCAGCACGGATCAGAGCGGTGAACTGGTCACGCAGTACCTGAGGACGAGTCAGGGCCAGGCGAATGCCACGCAGGCCAAGGAAAGGGTTGTCCTCCTGAGGCAGGGGCCAGTAGGCCAGCGGCTTGTCACCGCCGACATCAAGGGTACGGGCCACCAACGGACGCCCATCGAGGGCATCCAGGGCGACACGGTATTCCTGCTCCTGGGTTTCCACATCCGGCATGTCGGCATGAGACATGAACAGGAATTCCGTGCGCAGCAGGCCGACCCCTTCCGCCCCGCGAGAGACGGCATCCCCGGCATGCGCAGTGTTACCGAGGTTGGCGGCCACCTCGACCCTGACACCATCACGGGTCTGAGCTGGCTCGAAGCGGGCATCCCATGCCTTGGCCGCCAGTTGCTCACGCTCTTCCATACGCTTGAGAAAGCGCTCACGACGCTGTGCCGATGGCGCGATCACGATCTGCCCACCTTCACCATCGAGCAGCAGCTCATTACCATCTTCCAGGGCCAGAATACCGGCACCCGCCCCTACGACAGCCGGAATTCCCAGAGCTCGGGCGAGAATCGCACTGTGCGCGGTGGCACCGCCCCGAGCAGTGAGAATTCCCCGTACACGCTGAGTATCCAGGCGCGCCACATCGGAAGGACCAATATCATCGGTCACCAGAATATATGGGCTATCCGGTGGTTGCGGCAGCTCTACGGCACATAGCACCCCAAGTACGCGGCGGCCCACATCTCGCAGGTCTGCTGCACGTTCCGCCAGCAGTCTGTCGGCCAGTTGCTCCTGGGCCCTGGCTGCCGTGTCGATAGCCTGCCACCAGGCAGCCTCTGCCGACTGCCCTTCATTGATGCCTTCTTCCGCCGCCTGGATCAACTCAGGATCTGACAGCATCTCCTGGTGCATCGACAGGATGTTTGCCACTTCTCCGCCAGCGGTACCTGCAACGAGGGCCTGCAACTGGGCAACCCCTTCTTCCATAGCAGAGTGCAGACGCCTGCGCTGTTCTGCTGCATCACTGGCCGTTTCAGGATAGAAAAAGTCAGGCGTACGCAGCACGAACAGCGGCGCAACGGCCAGGCCTGGAGAAGCCGCCACGGCCATGATGGGGGTATCGGCCTCAGGTGCTCTGGGACGCTCGGCCTGGGGTGTGGCCGGTTGCCTTCTGGGGGCGCGGCCTTCCTCGAATGGAACGACCTGCTCGCCCAGGCCGTCGGTGACTGCGGCAATCAGAGCATCCAGCGCCGCATCAGCCCCTTCTCCCCGGGCAGAAAACACCAGTTCCTGACCACGGCGGGCACCAAGGCTAATGACCTTGGTGAGAGAGGATGCCGAGACCGGTTGGCCATTGCCTTCCGTCAGACGTACCTGTATCGGCACCCCTGTGTCCCGGGCCTTCTGCACCAGGACCTTGGCCGGACGCGCATGCAGGCCATGGGCGTTGAGAACCCTTGCCCGGCGGCTGGTCGTGCCACTGGTTTCTCCGGCCAGGCAGGCTAATACCTGCTCGGCATCCCATTCCCGGGGAGACGAGTCAGCATCCAGCAGCGACAGCACTGAAGTCAGCAATGAACGGCTGGCCTCTCCCTGTGCCGCAAAGCACAGCGCCATCTCCACCGGCGTCTCGCCTTCATGGATGGGCGCAGAAGGCGTCACCACGGCAAGTCCAGGAGCCTGGACACCATGCTCGACAGCATAGAGCCACAGCCCCTTTCCCAGAGACGTCGGCCTCTGTTCGAGCAGTGCAGATACAAAGGAAGTATCCACCAGGCCAAGGCGGCGAAGTCGCTGCGCGCCTGCCAGCCCCAGGTCGAGCAAGTCCTTGGCATCGTGACGCAGACACAGGGTGTCACGATCCAGGCGAGCCTGAACCACAGGCCTGGACAGCAGTTCGGCAACGGCTTCGGCGCTCTCGGCACTGGCCAGGCGTTCGGCGATGCCTTCCTGATCGAGCACATGAGTGAGACTACGCAGGATATCCAGATGCTCATCACTCTGGGCGGCAATGGTCACCAGAACATGCACTCGGTTACCGTCATGCCACTCAACCCCCTTGGGGAACTGAAGCACCCGGACACCGGTCTTGAGAACAGCATCACGACTTTCGGGAGTGCCGTGGGGGATGGCGATGCCATTGCCTAGCCAGGTAGAGGACTGTGCCTCACGGTCACTCAGGCCATGGCGATAGCCTTGATCGACCAGGCCGGCAGCGCAAAGGGTATCGAAAGCCGCATCCAGCGCGTGCTGCCATGTCTCGGCCTGACAACCGAGCACAATATCGTTGGAGCTGAGCGTCAACATAAGAGATTCTCCGACGGACCTTGCTGTGCGAGATGACATTCCTCACCCAGTGGCCTCTTGAGTATCAAGGTATTTGGTAAGATGCTGAATCGTGTCACTTACTATAATTCAAATGCTGATACGATTCTCGGATCATGGCAAGGCAAGCTTGCTACAACTTTCGCAGGGTGCAGCATGTCCATAAGCAGGTAGAATGCGTTGCCAGTGGGCGCAACTGCCTGCCAGGCAGCAAGTAACGCCGCTAACGCCGCAGGGGCAACTTCAGGAAGCGCTGAATAAAGGAGATGTCATGACATTGGCCGAGATCGCGCGACTGGCTGGTGTTTCACGTACCACGGCCAGCTATATCGTCAATGGCAAGGCCAAGGAGCGACGTATTCGCCAGGACACCATCGACCGGGTCATGACGGTGGTCAGGGAGCACGGTTATCGCGTGGATGCCCAGGCCGCAGCCTTGCGGCGCGGTTCCAGCCGTATCCTCGGTCTGATCGTTCCGGACCTGGAAAACAGCAGTTATGCTCGCCTGGCCAAGCACCTGGAACGGGGCGCTCGTGCGCAAGGCTATCAGCTGCTGATTGTCGGCTCTGATGACAGACCCGACAGTGAGCGAGAACTGGCCTTGTCGTTGCGCGCCCAGCGCTGCGAGGCACTGATCGTCGCCAGTTGCCTGCCGCAAACCGATACGTTCTACTCCGAACTGATGGACAGCGGGTTACCCATCATTGCCGTGGACCGGGGTCTGGCCGCAGAGCGCTTCGCCAGTGTCGTCAGCAACGACGCAGAAGCTGCGCAACGGCTGACCCGCTCGGTCATCGGTCCGACAGTGAAGAAAGTCCTGTGGATGGATGCTGTGCCACATCTTTCCATCACCAGCGAGCGCCGTTCCGGTTTCGAGGCCGCGCTGGCCGATGCTGGTCACGAGGTGGAGTGCACACTGCTCAGCGCCGAGCATTATGCGCGCGAGGAAGGCGCCCGCATCTTCCGCGACTACCTTGAGCAGAACGGCTTGCCCGATGCCCTGATCACCGCTTCATATACGCTGCTCGAAGGGGTGCTGGACACGCTACTGGCCCAAGGAGGTCTTCCCCCTCGCCTGGCCATGGCCAGCTTTGGCGACAACCGGCTGCTGGATTTCCTGCCCTTGCCGGTGAATTCGGCCGTACAGGACCATGAAACGATTGCCCGGCATGCACTGGCATTGGCCATGGAAGCGATCAATGGAGAGTACCGGCCACAACGCGTGGTCATACCTCGCCACCCACGTTGGCGCCTGCCGCCGGCTGCCAGTGCGTGACCTCCTGGCATACATGTCGCTGAAAGAACCAAATACATGGCCGCCAGAAGCCATCCGCCCTCTGTCGCAGCTTACTGTTGGAAAGCTCGCTCATAGGCGGCCATGGTCTCCTTGAGCAAGCGAGGTAATCGTTCCAGACAGTCGGTCGTATCCTCGCAGCGCCCTTCCCGGGCACGACGCTCCAGCAGTTCTGCAGTCGCCGCCATGGCGTCGGCACCAATGCCTGCGGACTCTCCCTTGAGCTGATGCGCCAGGCGCCCGAGCTCGGAGGCATCATGACATTCTGCGGCGCGAACAATCATCGGCAGTCGCTCTTCCACCTGTTGCTGGAACAGCTGCACCAGACTCTTGCATTGCTCATCCCCCAAACTACCACGCAAGGAATCAAGGGTCTCCGCGTCCAGCACTGAACCCATGGCTGGTGTTGCGGGCACTTTCACTACCGTGTCGAAGAGATAACGCTGAAGCAGCGCCGACAGATCATGCCTCAGAATCGGCTTGGTCAGATAGTCGTCCATTCCCGAGGCATGGCATTCTGCCTGATCGTACATGGCACCGCCGGCCGTCATGGCCACGATGGGAACACTGGAGCACCAGTCACCACGAGCCCTCAGACGTCGCGTTACTTCGCGGCCATCAAGGTCCGGCATCTGAATATCCATGAGGATCAGGTCGAAGCGTCGCTGTTCGCACAGCGATAGCGCTTTCTGCCCGGAAGCAGCGAGACTTACCCGACATCCCAGGCTTTCCAGCATGGCCTGCGCCACTTCCTGATTGACCACATTATCTTCGACGACCAGCAACTCGACTTCGCTCGGCGCCTTTGGCTGTGACAGCCCCCGGACGTTGGAAAGACCTGCAGCCTTAGTGGCTTCACCATCGGTGGGATGGGAGGGCTTGGCACTGGCTGAGCTAACCGATGACTCGCTGCTGGCGAAGGGCTCTTTTAAACTGGCTGAAGGCTCTTTTGAACTGGCTGAGGGCTCTTTTGAACTGGCTGAAGGCTCTTTCGCACTGGCTGAGGGCTCTCCCGGTGCATACACCTCCCCCTGTGCCGAAGGAGCTTCCCAGGATGGCAATGGCAATTCGAACCAGAAACGGCTGCCTTGCCCTTCACTGCTTTCGACACCGATCTTGCCATCCATTGCTTCGACAAGACGCTTGCATATAGCCAGGCCAAGTCCCGTGCCACCGTAACGCCGGACGATAGTGGGCCCCCCCTGGCGGAAAGGCTCGAACAACTGACTCAACAGCGCTTCATCAATCCCTCTTCCGGTATCGATGACCTCGAACAGCACCTGGTCACCATGCCCTTTCCTCGCCAATACCCTCACGCTGCCCACCTGGGTGAACTTGATGGCATTGGTCAGAAGGTTGAGAAGAACCTGGCGCAAGCGCCCCGCGTCGCAACGTACATAACGTGGTAGATCCGAGGCCAGATCGGCACTGAGGGAAATTCCCTTGGCTTCCGCCCGGGGCAGAAACAGGGCAATGGCATCATCGACCAGGGGCTTGAGTTCCACAGCCTGAATATCCAGGTCCATGCGCCCGGCCTCGATCTTGGAGAAGTCCAGGATGTCGTCAATCAGGCCCATCAACTTGTAGGCACTGTCGTGGATGGTATCGGAATAATGACGAGCCCGCTCTGGCAGCGGCTGCTCGCGCATCAACTCACTCATGCCAATGACACCATTGAGCGGCGTGCGTATCTCATGACTGACCGTGGCCAGAAAGTCCGACTTGGCCTGGCTGGCCGACTGCGCCTGACGGGCACTGACTTGCAGTTCGGCACTGAGTATTTCCAATGCCTGACGCGACGCTTCATTGTCACGCGCCTGACGCAGCAAGGCCATCAACATCACGACCCCAGCCAGGCTCATGCCAAGAATCAGGACCATCAGCCACATGTACATGCGCTGTAGATGCAGGCGCTCTTTATAGGCGCTATTGGCCAGATGCTCATTGATGGCAATGATCAGTCGCTCGGTAGGCTCGCTCAGTTCGGCCAGTTGCTGGCCAATCACCGAGACCGTCCTGGCATCCAGATGTTCCAGTCGCTCGATCTCTTCGTCCATTGCATTGAGACGAAATTCGATTTCATCCAGCAAGCGTGCTGCCGTCGCAGAACTTTTCAGCATCTTGCGACTCTCACCGCCCTGGAACAGATTGAGTTTGCTATAGAGTAATTCGAAGCCGAGGCGAAAGCGCTTCAAGGCCGCCTCATCAAGCCCGTCACGGAGAAGCTGGTGACGCAGTACTACCGTATCCCGGTCAAGCTTGTAAGCATGCCAGGTAACGTTTTCCCCCAGGCCATGTTTCAAGTTGTCGTGGCGCCATAGCGAAAGCCCGATCAGCACCATGGCGGCAGTAAAAAAGGCCAAGGCAGCAACTGCACTGATCTTCAATCGCAGCGGATATTTCTGCACCAGTGCTCTCTCCTGCCGGGAATGGCCGACTTATCCCAGTTCATGGCGATTCCCATGCTCTCTCAAGGCACCCTATCAAGGCACTCTATCAAGGAACAGGGACTTCGATAGAGTCCACCTGCCATACGGAACGAAAGCGGATGGCCTCATTGTTGTTCAACTCAGGGTATTCATCGAAAGGATAAAGCACGAACAAGGGACCAAAGTCCCGAATCGCCATCGGTTCGCCATTGCTGGTCATGGCCAGAATCACATCATAGTGGTCGATATCGGTCACTGGGATCTCGGCTGCAAACCCATTGAGGGCATGTATCACGACATATTCAGATTCAATGCCGGCAGCATTCAGCACGCTGCGTAACAGTGGCCCCTTGAAAACGTTGGCCTTGCGGTGCCAGGGAGTATCAGTCACCAGGGTGCGACCTTCCAGAGAGCTCAGCATTGCCCGGTCAAGCCATAGCTCATCCCCCACATTGGGATGATCGATGTTACCGGTGACCTTCAGAATCACTTGCCCTGACGGAACAGGCAATGGATCGCTCTCCCTCTTTGAAGATATTTGAGCCGAAGCCAGGAGCGCTCCCGTCATCAGCGCAGTGGCCAAACCCCAAAGAAGTATACGTTTTAACATGACGTGACTCGTCCCATTGATTCTCACCCGCTGATATCCCCAGCCAATACCTGTTTCAGCGAGGCGGGAGCAAAGCCAATATGCTCGCACAGTCATCAGCCTAGTTGAACTGCAATAAGCTCAACATCGTGTCCAGGACAGTGATAACACTAAATGAAAGCCCCCCAGGCCGAGGACATGGCTCAGTCTGGGGGGCAGTGGCAGCACCAGAGGATCAGCGCACGATCATTACGGAGATCTTGCTGTGATGGACCACATGTTCCGCATTGGGCCCAATCACATGATCGACAAACTTGCGCTTGGTATGGGAGGCCATGACGATCAAGTCAACTTTCAGCTTCTTGCTGGCCTTGAGAATGCTCTCCCAAGGCGATCCATCAGCCAGAACAGTATGTATTTCAATATCCTCCGGCACGTTGTCCTTGACGAACACCTGCAGGGCTTCCTTGGCGGTTTCATGCGCCTTGGCAGCGAAGTCTGGTGGAAAGTAAGCCCCTACCATCGGCATGCGATAGTCCGGCAATACCGTGACAATATGCAGTGACGCACCAAAGGTGCGACACAGCGCCACTGCCACCGGTAATGCCTTCTTCCAGGACTCCTTCTCATTGAGATCCACGGAAAGCAGTATCTTCTCGTACATGGCATTCCCTCCTCAGGCCTCGGCGCCTGTCGCTTGCTGGTGGCTGCGACGCCGACGTTGCAACAGCACCACCAATCCGAAGACAACCAATGCCGGGAACCACATCAGTTCTTTGGGCCAACGCGATACCGGCGCCAGGACTTCCTCGATCTGCTGATCGAAATCGAAGCCCATTTCCTGCGCTTCACTGCCGAACGTCACCATGTCCACGATCGCCTTGTCATCTTCGATCAATAGCTCAAGCCCCAGGTTTTCCAGGCGCTCTTCACCCGTCTTGCCCTCTGGCACCGGCAGTGTCATGTAAGTGACCTGTTCATCACCGTAGGCATCTTCTCCACGCACCTTGAGGCGCAACGGTGTCTCTCTATCAGCCTCTCCCAGGGCCTGGACGAACTGGGCCGGGGGAATGCTTTCATAAGGGTCGTGGATCATGTCCATCCAGAAACCGGGACGGAACAGAGAGAACGCCACCAGCAGCAGCAGAATACTCTCGTACCAGCGGTTACGGGTGATCATGAAGCCCTGAGTTGCAGCGGCAAAGATCAGCATGGCAATGGTTGCCACGATAAAGACCAACACCCCTTGCAATGGTGAGACATCAATCAGCAACAGGTCCGTGTTGAAGATGAACAGGAACGGCAAGGCAGCAGTACGCAGGCTGTAGTAGAAAGCCTGGAAACCCGTGCGAATAGGATCACCGCCAGATAGCGCCGCCGCGGCAAACGATGCCAGCCCCACCGGTGGTGTCACATCCGCCATGATGCCGAAATAGAACACGAACAGGTGCACGGCGATCAGCGGTACCAGCAAGCCATTCTGTTCGCCAAGCTGGACAATGACCGGTGCCAGCAAGGCCGACACGACAATGTAGTTGGCGGTGGTGGGCAGGCCCATGCCAAGAATCAGACTGAGGACAGCCGTCAACAGCAGGATCAGCATCAGATTGCCCATGGACAGGATTTCCACGACATCCGCCAGCACCAGGCCGACCCCCGTCTGGGAGACAGCACCAACGATGATGCCCGCTGTCGCCGTCGCGATACCAATGCCAATCATGTTGCGGGCACCTGCTATCAGACCTTCCCACAGATCCAGAAAGCCTTCGCGTACATCTGCCGAGAAATTGCTGCGCCCACGGAAAAATGCCGTGATCGGGCGCTGGGTGATCATGATGATCATCATCAGGACCGTCGCCCAGAAGGCAGAGAGCCCTGGCGACAGTCGTTCGACCATAAGGCACCACACCAGCACCAGCACCGGCAGGATGTACTGCAGCCCCACCAGTACCGTAGGCCGGGTCTGGGGTAGCGTGAACACCGGCTCGTTGGGATCATCGAGTTCCAGCTCGGGATAGTTCGAAGCCAGCTTGAGCAGACCAACATAAATCGCGGCCAGAACCACGGCAGCTACCCACGGCGTTGCATCGCCCAATATCGGCTTCAGCCAGCCAAGCCCGTAATACACCACCAGGGCCGCTATCATCATCAACAGCAGGCCACCAAGGAAGCCGATCAGCTTGCGTACCAGCGGCTTGGGCGGATTGGAGCTCTTGAGGCCCTGCATGTTGGCCTTCAGCGCCTCGAGATGAACGATGTAGACCAGAGCGATATAGGAGATCAGCGCAGGAAGGAAGGCATGCTTGATCACTTCCACATAAGAGATGCCGACATATTCCACCATCAGGAAAGCCGCAGCGCCCATGACAGGAGGCATGATCTGGCCATTGACTGATGAAGACACTTCCACGGCTCCGGCCTTCTCAGCCGAAAACCCTACTCGCTTCATCATCGGAATGGTAAAGGTTCCGGTCGTGACCGTATTGGCAATGGAGGAACCAGAAATCAGACCGGTCATGCCGGAAGCCACGACAGCCGCCTTGGCGGGGCCACCGCGATAGTGCCCCAGCATCGAAAAGGCAACCTTGATGAAATAGTTGCCCGCTCCTGCCTTGTCGAGCATGGCACCAAACAGGACGAACAGGAACACGAAACTGGTCGACACCCCAAGGGCAATACCGAAGACCCCCTGAGTGGTCAGCCACTGGTGGTTGACCAGGCCATAAATGCTGACCCCACGATGAGCGAGAATACCCGGCATCCAGGGACCGGCCAGGGAATAGATCAGAAAGATCGAAGCGATGATTGTCAGAGGCGGCCCCAGAGCTCGCCGCGTCGCCTCGAGCAGCAACAGGATTCCAATCACACCGACGATGACGTCCTGCAAGATAGGTGAACCAGGGCGATGGGAGAGTTGTTCATAGAAAATGAACATATAGGCCCCGGCGCTGGCGGCGATGATCGCCATTATCCAGTCTTGCAATGGAATGCGGTCTCGCGGCGAACGTTTGGTCGCCGGGTAGGCCATGAAGGCCAGGAACAGGGCAAAGGCCAGGTGGATAGAACGTGCTTCAGTGGCATTGAACACGCCAAACCCCGCCATGAAGGGTAGCGGGGATGCAATCCACAGCTGAAAGAGCGACCACACTGCCGCTACACCTACCAGCAGTTTTCCTGGAGCGCCGACCGGCTTGCGCGCTCCGGAATCACTTGATGCGACCATCTCTTCGAGGTCCACATCAGCTCTCGCGGCCTGTTTGTTGTCCTCAGTCATAAGCGTGCCTTGCTCTTGTGAGGGTTGATGAACGGACTGCGCGGCCGCCCAGAGGGAAGCCGCGCAGTAATGACGCAACCATTGAATAAAGGCAGCTCGATAACTTACTCGATCCAGCCCTGTTCACGGTAATAGCGCTCGGCACCGGCGTGCAGCGGTGCAGACAGACCTTCGGAAATCATGTCCTCAGGTTCCAGATTGGCGAAGGCCGGATGTAGCTTCTTGAAGCGGTCAAAGTTCTCAAATACCGCCTTGACCGTCTGATAGACCAATTCCTCATCAGCATCTTCCGAGGTCACCAGAGTAGCCGCTACACCAAAGGTCTCGACATCATCCGGGTTGCCCTTGTACAGGCCACCAGGAATCGTGGACATGGTGTAGTAGGGGTGCTCCTCGACAATGCCTTTTACGGTGTCATCATTCAGAGGAATGAGACGAGAATCGACCGTGGTCGTGGCTTCCTGAATGGCACCATTGGGGTGGCCAACCACATAGGCCATGGCATCGATATTATTATCAGACAGGGCAGAAGCCATCTCGGCAGCATCCAACTCGGAAGCCAGCGAGAACGTATCGGTTGTCCAGCCCTTGGCATCCATCACCACTTCCATGGTGTTGCGCTGGCCAGAGCCCGGGTTGCCGATATTGACACGCTTGCCTTCCAGGTCATCCAGTGTCTCGATGCCTGAATCGGCCCGGGCCAGCAGGGTCAGCGGCTCACCATGCAGCTTGAAGATGGAACGAAGTTCCGGGTAGGCCTTGCCTTCGAAATCACCTGTACCGTTGTAGGCTTGATACTGTACATCAGACTGGGCAACACCCAGGGTCAGTTCGCCACTACGGATGCCGTTGACGTTGGCCACGGAACCACCGGTGGACGGTGCGTTACAACGAATACCGGTCTCTTCGGCGTTGCGGTTGACGAAGCGACAAACGGACTGGCCGACGACATAATAGACGCCGGTCTGGCCACCAGTGCCGATGGTGATGTACTTATTGTCGTCCTGAGCCATGGCCGGGGATGCAAACATCGCAGCTCCCAGAATGGCACCGGATACGGCAGCGGTGAAGAAAGCATGGCGCTTCATGGTCACACCTCTCTGACATTATTCATTGACATTAAGCGGGTCTCATCGAACGTTCTCTGGTCCGGCAAGGCACTCGCAACCTGCTACTTTAGCGGAAAACGTACTGGAATTGCGCACGGATTTTCCATCAAGGCGGAGAGTCTAGCCGTAGGTAACGTTTAGTGGGCGTTAATTTTTTTCTTTTTTGTGCCGGGTCAATCAGCATGGTCTCGGGGGCACAGCAAGCTCAGCATTGTTGTTATTACCTTTTGCTCACCTTCTTTTGCTCATCTCTGTTATCAGAGCATAGCGGCTTGCCCGGAACGCGCCAGCCTGGCAGGTGGAACAATCACGACTATCCGACAAATGGACTACCCTTTACGCATTTCCTCCAATGAGTGCTGACGCACTTCGGCATGAGCAAGAATCGAGATGAATACCCAGCCCCCTCTGATTGAATGCATTCAGGGAGATATTGCCGCACAAGCGGATATCGATGCTGTCGTCAATGCGGCCAATGCTCAACTGCTGAGCGGCGGGGGCGTTGCTGGCGCCTTGCATCAAGCCGCCGGGCCGGAGCTTGCCGAGGTCGGTCGCTCGTTGGCACCTATCCGTCCAGGCCAGGCGATCATCACTCCCGCATTTCGACTCCCCAATCGCTACGTGATCCACTGCCTGGGGCCGGTCTACGGTATCGACGAGCCAAGTGACGAGCTCCTGGCAAGCTGCTATCGCGAAGCACTGAAGCTGGCCGAAGACAACGCTGTCACCAGCATCGCCTTCCCGGCCATTTCTACCGGAGCTTTTGGCTACCCATTGCTGGAAGCGACAGAAATCGCCCTGGGCAGCGTGCTGACCACCCTACCCTCATGCCCCAGCATTCAACTGGTGCGCTTTGTCCTGTTTGATGGTGCCAGTTGGCGATTGCATCAGCAGTGGCTGGAGAACCTGGTACACCCGTGATATGCAATAAGCGTGAGGAAGTCGCCTTCCTCACGCTTCACTTCGCCTGCCAGCCACCCACTCAGACGTTGTAGCCCAGTACTCTGGGCAACCACAGGGCGATTTCCGGGAACAGCGCAACGACTGCCAGGGCCGAGCCCATGGCAACGACGAACAACAACGCCCAACCCACTGTCTGCTCAAGGCGTATCCTGGCCACTTCAGCGGTCACCATCAGGTTCACCGCTACCGGAGGGGTAAACTGGCCGATGGCGATGTTCATGGCCAGCAGAATGCCGAACCACACCGGATTCCAGTCAAAGTGCTGCATCACCGGAATCAGGATCGGCATCATGATCAAGTAGATCGAGATGGCATCCAACAGCATGCCGGCAGCCAGTACCGCGAGCATGACCAGCACCAGAAGCAGTGCGCCGTTATCCGTCAGGCCGATCACCCATTCCGCCAGATGGCGGAAAGTACCCAGCATGGTGCCGGCCCAGGCAAAAATGCCAGCCAGGGCAATGATCAGCATCACGATGCCGGAGATCACGGCGGCTTCGCCAAACAGTGCCCACAGGTCCTTGAGCGACAGCTCCCTGGTCCACCACAAGCCGATGACAACGCCATAGGCCACTGCCACTACCGCCGCTTCTGTCGGAGTGAACAGGCCACTGCGCAAGCCGCCCAGAATCAGCACCGGAGCAAAAAGAGCCGGTATGGCCTGGCGAAAGCTCTCACCCAAAGGAGGACGCTCGACACCATCCGGTTTCTCCCAGCCATGCCGACGAGACAACCACAGCGCAGGTATCAACAGCGACAGGCCTGCCAGTATTCCCGGGAACAACCCGGCAGCGAACAAGGCGCGCAAGTCCACTCCGGGCACCACGATGGAATACAGGATCAGTGCCACAGAAGGTGGTATCAGGATGGCTGTGGAGGCCGAAGCGGCGATAAGAGTAGCCGAAAACGGCTTGGGATAACCGGCTCGGGTCATGCTGGGCAACATCACCATGGCCACGGCTGCCGCATCGGCAGGACCGGAACCACTCATGCCCCCCATGATCATGCACACCAGCACGGCCACCACGGCAAGGCCACCATGACGAGGACCTATCAGTGCCTGAGCAAATCGCACCAGACGGGCCGCCACACCGGAGCGTTCGAAGATCAGCCCCGTGAGAATGAACAGTGGAATCGCAATCAAGGGGTACTTGGCGATGCTGTTGTAGGTATTGGTGCCCAAGGTGGACAGCATCGCTGGCGGCAGTCCGGCAATGATACCGACCGCTCCGGAAAGTCCCAGGGAAAAGGCCACCGGCACCCCAACCAGCAGAAAAGCGAGGAAGGTCACCAGCATCCATAGATCAGGCGTCATCCGTGAACCTCCCACGCCACCGATCGAAGGCTACCTGGCATTGACGCAGCAGCATCAGTGCCGACATTAACGGTAACCAGATCAGGTACCACCATTGCGGCAAGCCAAGACCAGGAGACAAGGTCTGCCATTGATACTCCTGCCAGGTCATGGTTCCGCCAAACCAGGTAATCAGGCCCAGCACCACGACCCCGCACACACCTTGAAACAGGATCAGTACGCGGCGACCTCGCTCGGGCAAGGCTCTCTCGAGCAAGCCAATGCGAATATGGCGGTGAGAACGCAAAGCGACCGAAGCCCCTGCGAAGGTCAGCAGTACCAGCAGAAACACAGAGAACTCTTCCGTGAAGGCAAAAGAGCCCCCGGTGATATAACGCACCACGACATTGACCAGGCTGATCAGACCGATGATCACCAGTGCCAGGGTTGCCAGGATACGTTCGAATCTAGCGTCAGGACCTTTCACGCCTCACTGCGCCTCGATCGCATTGCGCGCAGCTTCGACCAGTTCCTCACCAATGCGCGGTATCCATTTGTCATAGACATTGGCCGTGGCATCCACGAAGGCCTGGTATTGCTCATCGCTCAGTTCCGTGACAGTGACACCTCGCTCCTGGATGTCAGCCAGCCTGCCGGCTTCCTGCTCTCGGGTCATCGCCACTTCCCAGGCGCCAGCTTCGACCGCCGTTTCCTTCAGCAGCGCCTTCTCATCGTCAGAAAGTGACGCCCACACTTGCTGGTTGGCGGCAAAGATCAGTGGATCATTCATGTAGTTCCACAGGGTCACATGGTTCTGACCAACCTGATCGATACGCGCCACATCGAAAACCGACAGGGGGTTTTCCTGCCCATCCACGGCACCAGTGGTCAAGGCAGGCTTGGCATCAGCCCAACTCATCTGAGTCGGATTGGCACCCAGCGCGGAGAAGGTATCCTGGAACAGCGGCGAACCTACGACACGGATCTTGAGCCCTTCGAGATCCGCAGGTTCGTCAATTTCGCCGGAAGAGTTGGACAGCTGGCGAAAACCGTTCTCCCCCCAGGCCAAGGGGACAACGCCACGAGCCTCGATCGCTTCGAACACCATGTCGCCCGCTTCACCTCCCGTCACTGCATCGACTGCTGCCTCGTCAGGCATCAGGAACGGCAAGGAAAACAGGTTGAGTTCTGGTACCTGGGGTGACCAGTTGATGGTCGATCCAACGGCAAGATCGATCAGTCCAGAGCGCATGGCCGAGAATTCCCGGGTCTGGTCGCCATTGACCAGTTGCGAGTTGGGATACACCCGCAGCGTCAACTCACCATCAGAGCGCTCTTCCACCAGATCCGCCCATTTCTGAGCCGCCTGCCCCCAAGGGAAGGCATCGGACAGCACCGTGGAAACGGATAATTCCCGGGCCTGGAGGCTGGTGGCAAACATCGCCGCAAAGGCAGTGCCCACCAGTGCGCATGACAGTCGTGATAAGGAGCGTGAAGGGAGATAGGAAAACATGGCGTGTCCTTGCATTGCACCTGTGGAAGGAAACACCCACTTGCCGCTGCATCCAGGCCGCAAGTTCAGTCGTTCCCCCACCCAGAGCGAGTGAATCGAATCAGCGTTTTTATTGGTCTAACCAGCAGACCAATATGCCTGTAAACCCCGATGCCCTACAAGGTTTAGCCATGAAAAACGGCGGCTTTTCGCCACCGTTTTTCATGGGACACATCTAGTACAAAAGTATAAATAAAATGCGATCAGCTTTCCGCCAAAGCGGGAATACGCAAGACCTGACCTGGGTAGATGCTATCCGGGTCCGAGAGCATCGGCTTGTTAGCCTCGAAAATGACAGTGTATTTGGCGCCATTTTCCTTGCCGTAATTCTCTTCGGCAATCTTCCATAGATTGTCGCCCTTCTTGACGGTGTAGAAGACCGCCTCCTTGGTGGCGCCCCCTGTCTCGGCAACCTTCAGCTCATCAGCCTGTACCTTGGATACTCCAAGGGTGTTGCCGACAGCGATCACCACCTTCTCGAAGGCCGACTGATCCGCTACTTCTCCCTTCAAGATGACCTGCTCTCCATCTACCGACAGTTCAACGTCATCAGTACCAAGCTGATGAGAGTCGAGCTCCTTTTTCAGCTCAATGACATCTGGAGCTGCATCGTCCACCACACCCAACTTCTTGCCTACCGACTTAACGAAATCGAAAACACCCATATCAGCTTCTCCTGTTTCAGGCCCGAAATAATGGGCTCACGCAGGCCCCTCGTTCAACTACCAATGCCTCAGGAGTCCGTTTTGGCACAACACTCTTTCAGGTCCCTTATTACCTGACTCCCCCAGTGGCGGTACCCCAGCAGTCCCTCCTCGTGGACACACAATCTGTGCCACACGAAGCCACTAACATGTATACACACAATTGACATATTGAATACAAAAAACTAGCTTGATTGGGTCCCATATGAGCGGCCTATAGGCCAATCAATGACAACGACCTCATAACAACCACAACCGAAGAGGGACGAGGAATGAAGAAGGCCTCACTTTGCCTGCTTGCTGGATTCACTGCATTGGCAACCCAGAATGCCTCAGCGGCTTATAGCACCACCAAGGTTGAAGCACTGTATGGCTGGGATTATGAAGATCAGGCCGATGCCGGCTTTGGCATCGACAACAGGCAACACAGTATCCTGACGTTCGCCAATGCCAGCGGCTGGACCTATGGCGACAGCTATTTCTTCGCCGATTTTTCCAACTATGACCAGAATGCCGAAGATGAGCAGGACTACGGCAGCACTCATGCAGAGTGGATCGTACGCGGTAATATTGGCGCCATGACGGGTACAGATCTGTCATTCGGCCCGATCAAGGCAGTCTATGTAGCGGGAGAACTAGACCTCGACCGTAACGCCTCCGTGCGCAAGACTGCCCACCTGGCCGGCCTGAGTTTCGATGTAGATGTACCGGGTCTGGATTTCTTCAAGGTACATACCCTGTACCGCAATGATGAAAGCAGTGCCGCGAAAGGAAGCTCCCAGCAATACACCCTGGTGTGGTCGAAGCAGTTCGACATTGCTGGCCAGCCTTTCTCCTTCGAAGGCTTCCTTGATTACATTACCGAGGAAGGCGACCTGGCCAAGCAGATCCTGACCCAGCCACAGCTGGTATGGCATGCCAACGATCACTTGGGCATCGGCATCGAGTATCAATACTGGCAAAACAAGTTCGGCCTTGAAGACACTGACGAGTCGTTACCCCAGGCCATGGTGCGCTGGACCTTCTGAGCGCGGACCTTCTGCACAAAAAAGCGCCGCCCTCGTCGAGGGCAGCGCTTCTCTCTGCTATCTGCGTTCTTGTAAACAGTTGTCTTATCAGCAGCTTGCTTGTCAGCCGCTCAATTGATCCGCTATTCGCCTGCCTGCCATCATGAAGACTGTCCCGCAGGCCCTTCACAAGTCCCGGTGCTACCGGGCCAGGTCACACAATCGCCGACGCGAATGCCAAGCTTGTCGAAGGTACCGGCATTGACTTCCAGAGCAGCCAGATAAGCTTCACGTGGCTGTGTGGCAGGACAGCTGGAGGCCTGGCCGAGGCACGGCTGCATATGCTGAATCTCGAGAATATGCCCTTGCTCATCAATGAAGGCGATGTCCAGCGGCAAGAGTGTCCGATACATCCAGAAGCCATTGAATACAGGCCGGTCGTAAAGAAACAGCATGCCGCCATCCGCTGCCAGAACAGTGCGTTCCATCAGACCACGGTTACGCTCCGGGTCATCATCGGCCACTTCCACATCGAAACGTGTAGGCCCCTGCCCACCATGGATGACCAGGGGCACCGTCTGCATATCTTCAGCAAAGGCCGCACTCGCCCAGTTCACGGACAAGGCCAGCGGGGCCAATGACAGACCTTGGAGAAAGTGCCGACGACTCAGGGACATGGTGGTTCCTCGTTAACAGCAGATGAAGAAGGCGGCGACACATCCATGATATGGATACCCGCCGCCAGCAACGATATGCGTACCTGGCTACCTGGCTCCAGACCATTCCTCCGGGCAGCGTGAGTGGCGATATCAAAACGCATGGTCTGTGTTTCATGCGCGAAGCTCAACGTCAGTGTACTGAATCCCCCCAGAACGACCTGTTGTTCGACCTGGGCTTCGACCAGGTTTTCCCGCAATCCGCGGGAAGTAGTGCCTGAACGCTGCAGGACAATATCCGACTCCGGCAAGTACCAGGTCACCTCACTGCCCTCGGCCACGCCCTCAAGGCCATGGTGAACTTCCAGAAGCCAGTCGCCCCAGGCCAGCCGCGAGCCTTCCGGCCCATGCACGACTCGGCCAGTGAAGACATTGGTACGGTCAAGCAGCCTGGCCACATCGGGGCTGGCAGGGTGACGAAAGACATCGTGAGGTGCGCCTTGCTGAAGGGAGCGGCCGGCATGCAGTACACAGATGCGATCCGCGAGGGCATTGGCTTCATCCAGGTCATGGGTGACCAGCACGATGGGAATGTTCAAGCGTTCCCGCAACACGGCAAGCTCCATCTGCAGGCGGCGTCGCGTTACCTGGTCCACGGCGGAAAATGGCTCGTCGAGCAAGAGAACGCGGGGGTCCCTTGCTAACGCCCGTGCCAGGGCCACTCGCTGACGCTGCCCTCCCGAGAGCTGCCTGGGGTAACGATGCTCCAGGCCTTCCAGGCGAACTCGCGCCAGCCAGGTACGTGCTCGCTCACGACGTTCACTCTTTGGTACATGGCCCAGAGCGGTTGCGATGTTACCCAGAGCATCCAGGTGAGGAAAGAGTGCATAATCCTGGAACACCAGGCCGACACGACGGCGCTGAGGCGTCAGCTTGATGCCGCTGGCGCTGTCATACCAGACCTCCCCCGCACAACGGACGTTTCCCTTGGCAGGAAAATACAACCCAGCGATAGAGCGCAGCAGTGTCGTCTTGCCACTGCCGGATGGCCCGACCAGTGCCAGCAGTTCTCCCGGTGCGCACTGGAATTCCGCCGCCAGAGGAATTGGCAAGTCCTGATGAAGACTGACTTCCAGGCTCGCTGACATGCTCAACCTCTCCCTTGCCAGCGATGCCTACCGGCAAGGCCATAGACGATACCGATGGTGACAAAGGATACCGCCAACAACATGGCCGACATGGTTCCGGCGGCTGTCTCGTCGAAGGCCTGCACATGGTCATAGATGGAGATCGCCAGCGTCCGCGTTTCGCCATCAATGGCACCGCCCACCATCAGGATGACGCCGAACTCCCCCAGGGTATGAGCGAAGGTCAAGGCAAAGGCCGAAATCAGGCCAGGCCGGACCAATGGCAGTTCGATACGCCACAGCGTCTGCCAGGTAGATAACCCCGAGCACCACGCCGCCTCTCGAAGATGGGCGGGCACCGCTTCGAAGGCACGCTGAACCGGCTGAACGGCAAAGGGCAGATTGACGACCAGGGAGGCCAGCAGGATGCCACTGAAAGTGAAATTGAGACTGCCTCCCGTCAAGACTTGCCAGGCAGCGCCAAGCGGCGCTTCACGACTGAAGGAGAGCATGAGATAGAAACCGAGCACCGTAGGAGGCATCACCAGAGGCAACGCGACCAATGCTTCGGGCAGGGCTCGCCAGCGAGAGCGCATCTGGGCCAGGCACCGGCCCAGCCACAACCCCAGTGGTAACAGCAACAAACTGGTCATGATCGCCAGCTTGAGCGAAACGCCAAATGCTGCTCCATCCATGTTTCAGTTCCTATTCCTCCGATGGGTTCGGAGTTGAAAAGCCATAACGCGACAGCAGTTCCGCGGCTTCTGGGCTACTCATGAATTCAAAGAAAGCACGTGCATCTTCGCTTGCCCCCTTGACCAATACCATGCGTTGCACCAGCGGCGAATGCCAATCGCTGGGAATCAGCCGATAGCCCTGCTTGTCCTGCTCGGGTGATGCCACCACCAGAGAATATGCCACCAAGCCGCCCGCTGCTTCCGCCGATAGCGAAAACTGCGCTGCCTGAGCGACGTTTTCACCCATCACTTGCAACGGCCTGCTACGTTGCCAAAGGTCAGCATGTTCAAGCACCTGCTGAGCCGCAACACCATATGGCGCATGCAAAGGGTTGGCCAAGGCGATACGTGCCTTGACTCCATCAGCTTCGTAGCGTTCGACGGCCTGGCGCACGGCCTCCAGCGGCGCATCTTCTGGCGGCAAAGGCTGCCCATCACGCTGCAGCCAGGCCAGCCGTCCCAGCGCATAGGTCTTTCCCTCGCTCTCAGTGAGCCCCTTGTCCTCCAGCGCCCTGGCTCGCTCATCATCGGCGGAGAGGAATACCTCAAAAGGGGCGCCCTGCTCGATCTGGCGCTGGAAATTGCCCGAGGCGCCATAGGTTGTCCTGACTTCGACACCTTGCTGGCTCTCAAAACGCTGGATCAGTTCTGGCATGGCAAAGCGCAATGACGACGCGGCGGCAACAGAGACACCCTGGGCATGGCCAGCCACCGGCAACAAGGACAACCCCGTTGCCAGAACACCGACCAGGATCGAACAAATACGTGAACAACGCACCTGGGAAACGGCCGTTATCCACATTACACATTGCCCCCAAGGATTGCCTTGAGGTCGATGCTGCTATCTCTTGGCCCCAGATCCAGCAACTCCTGAAGGCTGTCCAGATGGCGTTCGATATCGGCCCGGGCACCAGCTCCATCGCCCTTGCCCAGATGCTCCAGCAAGCGAGGGTGATCGCCTTCAAGGTAGCAACTGCCCAGCCCTTGGCGCTTGTACAGGGCAATGACGATGGAAGTGCGCAGAATCAGGTCGGTGAGCATGGCACCAAGCACCCGATTGGGAGAGTGCTCTGCCAGCAGATGATGAATGGCCAGAGAGTGCTCAATGCGCGCGGCCTCATCATTGGCCAGGAAAGCTTCTCGCTCACGGTTGGAACGGTCTTCGACCTGAAGCAGTATGCGCTTGTCCAGTGTCCCGGCAGTGAGCGCAGCGACTTCACCTTCCACCAGACGCCGTGCTGCAAAGGTTTCACGAGTCTCGTCCACATCTGGAGCCCTGACTCTGGCCACCTGGTTGGGGCGCTGATCCACCACATGCTCTGAGGCCAGGCGCGTCAGAGCCTTGCGCACCACAGAACGACTCACGCCAAAGACTTCGCCAAGCGTCACTTCCGGCAACCGGGTGCCTGGCGGCAGACGCTGCATCAACACGGCTCGGCGCACCTGCCGTACGATATCACCATCACTGACTCGGCCACCGGGCTTGATCTCAGCCAGAACCTCTTGCTGCCAGACATTGCTCATTGTCGTGTTCACCTTACCAACAGGAATCATGACCTTCTCATGTTTGTGCCGACAGCACCATATCTACCAAGCAAACTGGATACAATAAATACCAAAAAATGTGTACAAAAAACGCCCGAGCCTGTGGCTCGAGCGTTGAGATCATGAAAGGATCAAAGGCTTTCTACATGTCAGCAGCCTGGTAACAGATCAGCCTGCGCCATTTACATGCTCTTCACTGATATCGAGAATCTTCATCGTGTTCGTGCCGCCATGGGCGTTCATGTGGTCACCTCGGGTCAGGATGACGTGATCTCCCTGGCGGGCCACCCCATGAGCAACCAGGCGTTCCACGGCACGGTCATTGAGCTCGGTTGCACTCATCTCGCTGGTATCGAAGGGTAACGAGATCACCCCCCGATACAAGGCCATGCGACGTTGGGCCACAGGGTTGTGAGCCAGGCCAACGATAGGCAGACCTGAACGAATCCGGGAAGCAATGAGTGGCGTATATCCCGTGGATGTCATGCAAGCAATTGCCGCGACACCAGACAGGTGATTGGCGGCATACATGGCCGACAAGGCGATGGTCTCGTCAATTCGCGAGAAACCTTCATGAATGCGATGTCCAGACTCTTGGGCCACACGCTCGCGCTCGGCGCCGAGACATACACGGTGCATCGCTTGCACGGTCTCGACCGGGAAGTCACCCGCAGCGGTCTCGGCAGACAGCATGACCGCATCCGTGGCATCAAGCACGGCATTGGCCACATCAAAGACTTCCGCACGCGTCGGCAGCGGTGATTCGATCATCGACTCCATCATTTGAGTCGCGGTGATCACAGCGCGGTTATGCTGGCGAGCATGCTTGATGATGCGCTTCTGGGTACCGATCAGCTTCTCATCACCGATTTCCACGCCCAGATCACCACGGGCCACCATCACCGCTTCGGAAGCTTCAATGATGCCATCCAGTGTCTCGTCGTTGGCAACCGCCTCGGCACGCTCCAGCTTGGCGACCAGGCCAATTTCCTTGCCACTTTCTCCAAGCAGTCGGCGAGCTTCACGCATGTCTTCTGCAGAACGTGGGAAAGATACCGCCAGGTAGTCGACCCCGATATCGATGGCCGTCTTGAGATCTTCCTTGTCCTTGTCCGTCAATGCAGGGGCAGAAAGGCCGCCGCCCTGCTTGTTGATGCCCTTGTTGTTGGACAGCTTGCCGCCAACCACGACACGGGTATGAATCTCGCTTCCTGCAACACGCTCTACATCCAGTACGACACGGCCGTCATCCAGCAACAGACGATCACCAGCCGTCACGTCATCGGCGAGTTCCTTGTAGTCGCAGCCCACTCGAGAGGTATCACCGGCCTGGCTATCCAGGGCAATATCGATGACGAAGGAAGCTCCTTCATTCAGATGTACGGCCCCTTCTTGAAAACGCGCGATACGGATCTTGGGGCCCTGCAGATCTCCCAGTGCAGCAACGCTGCGTCCCAGTTGTTCCGCAATCCTGCGTACTTCACTCAAACGGCGCCGATGGTCGTCTGCACTACCGTGAGAAAAGTTGAGACGCACGACATCGACACCAGCCTTGAGCATCTCCTCGAGGACTCCTTCACGATCACTGGCGGGCCCGAGGGTGGCAACGATCTTGGTACGGCGAACGGGGAGATGCGGAAGTTGGCTCATGCTGTCCTCGATAGATGTCGAATATGACGCAAGCAGGTGCCGCCACGATATGGCAGCGTTTCCTGTAATTTTACTACAAAAATGTGATCAATGCGACTCCAGGAAAAGTTGCTGGAGTACTTCGCAAGAGACAGACGCTTAACTTTAACTAATTGTTTTTAAACTTATCTGTCATGATTTTCAGTCAACCAGATTAACATTTAGCGTACATGATGAGTATGACGACCATACGACACCACATCATTCAAGCATCATGCATCTGTAATTTAACTACAAATCAGTTATCAAAATAAGAAACGAAGCACGCTAGGCAATATAAAGCATAGCGCTTAAAGCGATTTCTGGAGTCAAACGATGCTTCATTTCATACGACGCGGAAATAAAAAAAGCTCGCCGACAGGCAGGAACAGGGGGAAGCCAGCCAGCGAGCAAGGATCGCACAGCGATCCTGACAGACGACGACCCGACGCCTGCCTTTCAGGGAGCAGTCACCTCCCCCGTCCGCCGTCGACCATACGCACCATGACCGACGGCTGACTCTCGTTATTGGAAACGCTGAGTCAATCCACGTTTCCTTACTTCTGGCCAACCTCATGGCTGGCCAGGCTTTCCAGGGCACGCAGGATACCTGCATGGTCCCAGTCGCCTCCGCCCTGGGCCGCACAAGCCTGGAACAGCTGCTGTGCGTTGGCGGTGCCCGGCAGTGCCAGATTCAGGCTGCGGGCTCCTTCCAGAGCCAGGTTCAGGTCTTTCTGGTGCAGGCGAATACGGAACCCAGGATCAAAAGTACGCTTGATCATGCGCTCGCCATGCACATCGAGGATTTTCGACTGAGCCAGGCCACCGAGCAGAGACTCACGTACCTTGGCGACATCAGCACCAGCCTTTGAAGCGAACAGCAGGCCTTCTGCAACCGCTTCGATGGTCAGGGCGACCACGATCTGGTTGGCCACTTTGCAGGTCTGGCCAGCGCCATGACCACCAATATGAGTGATGGTCTTGCCCATCACTTCCAGTACCGGCTTGGCACGCTCGAAACCTTCCGGAGTCGCCCCGACCATGATGGTCAAGGCCGCATTGATGGCACCACCTTCACCACCGGATACCGGTGCGTCGACGTATTCACCGCCGGCGGCATGAATGCGTTCGGCAAACTTCTGGGTAGCGATCGGGGCGATGGAACTCATGTCGATCACCAGAGTGCCGGGCTTGAGCCCTTCGACGACACCACCTTCACCGAACAGGACTTCTTCTACATCCGGGGTATCGGGCACGATGGTGATGACGATATCGGAAGCTTCAGCCACGGCCTTGGGGTTCTCGAGCTCGCGCACCCCCTTGGAGGCCAGGGTAGCATCAAGGGCGCCACGCTTGACTGTCGTCAGCTCGTGGCCTGCATCAAGCAGGTGACCTGCCATGGGACGGCCCATGATGCCCAGACCAATAAAACCGATCTTGCTCATAATGATTCTCCTGACAAATGAATTCGTGACAACAACACTCTCGGTGCCTTGAAGGCAGTCGCCTTAGAGACGGCTTTCTGCCCAACCAAGACCCGCTTCCGTTGTCGTGGCTGGCTTGTATTCACAACCAATCCAGCCCTGGTAGCCGAGGCGATCGAGGTGATCGAACAGGAAGGGGTAGTTGATCTCCCCGGTTCCTGGCTCGTGACGGCCTGGGTTGTCAGCCAGCTGAACATGCGCGATGCGTGCGAGATGCTTCTCGATGGTTGGCGCCAGGTCCCCTTCCATGATCTGCATGTGGTAGATGTCATACTGCAGCTTGAGGTTGTCGCTAGCGACCTCGTCGAAGATTTCCAGCGCCTGTTCAGTACGGTTGAGGAAGAAACCTGGAATGTCACGCGTGTTGATCGGTTCGGCGATCAACAGGATGCCGGCTTGCTTCAAGCGCTCGGCGGCGTAGCGCAGGTTCTCGACCAGTGTGCGACGGGCATCTGCCTGGCTGACGCCCTGCGGTACGATACCGGCGAGACAGTTGACCTGCTTGCAGCCTAGCGCAGTGGCATATTCGATGGCGGTATCGACACCAGCGCGGAACTCTTCGATGCGATCCGGATGACAAGCGATACCTCGCTCACCCGCGCCCCAGTCGCCAGCCGGCAGGTTGTGCAACACCTGGGCCAGGCCAAACTGGTCCAGGCGTGCCTTGATCTCGGCAGCCGGGTAGTCATATGGAAAAAGGTACTCCACCCCTTTGAAACCGGCCTTTGCGGCGGCTTCAAAGCGGTCGAGGAAATCGACCTCGGTAAACAGCATGCTGAGGTTGGCAGCAAACTTTGGCATTTTGTTTCTCCCCTGTTTTTGGGAAACACTGCATAAATGTCTGTGCTACTCAATCACTGCGTTGCGCGGTGCTCACAATCCTCACCTATACCGCATAGGCTCCGGTTGTTGCGCTCCGGACGCCTTGTGCTTGAGCATGCTCGTCGATTTATTCAGCGTTTCCTTGATAGAGGCATCAACTGGATCAGGTAATGCCCCCGTTTGCCAAATGGCTAAAGTGTGCTTATGACGACAGTGCACTTACTGACGACAGTGGCGATCAGGTCAGTGCCGCGATGGAGCTGGGCGCGTCCTCAAGATTCTCGGCCAGCGCTTCGAATTCGTTGATGCCGCCCAGGTCAGTCCCCATGGCGATGTTGGTCACGCGCTCGAGGATCACCTCGACAACGACTGGTACGCGATGCTCTTGGGCCAGTTCCTGGGCCTTGCGCAGGGCCGGTGCGATGTCATCGGGCTTGGTGACGCGCAGTGCCTTGCAGCCCAGACCTTCGACCACTGACACATGGTCGACGCCATAGCCATTGATCTCTTCGCAGTTGATGTTCTCGAACGACAACTGCACGCAGTAATCCATGTCGAAGCCACGCTGGGCCTGGCGAATCAGGCCAAGGTAGGCGTTATTCACCAGCACATGGATATAGGGCAGCTTGAATTGAGCCCCCACTGCCAGTTCTTCGATCATGAACTGGAAGTCATAGTCACCGGACAATGCCACGACGTTGGCATCGGGATCGGCACGACACACACCCAGCGCCGCGGGAATGGTCCATCCCAAGGGTCCGGCCTGGCCACAGTTGATCCAGTGACGCGCTCCGTAGACATGCAGGAACTGGGCACCGGCAATCTGCGACAGACCGATGGTGCTGACGTAGCGAGTGTCACGACCGAAGACCTTGTTCATCTCTTCGTAAACCCGCTGCGGCTTGACCGGCACGTCATCGAAGTGCGTCTTGCGCAGCATGGTGCGCTTGCGTTCCTGGCAGGATTCCGCCCAGGCACTACGATCCTTCAGACGACCGGCAGCCTTCCACTCCTTGGCCACTTCGATGAACAGCTCAAGCGCTGCCTTGGCGTCGGAAACGATGCCGTAATCCGGGCCAAAGATGCGCCCGATCTGGGTCGGCTCGATATCCACATGCACGAAGGTACGGCCTTCGGTGTAGGTTTCCAGGTTGCCCGTGTGACGATTGGCCCAGCGGTTGCCGATGCCGAGCACAAAATCGGACTCCAGCATGGTGGCGTTGCCGTAACGGTGTGATGTCTGCAAGCCCACCATGCCTGCCATCAGCGGGTGATCGTCCGGCACAGTCCCCCACCCCATCAGGGTCGGAATGACCGGCACACCAGTCAGCTCAGCGAATTCCTGCAGCTCGGCCGCAGCATCAGCATTGATGATGCCGCCACCGGCGACCAGCAACGGTCGCTCGGACTCGTTGAGCATGGCCAAGGCCTTCTCGATCTGAACACGGGTCGCAGCAGGCTTGTACACCGGCAGCGGCTCATAGGTGTCCGGATCGAACTCGATTTCCGTCATCTGCACATCAATCGGCAGGTCGATCAGCACCGGGCCTGGGCGACCGGAACGCATCAGATGGAAAGCCTGCTGGAAAGCACGCGGTACCTGGGCTGCCTCCAGCACGGTAATCGCCCACTTGGTCACAGGACCGGCAATGGCCTTGATATCCACCGCCTGAAAATCTTCCTTGTGCAGCTTGTTGGTCGGCGCCTGACCCGTGATGCACAGAATCGGAATGGAGTCCGCCGAGGCCGAATACAGACCAGTGATCATGTCAGTGCCGGCAGGTCCAGAGGTGCCGATACACACGCCAATGTTGCCCGGCTTGGTACGGGTATATCCCTCGGCCATGTGAGAGGCGCCTTCCACATGGCGCGCCAGTACGTGATCGACGCCGCCTACGCGGCGCATGGCAGCGTAGAAGGGGTTGATGGCAGCGCCGGGCAAGCCGAAGGCAACGTCGATACCTTCCTTGCGCAACACGTGAACGGCAGCGTCGGCAGCGGTCATGCGAGCCATGATGCGTCTCCTATGGATTTATATGATTGTATACATTTTTAGCGTGATAATGATCATCACATTAATTTTATGAAAATCTTTTCCAATATTTTTAGCAGGCCCGCAAAAGCTTATCCAGAACTTTTTTGAAAAAAATTTCCGAAAACGCCGAAAAAAAATTCGAACTGCATTTAATACATTGTTTTTAAAACAGAATTATATCTTGCAGCGCATCAAGAAATGCCAGCCACGCAAGCGTGGCTGGCAGGAAGATGGAGGAAGGAAGAAGCTAAGTGAAATGGGTAACGTCAGGCGGTCAGGGAAATATCGTTGGAAACAGGAATCCGCACCTTGCCTCTGTGCGCAGCAAGTAGACGCTACTCACACGATGGATGATGCCTGCATGGATCGTGATCAGAACCCCTTGGCCATACCTCGCGGACGCGCAGGTTGTGGCCTGTCACATTTGAGGAAACGTCCATATCCCACCTCACCGGTAAGCTCCCCGTCACGGGAAACTACCAGGCCGCGGCACAAGGTCATCATCGGCTTGCCCATGAGCTCGAGTCCCTCATAAGGCGTGTAATCCACGGCATGATGCAGTTCGCTGTTTGTCACCGTGGTTCGGGCCTGAGGATCCCATAGCGTGAGGTCCGCATCACTGCCGATGGCAATGGTGCCCTTGCGTGGATAAAGACCATAGATCTTAGCAGGGTTGGTCGCCGTCAACGCAACGAAGCGTGTTGCGTCGATACGCTGCTTGATCACCCCTTCGGAAAACAAGATCGTCAGACGTGTTTCCAGTCCCGGAATGCCATTCGGGATGTGGGTAAAACTGGCCTCATCACCATGCAGCTTCTTGCCCTTGGGATCGTCATAGCGGAATGGTGCATGGTCCGATGAGAACACCTGAAACACCCCATTCTCCAACGCCTGCCATACCGCTTGTTGAGCAGCCGGATCACGCGGCGGTGGACTGCAGACACACTTGGCACCTTCGAACCCCTGCTGATCCAGGTCATCAGCCGTCAGCATCAGGTATTGCGGGCAGGTCTCGCCATAGACCCGCAGCCCGCGCCCCTGGGCCCAGCGTATCTGCTCAATGGCTTCAGGACCGGAAACGTGCACGATCAGCAGTGGAACATCGATCAGTTCGGCCAGCGAAATGGCCCGATGTGTTGCCTCCCGTTCGGCAATGGAGGAGTGGGCTTCCGCATGGAAGCGTGGCGCTGTCTTGCCCTGCTCCTCCAGCAACTCGGTAAGGTAGGCAATGCAATCGGCGTTTTCCGCATGCACCATTACCATCCCCCCCTCGCGGCGGGCCATGGCCAGGACGTTGAGCACTTCGCGGTCATTGAGCTTGAGGTCATCGTAGGTCAGATAGATCTTGAACGAGCTATAGCCTTCTTCGATCAATGCGGGCAGCTCTTGCTTGAGCACTTTTTCGCTGGGATCGGTCACGATCATGTGGAAGGCATAGTCGATCCAGGCCTTGCCCTCACTACGCCGATGGTAATCCTCCACCGCAGTTCTCAGGCTCTGCCCCTTGAACTGGGCGGCAAAGGGAATCACCGTGGTAGTTCCGCCGCACGCCGCCGACCGCGTCCCGCTATCGAAGTCGTCAGCCATCACTGCACCGTCACCCAACGGCTGGTCAAGATGGCAATGTGCATCAATGCCTCCAGGCATCACCCATAGCCCTTCTGCATCAATGACTTCCTCTGCCTCCCCGAGCTCCTGCCCTAATGCCACGATACGACCATCGCGGATACCGATATCCGCGCTGTAGCGGTCTGCTGCGGTAATGATCAAGCCATTCCTGATCAGCGTATCGAACTTGTGCATTGCCGTATTACCTCGTTGTTATATTGTCGAACCCATCATTCATGATCATCACTTGCTTCCACGGCTTCAGCCCATGGCCTCAGGCATCCACAGCACCAGCTCCGGCCACAGGATGATCAGCCCGACGAACAGCAACATGACGGCGAGAAACGGCAGGCTGCCGAGCATCACATCGGAGATCGGTCCTCGCCCTCGCACACCCTGTACCACATAGAGGTTCATGCCGATGGGAGGCGTGATCAGTGAAATCTCCATCATGATCACCAGGAAGATACCGAACCACACAGGATCGAAGCCGAACTGCACCACCATCGGCACCACGATGGGCACCGTGGCGATCATCATCGACAGCGTCTCGAGAAAGCAGCCCAGCACCAGGTAGAAGATCACCAGTGCAAGAATGAGCCCCAGAGGAGAGAGCCCTAGACCAGCCACCCATTGGGTCAAGGCATGCGGAATACCGAGAATGCCGACGATGTAGTTGAGGAAGAATGCCGCGACGATGATCAGCATGATCATGGCGGTGGTGCGAGCCATGGACAGAAAGCATTCATGCAGCATCGACCAGCTCAGCTTGCGGTTGATCGCCGCCAGCACCAGCGCAGCCACAACCCCCAGAGCAGCAGCTTCGGTAGGTGTCGCCCACCCGCTATAGATACTGCCCATGACAATAGCGAAGACAGCGGCAGGAGGAAGCAGGTCCACCAACGCAGCAAGACGCACTCGCAGAGGTACTCGGGGCTCAGTGGCCCCGGCCACTTGCGGACGCAGTACACTGATCGCCATGATCACCAGCATGAAAGCCGCCGCCAGCGCCAGCCCAGGGAGAATGCCGGCAATGAACAGCTTGCCAATGGAAGTATTGGTAATCGCCCCGTAGATGATCATGTTGATGCTGGGAGGAATCAGAATGCCCAGCGTCGCACCGGCGGCCAGGGTACCGAGTGCCAGGCGCTCGCTATAGCCCCGCTCGGAGAAAGCCGGCAATGCCACGGTACCTATCGTGGCAGCCGTCGCCACCGATGAACCAGACATGGCGGCAAATACCGAGGATGCACCGATGTTGGTATGCAACAGCCCGCCCGGTAGGCGATTCAGCCATACCGCCAAGGCTTGATACATGCGATCAGTGATCCCGCTGCGCAGGAGCAATTCCCCGAGCAGGATGAACAGCGGAATTGCGGTCAGAATGAAATCATTGAGCGTTCCCCACAAGGTATCGCCAAAGGAATACAACAATGGCATGCCCAGGTAAGCCAACGTGCCAATCAGAGCGACGCTGAATATCGCCACTGCCACATGCACACCAAGAGCCATCATGCCAAGCATGACAGCAAAGCCAACCAGCACTTCGAATGCCCCCATCATGTTTGCTGACTCCTGGGTGCCACGGTCCCGCTGTCGTGGTGAACGTAATCCTGTTGAGCGTCGTCCAGTTCGTCCTGGGCAGAACGCGGACCGAACTCAGCATTGAGCCGCGCTATCCGTCCCAGCAGCAGCACGGCTCTTGCGGCCAGCAGCGTAGCCAGGGCTGCAAACACACCCAGCCCGAAAACCCACAAGCCTTGGGGAATCCATAGCGGTGTCTGTAACGGCGTACTCGCCAGGCTGCCGAACTCAAGCGTTTCTTGCAGTGTCGCAATGGCCCGCCACAACATGAACAGGGAAAACACTGCCAGCAACACCATGGCCAGGGCATTGAGCGGGCCCTGCAACCAGGCCGGTAAACGCGTCAGCACAACATCCACGCGGGTATGGGCGCGCTGCAGCAAGGCATAGGCAAAACTGAACGACACACCCACAGCCAGCACATAGCCGCCGATCTCATCAGCACCTTGCAGGGAAAAGGAAAATATCTTGCGCGCCACCACTTCGAAGGTGATCAGCAGCGACAGACCAAGGACGGCATAACCAGCGGCAATGGCAGCGCCACGCGCCAACCGCTGTACCGGGGAAAAGGGATTTTGCGACGCCATAGTGCCCCCTAGCCCCCCGCAGCCAAGATGCCACGAGGGGGCCTGAATTTACTGAATGGTCAGGTTGGTGGCATTACCCACCGTCTCGTTCCATACAGCAGCACATTCCGGATATTGCTTGGCACAGGTCTCTGCCCAGACCGGCAATACCACGTCCTTGGTGAGCTCCTCGACTCGCTGGCGTGACTCAGGATCAATGTCGACCAGCGTCATGTCATAACGCTGATGATCAGCACAGCTGTCCTGCCCCGTATTACAGGCAATGGCATCGTCGTTGACGTTATAGGCCAGGTCCCACATCTGCTCTTCCAGACGCGCAAACGCTTCCGTCAGCTGCTTCTGCTGTTCTTCATCGAAACGTTTCCAGGTATCCAGGTTCATGAAGTGCCCCTGGACCGAATAAGACAGCGGCAGTGGTACGAAATGATCGGTGACCTCAGGCCATTTACCATTGCTGCCAGCAGATGGTGCGGTAACACCGCAATCGGCGACGCCTCGTTGCAGGGCCAGATAGACCTCGCTGAATTGCAGGGTCACAGGGATGGCCCCCAACCCTTCCACCAGCCGTGACATGGAAGGAGTAAATACACGAACTTTCTTGCCGGAAAGATCGTCGACGCCTTCGATATCGCCATTGCAGAACATCATTTGTGGGCCAAATGGCCACAAGGTCATCAGCTTGGTATTGAAGCGCTGCTGCAAGCGTTCATCGAATTTCTCGCGTATCGCATTCACTGCTTCACGCTGGGCATCCAGATCCGGTGCCACACCCGCCAGGTCGATGCCTTCGAAGAAAGGCTCATCACGCGATGCCATGCCAATCTGTACCGACATCACATCAAAGGCACCCGAACGAATCAGGCGCAATGCATCCGCAGCTTCAACACCAATGGCATCCATCGGGTTGTACACCACAGCCAGGTCATCACGAGCAGCAAGCTCCTCGAAAAAGGGGCGCTCCACCCCTTCGACATGCAGCGTATTACCAGAAAAATTACCGACCACTCGCAATGTCGTCTCAGCCTGGACCGCACCGCTCAAAACCAGCCCTGTCGCCAGCGAGATTCCTGCAACGGCACCCTTGTTTATCATTGTTGGCATGGTGTACCTCGTTGTTATGGAACATACGTTATGGGACATACGTCATGGAACATACGTTGTAAGAAATACGTGTGGAAAATGCGTACCGGGATAGCGTCATGAGGCCAGGCGCGGGTCCTGGAACAACTCGCCCCACCCCTGTATCCGCGCAGGATCGACATCGGTCATGACCAGCGTCTTCCACACCGTGACACTGACCGAGTCGTAGATGGGAATACCGATTTCCTGCTCCAGTGCCGCGACGATTCCAGCCCCGCGCAGGTTGGTACAGAGGATCGTGATGGCCTGAGGCCGGGCCTTGCCACGGTCATTCAGATGGCGCTCGGCGACCACCTCGATCCCCTCATCACGATAATTGGCAATGATCCTGGCCTGGATATCATCCAGATAAGGCGTTACCAGCCCCAACCGACTCACTGCGGTACGTTGCAGAATCTCGTTCAACGCCAACACACAGCTTGTCGCCGGTATGCCGGTGGTTTCCGTAATGGCAGAACAAAGCCTACGGTCGCTATCAAAGCCCAGCCAAGCGGCCGACGTACCATTCCAGGCGATGACGTCCATGCACGCATCACTGAGCAGGCTTGCAGCTTCCAGTTGCGGAGCCGGGTCGAACTGGGCCAGCGCAGCCTCAGCCAATGAGATTTCCTTGACCCTGAAACGCTGGAAATGGGCCGTGACAGAAGGCGTCAAGTCGCTCAGCAAGGCCGATGTACAGGGTTCAAGGACGGTGTTGGAAGAAGGGGTCAACATCCCGATAAGCGTGCGCTGCATGAACTTGGCCTCTGTGCTTGTTGTCGTTATCGCACCAGAATTTGGTATACCGAATACTAAATACTGGATATCTAGCCTTGCACAAGTTCTGAATTTTGCAACCCACTTGGCAATCTCTCTTGATCACCCGCTTTTCGGTCACAACCATGAATACAATTTAAAAATCAAATAGATAACAAACATTAGAACACTATGATATCTATCCATCGTATTTTTAAAAAATACATAAGCAAATGTTTTATATGTAGAAATAAAAAAATAGTATTCAGTATTTTGTGTTCCGTCATGTTCTGACCTATGGTGTTCTTGCAACGGTGCTGTGAATCACCGCAGCTGCCGCTACCAACAAGATCAACAACACCGCAGCAAAGGACATCCCCATGACAACAAGACGTATTCCTCGCTATGGTTCCGCCCTGCTGATGGCCCTGGGGCTAAGTGCCCCTTTCCTGGCAGGAGCCGAAACCCTGCGCTTTGGTGGCAACTTCACCGCTGACCATTCCAGCAGCCGTGCCATGGAGATGTTCAAGGAAGAACTGGCAGAACGTACCGACGGAGAGCTGCAGGCTCAGCTGTTTCCTGACATGCAGCTAGGAGGAGCCGGCGAGAACGTCGACCAGGTCAGCTCCGGCGCCATCATGGGCACCTGGATCGGCATTTCCTATCTGTCACGCACCGTTCCCGAACTTGAAGCCCTGGGCCTGCCATTCGCGATCGACAGCCGCGAGGATGCCTTTGCCTTGATCGATGGCGAGGTGGGTGACCTGATCGATGCAAAGCTCGCCGAGAAAGGTTTTATTGCTCTGGGCTACATGGAGCTGGGCTTTCGCCACGTGACCAACAATGTGCGGCCCATAGAATCCATCGACGACTTCCAGGATCTCAAGATCCGCCTGCAGCCCAACCAGACCCACCTCGATACCTTCCGTGCCATTGGTGCCAACCCTGTCTCCATGGATATCAACGAAGTTTATGGGGCACTGCAGCAGAACGTTCTCGATGGCCAGGAGAACCCCTACAGCATCATCAGCACCAAACGGCTCGATGAGGTACAGAAATACCTGTCGGACACAGGACATTTCTATGACTACATCGTGGTGGTCGCCAATCGCGACAAGTTCAACGCACTAGGTGATGAACAACAGCAAGCCGTACGTGACGCCATGGCCAAAGCGGTAGCCTGGCAACGCACCACCGCTGCCGAGGAAGATGAAGCAGCGCGTGAAGCACTGATCGAACGTGGCATGCAATTCACCCCTCTCAGCCCCGAAACTCGCACAGCATTGCGTGAAGCAAGCCAGGGCGTAGTGGATGAACTGCGCGACAAGATTGGCGCCGAACTGATCGACCGAGTGCTCGAGGAGCTGCAGTCATGACGCCCGCCTGGCACCGGCTGGAAGCACACGCTTCCAGTCCTGTGGCACGTCATTATCTGCATTTCCTGGCCCTGCTTGATCGCACTTCCTATTACGCCATTCTGGTATCGATGGCGGTCATGACAGTACTGGTATCCCTGCAGGTGTGTGCCCGTTATCTTTTCGGCACCTCCATCGATTCCGCCGATGAGCTCTCCCGGCTGTTCTTCGTATGGGCCATCTTTCTGGCGATACCCCATGGCATCAAGATCGGTATCCATGTCGGTATCGATGCACTGGTGAGCGCCCTGCCCAGCGCCATTCAACAGGCATTGGCACGTGTAATGGCACTCATCTGTGCCGTTTTCATGGCTGCCCTGTTCTGGATCAGCCTTGGCGCCGTTGCAGACAAGTGGCAGGAATTGATGCCGACCCTGCCGGTCACCGCTGCCGTGTTCTACATTGCCGTGCTGGTATGTGCCGGCCACAGCTGCCTGCACTTGATTGCTCAGGCCTTCCATCTCGAACCGCTGCCCAGCGAGCCACTGTCAGCCCCGCCCTCCCGCCAGCATGGAGGCTCCAACTGATGACACCAGCTATCGTCTTCACCTTCCTCGGCTTCGCTTTGCTGCGCATGCCGCTGGCCTTTGCTCTCGGCCTGGCTTCTCTCGTCGGACTCTATGTGGGCGGCATGGACTTTTCCGTGCTTCCCCAACGCATGATGCACTCAGTCAATAGCTTTCCGTTGATGGCCATTCCCCTGTTCATGCTGGCCGGGGAATTGATGGTTGCCGCAGGCATCCTGCAACGCCTGGTGGATTTCGCCAACTCCTTGATCGGGCGAGTGCATGGAGGCCTGGCCCATGTGGCTATTGTTGCAGGCATGGTACTCGCGGCAGTCAGCGGGGCAGCCGTCGCCAGCGCCAGTGCCTTGGGCAGTTCCCTGGTACCCTCCATGCGCCAGCAATACGATACCGGCTACAGCAGTGCCGTAGTGGCATCTGCGGCTAACCTGGGCGCCATCATTCCCCCCAGCAATGCCATGATCGTGTATGCCCTGATGGCAGGCTCCAGTGTATCGGTGGGAGGCCTGTTCATGGCCGGAGTAATACCTGGGATCATCCTCGCACTAGGCTTCATGGGCCTGGCAAGCTTCATCGCCATGCGCCGCCGCTACCCTCTGGCCGGAGGGTCCATTGGACTGCGACATGTGCTGATCCAGACCTGGCGTGCCCTTCCGATCCTGCTGATGCCTATCGTGGTGGTTGGGGGCATCGTCGTGGGCGCCTTCACTCCCACTGAAGGCGCTGCCATCGCGGTTATCTATGCACTATTAATCGGCTTTTTCGTCACCCGCCAGCTACGCCTGTCTGACCTGCCCAAGGCAATGTTCAATGCCGCTGTCACCGCGGCCATGGTTGGCGCATTGATTGCCTTCGCTTCGACGATGACCTTTGCCTTCACCATCGACCTGATTCCGATGCAACTGACAAGCTGGCTGCAGAATGTCACTTCCGATCCGCTGGTATTCCTGCTGCTGGTCATGGCGCTGCTGATCGGGGTCGGCATGTTCATCGAGTCGAACGCTGCCTACATCATGCTCGTTCCTTTGCTGGCTCCCATTGCCCTGGCCTATGGCATCGATCCCCTGCTGTTCGGCTTCCTGTTCGTGATGAACCTGGTGGTCGGCATGATGACGCCACCCGTGGGCGTTCTGCTGTTCGTGATGTGCGGCATTTCCAAGATCAGCCTCAACGAACTGATGAAGAGCGCCTGGCCCTTCATCTTGTTTCAGTACGCCGTCCTGGCTGCCTGCATCGCCTTCCCGAGCATCGTCACCTGGCTGCCGCGCGCTCTGGGCTACTAAGAAAAAAATCAAACACTGGAGCACGCTATGAAACTACTCGTCATCAACCCCAATATCTCCCATGACGTCACCCGCCTGATCGAGGACGAAGCACGCCGCAGTGCCCGCCCAGGCAGCATATTGACCATGGCTACGGCACCTTTCGGCGTGGCTTATATCGAGACTCGGGCCGAAGCGCAGATCGGCGGCTATGCCGCCATGCAGATCGCCGCAGAGCAACACGACCAGCACGATGCCGTCATCGTTGCGGCCTTTGGCGACCCAGGCTTACCTGCATTGCGCGAGATGCTGCCCATCCCGGTAGCGGGAATGACCGAATCAGCACTGGTTTGTGCTTGCCAGCAGGGCAGCCGCTTCTCGGTCATCGCCATTTCTCAGCGCATCCAGTCCTGGTACCGGGAAACCATTGCCAGCTACGGCTTTTCCGAGCGCCTGGCCAGCATCCGCGCACTTGATGACCCCTTGGCTCATATTGGCCGTGTCCAGCAAGACCAGGGAGATCGTCTCGTGACGCTGGCCGAGCGGGCAGTACAAGACGATGGTGCTGATGTACTGATTCTCGCTGGAGCGCCCCTGGCCGGGCTTGCCCGCAGCGTCAGCCATCGCTTGCCGGTTCCTGCTCTGGACGGTGTTACCTGTGCCATGCACCAGGCCCAGGCCATGGTGGACCTGGCACCTCATACCCCGCGCGGCGGCAGCTACTCCCCTCCTCCAGCCAAGGATTGCCAGGGATTGGGAGAAGCGCTCTCCGCATTGGTCGGCCGCCAGCCGCTGGCCGCGCAAAGAGCCTGACCCAATACAGCATTCACTCACACTGGAGCCACTCACCAGTCTGCAGGCAGCGCACTAACGTGTCCCATGGCAACATAGTGATCATCGCCACCGGGATTCCGGCGGCCTTCCCGGCCCATAAAAACACAAAGTATACTGAATACATGCCATGCCTCTCGCCAGCTCACCTATAAGGTTTCGCTATGACAATGGATAGCAATGCGACTTCTGCTGTCGATGCAGCCTCTCATCGGCGCCGTATCCAAAGCACCTCCCTGGCCCAGGAAGCCTATCAGGTGCTACAGCAAATGATTGTTCACGGCGAATTGCCCCCCGGGGCCCGCATCGTCGAACCTGCGCTATGTGAACAGCTCGGCATCTCCCGTACCCCCTTGCGTGAAGCCCTCAGCATGCTGGCCAGCGATGGCCTGGTCACCCCCAGGCGCAACCGTAATGCGATGGTCAGCCTCATCGATCCACAAGAGCTGGAGCATCTGTTCGAGGTTGAAGCTGGCATCGAGAGCCTGGCCGTCAGCCTGGCGGCCGAACGCATGACCAAGACTGAACTCAAGCAATTGGAAACCCTCCAGGAACAGTTGGAAAAACTTCTGGAAAAGGGTGATCGGGACGCCTATTTCGCCCTCAACCAGCGCATTCACGGTTTGCTGGTAGCCGGAGCCAAGAATCCCGTACTGGAAGAAACCCATCGCCGTCTGCTGGGGCGCCTGGAGCGCGCACGTTATCTGGCCCTGGACCGCATCGGTCGCTGGTCAGAGTCCACCGATGAACACCGCGCTATTCTCGAGGCCCTCAAGACCCGCGATGGAGAACGCGCGCGCCAGCTGCTTTCCGACCATGTTCGCCATACCGGCGATGCCATTGCCGCCATCAACCGGGAACCAAAAGGCAATGATGGAAACGACAACACCCCCCAGGCATCCGATACCTGAGGGGTGTCCGAGATAGATACCGCCTGGGCGTCAGCCGCGCTTGCTGTAGGGAAGCGCCATATGACGGTTGACGTCCTTGTACAGCAGATAGCGGAAGGGGCCGGGGCCACCGGCATAGCATGCCTGAGGGCAGAAGGCGCGTAGCCACATGTAATCGCCGGCCTCGACCTCGACCCACTGCTGGTTGAGGTGATAGACCGCCTTGCCTTCCAGCACGTAGAGACCATGTTCCATGACATGGGTCTCATCGAAAGGAATCACCCCGCCCGGCTGGAAAGTGACGATCGTCACATGCATGTCGTGACGCATGTCTTCCGGGTCAACGAAGCGAGTGGTTGCCCAGACCTCATTGCAGTCAGGCATCACGGAAGGCGCGATGTCATTCTCGTTGACCACGAAAGCCTCCGGTACATCGATGCCATCGACCTTTTCATACGCCTTGCGAATCCAGTGAAAGCGCACCGCTGCATCTGACTCATTGCGCAACTGCCAATCACTACCTGGCGGAATGAATGCGTAGCCGCCCGGCGCCATACGGTGCTTCTCGCCAGAAATGGTCAGCGCCATTTCGCCTTCCACCACGAACAGCACACCTTCAGCACCCGGGTCGCTTTCAGGACGTTCACTGCCACCGCCCGGTGAGACTTCCATGATGTATTGGGAGAAAGTCTCGGCAAAACCAGACAACGGCCGCGACAGCACCCACAAACGGGTATTGTCCCAATGCGGCAGCCTGCTGGTGACGATATCTCGGTAAACCCCTTTCGGGATCACCGCAAAGGCTTCGGTGAACATGGCACGGTCAGTGGTCATGACCTTCTGGTCGGGATGACCGCCATGGGGAGCATAATAGGTGCGATTCGGTTTGGCTGTGCTCATAGTCTTTCTCGGATATGTCTTGTTGGTGATGATATTGCGAGCGCTTATGTCGTTGATATTCTTGCTATTGACATGTGTCGCACGGATATCTGATCAGGCAAGGGTGACACGAATGTCCAACGGATACTCATCACAGTTGTTGCCATCGCCACCACGATCGACAACCAGGAACTCCCCTTCGCGTTCGAGTACCGACTGGATGGCATGCCAGGTTCCTGCGCGATAATTGACGCCTTGGCGACCATCAGTGACAAAGGCACGTACTTCTGCAGGATCTATACGATCGCCAGGTGGGGCCACCACGATAATGAAGCGTTCCTCGTGCAGAGGCATGAAAGCCTGACTGCCTAGAGGATGGCGCTCGAGAAAGGTCAATGCCAACGGCAGCGTGATCGGCTGGCTGACAAAGATGCTGATCAAAGGTCGGGCGTTTTCCCCCAGCGTTTCGACCTGGGCCAGGTCATGATGGCGCTGAGTACGACCGGCATTGATCGGGAAGTGCTCGGAAGTACGGGCATCGATGATGTCCCCGAAAGGCGCGAAAGCTTCCTGGGTCAATGGCCCAGCGACAAGTTCCAGCATAGAGATTCTCCGTTGCAGCGCATCCACTACCGCCCAGCCTCGCCTGGTAGCGGTGGGTATCGCACCAGTCCATGGAAAAAAATTCCCAGCCACTGTGGAAATATTTTCCATCTTAATATCCAATAGCGAAACGACACAATCGACAGATGGTAAAAATGTCATCGAAGGATCCCCTGCTCCTCTCGATGCCATGATCATTCGTCGGTGCCGTGCATCTCCTCTTGTACAAGAGCCCCTATCAAGTCCAATAACATGCGAGGGCCCCATGCAGACCCCGACCAACAGTACAACAGCCAGCAAGAAACGCTCGCTGCGCATACCCCATATCTATGTCATTCTGTTCATCTTCATTGCCCTGGCATCGATTGCGACCTACTTCGTGCCTGCTGGGCAGTATGAGCGGGTTCCTGGTCCCAATGGCCGCATCACCATCGACGCTGAGTCGTTCCAGTTCGTCGATAGCACGCCAGTGGGAATCACTGACTTCATGAAGGCGATTCCCAATGGGCTGATGAGCGCCGGAGAGGTGGTGTTCTTCACGTTCATGATCGGCGGCATGTTCATGGTGTTGCGCCGTACAGGTATCATCGAACTCGCTGTCGACAAGCTCAGTCGTCGTTTCACCCACCAACGCCTGCTGCTGATACCGGTGCTGATGACGGTATTCGCTCTTGTCGCCACCATCATTGGTACCCAGGAACTGGCGCTGGTCTATGTTCCTGTCATATTGCCGCTGATGATCGCGCTGCGCTTTGACTCCGTCACGGCGGCGGCCGTAGCACTTTGTGCGACGACGGCAGGATTCACTACCGGTGTACTCAACCCCATCAACACCGGTCTTGCACAGCAGCTCTCGGGGCTGCCGCTGTATTCCGGCTTCATGCTTCGTGCCTTGGCTTTCGTCGCCATTCTGGCTGCTGGCATCTTCTTCGTGATGCGTTATGCGCGCCGGGTCAGCCGAAACCCGGAAGCCAGCCTGCTGCACGATGATCCCCAGGAACTCGAGAAGCGCCACCATTACCTGCACGCTGCCGATGAAGGTGAGCTGACCGCTACAACGCGCCAGAAGCTTGCCAGCCTCGCAACATTCGCCTTCATGGCTCTGCTGGTGTACGGCGTACTGGCCCACGGCTGGTTCATGATGGAAATGGCCGGCCTGTTCATCATCATGGGCATTGTCGTCGGCCTGATTGCCGGACTTGGCACTGAAGACATCTGTGAAGGCTTCAACCAGGGCTTTCGCGATGTACTGGTTGGCGCCATGATCGCCGGTATCGCCCGAGGTGTCGCCGTCGTGCTTGAAGACGGCCAGATCATGGACACCATGGTACATGGGCTTGGTAACCTGGTCGGCGAGCTGCCAACACTGCTGTCTGCTGCTGGCATGTATTTCTCCCAGCTTGCCTTCAACTTCGTCGTACCTTCCGGCAGTGGCCAGGCCCTGGTGACCATGCCCATCATGGCTCCTCTGTCCGATCTCATCGGCGTCACCCGTCAGACTGCAGTACTGGCCTATCAGCTCGGTGACGGCATCGGCAATATCCTTTACCCCACCTCAGGCTACTTCATGGCGACCCTGGCATTGGCCGGTGTACCGTGGCAACGTTGGGTGAAATTCTTCTTCCCGCTGTTCTGCGTCTGGGTCCTGATTTCACTTGCTTTCCTGATCGTGGCCCAGGCCACCCACTGGGTTGGCTGACTGCTAGAGACAAACAGTTTTTTTGAGACAGCGCACCTTCCCGACACCGCCAGCAGATCCTGCTGGCGGTGTTCTTCCATCACAACCTGTGACCTGCCTCAGCGAGCCGGGTGATGCTCGGCCCAGTGCCGGGCGATATCCACACGACGCGTCACCCAGACACGATCATGCGCTTCGATATGATCAAGGAAGCGCTGCAGGGCGCGGAAACGGCCAGGACGCCCGATCAGGCGGCAATGCAGTCCAATGGACAGCATCTTCGGCGTATCTTCGCCTTCCGCATAAAGCACATCGAAGGCATCACGCAGATAGGTAAAGAAGTGATCTGCCGTATTGAAGCCCTGCGGAGCAGCAAAGCGCATGTCATTGGTGTCCAGGGTGTAAGGCACGACCAGATGGGAACGCTCCTGGCCTTGACTGTCGGCCTCACGCGTCCAGAACGGCAGGTCATCTCCGTAATAATCGCTGTCATAAAGGAAGCTGCCTTCATCCAGCACCAGACGACGGGTGTTGGGGCTGTCGCGTCCGGTATACCAGCCCAACGGACGTTCGCCGTAGAGGTTTTCGAAGATTTCGATGGCCTTGCGCATGTGTTCGCGTTCGACTGACTCAGCTACCTGCTGATAGTGAATCCAGCGGTACCCATGGCAGGCGATTTCATGGCCAAGTTCCTTGAAGGCATGGGCCACTTCCGGATGACGCTCCAGAGCCATCGCCACGCCAAAGACGGTCAGCGGCAGGCCACGGCGTTCGAACTCACGCAGGATGCGCCAGACTCCCGCACGCGAGCCGTATTCATAGATGGACTCCATGCTCAGGTGACGGTCTGGGTAGGCATCTGCCCCGATGATTTCGGAAAGAAACTGCTCAGAACCTGCATCTCCATGCAGCACGCAGTTCTCCCCACCTTCTTCGTAGTTGAGTACGAACTGGACGGCAATCCTGGCCTTGCCCGGCCAGTTGGCCTCCGGTGGCGTGCGCCCATAGCCGATCAAGTCGCGCGGGTAGGAAGAAGAGGAAAGCGTGCTCATGATCATCTCCTGTCAAGCCATCGCGTCCTGTCAGGACGCGATTCTTCGGCATGCCGATATATTGTTGGTGTCGCTGAGCTTTTAGCTGCCAGCTTATGTATACAAAGAAAAGATAGACTGTATCCAACGTGACATCAAGCGCTTTTCATGGCTCAGAAGCCATTGAGCGACATTAAATCCAGTAATGACGAGTAGTTACTGATTTTTCCAATCATTTTTGTATACAAAAATACAGAAAATGCAGCACATGAGTTGAAAGAAAAGATGAACAATAAAAGTGATCACGCCTGACAACCATTTCAATAGCAGTCAAATAAAATCAATAATTATCTGTTTTTAAACGCTTTTTAAAACCTTGCGATATTTTTCTCTCGCATGCTTGAACCGTATTCGATGCCGGTCTATTTTGTGTACAAAGATAAAAAATTCCGTACTCGAGACTTTTTACCTATGCGCATCCACCTGATCAATCCCAATACCACCTCGGGCATGACCGAGACCATCCGCAACGCGGGCGTCACCATCGCCGCTGCAGACACTCGTATCACCGCATCTCAGCCCATCAGCGGCCCGGTATCCATTGAGGGCCATTTCGACGAGGCCATCAGCGCAGTCGGCGTCCTGGATGAAATCCTGCGCCTGGACCAGGAGACGGATCAACCAGACGCTTATGTCCTGGCCTGCTTCGGCGACCCGGGGCTACTGGCCGCCCGTGAAGCCACTCGAGCCCCCGTCATTGGCATCGCCGAAGCCGCCTTCCATATGGCGACATTGATCAGCACGCGTTTCTCGGTGGTCACCACACTCGGACGTACCGTGATCATCGCCGAGCATCTGCTCGACCAATACGGCTTCCGCCATCACTGTCGCCGCGTGCGTGCAGCGGAAATTCCTGTACTGGACCTGGAAGATGACAGCGATCGCGCCCTTGAGAAGATCATCGAGGAAGGCATTCGAGCCCGGGATGAAGACGGCATCGGCGCCATCGTGCTGGGCTGTGGTGGCATGGCCAACCTGACCGACACCATCAGTCGAGAAGTCGGCCTCCCGGTGGTGGAAGGCGTCACTGCAGCGGTGAAGCTGGCTGAGGCCCTGGTTGGCCTGAAACTTGCTACCTCCAAGGTCGGAGACCTGGCTTTCCCGCGTCCAAAGCCCTTTACCGGCCACTATGCCCACTTGTCCGACCTCGACCTCAACCGCAGGAATAGCTAGACAACACCGGGGATGGAGCCTACTCCCTCCCCAGGACACCAACATAACAACCACAACATGAGGCTCCCAACATGACCTCTACAAGCACATCAACATCGTCCGAGGCCAACGCCGCGGCCACAGGTACCAAGGGGGTGGGCGATGAGTCCCTGGCCCCCCAGAAAACCCGCATCATGGGGCGTACCTCCTACCTGCTGGCCTGGTTCGGAGGCTGCGTATCCATCGGCACCTTCACCATGGGTTCCAGCGTCGTCGGCACACTCAATCTGATTCAGGCGACCTTGGCCATCGCTATCGGTTGCTTCGTCATCGGGATTGCGCTGGCTCTGAATGGTGCCGCTGGCTACAAGTACGGCATCCCCTTCATGGTGCAGGCGCGCAGTGCCTTCGGCTTCCAGGGAACTCGTCTACCGGGGCTGGTCCGTGCGGTGCCTGCCATTGTCTGGTATGGCTTCCAGAGCTGGATCGGGGCCGGGGCCCTTAACCTTGTATCGGCGACACTGTTTGGTTACGACAACCTGATCGTGTTCTTCATCGGCTTCCAGTTCTTGCAGATTGCTCTCTCGGTCACCGGCTTTCAGGGCATCAAGTGGCTGGAGAACATCGGTAGCGGCTTCATCCTCGCCTCACTGGTATACATGTTCTACAGCACTGTCGTGCGCTACGGAGACACCCTGTCGGCCAACCTGATCACCATGGAAGGCTCCTGGGGCCTGCCATTCTGGGGTGCCACCATGCTGTTCCTGGGTATCTACTCGACCATGATACTCAATGTCAGCGACTACGCTCGTGAACACAAGAAAGGCACAGGCCCGGGCCTGCTGACCACGATCTACGCCATGTCTATCCTGCCTTGCACCCTGTTCATGGGCCTGATTGGCTTCATGGTCTCGGAAGCTACCGGCGTGGCCGATCCAATCAAGGTGTTCTCCAATGCGGTGGACAACACACCTCTGCTGATGACCACTCTGCTGTTCATTGCCTTTGCCCAGGTCACCACCAACGTACTCAACAACGTGGTACCCCCTACCTATGTCCTGATGGATACCTTCAAGCTGAGCTATCGCAAGGCCAGTGTCGTCGTCGGATTGCTGGCCTTCGCCACCTTCCCCTGGGAGCTGGTCAAGGATGAGTCCGCGGCTGGCCTGCAGGTCTTCGTCCAGACCTACTCTTCCTTCCTTGGACCGATCTTCGCGGTACTGATAGTCGACTACTACCTGATTCGCCGCCGCACGCTGGATCTGGCAAAACTCTACGATGAGAACGGCCCTTATCGTGGTATCAACCTGGCCGCTCTGGTCGCCACTGCAGTCGGGGTGCTCGCAGCCTTCAGCATGCCAACCGTGTCCTGGTATGCCAGCCTGATTCCTGCCGGGCTGACTTACTGGCTGCTGATGCAGTACTGGCCGACCTGCCGCCGCTTCGCTGAATGATATTCAGCCCCAGACACCACCACCCCCAGTGAACGCCTGCCAGGCGTTCACTGGGTGCCGCCGATAATGACAAAAGGACGGTGACAATGTCCCAAGATGATCTGACCATCGACACATCGCGTGCCGATCCTTCGTTGTACAACGAAGACCTTGCACCGCTGCCCCACAGCAAGCGCAACTGGGGGGCCTTCGAAATCTTCAACGTGTGGTCCAACGATATCCAGAGCCTGTTCGGCTACACCCTCGCGGCTTCCCTGTTCCTCAGCTACAACCTCAACGGCTGGGCCGTGATGGCGGCCATTATCCTGGCGGGTGTGATCGTCATGTTCCTGGTCAATCTCACTGGCTCGCCCAGTGTGCGCTACGGCATCCCCTTCCCGGTGATGATACGTGCCAGCATGGGAGTTCGAGGCTCCAACCTGCCAGCACTGCTGAGAGCCGTCGTGGGAATCTTCTGGTATGGCGTACAGACCTACTTTGCCTCCACTGCTGTGACCCTGATGATCACGGCGTTGATCGGTAGTGATGGCGGTAGCGGAATGCTTGGACTGTCTCCGGTAGCCTGGCTGTCTTTCCTGTTGGTATGGCTGTTCCAGATGGCAATCTTCTGGGCTGGCATCGAGCGCATCAAGCACTTCCTCAACTGGGCCGGTCCCCTGGTCTATGTGGTGATGGTGGTGTTGATGGGCATTGTCTGGTGGGAAGCAGGCGACCAGTTGCTGCCTGCTGTCAGTGAAATATTCACTGCTCAAGGTGAAGGCCAGGGCGGTATCGCAGCCTTTGCTGCCATCGTCGGTACCATGGTGGCCTACTTCGCAGCGGTGGTGATCAACTTTGGTGACTTCACCCGCTTTGTCAGAACCGAACGTCAGATGAAACTCGGCAACCTCCTTGGCCTGCCACTCAATGTGGCGTTCTTCTCCTTCATTGCCTTGATCATTACCGCCGGTACCGTGGTGCTGTTCGGGGAGGCGCTGACCAATCCGACCGACATTGTCGAGCGAGTCGACGCCCTGCCCTTGACCCTGCTCGCCGCAGTCACCTTCTTCGCGGCTACTGTCGGGATCAACCTGGTCGCCAATTTCATTCCCCCGGCCTACGACCTGGCCAACCTGTTCCCGCGCCACATCAGCTTTCGTACCGGCGGGCTGATTACCGCCTGTGTCGCACTGGTGGTCGGTGCTCTTTGGGTATCAGTGATCAGCCAGATCGGTGTCCCCGGTTTCGTCAACGCCGTAGGTGCCATTGTCGCGCCTTTCTACGGCATCATCGTCGTTGACTACTACCTCATCAAGGGTGGCAAACTGGATGTACAGGCACTGTTTTCGGCACGTGAAGGGGATGCCTATACCTATACCAACGGCTGGAACATTCGCGGCCTGGTTGCCTTCGGTCTGGCAGCCATGTTCTCGCTTTCGACGGTAGTGGTGCCTGCAATGGAAAGCCTGGCTGGCTTCGGCTGGATGATGGGCGCAGCCCTGGGAGGCATCCTCTACCTGGCCTTGATGCGCAGCCAAGCAGTCACGGCTCCCGCCCAATGAAGAGGTTCTGACAAGGAAACTTCTCCTGTCAGCATGCCACATGCTCAAGCCCCGGCTACCAGGCCGGGGCTTGTCTTTGTCATGATTGTCATGATCGCCATGGATGGCATGGAGACTGGGCTATCTCCCTTTGAGCAGGGACAGGCGCCTAACTCGCGAAGATATCGAACAGGTCGGGCGCCTCGTTCTCTTCTTCCACGATCGACAGCGAGGCTTCGATTGCCTTGAGATGCCGGCTCATGAATGCCTGAGCACGCTCTCCCTTGCCTTCGGCCAGATAGTTGATCAGATCCTGATGATCGTGAGACTCGCACCCCAGATGGCCGGTATTGCCATAGACTGCAAGAATCAGCGACGAACGCGAGCATAGACGCTCGACGAAGTCTGCCAGAGTACGGTTGCCGGAGATGCCGGCCAGGTAAGAGTGGAAGTCAGCGGACAGGCGAATAGCGGAACTCTGCTCACCTGACTGCAGCGCCTCGCGCTCACGCTGGGCCATGTCCCGTAGTTTGGCAATGTCACTGCTGGTAATACGGCGGGCAATTTCCGGCATCAGTCCACATTCGATCATCTGCCGTGCATCAAAGACATCCTTGGCCTCTTCCGCAGTAGGTCGCGTGACACTAGCGCCGCGCCGCGGCGTCAACGTGACCAGTTGCTCCAGTGCCAAACGCTGGAGGATCTTGCGAATCCCGGTACGGCTGACCCCAAAGACCTCGGCCAGGGCATCTTCCCGGAGCCGGGCTCCAGGCTTGAGACGATGTTCAATGATCGCATCACTGATCGAACGGTGAATCGCTTCATGACGTTCAGCTCCATCACCGTTCTTGCCCTGACGCGGAGCTGGCGTGGCGGGGGAAGCCTTCACGCGCTGATTCATTGACGCACTCCTGATGTTCTCATCTCAATAGGCCTGACGGCTTTCCATTGACCTATTGTATACGACTATCCGGGTGCAGGACGAGCCAGGGCCCACTTCCTATGGAAGCAGGCCCTGGCATGCTGCGCTTGGACAATAGGCAACCTATTCGCTCCAGTTTGCGATCAGCGCACGCTCGTCGTCAGTCATCTTGGTCAGGTTGCCCAGCGGCATGTAACCACTGGCCACAACCTGCTGAATGATGGCTTTCTGCTGCTCGGTCTCCGCTTCAGTATCCAGAGCGATACCCGCAGGCGCCGCGCTGAAGCTGGGATGGTCCGGCGTTGCTGAATGACACGTCGTGCAACGCTCCTCGATAACCGAGTGGATGCTGGCCAGTTCAGAACCGCCGTCGCCATCTCCCGAGCCATCCTGAGACGCCGCTTCACTCTCTGCATCCGTTGCCGTGCTTTCCTGAACCTGAGCCGGTGCCGAGGCCTGGGCAGGTTTGGCAGTGCTCTTCAGAAGCGGCGACCCAATGGCAAAGGCCAGCAGAATCAACGCCACCCCAGCAGCCGGATAGGCAGGCTTGTGCTGGCCAGAATGCATCAACACGAAGTACTGACGAATCAAGGCACCAGCAAAGATCATCAACGCCATGATCACCCATGCCCACTCATTGGAGTATGCGAAGGAGTAGTGGTTGCTGATCATCAACAACACGACAGGCAGGGTGAAATAGGTGTTATGCACGGAGCGCTGCTTGCCGCGCTTGCCGTCAAGCGGATTCGGCGTCTCTCCGGCCTTGAGCGCCTTCACCATGCGACGCTGCCCAGGGATGATCCAGAAGAACACGTTGGCGGACATCGCCGTGGCCATTACCGCACCGGTAAGCAGGAACGCCGCTCGACCAGAGAAGATATGCACGCTGAGATAACACACCACCACCATCATGATGGCGACACCTACACTCAGCAGGCCATCCCGCTCCATATTGGGGCTGACACGTTTGCACATCTCGTTATAGACCAGCCAGCCACCAAGCAGGAACAGCAAGGCCACGACATTGGCCTGCCAGCCACTCATGCTGGCTGCCCATTCCCAGGGACTACCGGGGTTGACCAGATAGAAGCCCGGATTGGCCATGTACAGGATGATGAACAGGGCAAAGCCCGACAGCCAGGTGGTATAGGACTTCCAGAAAGACCAATGCAGGTCATCCGGCAACTTCTCTGGTGCAGTGGCATATTTCTGGTTGTGGTAGAAACCGCCACCATGCACAGCCCACATTTCCCCGAATACGCCCTTCTTGCGGTCGCTCTCGGCCTTGGGCGTCTTCAGCCCATTGTCCAGCATGACGAAATAGATGGATTCGCCGATCCAGGCAATAGCGGCGATGACATGCAGCCAACGCAGCATGAAGTTGATCACATCAAGAAGATACGATGACATGGTGATATCTCAGCTATCTTGTTGTTAATAATGATAATTACAGCCTACAGAGAACTTCCCTGATCAGCTGCCACGGTAAGTGGAATAGCTGTACGGTGAGACCAGAAGTGGCACGTGATAATGCTCACTGGCATCGGCTACTCCGAAGCGCAGGGGAATACGGTCCAGGAAGCGCGGTTCACTGGCCTCGATACCTTGTGCACGCAGATAGTCACCAGCGTGGAACAACAGTTCGTATTCACCGCTGACAAAGGCTTCACCTTCCAGAACCGGGTTGTCGCAACGGCCGTCGTCATTGGTCACGGCTTCGCCAAGGCGGATGCGCTGGTCGCCTTCAATGCGAAAGATTTCAATGCGAATACCTTGGCCCGGACAGCCCCGTGAGGTATCCAGCACATGCGTTGTCAAGCGGCCCATAGGATTCTCCTCTCCTCCAGATACGAATGATGAACATCATTGCTTCAAATGATAGTACAGTTCAATACATTTTTTGTATACAGTTTTGCTGTACAATCCCTCGGACAACGCTCAACCTTGCGTATATAACATCTATAACTTCGTACAAGACCACACCTACACCTAGATTCTCAGGAGGTTGCATGGCCAAGTTGCTGCTCACTGATCGCCCCAGCCAGATGGACAAGGCTACCTTTGTGGCCACTTATGGAGACGTCTTCGAGCATTCCCCATGGGTGGCTGAAGAAGCCTACGACCGTGGCCTGAGCGAGGCTCATGATGAGCCCGGCATGCTCGCCGAACATATGGGCAAGGTACTCGAAGATGCCGATATCGAACGCCAGATGCAGGTCATTCGCGCCCACCCGGACCTCGCCGGCAAGGCAGCAGCTGCCGGGGAGCTGACAGACGACTCCACCCGGGAGCAGGCAGGTGCAGGGCTTGACCAGTGCACAGCGGACGAACTGGCCCGTTTTACCCACTTGAACGACGCCTACAAGGCGCGGTTCGGCTTTCCCTTCATCATGGCGGTGAAAGGAGGCAACCGACACGCCATTCTCGCTGCCTTCGAAGAGCGCTTGAACAACAGTATCGACCAGGAACGTGATGAAGCCGTCCTGCAGATCAACCGTATCGCCCGCTTCCGTCTGGAAGATCGCGCCCGTTGACCCTTTATTGATGCACCACAGAAAAGGCCAGTCGCAATCGCGGCTGGCCTTTTTGATTTATCTACCGATCACGAGAATATTTTTCGATGGAATACCATCTTCCTTTCTTCCTTTCTTCCTTTCTTCCTTTCTTCCTTTCTTCCTTTCTTCCTTTCTTCCTATATAGCTTCGTGCCTTCAAGCAACATAAAACATGCATGGCATACGTGCACATATCACCAGGAGTCTTGCCCGGGTGGATCAAGACCAACATGAATAAAAAATGAATTCCTGTGTCAGCTTACAGACAGACAGCTATTGTCATGATGGACCCACTCGCCAATGAATCTCACTGCACAAGTATGGACATTGGTGCATTAACATCATCAAAGACAGGAAGCGACAACATGAAAAAGACTCTGACTCTCGGCCTTGCCACTCTGACTCTGACCGGCGCTATGGCGACCACCGCTCTGGCTGATGACGGCGCTACTCGTGCGGACATTGATCGCATGCTGAAAAGTGCCCAGGACTATGGCTTCACTCACTTCGATGAATTTGGTGTCGATGACGGCGACCAGTTCGAAGTCGAGGGCTGGGGAGAGGATGGATCACGACTGGATGTCGATATGTCCATGAGCGATGGCAGCGTGTTGCGCGAACAGAAGAACCAGGGCGAAGTACCCGACTGGAGCCTGAGCAGCGATGAGGTCAGCAAGGCTCTGGACGGTGCTCAGAAAGCCGGCCTGGAACACATTGGCTCACTCGATGTCGACCGCATGGGCCAGATCGAGATCGAAGGTTACGACGCTAAGTTCCAGGAACTGGAGCTGCGCATGAACCGCGAGACCTTCGAAGTCATGGATGTACAGCAAGACGACTGATCTGATTCATGTGTCCTGACGACCTGGAAGCATGCAAGGATACCGCCGACTGGCGGTATCCTTGTTTTTTGGCGGCCACTTCACCTGCCGTTCTCTATTCGAGAGCCCTTGGCGGCTCAGCGATAGGCTCCCTCGACGTCCGTGATGCGCAATGCCTTGCGCCCCAGACCATCGTGCAAGTCCAGCATGCGCTCGATCCAGTCGTAGACAGGATCGGCATTGGACACCAGGTCAGCCGATGAAACACAGCGCGCCCACATGAAGAAACCAAACACCAGATAGTCGGCTCCCCCGGCGGATTTGCCATCAAGATACTCGTTATCCGTGAGTGCCCCACGCATGGGTTCCAGGGCGGTGTCCAACTGCGCCAGCCCCTTGGCAGGCGAATGAAACTCCTCGAGCGTACGACCGAAGCGCTTTTCCCGAGTGTCACGGAAATACTCGCGATCCTTCGGATGCACGGCATTGATCAGGTCCATGATCACGGTTTTCAAGATGGCCGGAGCCAGTAACCGTTCACCAAAATACTTGAAGAACCGGGCACGAGCCTCAGCTTCACCGGAACCTAGCAGCGCAGGCGTATCAGGATAGGCACGATCAAGGTATGCCATGATCTGATAGCTGTCGGTCACGACCTCATCGCCATCCACCAGCACTGGCACCTTGTCATAGTAGGCAAATTCCAGAGCGTCCTTGTCAGTGAAATGCCAAGGCCGGCACTCAACATCCAGCCCCTTGTGCGCCAAGGCCAGCTTGACTCGCCAACAGTAAGGGGAAAAACGCAGGTTCTCATCGATACCACAGAGGTCATACAAGACTCGATTCATAGTGTATCCCCGAATCCTCATTGGTCGGCTTGATATGCACTCGAGTGTGGCAGGCTTTGCCATGGCTCGCCAATACCACATTCCTCCTGTGGCTGACGATCAGAACACTGCCCTTTAGTCTAAGCTGTCTCGTAGATCACTCTTGTATCCATCTTTATGGACACCTTATAACCATTTGATTTTAAAATATTTAACAACAACTCTAGTGTCAAATCAGCATTCCGGATTTTGGTAAGACCAATTTTCCACAACTAGTCATCATCGCAAGGGCGTCTTATCTTGCGACCGTCCCCTATTGCGATGCATAGGCGACATCTGCGCAGCAACAATACCCATGCAGAAGCAGTCCCCCATGCAGAGACAACACCATGGTTCCGCATGGCGACCAACAATAACCAAGGAGACTCTCGTCTCATGATTGATACCACCCTTGCATTGCTCGCCTTCGTGCCCTTGGTACTGGCCGGTGTCTTGCTGATCGGATTTCGCATGGCAGCCAAGATGGCCATGCCGATCGTTTTCGTAGTCACTGCCCTTATCGCCCTATTCACCTGGGAAATGAGCTTTAACCGCGTTCTGGCCTCCACGCTGCAAGGATTGATTCTTACCGTTGCAATCCTGTGGATCATCTTCGGCGCAATCCTGCTGCTCAACACGCTGAAGCACTCGGGGGGCATCACCGCCATTCGCAATGGCTTCTCCGGCATCAGTCCCGATCGCCGTGTACAGGCCATCATCGTCGCCTGGCTGTTCGGTTGCTTTATCGAGGGCGCTTCAGGTTTCGGTACTCCCGCAGCGGTGGCAGCTCCGCTCATGGTCGCTCTCGGTTTCCCGGCTCTGGCAGCCGTCGTGGTCGGCATGATGATCCAATCCACTCCCGTGTCCTTCGGGGCAGTGGGCACCCCGATCGTGGTGGGCGTCAGCGGGGGCATCAACCAGGAAGCCATCACCGCTCAGCTGGAGGCTGGTGGCTCCTCCTGGCTGGAATATTTCCGCCTGATTGCCGGTGAGGTGGCGGTTACCCACGCCATTGTCGGCACGCTGATGCCTCTGATCATGGTCATCATCATGGTGCGCTTCTTCGGTGCCAACCGCTCATGGAAAGAAGGTCTTTCCATTACCCCTTTCGCCATCTTTGCCGGTATCTGCTTTGTGGTGCCCTATGCACTGGCGGGCGTACTGCTGGGACCCGAGTTCCCCTCGATGATCGGTGCCATGGTTGGCCTGGCCATTGTCGTACCAGCCGCTCGTCGAGGCTTCCTGATTCCCAAGGACACCTGGGATTTCGCCGAGAGTCAGTCCTGGCCTGCCGAGTGGCATGGAAAGTTCGATATCAAGCTGGATGAAGTGGCGGGCAAGCCTCCCATTTCCACCTTCATGGGCTGGCTGCCCTATGTGCTGCTCGCGGTCTTTCTGGTCGCTTCACGCACCATCGAACCGCTCAAGACCGCGCTGAACTCACTCAGCTTCGGCTGGAGCGACATCATGGGTGAAGCCGGGGTTTCCGGCAGCATTGAGCTGCTTTACCTGCCCGGCGGCATTCTGCTCATGGTCGTCCTGGTCACTGCCCTACTGCACCGTATGCGTGCCGGCGAACTCAAGGCCGCCTTCAGCGAATCCTCGAAGACATTGCTCGGTGCAGGCTTCGTATTGATCTTCACCATCCCCATGGTGCGTATCCTGATCAACTCTGGGGTCAACTCTGCTGACCTTGTCTCCATGCCGGTGGCCATGGCCCAGCTCGTTGCCAACAGCGTGGGCAACATATATCCCTTCTTTGCCCCGGCCGTCGGCGCCCTTGGAGCATTCATCGCCGGCTCCAACACGGTTTCCAACCTGATGCTGGCCGACTTCCAGTTCAATGTGGCTCAGACCTTAGGTATCTCCACCGCTTTCATGGTATCTCTGCAGGCAGTTGGCGCTGCCGCCGGCAACATGATCGCGATCCACAACGTGGTGGCCGCTTCTGCCACTGTCGGTCTACTAGGTCGCGAAGGGATCACGATTCGCAAGACGATCCTGCCGACCCTCTACTATCTGGTCTTCACCGGTGCTATCGGACTGATAGCCTTCTACGTACTCGGTATCAGCGATCCTCTGCTGAGACTTGGTAGCTAGGTCTTGGTAGCCAGGTCTTGGTAGCCAGGTCTTGGCAATCGAGTCTTGGCAACTGATGTCTGACAAACGAAATTCACCACCACCCCAGCCATCTGGGGTGGTGTCGTCTCGGGCTGACAGTGCACTGTCAAGACAGCATCTAGCCTATTCGGGCTAGTTGCGTACGATGCAAGCGAGCCTTCTTCACATACCCCTCGGCGTTGGCCTGGAGCTCTGCCACAGCTTTTTCATCGAGCTGACGGATGACCTTGGCGGGCGCACCGACAATCAGGCTATTCTCAGGAAACTCTGCGTTTTCCTTGACCACGGCACCGGCTGCTACCAGGCAGTTCCTGCCAATCACCGCACCATTGAGTATCACGGCCTGGATACCGATCAACGAGCCATCGCCAATGGTACAACCGTGCAACATGGCCTGATGTCCCACCGTAACCCCCTCGCCCACAACCAGAGGTGTGCCAGGATCGGCATGCAGTACAGCACCATCCTGAATGTTACTGCCTCGCCCCACCTCCAGCGAATCGGTATCTCCACGTAAAACGGCCTGGTACCAGATACTGGCATCCTCAAAGATGCGTACCTGGCCGATCACTTCTGCGCTTTCGGCGACATAAGCACTGCGATGAATCTGGGGGGAATGATTTCCCAAGCGATAGATGGCCATGTGTCCTCCCGACAACATTTTCCTCTGCTGACACAATTACCGAGTCCGGTTCTTGTTCTCCTACCGTCAGGCTAGACGATAGACCTTTTATCGTGCGAACGAAAAAGCCGTACCCATCCATCAAGAATAGGTACGGCATAATGTTGAAAGCTGGGATTATCTGTCTATAGGATCAGCTACTGCGAGCGGGAGAGCTGTCTGGCAGGTCCTGCAAGCGCTCCATGTCCTCCGGTTCCAGCTCCCATGCTTTAGCATCCAGATCAAGTTCGGGATGCTGCCGAACATCGAAGACTGGCCGCTTGATGCCTTTGCGGAACTGATCATCGAAATCCTTGAGAATACGCAGGCCAGGCTTGAACAACAGAATCAAGGCGATCAGGTTGACCACTGCCAGCATCCCCATGGTGACATCGGCAAAGCCAAACACAGTGCCCAGATCCGTGGTGGCGCCCCAGCACACCAGCAGCACGATGGCGATACGGAAGCCATTGAACAGTTTCTGGTTATCACGCGAGAAGAAGTGGAGGCTGTTCTCACCGAGATAGTAGTTGTAGAGGATGGTGCTGAAGGCAAACAACAGCAACGCCAGGCTGACGAAGGTCCGGCCCCACTCTCCGACATGATCTGCCAGCGCCGCCTGTGTCAGGGCAATGCCCTCTACATTGCCGCTGGCACCAGGAATATAGGCATCGCTGAGCAGGATCAGGAAAGCAGTTGCCGAGCAGATGATCACGGTATCGATGAACACGGAAAACGCCTGAACAATCCCTTGGTTGGCGGGATGCGGTACATAAGCCACAGCAGCCACATTCGGGGCGCTACCAAGACCGGCTTCGTTGGAGAACAAGCCACGCTTGAGCCCCATCATGATGGCGGCACCAATGCCGCCACCCACGGCCGGTTCGAGGCCAAATGCACTCTTGACGATAAGCACAAACATCTCGGGGACGCGATCAATGTTCATGCCCACGATGATCACGGTGATCAGCAGATACCCCACCGCCATGACCGGCACCAGGACTTCAGAAATACGTGCAATGCGCTTGATGCCGCCAAAGATGATCAAGCCAACCACGATGGCCAGGGCAATCCCGCTATAGAGCACAGGAACACCAAAGGCATCGCCAAAGGAAGTTGCCACGGAATAGGACTGTAGAGCGGTGAAGGCAAAACCGAAAGTGATCAGCAGCAGTACGGAATAGAAGCCTGCCAGCCACCCCCAGCCCTTGCCCAGGCCTTTGACAATGTAATAGGCCGGGCCGCCACGATAGGAACCATCGCCTTCGGCCTGCTTGAAGGTCTGGGCCAGGGTGCACTCTAGGAAGCTGGTCGCCATGCCCATCAGGCCTACCAGCCACATCCAGAAAATGGCACCAGGTCCACCCAGGGTAATGGCTACCGCGACGCCGGCGATGTTACCGCCGCCCACACGCCCAGCAACGGACAGCACCAACGCCTGGAAAGAACTTAAATGTCCGTGCTTGTCGCGCTTGAAGGCTTCTCCCGCGCCAAGAATGCGGAACATGCGGCCGAAGTAGCGAAACTGAACAAAACGTGAGGCAATGGTGAAACCGATCCCCACCGCCACCAGCAGCACCAGGAGGACCTTGCCCCAGAGGAGGTCATTCAGAAAATCCAACATTGAAAATCTCCACTGTTCTTATGTTTGGAGTATTGAGAGTGTGAGACGATTGAAACAGCCGCAGGAATAAAGCGAACTTGGCGGAACGTTGCACTCCTGCGCACTAACCGCCAAAGTAACTGCACCAGACTGCATCACCCTCCAGGACACCTCCATGCACGACGACTTTGTGGCTAATCTGCATCTACTGTGCAGCTATTACCCATCTATTGCTGAAATATGTCGCCGCTTGCCGATGAACCGGACACAGTTCAATCGTTACTTGAGCGGACGTTACCGCCCACGGCATATGGCCATGCGCAGAATCTGTGCATTCTTTGGTGTGGAAGAACATGAGCTGTATCTGCCCCAGGCAGATTTCTGCAACCTGGTGCAGATGGGAAGGATCGCAGTCAGCCAGCAGTCCTCGGACAGCGAGTTACTCACAGGCAGCATTGGCTGGCCGGATGAACTGGTGTTGCGCGGCAAGCAGGGCATGACGCACTACCTGGGATATTACTTCGAGTATTACTACTCCATGGCCCGGCCGGGCATGATCATCCGTACCCTGGTCTGCCTTGAATCGAGAGATAACGGGATCGTTTATCAACGTACGGAACGCACGCAGCGTTCCTCTCAACCCCGTCCATGCCACAACCGCTATACGGGGGTAGCCGTCAAGCTGGGTGAGCGCATCTTTCTGGTCGACCACGAAACCCTCAATGGCCACGAAATCACCCAGACCATCCTTTTCCCCAGCTACCAGAGCCAGGTGACACGGCTGACGGGACTCCGGCTTGGCGTAGCGGACAACAGCGAGCGCATGCCCTGCTGCGTTCGGGTCCTTTATCAACGCCTCGACGAGCAGACCACACTGCGTCAGGCACTGACGCAGTGTGGGTGGCTATCTGCCGATGCCCCAGAGCTGGATGACGAGCTCCTGCAAGCCATCCGCAATGATGTAGCACCCGGGGAATACCATTTCAGAGCCCGGCATTAATTCCATATTCATCAGTTCCATATCCATCGAAGCTCAATGGCACTCTCCAGCCTCCAGTGCTGGCGTTTCCTGCGCCTCACCAACGATCTCATGCCAGTGCCTGGGCCAGGACCCTTGCCACATGCAGCGCTTCTCGCTCAGCGCCATCGCGAATCTGGTGTCGGCAACTGGTGCCATCCGCCACGATCAAGGCATCGCCTGCCTCGCGCACCGCAGGCAGCAGCGCCGCTTCGGCCATCTTTATCGAAGCATCATAATGCTCGCGCTCATAACCGAAACTTCCCGCCATGCCGCAACAGGATGAATTGATGGTTTCCACCTCGAGCCCTGGAATCCAGCTCAGCACTTTTTCTACTGGCCGAACCGCATCAAAAGCCTTCTGATGGCAATGCCCGTGCAGCAATACCCTGGACTGAGGCAATGAATTGAGCGCCAGCGTCAGATGCCCCGCTTCCTGCTCGCGGACCAGAAACTCCTCGAACAGTAGACAGGCTTCCGCGAGTTTCTGCGCTGCCTCCTCCATGCCATAACCGAGAAACTCATCGCGCATGGTCAGCAGGCAGGACGGCTCAAGCCCTACAATGGCAACTCCTCGCTCGACATAGGGAATGAGGGTTTCCAGAGTGCGCTTGGCCTCGGCACGAGCACGCTCCACCTGACCAGCAGCCAAGTAGGTGCGGCCGCAGCACAGTGGACGCTTGTCAGGTCCTTTGGAAAACACGACACGATAACCTGCCGCTTCCAGAACGCGATGCGCTGCTTCAGCGTTACTGCCTTCCATATAATTGTTGAAGGTATCGACGAACAGCACGACTTCCCGCTGGCCTGCCTCGGCGCTGGCAGCACACGACCTGACCCGTTGCAGATAGTTGTCGGTGACCAGTGGCAGTGCTCGCTGCTCCGCCAGCCCAAGTCCCCGTTTGATGGTGCCTGCCAGCCACGGCAGACGTTCAATCACCTTCGTCACTGGAGCGAGATGCTTGAGCGTTGGCGCCAGACGCGGCAGTTCGGCAATCAGCCTTTCACGCAATGCCACACCATCACGCGCTACCCGGGCAGCACGCGCCTCAATCTTGATCCGTGCCATATCCACACCAGTCGGGCAATCACGTTTGCAGCCCTTGCAGGATACGCAGAGATCCAATGCTTCCTTGACCTCGTCACTGGCCAGTCCTTCACGCCCCAGTTGCCCCGACAGTACCAGACGCAGGGTATTGGCACGCCCACGGGTCAGGTGTTGTTCATCACGAGTGATGCGATAGCTGGGACACATGGTTCCCGCATCGAACTTGCGACAATGGCCATTGTTGTTGCACATCTCCACGGCACTGGCGAGACCGCCGGTGACATCTCTGCCAGTACCCGGGGCGCTCTGCTCGCCAGTCAACGGATCACGAGTCACATTCCAGGGTGACCAATCCAGCACCGGGGTCAGCGGAATGGTCTGGTATGTCGGCGGGAAGCGGAACAGGTGCTCGTCGTCCATTTTCGGCGTATCGACGATCTTGCCGGGGTTCATCAGATTACCGGGATCGAACAGTCCCTTGATCTCACGGAAGGCATCATTGATGGCATCACCGAACTGCCAGGCCACCCACTCTCCACGGCAGATGCCATCGCCATGCTCGCCGGAATAGGCGCCCTTGTAGTCACGCACCAGGGCCGCAGCCTCTTCGGCAATGGCACGCATCTTCGCAGCACCACCGTGGCGCAGATCGAGAATCGGACGTACATGCAAGGTGCCGACGCTGGCATGAGCATACCAGGTGCCTTCCGTACCATGACGATGGAAGACATCAGTCAGGCGCTCGGTATATTCAGCGAGATGCTCCAGCGGTACTGCACAGTCTTCGATGAAGGACACTGGTTTACCATCGCCCTTCATGCTCATCATGATGTTGAGCCCAGCCTTGCGCACATCCCACAGTGCCTTCTGGGCCTTGGCATCCGGCATGTCCACCACCGAGCCAGGCAAGCCCAGGTCGGCCATCAGCTCGCTGAGTCGTTCCAGTTGCTCAAGCAACTGATCACGATTCGTGCCGGAAAACTCCACCAGCAGCACTGCGGCGGGACTACCGATCAGTGCCGTCTCGATCACCGGGCGGAAAGCCGGGTTCTCCATAGCCAGCTCGATCATGGTGTGATCGACCAGTTCCACCGCTGTAGGCGCCAGGGGGACGATGTGCTGTGTCATGTCCATGGCCTGGTAGAAGGTCGGGAAATTCACCACCCCCAGAACCTTGTGCTCAGGCAACGGTGAAAGCTTCAGCTTGAGGCGGCGGGTGACCGCCAGGCTGCCTTCCGACCCGACCAGCAGATGAGCCAGGTTGGCCCGGCCATCCAGATCATAGGGTAACGGATTCTGGCAATCGAAGATGTCGAGGTTATAGCCCGCGACCCGGCGCATGACCTTGGGGAAGTGCTCGCGAATGCGCTGCTGCTCGCGCCCGGCGATCCGCCGCACGGCCTCGGCCAGTTGCATCTCGCGTGAACCTGGAGCCAGCTCATCGACAAAGCTGAAGCTGGCCTGGTAACCATCGGCCAGCAGTGCATCGATACCCAGCACGTTATGCACCATGTTGCCGTAATGAATCGAGCGCGAACCGCAGGAGTTGTTACCCGCCATGCCCCCCAAGGTGCACTGGGCGGCAGTCGACACATCCACGGGATACCAGAGGCCGTGCGGCTTGAGCCAGGCATTGAGGTGATCAAGGACGACGCCCGGCTCGACCACTACCGTTCGCGCTTCGGGGTCGAATTCGACCACCTGGTTGAGCCAACGGCTAGCATCGATGATCAATGCTTCTCCCACGGTCTGACCACATTGACTGGTACCTCCCCCTCGCGCCAGCATCGGCACGCCAGCATCACGAGCGATATCGACAGCCAGTTCCAGATCGCGCTGGTGGCGGGGGATCACCACGCCAACCGGCGTTATCTGATAGATCGACGCATCGGTCGAGTAGCGCCCACGAGACGCATTGTCGAACAGCACGTCACCTTCAAGCTCCTTGCGCAGACGTGCCGCCAGCTCGGTGACGGGTGGCACTTTCGCATTGCGACTGCCACCGGCATCACGACCGGCGGCATCTCGGAGGACCGGCTTTGCTGGGGAGGTAAAGGCAGTCATAGTTCACCTCCTCAAGAATCACTGGCATGAGCGGGAGCGTTCTCGGCGAAATAGTGCATGGCAGCCTCCACACCGCTACCGGCCAGAGAGATGCCGGACAGCTTCATGCCCATCTCACAGCCTGCCAACGTCGCCATCAGCGTCAGATCGTTGCAATCTCCCAGATGGCCGATACGGAACATGCGTCCACGCGCTTTGCCCAGCCCCATGCCCAGCGACAGATCAAAGCGCCGATAGATCAGATTGCGCACGGCATCGGCATCAACGCCTTCCGGCATGACCACCCCTGTCAGCACCGGAGAGTACACCTCTGGATCCTGACACTGGATCTCCAGTCCCCAGGCATTGACGGCCGCTCGCACTCCAGCAGCCCAACGCTGATGGCGAGCAAAGACATTGTCGAGTCCCTCCTCGAGCAGCATGTCGAGCGCCTCATTGAGGCCATAGAGCAGATTGGTGCTGGGCGTATAGGGCCAGTATCCGGTTCGGTTGGCTTCGAGTATTTCATCCCAGGCCCAGAAGCTCTTCGGCAGCCCGGCCTTCAAACTGACCTCAATGGCCTTGTCCGACAGCGCATTGAAGCTGATGCCCGGAGGCAACATCAGGCCCTTCTGCGAGCCCGAGATCGTGACATCGACACCCCACTCGTCATGACGATAGTCGGCACTGGCCAGTCCGGAGATGGTATCGACCATCAACAGTGCTGGGTGCCCGACAGCATCCATGGCACGACGCACTGCCGCGATATCGCTGGTAACCCCCGTGGATGTCTCGTTGTGCACGACACACACCGCCTTGATGCGATGGTCACTGTCCTCGCGCAGCCTAGCCTCGATCATGTCGGCCTGAACGCCGCACCGCCAGCCCTCACTACCGGGTAACCCGATAAATTCAGGCTCCAGCCCCAGGCGACGCGCCATCTTCTGCCACAGGGTGGCAAAGTGCCCCGTCTCATACATCAATACCGTATCACCCGCCGACAGAGTATTGGCCAATGCCGCTTCCCAGGCTCCTGTCCCCGAGGCTGGATAGACGATCACCGGGCCCTGTGTCTTGAACACTTGACGTGTCTTATCGAGCAGCTCAAGGCCAAGCGCGCCGAACTCCGGCCCGCGGTGATCAATGGTCGGCAGGCTCATGGCGCGCAGGATGCGATCCGGAACCGGAGACGGACCAGGAATCTGCAGGAAGTGACGGCCGGATGGATGGAAATCGAGTTTAAGCATGTCATTGTCCTCGCCAGTGCCACGCAGGCACTCCTGTCGTGGAGGTGCTCTTGTCGTGGGGGCTCTTGTCGTGAAAGCACTGTTGTCATGAAAGAGCGGTTGTCATGAAAGAGCGGTTGTCAGAAAGACCAGCCATCATGAGTGAGCTGAGATCATGAAAGCCTTTTTGTAATTATGAATTCACATGAGCAGAAAAAAATTTCCGCCATCTTCAACACACCCCGCCCTGTCTGCGTAGCTCATCAATCTCCTCATCAGACATGCCAAGGCCCTGCAACACCTCGTCGGTATGTTGGGCCAACAGCGGAGCCGGCATGCGAATTTCCAGCGGTGTCGCCGAGAATTTGGTCGGGAAGCCAATGGTCTTCATGCGCCCCATCACGGGGTGATCCATCTCCTGCACCATACCCCGGGCCAGATAGTGCTCATCATGCATGGCCTGGTCGAAATCATTGATCGGTCCGGCGGGGACACCGGCCTGGTCACAACGCTGCAGCCAGAACGCACGATCATGACCGGCCAGGATCCCCTCCAGCACTTCCTCGAGAGCTTCGACATTGGCACCGCGATCCAGATTGGTCAGAAAACGGGGATCTTCCAGCAGATCCGAGCGCTCGATCACCTCGGCACAGAACCGCTCCCAGGTACGCTGGTTGGCACAACCCAGCACCATGTAGCCATCGCGCACCCGCATCGCCTGATAAGGCGCAGAAACCCGATGACGCCAGCCGGTCGCGGAAGGCACGCGCCCTTCAGAGAAATAGGCAGCGGCTTCCCAGGTGAACCAGGGCAGACCACATTCCGCGATGGACACATCTAGATGCTGCCCCTCTCCCGTCTTCTGACGATGGATATAGGCCGCCAGTATCGAGTAGATGGCGGTGATGCCCGCACCGATGTCATATACCGCAACCCCCGTCTTCAACGGACGCAGCCCCGGTTCGCCGGTCATCGACATCAAACCGCTCAAGCCTTGTGCCACCAGATCGAACCCACCCTTGTGGTGATAGGGACCCGTCTGCCCATAGCCTGAAATCGAGCAGTAGATAATGGCGGGGTTGAGCTTCCTCAGGCTCTCATAGTCGATCCCCAGAGAACGCGTCACACCAGGACGGTAGTTCTCCACCACTACATCGGCCTCACGAGCCAGGCGATAGAAGATCTCACGCCCGCTCTCGTTCTTGAGATTGAGTGAAATGCTCTTCTTGTTACGGTTGATCTGTGCAAAACAGGTCGATTCATCATTCACGTATGGGCCCATCTGACGGCTGTCATCGCCGCCATTGGCCTTCTCGACCTTGATCACCTCAGCGCCCATGTCACCAAGGACCATCGTGCAGTAAGGGCCTGCCATGATCTGAGAGACGTCGAGGACCTTGATGCCTTCAAGTGGCAGCATGTAAATCTCCTTGCCGAAGTTCGGCGTCAGCGCCCTTTCCAGGAGAAAGGCGTCTTGTTGACAAACTTGTTCACCGCAGCCCTGAAGTCTTCGCTGGTATAACAGGTGGTGATCCAGTCATCGCTGCCATCGTGCGGTGCACGCTTCTCGTCCAGCACACGCTGGATGACCTGCTTGGCAGCCTTCACGGTCAAAGGCGCACGTTGCTTGAATGCGGTAGCACGCTCAGCCACCAGTGCCTCGATCTCTTCGGCAGGCACGACCTCGGCCACCAATCCGGCAGATAACGCTTCATTCGCCCTGATCAACTCACCGGCCATCATCACTTGCTTGGCACGGGCCACGCCGGCGTGTTCCACCAGCCTCGCTACATTGGTAATCGACAGGCAGTTGCCGAGGGTTCGTGCGATAGGGATGCCGAACTTCAGCGAAGGTGTGGCATAACGGAAATCACAGGCCAGCGCGATGGCGGCGCCACCTCCGACACAGAAGCCTTCCAGAAGCGCCAGTGTCGGAAGCGGCAACCGCTCTACCCGGCTCACCAGTTGATCGATGCGCCGCTCATAGGCGATGGCGTCGTCTCCACTGGAGAAATGGGCAAACTGCTTGATGTCGGTGCCAGCGACAAAGGCTTCTCCTCCCGCTCCTCGCATCACTACCGCCACGATGTCAGGGTCCTGCTCGATCGCTTTGCAGTGCGCCTCGAGCTGGTCATACATGTGCCAAGTCATGGCATTGCGGCTGGACTCCCGGTCGAAGGTCAGCCAGGCAATGCCTTTCTCGACCCGGTAGTGAACCTGGCCTTGATCGTTGTCACTCACGACGCTCTCTCCTTTTCGCTTTCATGCCTTGCATCCTCATGTCTTGCTTCATTCGCCTGTACGGCGATCAGCCACCGTAGATCAGGTTGACCAATGCCAGAGCCACAGCGGGCACATAGGTGTTGATCAACAAGATCAGGAACAACACAGCGAGGAACCACAGATTGGTTCGTGTCGTGGCCCAGATATCGGCCTTGGCGATAGAACATGCCGCGATCAAGACACTGGCCACCGGAGGAGTCTGCTGACCAATGGCCAGATTCAGGGTAACGATCAGGCCAAAATGCAGCGGATCAATGCCCACCGCGGTGACCAATGGCAGCACAATCGGTACCACCAGAATGATGGCCGCAGCGGAATGCAGGAAGATGCCCAGGATCAGGAAGACAATGTTGAGCAGCGCCAGCACGACGTATTTGTTACTGGTCATGTCGGCAATCGAATTGGCCAATGCCTGGGGTAGCTGAGTCTCGGTCAAGTAATGGCCGACGACCGCCGAACTGGCAACCAGCAGCATCACCACTGCCGTCTGCACCCCGGCGTCGAGACAGGCTTTGTAGAAGTTCTTGAGAGAGAACTCGCGATACACCACGGCACTGATGAAGATCGCCACGATCACCGCCAGGGCCGCACCTTCCGTGGCGGTCACGATGCCACCGAAAATACCACCGAGAATGATCACAGGAATCAATAACGCCCAGGCAGCGCCCTTGAAGGCCTTCCACAGACGCCCCGCATTAAAGCGTTCTTCTGCAGGAAGGTTGTAGCGCCGTGCCAGGAAGTAGCACATCACTGCCAGGCCAATGGCACCGAGCAGGCCCGGGAAGATACCGGCGACAAACATCTTGACCACCGACTCTCCCGACATCACCGCATAGAGGATCATCGGAATGGAAGGAGGCAGGATAATCGCCAGACTCGCCGCTGATGATGAGATGGCAGCGGCAAATTCCTTCGAATACCCTTTGCTGCGCATGGCCGGGATCAACAGACTGCCGATGGCCGACACTCCCGCCACGGCCGAACCGGAAATCTCGGCAAAGAAGATCGAAGCCCCGATGGTCACCATGGCCAGGCCACCCTTGACGAACCCCACAAGAGCAGAGGCCAGCTCGATCAAGCGCCGCGAGATACTCGAGGCGTTCATGATCGCCCCGGCAAGAATGAACAGCGGAATGGCAATCAATGGAAAGTTGGTGGCGCCGTCAAACATCACCATACCGATATTTGGCAAGGCATAGATGCCATAACTGACCACTGTGGCCAGTGCCCCGACTATGCCAAGCGCAACCGCCACCGGCACATTCATCAATATCAGCCCGATCAGGCCGACGAACATGGAAGCTATCATCATGGTTCGTTCTCCTGTTCAGCTGGGCTGACGGGACATGGAGGATGTGTCAGGGTGACGGGCATCGGCTGCAGGATTCATCGGGATACCCGCCTCTTCCAGCTCGTGATCAATGAATCCGGCCCCACGGGCGCTTTCGATCACCTCAGGCAAGCGCAACAGCTGGGCGATGATGAACAATGCCGAACCGATCGGGATCACCGACTGGGTAATCTGCAATGAGACGCTGGTCAGGCTGACCATGGTCGACCCTTCGAGAATCTGCACGACCTGATAGCCCGTAATGCCGAGCAGGACAAAGAAGCCGATGGTGCACAGCTCTCCCAGCAGAGCGACCGGAAGACGAATGGATGGCGGCGCCATGTTGATCACGCTTGGGCAGGCAATATGCGCCCCCTTGATGGCAGCCAGTGCTGCACCGTAGTAGGTCAGCCAGGCCAGACACACAGAGGCCAGCTCGTCGTACCAACTGAAGGGCGACCCCAGCAGGCGCGACAGAAATCCCACGGAAATAATCAGTGTCAGCGCCAGCACATTGAGAAAGACGATGACTTCGAGCATACGTTGGTAAGCTCTGGATAATGACTTGAGAGACACGGCGTGAACCTCCCGAAGGGATATTCGCCTCCTATGGCGTGGCCACTGCTGGAGGCTGGTTGAGGAGGACAGTCAACGATTGTTATGGGCGCAGCGCTTCAATCTGGTCGAGCAGCTGCTGACCGCCTTCCACTTCGGCGGAGAACTTCTCGTAGATAGGCGCTGAACCTTCAATAAATGCTTGAGTATCAACCTCGTTGATTTCCATGCCCGCGGCTTCGAATTCCGACAGCAGGCTGTCATCCAGAGACTTGCCCTGCTCAAGCGCATAGTCCTCGACTTCCCTTGCCGTCTGCTCCAGCACTTCTTGCACATGCTCAGGCAGGCGATCCCAGCTTGCGCCCGCAATCACATAGGCAGGGGTGTAGACGTGGTTGGACAGCGACAGGTAGTCCTGCACCTCCTGGAAGCGCTGGGAAAAGATCTGGACCAGCGGATTTTCCTGTCCATCCATGGCGCCAGTCTGCAGGGCCACGAAGGCTTCGGACAGAGCCATTGGAGCCGGATTGGCGCCATAACTCTTGAACATCTCGACCCGCCAGATGCCATTTGGAGTGCGCAGCTTGATACCCTTTAGATCATCTGGCTTCACGATGGGACGCACATTGTTGGTGATCTGGCGGAAACCGTTTTCCCAGATACCGATCAGGTGATAACGCTTTTCCTCTGCCGCCTGACCAAGCACATCGCGGAGAACGTCATCCCGCACCTTGCGAAAATGGTCGCGATTCTCGATCAAGTAAGGCATCTCGAACACCGAAAACTCCGGTGCCACGCTAGACATGACCGATGACGGCAAGGCCATGTCGATGGTGCCCAGCTTCAGCTTGCTGAGCATCTGAGAGTCGTTACCCAACTGACTTGAGCCATAGATCACGACGTTGGCCTCACCCTCGAGGCGCTCGTTGGCAAGCCGCGCAAACTCCTTGGTAGTGATCTCGAATAACGAACCTGGGCCACCTACATGGCCGAACTTGATTTCAATCTCATTGGCCTGGGCGCTGCCGGCACCCAATACCAGTACTGATGCCGCCAGAACAAGAACACGCTTCAGCTGTTTCATCTCGGTTCTCCGGAGCCTTGTTGTTGTGAATCGTTGTTGTGAATCGTTGCGAATGGTCGATACCACACTGACGATCGGCTCTTGGAATATGGATACATAATTCAAAATTAGGTATTATACTTTTGTCGCCGAGCCTGGCGTAAAAAATCCAGTTTTTACTTTTATTTTCATATGGATACGGACCTTCCGGCATAAATCGGCACATGAACAAGAATCAAAAAAAGGGCCTCAGGCCCTTTGGTGATCCCTTCCACTCAGCTATTCAGTCAGGTGCCAGCCCCACCTTCCAGCGCAGGGATTCAATGCCGTGTGACGCGACTTGCTGGTCCTCATCGGAAGAGGCGCCGCTGACGCCAACCGCACCGATCACACAGTCATCACTGTCGAGAACCAGTACCCCACCAGCAACCGGCACGAAGCATCCCTCCGCGGCAGCGGCCACGCTGGCGAGAAATGCTGGGCGTTCCGCATTACGTGCTCCAATGGTGCCGCTGGAAATGCCCATCCCCAGCGCCGCATTGGCCTTGCCAAGCGCCACCGCATAGCGCAATGCGCTGCAGCCATCTTCTCGCTCAGCTACCACCACGTTACCTCCTGCATCCAGAACGACCATCGTCAAGGGCGGCAGGGCCTGCTCACGAGCAAAGGACAACCCCGCGTCAATCAGCGCCCTGACCTGGCGACGCTCCAGCATCACTTTTGCCATATAAACTTGTCCGGCCATACGTGTTCTCCTGGCAGTCTGTACATGATTGTTGTGCTTAGTCGTTGTGGCTGGCATGCAGGCAGACCCGTGGTAGAAAAAGCGGATTGGCCTGAATGCATTTTGAATTCATAATACCTAAAGACTGATGACGTCAAGCCTGCCTATCAGGAGACTTCAGCCAGTGCATTGCCCGGCACGCATGTCTTGATATGCCTGCTGTGAAGTACACGCATTTCTATGCATGACGAGCTATGCATGACGAGGATGACACGGCGTTACCTCTGCGAAGGCCGTATTGTCCGGTACGGCAACATGCGGCAAGGTAACGTGACGGCGTGGAACTGCCATGACTCAGGGAATATGAAATGGAAAAAATTCAGCCGCGCAGCCTGTATCTGGAAGTGGCCGACAGGATCCGCGACCTGATCGAACGGGGAACGCTGCTTCCCGGCGAGAAAATCGCCGAGAAGCAGCTCTGCGAAAGCTTTGGCGTCTCAAGAACTCCACTACGCGAAGCCCTCAAGGTACTGACCTCAGAGGGGCTGGTGGAAAACCTGCCCAATCGCGGCTCACGGGTTGTGCGTCTGACTCGCACTGGCGTACAGAATACCTACGACGTCATGGGAGCTCTGGAAGGACTGTCCGGAGAACTGGCCTGCCCTAATATCACCGATGCAGAGCTTGCCAGAGTACGCAAGCTCCACCAGCGCATGCTCGAGTTTTATCGGCGCAAGGAAATCAAGCCGTACTTTGAGATCAACCAGCAGATCCACGAAGCCATTCTCGCCGCCTCGCACAATGACGTACTTATCGAGATGTACAACAATCTCAGCCAACGCGTTAAACGCGTTCGCTACAGTGTGGAAATGGGCGAGGACAACTGGACTCAGGCTGTCAGTGATCACGAGGCTATGCTCGAGGCTCTGGAAGCCCGGGACGGTCCCCGGCTTGGTGCCATCCTGCGCCAGCATCTGCGTCACAAACTGGAAGTGGCAGAGGTGTCAGGCATCATCGACGCCTAGTGCCGTTCTATAACACAGCATGACAGCGCCGGTAGGCGCTGTCCCCTTCCTTTGGCATGCCTGGCCAACTCCTGATCGGCGTCTTACCGCTGGAAAATTAATTTTCCATGCAGGCCTCACAACGTTGGCAAAGCTGATACATTGGAAATAATTTCCACAACAAATCCAATAATTGGTATTACCAATATACCAAAAGTAGACAAGCCCGGTGAGAAACCTCACATTGGGGGCCCAGCAGACCAATAACGATAAACCAGGAGGAGCCATGAACATCCTCTATGATGAACGCCTGGACGGCAGGTTGCCTCAGCGCAGCAAGGATGAGGTAGTGGCTGAGCTGTCCCGTTCCATACCGGATCTGAACCTTCTTCATCGCGAAGAAGACCTGCGCCCTTTCGAATGCGATGGCCTATCTGCTTACCGGGTACTGCCCATGCTGGTGGCCCTGCCGGAGACCCTGTCTCAGGTAGAGGCTCTGCTCAAGCAGTGCAACAGGCTCAAGGTCCCCGTAGTGACACGTGGCGCTGGCACAGGCCTTTCAGGTGGCGCATTACCCTTGGAACAGGGAGTGCTGCTGGTCATGTCACGCTTCAATCGTATCGTGCACATTGACCCTGAAGCCCGCATCGCTCGCGTCCAGCCTGGAGTGCGCAACCTGGCCATCTCGGAGGCAGCCTCTCTCTACGGACTCTATTATGCGCCAGACCCCTCTTCCCAGATTGCCTGCTCCATCGGAGGCAACGTGGCCGAAAACGCGGGTGGTGTGCACTGCCTCAAATATGGCTTGACCGTGCATAACGTCCTCGCGGTGGACATCCTCACCATCGAAGGCGAACACATGTCCATTGGCTCTCAAGCACTGGACTCTCCAGGTTTCGACCTGCTCGCCTTGATGATGGGATCGGAAGGCATGCTCGGCGTGATCACCGAGATCACCGTCAAGCTGCTGCCCAAGCCGGAAACCGCCAAAGTCCTGATGGCCAGCTTTGATGATGTGGAGAAAGCTGGAGCCGCAGTAGGCGCAATTATCTCCGCAGGCATCATTCCCGGAGGCCTGGAGATGATGGACAACCTGGCTATCCGCGCCGCCGAGGACTTCATCAAGGCGGGGTATCCCGTGGAGGCCGAGGCCATCCTGCTGTGTGAACTGGATGGTGTCGAAGCGGATGTCAACGATGACATCACTACCGTTCGAGAAGTGCTGGAAAGCGCCGGTGCAACAGACATCCGGCTCGCCAAGGACGAGGCCGAGCGTGCGCGCTTCTGGGCAGGACGCAAGAATGCTTTCCCCGCGGTAGGCCGGATGTCGCCCGATTACTACTGCATGGACGGCACCATCCCCCGCCGTGAGTTGCCACGCGTCCTCAAGGGCATCAGTGACCTATCCAGACACTATGGATTGCGCGTCGCCAACGTGTTTCATGCAGGAGACGGCAACATGCACCCGCTGATCCTGTTCGATGCCAACCGCGAGGGCGAGCTGGAAACGGCCGAAGCCCTGGGGGGCAAGATACTCGAACTGTGTGTGGAAGCCGGAGGCTCCATCACCGGTGAACATGGTGTCGGGCGGGAAAAGATCAACCAGATGTGCGCTCAGTTCAACCATCTCGAAATTGCGACATTCCACGCCGTGAAAGCCGCCTTCGATCCACAAGGCCTGCTCAATCCCGGCAAGAACATTCCCACCCTGGCCCGCTGCGCCGAATTCGGTGCCATGCATGTCCACGACAATCAGCTACCGCACCCGGAAATTCCGCGCTTTTGAGGCTTACCATGTCAGACCAACGATTCCCCACACAGGATGCATTGGACTCACTGCGCGCACAGGTCCGGCAGGCCAGCGAGAATGAGTCACCTCTGCGCATCGAAGGGGGCAATACCAAGGCTTTCTATGGCCGCCCGGTAGCAGGCGAGACCATTTCCACCATCGAACATCGCGGTATTACCCACTATGACCCGGTGGAACTGATCGTCTCGGTACGCGCGGGTACCCCTCTGGCAGAGCTCGAAGCCGCCCTTGCCAGTGAAGGCCAGATGCTGGCCTTTGAGCCGCCCCATTACGGCCCGGGCGCCACCATCGGTGGAACCATTGCTACCGGCCTGTCCGGACCACGCCGACCCTGGTCGGGTGCCGTTCGGGACTTCGTGCTGGGGGTACGCCTGCTCAATCATCAGGGCCAGGAACACCGCTTTGGTGGGGAGGTCATGAAGAATGTCGCGGGCTACGACCTGTCACGCTTGATGGTCGGCGCTCAGGGCACCCTGGGGCTGATCACGGAAGTCTCGCTCAAGGTACTGCCAAAGCCTGGTGCCTGCCATAGCCTGCGCCTGGATATTTCCCTGACTGAAGCCTTGAGCCAACTGGCCAAGTGGGGCCAGAAACCCTTGCCGCTAAGTGCTGCGACCTGGCATGACGGCGCCCTGCACCTACGCCTGGAAGGCGGCCCAAGTTCAGTGGCCGATACCTGCAGAATGATTGGCGGAGATAGCCTGGACAATGCCTACTGGGAGGATCTGCGTGAGCAGCAATTGCCCTTCTTCCAGCAAAACGACATGCCTCTGTGGCGTCTGTCGTTGCCGGCCAATACAGCACCGCTGGAGATTCCCGGTATCGATGCCGAAAGCCTGATCCATGACTGGGCTGGCTGCCAACGCTGGCTGCATGCCGATGTCAACACCGGCACCTTGCGTAGCATCTGTGCACAAGCTGGAGGCCATGCCACCTGCTTCACTCCGGACAAGCTCCCGGAATCCGCTGGCCCGTTCACGCCACTCGAGCCAATGGTCGCCAAGTATCATGACCGCCTCAAGGAGCAACTGGATCCTCAAGGTATCTTCAATCGTGGCCGCCTCTATGCAGAATTCTGAGCAGGAAGGATGACATGCAGACCCACTTCAACGAACAAGACCTTCAGAAACCGCATATTCGCGAAGCCGACCGCGTGCTGCGCACCTGTGTGCATTGCGGTTTCTGCAATGCCACCTGCCCGACCTACCTGCTGCTTGGTGATGAACGCGATGGTCCGCGTGGCCGTATCTACCTGATGAAACAGCTGCTTGAAAAGCCCGATGACAAGGAGATCGGCGAAGAAACCCGCCTGCACCTGGACCGCTGCCTGACTTGCCGCAACTGTGAAACCACCTGTCCCTCTGGCGTCGAATACCACAAGTTGCTGGATATTGGACGAGCAGAAATCGAGCGCCGAGCACCTCGTTCGCTCAAGGAAAGAGGGCTCCGCCTGGGCCTGCGCATGACCATGGTCGAACCCGCCAGGTTCAAGGCGTTGCTAGCGTTGGGACAGACCTTTCGGCCCATGGTACCAGTCACACTCAAGGACAAGATTCCTGCCCAGCCGACTCCTGCCGGCGTGCGCCCCGATGGCAAGAAGCACTCACGCCAGATGCTGATTCTGGAAGGCTGTGTACAGCCTGCGCTTTCCCCCAACACCAATGCTGCAACGGCTCGTGTCCTGGACCAGCTCGGGATTGGCCTTGCCCCGGCACCTGAAGCCGGCTGCTGCGGTGCCATCGACTTTCATCTCAATGCCCAGGACGCCGGCCGGGAACGTGCCAGACGCAACATTGACGCCTGGTTGCCACTGCTCGAACAAGGCTGTGAGGCGATTGTCCAGACAGCCAGTGGCTGTGGTGCTTTCGTCAAGGAGTATGCCGACATTCTCGCCGACGATCCGGACTACGCAGCCAAGGCCCGACGTGTCAGTGCAGCTGCCAAGGACCTTGTCGAGATACTCGACAGCAGCAATCTCGATGATCTGGCCATCAGTGCCGACAAGCGGCTGGCCTTCCATTGTCCTTGCACTCTGCAACATGCGCAGAAACTAGGAGGAGCAGTGGAAGGGGTATTGCAACGCCTGGGCTTCGAGCTGACGCCAGTACAGGATGCACACTTGTGCTGTGGTTCTGCCGGCACTTATTCGATCACCCAGCCACACCTCTCTCGTCAGCTTCGCGACAACAAGATGGCAATGCTGGAGGCTGGCCACCCCGAGGTAATTGCCACCGCCAACATCGGCTGCCAGACCCATTTGGCCTCTGCCGATCGAACGCCGGTGCGCCATTGGATCGAAATCGTCGATGAAGCGCTGGGTTCTGCCCAGCAAACCTGATTGCCAAAGACTGATTGCCGCAACCTGCAAGCCAATAACAGACAACACCGCAGTCACCATACAACAACATCAACGACCCATTCCCACTTCTTGATTCTGGAGACAACCATGACAACCAAGCCAATCTTGGATCAGATACACGTTCAGGCCCTGCTGGATAACGCTCAGCATGAGGCCGAAGCCAACGGCTTTGCCGTGACCATTGCGGTAGCTGATGATGGAGGGCACTTGCTTGGCCTGCGCCGACTCGATGGTGCCGGCCCCTTCAGTGCCGAAGTCGCGTCAGCCAAGGCCCGAACTGCGGCCATCGCGCGCAAGGAAACCCAGGTGTTCGAGGACATGATCAACGCTGGGCGCAGTGCCATGCTTTCTGCACCTTTCCAGGGCCTGATGACCGGTGGTGTACCCGTGATCATAGATGGACAGGTCGCAGGCAGCGTAGGGGTTTCCGGCGTCAAGCCCGAGCAGGATCGGCAGGTTGCACTGGCAGCACTTGAGGCGCTTGCTTCCCGAGCAACGACTTATCCGACATGACCTGCAATGAGCGGCAAGATTGAGTAACCTTGGATATCCCGCTGCGGTGGGATATCCAAGTTTGTGCAAGGACCCTTCATGCCCCGCTCTGCAACACTCCCTGCCCTGGCCTGTCTGGCCCCTCTCGGTGCCGTGTTGATCTGGTCCGGCAACATGACCATCAACCAGCTTACCGTAGGCACCATCGCTCCCAGCACTATTGCCTTCCTGCGCTGGGTATTGGCCCTGCTGGTTCTGACCCCCATCGTTCTTCCCAAGGCCTGGCGAGAGCGTGATGCCATTTTCCGAGCATGGCCTAAACTGGCGGTCCTTGGACTTCTCGGCATGGCCCTGTGGCAAGGACTGGCCTATATGGCAGCGGAAACTACCAGTGCCACCAATATGGGCATCCTGGCCGCCATGGTACCTCTTTTGACCGTATTACTCAGTGCGCTGATACTGCGCGAAACACCTACCTGGGGTGGTGTCGTTGGTGGATGCCTGGCGTTGGTCGGCGTCTTATGGTTGCTCAGTCGCGGACATTTCAGCGCCCTGGCCGAGCTTGAGGTTGCCACTGGCGATTTTCTCATGATCATCGCTGCAATCTGCTATGCCCTGTATGGCGTCATGCTCAAACGCTGGCCGCTGGATCTCTCACCTTGGGTCATGCTCTATGTCCAGGCCGTCTTCGCCACCCTGCTGCTGCTGCCGGGTTACTTGCTGGGCCCCATGACGCCGATCAACTCAACCAATGCCGGGCTTATCCTCTATGCAGGCATCCCCGCATCGATCATCACCACTTACCTGTGGATGATGGCTATTCGCCATCTTGGTGCCAGTCGATCGAGCATCTTCATCAACCTGATGCCAGTGTTCAGTGCTCTCATTGCCATGCTGCTGCTTGGTGAGAGGCTTGCCTGGTATCATCTCAGTGGCGGCCTGCTGGTATTGAGTGGCGTTCTGATGGCCCAACTTCTCACGCGTCCACTCAAGCGTTCACGAGTACAGCCCCTTCAAGACTCCAGGACAACGGCAAGATGATCCTGAAACGTTGGCAACAATGGAGAGCCGAGCGCTTCAGCGCCCGACATCCCTTTCCCGCTGAACAATGGCATGATGCGCGCCAGCGCTTGCCCTTGCTTGGTCTGGTGCCAGATGAGCATGCCGAGCGTCTCGGCCAGAGGGCCTGGCATTTTCTCCATGACAAGCGTATCAGCCTGCATCCTGACCTGGCCCTGGACAATGCAGCCTTCGATGCTACCGAGCAATTGGCTTTGGCAGCCCAGGCTTGTCTGTTGACACTGGGCTGGAGCGACAGGGAGCATCACGAGGCATTCGCCAACGTTCATGAAGTTCTGATTCTTCCCGATGCCTTCCGCCGCGAGGTGGAGGAAATCGACGAGGCCGGCGTGGTCCACAGGTGGGAGGATGAACGAGCTGGAGAGACCTTTCACCAGGGGCCCGTGATTCTGGCCTACCCCGAAGTCATGGAAAGCGGGGGACTGGATGGCTTCAATGTCATCATCCATGAATTTGCCCACAAGCTGGATATGGGCAATTCATTCGATGCGGATGGATTTCCACCGTTGCCCAGCGATATTACCCCCCAGGACTGGTACCGGGAGTTCACGGCCACCTGGAATGACCTGCATGCGCGCATCAGCAAAGGAGAAGACACTCCTATCGATGAATATGCTGCAACTTACCCCGGAGAGTGTTTCGCCGTGTGTTGTGAAACCTTCTTCAGCGCTCCCGTTCGCCTGTCCCAGGCCTACCCGGGGCTGTATTCATTGCTGACCCGCTACTTTCAGCAGGCACCCGATAGTTGGGCCATTCGCAAAGGAGATGCTGGTTGATGGCGCGCCGTTGGTTATTACCACTGACATTACTCGTGCTGCTGGTGCTCCTGGCGCTGATGTGGCAATGGCTTTCCATGCAGGGACTGCTGACCGTTGACACATTGATGACCGCAGTGCGTTCGAGCATGACCTGGCTGAAATCCCCCTGGGGTATTCCTGTCATTCTGGTACTTTATGCCGGACTGTCACTGATCATGTTCCCATTGAGCTTGCTGGTCGCCGCCACTGGCCTCATCTTTGGACCATGGTGGGGCTTCGGCTATGCCCTTGCTGGTACCTTGTGTGCCTCCATGCTGACCTGGTGGGTAGGGCGTAAAATTGGTCGCGATGCTCTGCTGCGCCATGGCGGCCAGCGACTTCATGGGCTGTCTCGCTATCTCGCCGGTCGCGGCGTCAGAACCATGGTGGTGGTCAATCTATTGCCACTAGCGCCCTTCACCTTGACCAACATGATGGCAGGTGCTTTCCACTTGAAGTTTCGTGACTACATGGTGGGGTCGATCCTGGGCATCATTCCAGGTCTTGCAGGCGTGACCTTGCTCGGAAGCCAACTCGGCCAACTGGTCAATGCCGACAGTCGCAACGATGCACTTTATGCAATCGCAGGCCTGCTGGTCGGAATAGCACTGCTGATGGGATTGAAGTTCTGGGCCGAACGCAAGAAAGCCAAGCGCCGCAGCTAATAGATGTGAGTGAACTCGATACGATTGCGTCCGGCATTCTTGGCTCGATACATGGCACGATCGGCCTGGCCGATCAGGAAGTCGAGATCTCTCGGCGCACCATCGATCAGCAAGGCACCGACACTTGCGGTCACGCTGATATGAGTATCCCCAAAGGACACGGACATCTTGCTCAACGTATCGAGAAAGCGATTGAGCATAGCCATGATGCCGTTTTCATTCACGTCCACCATGATCACACAGAACTCCTCGCCTCCCATGCGTGCAATCAGGTCCGTCTTGCGACAACTTTTGGCCAGCAACTCACCAACCTGAACCAGAACCTTGTCGCCAGCTTCATGGCCATAGGTATCATTAACGACCTTGAAGTGATCAAGGTCGATCAGGGCAACCCCCAAGGAGACCTCCTCACTTTGCCATCGTTTGGCGATAGAGGCAAAACGGCTGGAAAAGGCACGGCGATTGAAGACCCCTGTCAGAGGATCGGTTTCCGACAGCGCCATCACTTCTTCGACCTGGTGATGGATGCGGATGCAGGCCGCCAGCCAATGCGCCATCGCTTGCATGCGCAAACGATCACGAAGGGTAAAGGCATTGGTGTCTTCATGGGCCACATTCATCGTGCCGAAACACTGATTACCACTGATCAACGGAACATCCAGACAGCACTTGAGCCCCGTCTCATAAAGCTGCATGCAGTCCAGGTCCCTGGTCATGCTGAAGTCCGCCATATATTCTGCCTGACGGTTAAGAAACACCCGCCCCGCCATGGTGCCTTCAATGGGCAGCAATTGATCCATGGGTATGGCTTCCTTGCCTTCCATGGCGATCAGCTTGAGATGGGTATCGGACTCTACCAGAGTGATGGAGGCACGATGAGCCAGGAACACAGACTGGGACCAGCGCGCGACGGTCTTGAGGAGATCGAACAACGAGACAGCTGCCGACAGTTCGTGAACGAAACGTACCGGTAACTCGATCGACAGCTCCTGGTGTTCGTTTGTTTCCGGTTCGAATGACGGCATGCTGCTCTCTATGGGGCTCATATCCATGTCAACGGAGCCCGCTTCCATAGCATTGGCATCTGCGGATCTCGATCCTTGTTCTCTAGACCCTTGTTCTCTAGACCCTTGTGCTCTTGAAACTTGAGTTCTCGAAATCAGTGTTCTGGGATCTATTGTTCTCGTATCTTCATGCGCACTCACTTGGCTGGCTCCTCGGGGTCCCCCATTCGCATAATGGCATTTGGCTAGTGTACCTCGAAGGTCGATTGGGTCTGTAAGTGTATTCTTATGAATTGAGGATATTTCAGCTACTTTAGTAACTGGTCTGTCTCATTTTCCTCTTCTCCTGGCCACCAAGAGGGACGTTCTTCCCGCCACTCTTCTTTCATCAGCTGCCTCAATAGACGACCTCTGTAGCGTAACATTTGCCACTCCGCTCCCAGGCGACTACGCACTTTTTCCCATCCCCCGTCGTCGGCATGGGTAAAGGCGCCACCTCTCGCAATGGCCAGCCGATATACCACCAGGCAACGCCGCGCGCAGCGCGACTCGTCATAGCCCTCTGCCGTTACCAGGGCTTCCCTGCGCATGCGCTCTCTGCATGCAGGTGCAGCACACTCCAGCAGTGCCTGGGAAAAGGCGCCACTATCCTCCTCCTGCAATAGACGACCGTTGCGACCATCCTCGACAACTTCTCGAACACCCGGAGCATCCAGCGCGACCACTGGCAGTCCTGCCGCCATGGCCTCCGCGATGACCATGCCTTGCGTCTCGCTATGGGAAGCGAAAGCGAACACGTTCATGGACTGATAGGCATCGATCAGTTCTTGCCCCTGCAGGCGGCCGGTGAAACATACTCGTTGTTCGACACCGTGACGCCGGGCACATGCCTGCATGGCTTCCCGCGACTCTCCATCGCCCACAACCAGCCACCAGCAGTCTTTATCCTGGGCAAGCGCAAGACATACCCCCTCAGCCAGAAAATCGAGATTCTTTTCCTTGGCCAAGCGCCCCACATGGCCCAACACAGTACTGTGAGAAGGAATGCCAAAGATGGTACGCCAATGCTGGCCATCACCTTTGCCGAATCGATGAATATCCACACCACTGGGAACCACCGTAATATCGGCATTCGCCTGACGCTCGATCAAGAGATCTCGGATGCTCTCACTGGGCGCAATGACTTCGTCACACAGGCGTGTGTACTGCGTTGCCAGAGCAACGACGAAGCGCCGCATACGCGGCGAATCCCCTGGCACATAGTGGGTGTAGTGCTCATATAACGTGTGATGAGTGAACACCAGTGGCAGACCATAAATTTCCGCCACCCGTATGGCAGTATCTCCCAACAGGAAGGGATGATGGGAATGTACGATGTCCGGCTCGAAAGCCTCTATGGCATCGTAGAGCAGGCTGGGAATGGGGACCGGCAGGGAAAAGTCGCTGCCATTGAATTGCTGTACTGCTGCGACCCTGAACACTCCTTCTTCATGTCGTGGCTGGCCATGGAAACGTGGAGCCACGACCATCACCCGGTGACCGAACTGTTGCAACTGCCCCTTGAGGCGTTGAACCGACTCGCTCACCCCACCGACAATCGGTACATAGGTATTGGTGAACATCAGGATATTCACGTTCGGTCAACACTCCTCGTAACGACTGACACGCCGCGGCTGATACTTGGGTACCGCCTCAGACTGGATCCTGGAATATCGGTTCCGCAGCATCGCATGGGAAACACATGACAAAAGAAACATATGTTATCCAAAAGACAAGGATGCTTTCAGATTACTGTCTAGTGTATGCCGGATTGTCCTGTGAAGGAGATACCAAATCGCGCATTGCTCTAATGGCTTGTTATCATGCAGGTAAAGTCGGCACTCGCTCTCCGAGTTGAGTGACCAGGAAGTCGATGAAAGCGCTCAAGCGAACCGGTACATGACGGCGCTGCGGGTAGATGGCATAGAAATCAGCGCGCACTCCCTGCCAGCCCGGCAACAGTGGCATCAGTTGTCCTTCAGACAGCTCCGTATGCACATCCCACCACGAGCGTAGCAATATCCCATGCCCCTCCAGGGCCAAGCGTTTCACGACCTCACCATCGTTGCTGGTCAGCCGCCCGGTCACCTTGACCGTCTGAGGGCGCCCCCCATCACTCGGCATGAAACGCCAATGGGAAAAGTCACTATCATTTTCCCTTAATACCAGGCATTGATGATGCATCAGGTCTCGAGGAACCTGTGGGGCAGGATGCTTCTCCAGATAGGCCGGTGCTGCACAAGGCACACGTCGATTGGCAAGCAACTTGCGAGCAATCATGCGTGAGTCGGGTGGTTCACCGACACGGATACCCAGGTCGACACCTTCCCCCAGAGGGGCAGGAAAGTTGGACAGTTCCAGCCCCGCTTCAATGTCTGGGTGACGACGACAGAACTCCGACAGCAGAGGGGCAATATGGCGCCGCCCGAAGCCGAAGGTGGCATTGATTCTGAGTGGGCCCGCCAGCGCTTCACGGCCATCCCCCAGGCCCTCTTCCAGGGCTCCCAGCTCATCGAGCAGCTCACTACCCCGAGCCAGGTAATGTTCGCCTTCAGCCGTCAACGTCAGGCGTCTGGTGGTGCGTGATGCCAACTCTACACCCAAGCGTGCTTCAAGCTGCTTGAGACGTTTGCTGACAGCGGACAGAGACAACCCCAGCTCCCGGGCTGTCGTCGTCAGGTTGCCGGCCTGGGCCAGTTGGCGAAAAAAGGCAAGATCGTCGAGGGAAGCCATGATTATCCACCCAGATTCAACAATAGATTGAATTCTACCCTGATTATCTCCCTGCTGTTCACCTCTACACTGACCCGTACTCAATCATGTGGAGAATCCTGATGACAAAGCGTATCGCAGTGCTCGCTGGAGATGGTATTGGCAAGGAGGTCATGCCGGAGGGAATCCGTTCTCTCGAGGCTGCCGCAAAACGCTTCAATATCGACATTGAACTCACCGCCTTCGATTTCGCCAGCTGTGACTACTATCTCGAGCACGGCAAGATGCTACCCGACGACTGGCGCGACATCCTGATTGAGTTCGACGCCATCTTCTATGGCGCCATCGGTTGGCCGGAAAAGGTCCCTGACCATATCTCGCTGTGGGGCTCGCTGCTCAAGTTCCGTCGCGAGTTCGACCAATACGTCAATCTGCGGCCCTGCCGCCTTCTTCCGGGCATCAAGAGTCCTCTAGCGGGCCGAGTTCCCGGCGATATCGATTTCTATGTCGTGCGCGAGAACACTGAAGGGGAATACTCCAGTGTCGGGGGCACCATGTTCGAGGGTACTGAGCGCGAGGTGGTAATCCAGGAAACCGTGATGACCCGCCATGGTGTCGACCGTGTACTCAAGTACGCCTTCGAACTGGCACAAACTCGCCCACGCAAGAAACTGACATCCGCCACGAAGTCCAACGGCATTGCCATCACCATGCCCTGGTGGGATCAGCGAGTTGCCGAAATGGCCAAGCAGTACCCGGACATCGATGTGGACAAGTTCCATATTGATATCCTTACCGCCAACTTCGTCATGCATCCAGACTGGTTCGATGTAGTCGTGGCCAGCAACCTGTTCGGTGACATCCTCTCCGACCTCGGCCCCGCCTGCACCGGCACCATTGGCGTAGCGCCTTCCGCCAACATCAACCCTGAAGGCAAGTTTCCCAGCCTGTTCGAACCCGTGCACGGTAGCGCCCCCGATATCGCCGGCAAGGGCATCGCCAACCCCATCGGCCAGATCTGGTCCGGTGCCATGATGCTGGAACACCTGGGCTACAAGGACGCCGGAGACGCTATTCTCGCTGCTATCGAAGCAGTGCTGGCGGAAGGCGACGATCGCTTGCTGACGCCGGATGTGGGTGGCCACGGTAATACCGCCAGCCTCGGTCAGGCCATCAGCGAGCGGATTGAAAAGAGCGAGCCGTAAGCCGTAAAGCCGTAAGCCGTAAGCCGTAAGCCGTAAGCGCCGAGCCTCGAACTACGAGCGACGAACTGTCCAGAGCAGTCCTCGGTTCACAGGTAAAAGTTCGGGGCTCGGGGGGAATTCAGGTTCGGGGTTACTTACAGCTTATAACTTACAGCTCGAGCGGCTCGCCGCTCATTCCCCATACCCCCTGAATCACCCGGACGCGATCATTGGCCAGGTTGGCCTGCAGGTTGCGTCCCATGCTGGGGAAGTCCTCTCCGAACAACAGTTGGGCACCGGGCAATTCCACTTGCTCGACAACCGCGGACTGCTGCTCTCGCCGCCCATGATGACGTCGCCAGGACAGGGCCTGTTCAGTGACATCGATCAGCCTCAACTGGCGAAAGCCGGCATGCTGCAGGCGTTGTTCCAATGCCTGTCGCGAATCGAGATGACTGTGCTCGGGCTGCCGAGCCCAGGGCACCGGCAGGCTCAAGGGCTCCGGATTCTCCCCGGCCACGACTTCATGCAGCAATACCCGTCCTCCGGGTATCAGTATTCTCCGCCACTCATTCAGTACAGCGTCCTGATCAGGCATGTTGAGAAGAGCGTGCTGACACCACAATGCCTCGATGCTGTCAGATGCCAACGGCAGTTCGGCGGCGTCGGCACACAGAAAATGGGTTTGCAACGAGAGACCGCTAGCCTGGCTCAGCCACCGCGCCACATCAATGAAAGCCGGGGTGATATCGACCCCCACCACCTCGCAGCCCAGTGCCTGTGCCAGCAGGCGGCTGGCTCCACCGGTGCCGCATCCCACATCCAGCATCCGAGTGACACCCGATAGCTCACTCAACTCCAGCAGGCGCTGACTGGAACCGCGCCCCCCGAGGTGCAACTGGTCAAGGCCCGCCATCTGCGTCGGTGTCAACTGGTCAGGGTTGATTCCAGCCTCGACGAATGCCTCTCGCAGGCGATCGATCAGGGCCACCTGATCATTCCCGGCATAATGCTGGCTCAAGCCTGATAGCGTCTGGTCCCTCATCCGCTCTCCATCATGGCTGTGTTCTGTCTACCCACATCTCTCATTATCCTGCATGATCGATGACAAAACCGACATGCTTGCCGCACCGCTATCCTCCCTTCACGCAAGCCGCTCACCTTAGAAAAGGACTTCCGATGACCAGGCTCAAACTCTTCCGTCGCTCAAGCTGCATCCTGTTATGTGCTTTGCTGGTGACATCCTGTACTGGCATTCCCCAAGGCACCCAACCGATCAACGATTTTGTTCTCGATGACTACCTTGGGCGCTGGTACGAAATCGCACGCTTCGACCATTCCTTCGAGGAAGGGCTGGACTGCGTCACCGCTGACTATTCCCTGCGCGATGATGGAGGCGTCCGCGTCATCAACCGCGGCCTCAACCTGGACAGCGGTGAAACCGACGTGGCCGAAGGCAAGGCCTATCCATTGGGCGCTGCCAATGAGGGACGGCTCAAGGTGAGCTTCTTCGGTCCCTTCTATGCCAGCTACAACATTCTGGCGCTGGACGAGCATGGTCAATGGTCGCTGGTCACCGGACCTGATCGTGACTACCTGTGGATTCTTTCCCGTACCCCACGACTTGATGATGCCACTTACCGGCAATTGGTCGAAATGGCACGTGACCTCGACTACCCCGTCCAGCAACTGCTCGAGGTGGAACAGGGTGAGGCCTGCTCGGTACTGAAGGACCGGGAGCAGGATACATCACCCGAGACATGATCGAGCATCGGAAAAATGTATAACATACAGAATCGTGGATAACACATATCTTGAGAGGACGTTCCGATACCAATGATTCCTCCAGCAGAAGGATAGTGTCATGTCCCTTGCAAGACGCCAGTTCCTCGTCGCTTCCGCCGCCCTGGGTGCCGCGGCGGCCGCCCCGAACCTGTTCGCTAACACAGGTGCTCCATCACGCTATCCGGACGAGGCCTGGCAGGTGATCGACGAACGTTTCCAGAAGTATGTGCTGTTCAACACTCCTCTGGAACGTCAATGGACAGGCGGCCTGTGGCTCGAAGGCCCCGCCTGGAACGCCGTGGGGCGCTATGCGGTATTCAGCGATATACCCCGTGCACTGCAGATGCGCTGGGACGAGGCAAGCGGAGAAGTCAGCATCCTGCGCCACAAGGTGGGACATTCCAACGGCAATGCCTTTGATGACCAGGGGCGCCTGGTGGCCTGTGAGCACTCCCCCGCCCGAGTGGTACGCTACGAGTGGGACGGTAGCCTCAGCGTGCTTGCCGAAAGCTACGACGGCAAACCACTCAACGCTCCCAATGATCTGATCTGCCTGGATAACGGCGGCATCATCTTCACCGACCCCGGCTATGGTGCCCACGTCGAGTATGAGGGTGCGGCTCGCGAGCTTGAACTGGATACCACTGTCTATTACTGGGAAGATGGCATGGCCGAACCCCAGCCACTGACCACGGAACTGTTCAAGCCCAATGGCATTGCCCTGGGGCCGGACAAGCGCAGCGTCTATATCGCTGACACCGCGCCTTCTCATTATCCCGACGAGCCTGCGACCATTACTCGCTTCACCCTCGGCGATGACGGTAAATCACTGACCGATCCAACGCGCCTCGTGGAAAGCCGCGAAGAAGGCTATGACGGACTTGCCTGCGACCAGGATGGCAACATCTGGGCAGGCACTTCGGGAGGAGAGGGCCACGATGGAGTGACGATATTCGCTCCTGACGGTACATTGATCGGACGTATCCTGTTGCCGGAAGTCTGTGCCAATGTATGTTTCGTCGGCGAGGACCGCAATCGCCTGCTGATGACGGCCAGCCAGTCCATCTACACGCTCTACACCAACACCCGCGGCGCCTGACTTCTCTTCCTCGTCAGTCTCCGACTGCGCTCGACGGTCCTGCCGTCGAGCCTTTCATTTTCTCACCGGTGGTTTTCAACAGTCCGACGCTCCCGCTTGCATCCCGCGTATTCTCGCTGGATGGTGATCCTCCACATCCAGGGTTGGCGCTATACAACACCTGCATGATCAGGAGACACAATAATGAAAGTGAAGGACATGCCACTGACGTTCCGCTCGAGAGGCCACCATGCTTGCTGATTGGTTATCCGCTACTCTCGACGACACCCCTTCCTTCGCCCGTGAAGGCAACGTCGGTGACGGTCGCTACCATATCGAAGCACCAGGCATCATCACACTGACGCCCGCCGAACTCTCGTCCGATGCCAGGGCCGTAGTGATCTCGGTGGGCATCCATGGCAATGAAACAGCACCTATCGAGCTGCTTGGCGAATGCCTGGCACGCCTGGAAGCAGGCCTTGCCACGTTAGGTGCACCGGTGCTGGTGATTCTGGGTAATATTGAAGCCATTCGCCTGGGCGTGCGCTTTGTCGAAACCAACCTGAATCGCTTGTTCAAGCGTGAACTCGACCTAGAGAGCAATGAGGCCAACCGTGCCCGGGAGCTGATGGCCGCGGTGGATGCCTTTTATGAGCGCTACGCGCAGCTCCCCCGCCTTCACTATGATCTTCATACCGCGATCCGTGACAGCCAGTACCCACGCTTCGTGGTCGATCCATTTGCCGATACCCAGACCAACGATGAACAGTGGCGCTGGCTCGCCGGAGCCGATATCCAGGCAGCCCTGCAACAGCACCAGCACAGCTGGACCTTTTCGCATTACAGCAAGCACTACCATGGCGCCCAGGCATTCACCCTGGAACTGGGCAAGGCCTTGCCCTTCGGCAATAACGACCTGATTCCTCTGGCCCCCATGGGGCAATTGCTTGAAGCACTGATAGCCGGGCGGCAACCGACCGAAGGCGACGTATCCCACATGGCGGGTTTCAAGGTTGCCGTTGAGGTGTTCCGTGAAAGTGAAGGCTTCGAACTATGCTTTGCTGACGATACGCCCAATTTCACCGCCTTCGCTCCTGGAGAAATCGTCGCCAGAGATGCCAAGGCGGGTGATACCCAGGTTGGTGATATCCCCCTTCGAATCGTGTTCCCCAATGCCAAGGTTGAACTTGGTGCCCGAGCAGTATTACTGGTGAAGCCGACCGAACTTTCACGAAGATAAGTCAAACGACCGATTTATTTTTACACCAAGCAGCCCCATTTCCAGTGCTTACATAAAATCTTCTAAAAACAACAATCTGGAGACATAACGATGCATTTACATACTCTAACAATAGACGAAGGTATAATCTCTTTCAGTCTGCGATCGTCTAGCGAGCTTTCCTGAGCCTGTTAGAATCCCCCCCTTTTCGCGCCAGTCCGCGCTATCCGGCACTCTCCCCAGGTAATAACAATGTGCCGACCTATCTGGAGCTCGATTCATGGCTGATACCCCGATTCCGCTGGAAGTGCGTAATATCCGCAAGCGCTTCGGCAACAACGAAGTACTCAAGGGCTTGTCTCTGCAGGCCTACAAGGGTGACGTCATCACGCTGATTGGCGCATCAGGTTCCGGTAAAAGTACCTTTCTGCGCTGCATGAACCTGCTCGAACAGCCTGACGATGGCGAACTCATCGTTCATGGCGAATCCGTTCTGTTCAAGGACACCAAGCACGGCCGTGAGCCAGCCGACCAGAAGCAGGTGGTACGCATGCGTGCCAAACTGTCCATGGTCTTCCAGAGCTTCAACCTGTGGTCGCACATGACCTTGCTGGAGAATGTCATCGAGGCTCCCGTGCATGTCCTCAAGCAACCCAAGCACGAGGCCATCGAATACGCACGCCAACTGCTGGAGCGAGTAGGGCTGGCAGAACGTGCCGACTATTATCCATCGCAGCTTTCCGGCGGTCAGCAGCAGCGCGGAGCCATCGCCCGAGCCCTGGCCATGGACCCGGAAGTCATGCTGTTCGACGAGCCTACTTCGGCACTCGACCCTGAACTGGTGGGCGATGTACTCAAGGTCATGCGGGACCTGGCCGAAGAAGGCCGCACCATGATTGTGGTGACACACGAAATGGCATTTGCACGGGATGTTTCTTCCCAGGTCATCTATCTCCACCAGGGTCTGGTCGAGGAAGCAGGCGCTCCGCAGGACGTGCTCGGCAACCCGAAGTCCGACCGCCTGAAGCAATTCCTTGCCCCCAAACACTGAGCCCAGCCCAGGAGAATCCGATGATTGACCTGCAAGGCTACGGCCCCAGACTGCTCCAAGGCGCTCTATTGACTATCGAGGTCGCGGGGCTGTCACTGATTCTGGCGGTAATTCTTGGCCTGCTCACGGCCAGTGCCAAGATGTCACGCAACTGGCTGTTGCACCGCATTGGAACCCTCTACACCACCATCATTCGCGGTGTGCCGGATCTGGTGATGATGTTTCTGCTGTTTTTTGGTGCCCAGGTCGGCCTCAACATGGTCACCGACTGGATGTATGAGCAATTCGGCTGGGACCTGTACATCGAGATCAATTCCTTTGTTGCCGGAGTCATCACCATCGGCCTGATATTTGGTGCCTACATGGGCGAGACCTTCCGCGGGGCATTTCTGGCTGTCGATCGTGGCCAGATAGAAGCCGGGCGTGCCTATGGCATGACCCATGGCCAGGTATTCCGCCGCATCCGCTTTCCACAGATGATGCGGCACGCCCTGCCGGGCCTTTCCAATAACTGGATGGTGCTGCTCAAGACCACTGCTCTGGTTTCGATCATTGGTCTGAGCGATATGGTGCGAGTCGCTGAGGAAGCTTCCAAGGCGACCCATCAACCTTTTGTCTTTCTAACTATCGTGGCCGTGATCTACCTGGCCATTGCCAGCGTTTCCGAATGGGGCTTCTCCAGACTGCAGAAACGCTACAGTGTGGGCTTCACTGGAGGAGAAGAGTGATGGAATGGCTGACTTCTCTACAGACGCTGCTGAGCGACCATACCATACTGACACCTGCCAACCTGGCCCGTTATGGCGAAGGTCTGACCACTACAGTACAACTGGTGTTTCTGTCACTGATTGCAGGCCTGATCCTGGCGGTACCGCTGGCGATCGGTCGCGGTTCGAAACGCCGCTGGATCAAGCTGCCGATCTATGCCTACACCTATGTGTTCCGTGGCACGCCACTGCTGGTTCAGTTGTATATGATCTACTATGGGTTGCCCAGCATCGACACACTCAGGGACTGGAAGTACTGGAGTGATATCGATCAAGCACATGTCTGGGCACTGATAGCCTTCACCCTGAACACCGCCGCCTATACCACCGAAATTTTCCATGGCGCGATCAAGACCACGCCGCGTGGTGAGATCGAGGCAGCCAAGGCCTATGGCATGTCCTGGGGACTGCGCATGCGCAGGATTATCCTCCCCAGCGCCTTCCGCCGCGCCTTGCCGGCCTATGGCAATGAAGTCATCTTCATGCTTCATGCCAGTGCCGTAGCCAGCGTGGTCACCATCATGGACTTGACCGGCGCAGCCAGATTCATCGTCACTCGCACTTATGCTGCCTTCCAGCCATACCTGTTCGTGGCAGTGATCTATCTGTGCCTGACCTTTGCCATTCTCTACCTGTTCCGTTATCTGGAAAAACGCCTGCTGGCGCACTTGAGGCCAGTAGATGGCTGAAAGAAGGCACGCGATATCGCGTGCCTTCCGTAGCCGACATGGAGCGTCAAACAAACGTTGGGAACTCTCGTTTCACTATTCAAGTTCCCCTCTTTCTGAATGCCGCGGCATTCGCTATGGTGCATTTGTGACGTCGCCAAGGCGTTCCCAAACAACAAGGGGTCTACCCATATGACACTACGCAAGGTTTTTACTGCAGGACTGATCGGTGCCGCACTCCTCGCATCCTCCGCTCAGGCTGAAGTGCGTGATATCCGCATTGCCGTCGACGTACCCTACGAGCCAATGGAATTTCGTACCGCCGATGGCGAACTGACGGGTTTCGATATCGACCTGGGCAACGCCATGTGTACCGAGATCGGCATCGAGTGTGAATGGGTGGTACAAGCCTGGGACGGTATCATCCCAGGTCTGATGGCTCGCAAGTATGATGCCATCATGTCTTCCATGACCATCAACGACGAACGCCGCGAGCATGTCCTGTTCAGCGAACCGTACTTCACACCTCCTTCTGCCTGGTTTGCCCCGGCTGGCCTGGAGATGGATGCGGCCGATGCCGAAACACTCAAGGGCCTGACCATTGGCGTCCAACGCGGCACCCTGCAGGACAACTACGTTACCGATATGTATGGTGACGTGGCCAAGGAAGTGAAGCGTTACGGCACTGCCGATGACCTGGTACTGGATATGGATGCCGACCGCGTCGATATCGGTTTCCTCGACTATCCGGTCGGCAAGTCCACTCTGCTGGACAGCGAAGAAGGTGACTACAAGGTCGTGGGTGAACAGATTACCGAACCGAAGAAATACTTCGGTGACGGCTTTGGTATCGCCTTCCGCAAGCGCGATCAAGATCTGGCCGATGCCTTTAACGCCGCCCTCGCGACGCTGAAGGAAAACGGAACCTATGATGAGATCGTCGCCAAGTATTTCGACGAGAAATAATGTCCTCAGTCCCTGGTGTACCCAAGCACCAGGGACCTCTTCAACTACCACGTAAGCACGACTACCCGCTTTTCACTTCCCGCGATCCTCGGCCGTCGGCCCATCTCGCCTTGTTCATTCTCTTTCCCTCTCTTTTCTTTTTCTCTACTTTCTTTCTCACGCCATCGAGAAGTATCTGTCGTCGGCACCAACCAACAATGCCTTCAAAAAACCTGAATTATGATGCCAGAGCAGGATATTCTCCCAGCTTGTAAGGAAATCGTTTGATATGACACTAACAACCTGTTCAGTGGGATCAGTTCCTCACTGTCGCTCCCTGTCATCGGGATGAGGAGAACCTATGAAACGCTACGATAAATCCCCTGAAGCCATTGCCCGCCTGAATGATGAGCAGTACCGCATCACTCAGGAAAATGGCACCGAACGTGCCGGCACTGGCGAGTATCTCGACAACAAGGAACCCGGCATCTACGTCGACATCGTTTCCGGTGAGCCGTTGTTTGCGTCTTCAGACAAGTATGAGTCGGGTTGTGGCTGGCCGAGCTTCACAAAACCCATCGAGCCCGCTCATGTCAATGAGCTGACGGACACGTCACATAGTATGGTGCGTACCGAGGTGCGTTCGACCCATGGGGATAGCCATCTGGGCCACGTGTTTCCCGATGGGCCACGTGAGCATGGTGGTTTACGCTACTGCATCAACTCCGCCTCGCTGCGCTTTATCCATCGTGACGACATGGAAGCCGAAGGCTACGGCGAGTATCTGAATCAAGTCGAGGAGGTTTGACCATGGCACACGAGCGAGCAGTACTGGCAGGTGGATGTTTCTGGGGCATGCAGGAGTTGATTCGCCAATTGCCCGGTGTAGAGGGAACCCGTGTCGGCTATACCGGCGGTGATGTGCCCAATGCCACCTATCGCAACCATGGCACTCACGCCGAAGGCATCGAGATCATTTTCGATCCCGAGGTCATCAGCTACCGTCGCCTGCTGGAATACTTCTTCCAGATTCACGACCCGACCACGGTCAACCGCCAGGGCAATGACCGGGGCATGTCCTACCGTTCGGCGATCTACTATGTCGACGAGGCTCAGAAGGAAGAGGCACTACGCACCATCAAGGACGTCGATGCCTCCGGCCTGTGGCCAGGCAAGGTCGTCACCGAAGTCGAGCCGGTAGCTGACTTCTGGGAGGCCGAACCCGAGCATCAGGACTACCTGCAGCGTCTGCCCAATGGCTACACCTGTCACTTCCCGCGCAAGGACTGGGTGTTGCCATCCAGCCACTGAAAATTGCCGGGGCTCTGATCAACCTCTCACGTCATGAGTTCCCGGCACGTGCGGCGCTGGTGCAGCCACTTCCTTCACCGGCTGCGCCAGCTCCTGCAGGATGCCACATTCCGCCGTAGTCCCCCTTCCCGTACAGCGTTGGCGCAAAGCGATAAGCTGGCGCTCGAGGCGCTGCAACTGGTCAATCCGCAACGCGACGTGCTCAAGGTGCGCCTCGATCAACGTATTGGCCTCATCGCAAGGCTGATCGGGACGATCGTGCAGTTCGAGCAGCGTACGCACTTCATCCAGCGTCATATCGAGGGCACGACAATGGCGGATGAACGCCACCCGCTCGGCGTGCTCACCACTGTAGAGGCGATAATTCCCGGCACTTCGCGCCGGCTCCGGCAGCAGCCCTTCCCTTTCGTAGTAACGCAGCGTTTCCACCGCGCATCCGGTACGGCTGGCCAGCTCTCCAATCTTCATCTGTCTCACCTCGCTTCATCCATCTCGTCTCTCTTCATTCATCTCGTCTCGCTTCATCGATCTCACATCGGGGGCTTGACTCTGTAGTTACTACAGGGTGTGTCATCAGCCTAGCCAATGCAAATGGAGAGGAATCATGGCCAGTCAGACTTCACATTCCGAGGCGCATACCGACTCGGCAGTGAGCTCCTGCGGTGGATGCTGTTCATCACAGGCTCCCACTGCGGCCGAGCCAGCACCCCAGGTGAACAGCCAGCGACTGGTCCTGATCATCGACGAGCTCTGTTGCCCGAGCGAGGAACGTCAGTTGCGCAAGGCACTCGAGGACATGCCGGGCCTCGTCGAGCTGCGTTTCCAGTTCATCGATCGCCGACTCGAGATCCTGCATGACGGCATTGATACCGCCGATGCCATGGAACGTATTCGCCAACTTGGCATGAGCCCACGCACACAACGCGATCAGCAGACAGCACCTCAGCAGTCCTCCATCCCATGGACAAGGCTGGCCATTGCCGGTGCCATGGCCGTGGCCGCCGAGGTGCTCAACTGGGGCGGAAATGTTCCGCAGTGGGTACTGGCGGCACTGGCCCTCTGCGCCATTGCGCTGGTCGGGCTCGACACCTGGCGCAAGGGCTTCATTGCCTTGCGTCAGGGAAGCCTCAATATCAATGCGTTGATGAGCGTTGCCGTTACCGGTGCGCTGCTGATCGGCCACTGGGCCGAGGCCGCCATGGTGATTGTGCTGTTTACCATCTCCGAGCATGTCGAAGCACGCTCACTGCACCGTGCGCGCCAAGCCATTCGCGGACTACTCGACCTGGCGCCACCGCGGGCCAGGGTGCAACAGCAGGATGGCGAATGGCGAGAGGTCGAGGCCGAACTCGTTCAGCCCGGCGACCTGCTGCGTGCACGTGCCGGTGAACGACTGGCGCTGGATGGCGAGATTACCCGTGGCCATCCCTCGCTGGATGAATCGGCAATCACCGGGGAAAGTCTGCCCCGCGACAAGCAACCCGGCGACCAGGTCCATGCCGGCAGTATCAATCTCAACGGCGACATGGAGTACAGAGCAACCCGTGTAGTGTCGGATACCACCCTGGCGCGTATTATCCACGCCGTGGAACAGGCCCAGGCGAGCCGCGCTCCAACCCAGCGCATGATCGACCGCTTCGCGGCCGTCTATACCCCCGGTGTCTTCGTCCTTGCTCTGGCCACGGCCATCGCCTGGCCATTGCTGGGCCTGGGCCCCTGGTTGGATGGTGTCTATCGTGCTCTGGTGTTACTGGTCATTGCCTGCCCCTGTGCACTGGTCATCTCGACACCGGTCACCATCGTCAGCGGTCTGGCCGCGGCGGCGCGTCAGGGGATTCTGATCAAGGGCGGGGCTTACCTGGAGCAGGCCCAGCGCCTGAAGCAGGTGGTACTCGACAAGACCGGCACCCTGACCATCGGTCGCCCCAAGGTCAGTGACTGGCAGACCACCGGCCCCCTGAGCGCCGAGCAATGCGCCAGCCTGGCGCTATCGCTGGCCAGCAGTTCCAACCACCCCATATCGAGAGCCGTTGCCGAACATCTGCAGGGCACATCGCTGAGCGAGCTAGAAGGCATCGAGGAGCGCGGGGGACGCGGCATGATCGCCTCTCATGAAGGACTGGCAATCTGGTTGGGCAATGCCCGTATGGCTCGCGAGTATGGTGCACAGGTGGATGAACAGACCACTCAGGCACCGCTCTGGCTGGGTCGCGGTTCGCAAGTACTGGCCACCTTCCAGGTCAGCGACAGCCTGCGTTCCACCAGTCAGGCAGCCATTGACCGTCTGCATGAACTGGGACTCAAGGTCAGCATCCTGAGTGGCGACAGCAAGCCGCGTGTGCAGGCAATCGCCGATCAGTTGAGCATCGATGAGGCCCACGGCGAACTGTTACCCGAGGACAAGCTACGGCATCTCGAGCAACTGACACGCCAGGCGCCCACCGCCATGGTCGGCGATGGCATCAATGATGCACCAGCGCTGGCACGCGCCGATCTCGGTATCGCCATGGGTGTAGCGGGCAGCGATGTCGCCATCGAGACCGCCGACGTGGCCTTGATGGATGACGACCTCGGCAAGTTGGCGCGGCTGGTGGAATTGTCACACGAGACCCGGCGCCTGCTGATCCAGAACATTGCTCTGGCCATCGGCATCAAGGTCGTGTTCCTGGCCCTCGCCCTGACCGGCCACGCCACGCTGTGGATGGCTGTCTTCGCCGATATGGGCGCCAGCCTGCTGGTGGTCGCAAACGGGCTAAGGATTCTGCGTATTGTGCCATAGCGCGCCGCACAGCAAGAAGCTCCCGTATAATGGTGGATTGGAACTTGGCCAGGCTGCCTCCTGGCCGAGTCGGAACTTGGCTGTCGAACAGTAGTCTTATGGCCTCGTTCCAGAAACAACGCTTCCACCACAGGGAATCCTTCATGCCCCATACTGCTGCTGCCTCTTCTCTGGCCCGCCCTTCATCCGCCTGGACAGGTTGGGGACAGTGGCTGGCGTTGATCACCATGACCCTGGACCATGTGGCCCGCTACCTGGCAACCGACAGTTGGGGTATGGGGTGGGTCGACAGCAGTGTCGGACGCATAGCCTTTCCTCTGTTTGCCGGCATGGTCGCCTGGCACGGCCTGTTCAACACCCGGGATCCGGTTCGCTATGCCCGACGCACCCTGGTGATCGGCCTGATCGCTCAGTTGCCCTATCAGTTGATGCCACGGGAAGCATTGTTCCAGCTCAATATCTGCTTCACCCTCACCCTTGGTTTGTTGGCCGGGGCCTGGCTGATGCAGTTGACTCGTCGCATGGAGGACCAGCAGTTGGGCTATCCACGCCTGGCGCTGGAAACCCTGGGCGTGGCCTGCGCCTGGTATATTGCAGGCTTCTGGGTTGAATATGGACATGAAGGATTGCTGCTGGTGCCATTCTTCATGCTTGCTGTGCGCCAGCTTCACCGTGGTGGTAACAGCATGCTGGAACGTCTGGAAGCGGTTGCCGCCTGCCTGCCGATACTCGCCATTGCCGGAATGATGAACAGCTCTGACATGGCCAAATCCATAACCGTTGCCACGACATTCAGTGTACTGCTAATGGCGTCCGGCGTTCATCGCATGGTGCCTGAAGCAACAATAAAGATGCCTCGTCGCCTATGGCTGGCCTGGTATCCAGGGCACTTCGCCGTCATTGCCGCCATTCTGCTGTGGACCGGCAACGCTGCATATCCCTGAAACCTGTTCTCACTGAAACCTGTTCTCACTGAAAACAGGACACGACTCCAGCAAGGGGAGTGAGGATCATCCCTCACTCCCCTTCTTTGTTCCCCTTCCTCCCTTCCTGCTCCACCTCCTCGGCTGGGCAAGATGCCCCTGGTCGCCGTTCTCCCAGAAACACCTTGAACGCCTGCCACGCCGGACTGCGATAGCGATCCGGGTGCCACACCAGAGAAAAGTGACGCGTCAGGGGCAGGTCATGAGGCAGTGCCTTGAGCTCTCCTCTCTCCAGCTCGCCCCGTACACTCAAGCGCGACAGACATCCCAGGCCCAGTCCCGCGGCCACGGCTTGCTTTATTGCCTCGTGCTGCCCTAATTCCATGCGTACCTTGAGCCGTATCAGCCTGGGCAGGACCGCCGCCTCCAGGACCTCACGAGATCCCGATCCCGGTTCACGCAGAATCCACTGCTCTGCGGCCAGGTCATCATCTTCGACAAGTATCTTGCCGGCTAGAGGGTGCCCCGGGGCACAGACAATCTCCATGCGGTCCTCGCACCAGGGCTCACTGATCAGTCCAGGCTCATGGCAGCGCCCTTCGATCAACCCCAGATCTGCATCGAAGCGCTGCACATCGGAAATGACTTCACCGGTATTACGCAGTCGCAGGCGAAAATCCACACCCGGGTGCAGAGAACCAAACTCACCTGCCAGTGGCGGCAACAGATACGTGCCAATGGTGGCACTGGCCGAAATCACCAAGGTGCCATGCAGGATATCCTCTGGTTCTTCGGCAGCCGCAACAAAGTCCGCCAGGCCATCCAGTAGTTGCTCGGCACGAGGCAGCAGACGATGCCCCATGTCATTCAGGGTCAAGCGCCTCCCTGGGCGCTCGAACAGCGATACACCCAGTTGATGCTCAAGATCGGATAGCCCCTGGCTGGTGGCAGACTGGGAAAGACTGAGGCGCTGAGACGCTGCGCTGACAGTTCCCAGCCGGGCGACAGCAACAAAGATCTCGAGTTGGCGCAGAGTGATGTGAGATCGCATATCGGTTTTACCGAAGAGTGGATTCGTTATTTACTGATAATAATTTGGCATAAGCAACCCTAGACTGAGCTCATCCATCATCGAGGGGGCTACCAACATGTCAAAAGGGCTGCTGTTCTGTGCACTGCTCACCTTGCTCGGCTTCGGGCTTGCCAAGGTGCCGTTCATTGCCACCAGCGGTGTCAGCCCTCTAGTCTTCGCCCTGCTGCTCGGGATTATCGTGGGCAACCTGCCTATCAGGAAAACGCTCGAGATTGCTCAGCCAGGGCTGGCCTTTGCCACTCGCTGGCTGTTGCGCGGCGGTATCGTGCTGTTTGGTCTGTCACTGACCTTCACTCAAGTGCTGGACCTTGGCCCCAAGGTGTTGCTGCTTGATGCATTGGTGATCACCAGCATCCTGATCGCGGGTTACATGATTGGCACCCGTCTGCTGGGCATGGATCGCGAAACGACACTCTTGACCTGCGCCGGCAGTGCCATCTGCGGTGCCGCAGCTGTCCTTGCCACGGAATCCACCATTCGCTCCCGCCCCGCCGCCGCTTCCATGGCGGTAGCTACTGTCGTCCTGTTCGGGTCACTGGCAATGCTGCTGTACCCGATGATATATCCGTGGCTGGGCATGAATGAGGGACTGTTCGGTGTCTACATCGGCGCCACCATCCATGAAGTTGCCCAGGTCGTCGCCGCAGGTGATGCCGTAGGCCCGACCGCATTGGCCAACGCCGTCATCGTCAAGCTGGTCCGAGTGATGTTGCTGGTACCCTTCCTTCTGATCGTTGGCCAGTGGTGGTTGCACCACAATGTCTCGACACACAACGTCGCGACAAGCGAATCTACAGACACCGGTCAGGTGGCCGAAAAGGGAAAGCTGGTGATTCCCTGGTTCGCCCTGGGCTTCATCGTCATGGTCGGCGTCAACAGCCTGGAAGTGATTCCCGCAGGGCTACATGATGGGCTGGTACTGTTGGGTCAACTGTCCCTGACCATGGCCATGGCGGCCCTGGGACTCAATACTCGCATGGAAAAACTCAAGGCGCTGGGGGTAAAACCTTTTCTGCTGGCCCTGATCCTGTTCATGCTGTTGATCATCGGTGGAGGAGCCGCCAGCTGGATGTTGATGGGATAAACTGCAGCACCACGCCACGAGCGGCTCAATGCATCGCCATTGCACAATGACCCGACACGCGTCCGGCCCCTTAACTGGGGCCGGATTCTTTGGACTGCTCGAAGCTCAAGGCTCGTCGCTATTTGCCCTTTCCTTCGAAACTGAAGCGTGGGGCAGGTGCATCCGGCACAAGCGTTGCACAGGCCCGAACCTTTTCCAGCAGCGCCTCATGCGTCGGAGCTAGCAGATTGATATGGCCCAGCTTGCGCCCGGCTCTCTCGCTCTTGTCGTAACGATGCAGGTGTGCATCTTCGATAGCCAATACCGCGGCTGGGTCCGCCTCGCGGCCGATCACATTGATCATGCAGGTCGGCATACGCGCGCTGGTATCGCCCAGCGGCAACCCTTGAATCGCACGCAGATGATTCTCGAACTGGCTGGTCACGGCACCATCCATGCTCCAATGACCCGAATTGTGCACTCGTGGAGCCATTTCATTGGCCAGCAAGCTGCCATCGGCACATTGGAAGAGTTCCAGAGTCAGAACACCGACATAGTCGAGTTCATCCAGCAGCGCCCGGATATAGCCATCGGCAGTATGCTGAACGGCATCATCCAGGTCCGGCATGGGGGCCAGTGAGTAGCGCAGGATGCCATCTACATGGACATTTTCAGCCATGGGATAGAACACCACCTGGCCGTCACGACCACGCACGGCGATGATGGAAACTTCACGGACGAAGTCAACGAATGACTCCACGATCAGGCGCGGATGATTGATGCGCTGCCAGGCTTCTGTAGCCTCGGACGGGTCGCGCAGAACCGCTTGCCCCTTGCCGTCGTAACCTTCCGTGATGGACTTGGCAACGACCGGAGTACCCAATTCTCGAGCTGCCTGTTCCAGCGCCTCGGCACTATCCACCAGACGGTAGGCCGGAGTAGGAATCGACAGACGATCGAACAATGCCTTTTCCTCAGCACGGTTCTGGCAGATTCGAATCGCTTCACTGGATGGGTAAACCGGTTTCTCGGACTCGATGTCCTGGACCAGCGCCACGGGAAGGTGCTCGAACTCGTAGGTCACCAGGTCAACCTGGGAGAGAAATGCTTCCAGGTGCTTGTGGTCGGTATCAATCATCACATCTCCGATACCAGCACTTGGGTGCCCCGTGGTATCCAGAAAAGTGAACTGGTTGGCCAACGGGTATCCCGCCAATGCCAACATCCGGCCAAGCTGGCCTGCACCGAGAACGCCAATCTTCATTGCTTTATCCTCACACAACATCCTCACGCAACTCGCTTACGGTTGGCTAGGGTCGGGATTGTCGAGCACCGTTTGCGTCTGCTCGGCACGGAACGCTTCCACCGCACTACGTATCCCGGCATCGCCAAGTCCGACGATCTGAGCAGCCAACAGCCCGGCATTGGTCGCCCCTGCCTTGCCAATGGCCAAGGTCCCGACCGCAATGCCTCCAGGCATCTGAACGATGGAAAGCAAGGAATCCAGCCCTTTAAGGGACTTTGACTCTACTGGCACTCCCAGAACAGGCAGAGCCGTCTGGGAAGCCACCATTCCTGGTAGATGAGCAGCGCCACCAGCACCGGCCACAATCACCTGCAATCCTCGATCCGCCGCGGTCTTGGCATATTCAAACAGAAGATCCGGCGTGCGGTGAGCGGACACCACTCGGGTCTCATAAGGCACCCCAAGGCGCTCCAGCATGGAAACTGCATGTTCCATGATAGGCCAATCTGATTTGGATCCCATGATCACACCGACGCGGGGTGACGGGCTTGTTGATGGCATCTGCTGCTCCTCGGAAAACGACAGACAGCGGCAATGATAAAAAAATTTGCCGCAACGAGTGAACGAATGAGAAGCGGCATAGTCTAGCAGAGCCGAGGGACGACTACCTCTCCCACGATGCATGTCGCCGCAGAACGACAGCTATGTCCGCCCTTTATCCCCATTCATCTGGTAGGGTGCATTCATATTGCGGCATGGATCGATATGACGACAGACAGTATTTACCGATTTCCAAGGAGAGAGCCCATGAAACGCTCCCTGTTGCTCATTGCCGCCCTGTCAGCCGGCCTGGCCTTGACCGGCTGTGGTGACGGCAATGCCGAAAAGACCTCGGACAGCAACACTGCCAGTGCCGGTCAAGCGGACCATGAGCAGACTCTGACCGGCACCTTGAGCCTCGCTAGCAGCGACCAGCCTCTACCGGACAATACCCAGGTAGTTGTCAGCTTGAATGATGCGACACTGGCTGACGCCCCCGCAAAGGTCATCGCGGAAAACCGTGTCGACATGGACCAAAACTCCGTGGATTTTCATCTGAATTATGCCAGTGATGAGGTAGACCCGAGCCATCGCCATCTCCTCCGCGCTGAAATTCACGATGCCAATGGCGAGCTGAAATGGACCACCACCGATGCCTATCTGGTCAGTGTTGGAAACGATGCCGAGCAAAGCGAGGTTGCCATTGTCCTGCACCCGGTAGACGCCAACGGACAGGCCCAGGGAGCAAGCCTGCAGCAGGCCCAGGAGCAACTGCTGTCCAGTGGCGACGAGCCTACACAGGAGGAAGTGGAAGCTGCTGAAAACCTGGATGCCATCAGCGAGCAATCCGTGAATACGCAAAAACCCGAACAACCTGCCGTGGATGGAAGCAACGACGCCCCCGCACAGTAATCCCGCCTTCTCTTTACTGCCCGCACGAAGACTTCATGTAAAAAGCCCCCATGCCATCAGGCATGGGGGCTTTCATGGTGCTGCTACCACCCTGCCTATGCGGTAGAAACCTTGGTCCGCGCCTGCCACCAGTTGGCAACGATGATCAGCAGCATCACCGCAGCACCGGCGACATCGTAGACCAGCGAGGGGGTAAAGACGCCGATGATGGCCGGCAATAGCAGCACACGCTGCCAGATGGGTATGCGGTCAAACAGATAGCCCTCCAGAACAGCGGCAAAGGCGGCAAGCGCCAGGATCCCGGTGATGGCTTTCCAGACCAGGATATAGACCGGGCCACCGATGATGATCTCGGGGTTATAGACCATGAATAGTGGTACCAGATAGAGCCCCTTGGCGAACTTCCAGGCCTGAAAGCTGGTCGCCATCGGCTTGGCACCGGCAATCGCCGCTCCCGCGAACCCCGCCAGGGCAATGGGAGGAGTGACGTTGGAATCCTGGGAATACCAGAACACCACCAGGTGAGCGATGATCAACGGCACACCAAACTCATTGGACAAACCCGGCCCCACCAGCACGATCAACACGATATACGCTGCTGTCACTGGCAAACCCATCCCCAGCACCAGGCTGGCCAACAACACCATGACCAGAGCCAGCAGCAGGTGACCGCCGGAAAACGCCATCATCATGGCAGAGAACTTGAGTCCCAACCCCGTAAGGCCAACGATACCGACGATAATTCCAGCCACGGCGCAAGCCATGGACACAGCTACCGCATTGCGCGCCCCCAGTTCCAATCCTTCGACCAGCTTCAACAGACCGCTGCGACAAGCAATGCCCAGGCGCTCTCCATTCACTGGCTGGCCTTCCTTGGGTGCGACAAAGAAGAACCACACGGCAAAGCGCAGTATGGCCACCAGTAACATGCAGACAATGGCATAGAACCCCACTCGCATTGGTGACATGTTCATCACCAGCAGCCATACCAGCACGGCGAGCGGCAACAGGAAGTGCCAGCCACTTTTCAGCACATCGCTCATCTGTGGCAGTTCTTCCTTGGCCATGCCCTGCATGCCTTCCTTGAGCGCAATGATATGCACGAACAGGTAGACAGTACCGAAATACATGATGGCAGGCAGAATGCTGACCTTGACGATCTCCAGGTAAGGTACCCGGGTGTACTCAGCGATCAGGAAGGCCCCAGCCCCCATCAGAGGTGGCATGATCTGCCCACCGGTGGAAGCGGCGGCTTCGATGCCACCAGCCTGGTGGGGCTTGTAACCCAGCTTCTTCATCAGCGGAATGGTGAAGGCGCCCGTTGTCACTACATTGGCAATGGCACTGCCGGAAATGGACCCCATGCCAGCAGAAGCAATTACAGCAGCCTTGGCTGGGCCACCACGCTGCCGGCCAGTCGCGGCATAGGCCAGATCGATGAAGAACTTGCCCGCCCCCGTGATTTCGAGAAATGCACCAAACAGAACGAAAATGAAGATATAGGTGGCTGCCACCCCCATCGGCAGGCCAAAGATCCCCTCCTGCCCCAGATAAAGCTGGCCGACGACACGGTCCAGGTTATATCCACGATGCTGCAGGATGCCCGGAAGCCACTCACCCAACCAGGGCAACTCGCCGCGAGGTCCTGCAAAGGCGTACAAGATGGCGATGATGCCGATCACCGTCATGCCCAGACCAACCGCACGCCGGCTGGCTTCCAGCACAGTAACGGTGGCTACGATGCCCGCCATGATGTCAGTTTGAGTCCAGAATCCTGCACGGTTGAAGATGGCATCCAGGTTCCATGCCAGGTATCCACCGGTAAACACTGCTCCGAAGAAGAAGGCCATATCTATGATTCCGCCGATGACCCCACGAGAGCGCTTGGGCCCGAACAGCGGGAACATCAGGAATGCCAGCATCATGACCAGAGACAGATGGATACTGCGCTGATAGAACAACCCCAGCGGCTGAATCCCTGCTGAATAAAGTTGAAACAGCGACAAGCCCACTGCCACCAAGGTGATCAGCCACAGCACCATACGAGAATGGTTGGCCTCACTGCCGGGGACAATCGGGGAGTGGGAAGCATCAGCGCTCATTAGGGCTCCTCCCGGACATGCGTTCGCTGGAACAGGCATGACCGCACAAGTCTATTTATTGTTGTGGGCAGATACATTGCGTTGATGTCTCCTCTTCACAATCTTCCAGATTCACACTGACCCGTTGGTTGGCCGCCAGAGCACTGATGCTGATCGGGGTCACTGCCTCGGGTACGGATGCAGGCAGTGCATCCGCACAGTCTTCACGTGCCTGACGAATCAAGGTTTCCAGGCGTCCTCTATCCCGGTTGACCAGGCGGTGATCCACCTTCATCGATCCGGCTCTCAAACGATAGTGGTTACCAGGCACCGGCTCATCGATATCTTCGATCCAGTAGCCACCATGTCCGTCGGAGAGCTGACGCCCACGTTCGAAGATATGATCAAGCCCGGCGGCAAAATCCGGAAGGTGACTACGCTCAAGTACCATCTGGCCAGCCACATTGCGATAACAATCAAGAACTTCGAAGCCCTTCACCGAGTGATTCCAGGCCATGCACCAGCCACTACCAGGCGGCATGGGAAGAGTGATCAATGCCTGCCCTTCACTATCCTTGATCACCAGCTTGCCTGATTGAGCATCGGCCACAGCGGCACATGTCCATATACTCAGCGCTAAGCTAACCAGCAACAGCAAGGCGGGCCTCTTGGCCCGCCTCCTGTTGCACCTGTTCAACTCATCAAGGTCCTGCATCACGGGCGCTGCTTGTCCTGAATGTCTGCCCCGACCTCTTCGTAATAGCGCAATGCGCCCTCATGGAAAGGAATGGGCGTGGAAGCCGTGGAGAATTCCACCGTGGTGTCATTGGCAGCCGGATGAATGGCAATCAGCTCATCGGTTTTCTCGAACAGCATCTTGGTCAGTTGATAGGCCAGCTCATCATCCATCTCGCTGCTGGTAATCAGTACATTGGGGATGCTGATTGTCTGTACCGGCTCGTCCATTCCCTCGTACAGATTCGCCTTGAGTTCGTAAGCAGCAAACACCGGCTCGTCTTTCTGGGCATTGGCAATCTCTTCATCACTCAAGCCAATCAGACGCACATCGTTGGTGGTGGCCAGGTTGAGAATCGAGCTGGTGGGCGGCCCTACACTCCAGAAACCCGCATCGATATCACCATTGCGCAGGGCATCAGCAGTTTCGTTGAAGTTGAGGCGACGGGCGTCGAAGTCATCATAGGTGATGCCGTTCGACTCCAGCAGTGCCTTGGCATTGAGCTCAGTACCACTGCCTGGCGCCCCCACGGATACAACCTTGCCCTTGAGGTCTTCCAGAGACTCGATATCAGAGTCGGCCATGGTCACGATCTGCACCGCATTGGGGTAGACCGAGGCAATCGCACGAATGTTATCCAGCTCACGCCCTTCGAAGGCACCCGTGCCGGTATAACCCTGGTAGACGGTATCAGCCAGGGCCAGAGCCAGGTCAGAGTCTCCTCGCCATACCAGGCCCATGTTTTCGACCGAGGCCCCTGTAACTTCTGCCACTGCATCATAGCCGTCGATGTGTTTCTTGATCATCTCGGCAAGACCACCCCCAATGGGGTAATAGGTACCGCCAGTACCACCGGTGGCAACAGACAACTGTTGCTGAGCAACCGCAGCCTGGGCTCCGATCAACAGCGATGCAGCCAAGGCCAGCTTCATGGCTCGCATGACATTCCTCCATGCCTCATGGGCATTTGTTGTTAGTAAGAGATGACCACCTATGCATAGACGCACCTGTGCAAACTAGCAACGGGGGGTTCACCTTGCAAAGGGTTTCATTGCGCAGTTTTTTCAACACATTATCAATCCGCACAAAGTCTTAGGTGAACGGTCAGCACATGCTACACAAGCTTTTTTACATCACGCTGACATCGCATGATTCATTTTTCGACCAGACTCTTCACCTTCTCCACGATATGCGCGCCAATCGGCAACGCCGAGGTAGCCGCCGGAGAAGGCGCGTTACCCACATTGACCGTGCGGGCCGTATTGACGAAGAGAAAGTCATCGATCAGTTTGCCATCCCGGGACACAGCCTGTGCCCTGACACCGGCAGGATAAGGCTCGAGGTCTTCGACACTCAGACTCGGACAGTATTTGCGCACCTCATCGAGATAACCGCGCCGCGACAGAGAGTTCTTCATCTCGCGCATGCCAGGCTTGAGATGACGCCATAACACTTTGAGAATCCCCGGGTGCGTCAGCATGCCAGCTACATCGGGTGCGGAAACATGGGTCTTGCGATAGCCCTCCCGGGCCAGCGCCAGTACAGCATTGGGGCCTACCGTGACACTGCCGTCAATCATGCGGGTCAGATGCACCCCTAGAAATGGCATGGAAGGATCCGGTATCGGATAGATCAGGTGATTGACGATCTGGTTGTGACGCTCACCCAGACGGAAATATTCACCACGGAAGGGGCAGATGGTAAAGCCCGGTTTCTTCCCCAGCATGCGTATCATGCGGTCAGCCATCAGGCCTGCACAACTGATCAGATAACGCGTAGAGAACGTCTCGCAGGATGTCGTTACCACGACTTCCTGGCGACGTTCCTCCAGGGCCCGGACCTGATGATCATAGCGAATCGTACCTCCTAGACGCTGGAATTCATCGGCCATGGCCTGAGTGACCCGAGCATAATCCACGATGCCACTGGATGGTACGAAGATCGCCCCCAATCCCGTGATATTGGGTTCACGCTCATGCAAGGCCTCGGCCTCCAGCCACTCGCGCTCGAGACCATTGGCCTCCGTGCGGACCCACAGCGCCCGCATGCGTTCCATCTCGACCTCATTGGTCGCCACCAGCAGCTTGCCACAGCTGTCGTAGGGGATAGCATGCTCATCACAGAAAGCCTTGGTAGCACGGTTACCTTCCAGGCAGAAACGTGCCTTCAGGCTGCCCGGGGTGTAATAGACACCGGCATGAATCACGCCGCTATTGTGACCCGTTTGATGGCGTGCAGGCCCTGCTTCCTTTTCCAATACCAGCATCCGCCTGTCTGGATAGACCTGCTGAAGCTGCATGGCGGTGGACATGCCAAGAATGCCACCGCCTATGATGATGAAATCATACATTGCACATCTCATTGTCATTGTTGGCCAGTCCGGCATCGCCAGCCAGACCAGTCCTGAAACTATCGTCTTGCGTGCAGACGTCTTGCGCGCAGATACCACATGGCGAGGGGAAGCGAAGAATGCTCCAGCCACGAGTCATAACACACATGCCACCACTCAGGCGCGTATCTCGTGTGCTCATATCCTATTCTTCATCAATATCGATTCAGGCAAGGGCATTCATGATGTCCTTCCGCCAGCTTATTAGCTATATTTTCATAAAATATCTACATTTACAGTATCCATCAATAAAAAACCCGGACATTGCCAGGCTCTCGACTAAAGCATGAGGCCGCCTTTTGGCGGCCTCAATGAAACAAATGACAACGATCGTCGCTCGCGTATAACGGGTAGGGTTCAACGAACAGGGCTCAATGATCGGGGTCAGCTGGCAGAGTGCCACTAGGCAGCATCGCCACTCATCTCCCGAGCCATCTGCCGCTCACTATATTCCGTGCCGTACTTGAACCTTGACCATACGTAGAGCCCCAGCCCTACTGCCATCCATCCAGCAAACAGTAGCCATTCAATCGGTTTCAGAGCGGATGGACTCCCGGGCAGATACAGGCCGATCATCCCCAGAGACAGCAGTACTGCCAGCCAGCCAACCAGGCGAGCATGACGGACACGGAAAGGCCGCTCCATTTGTGGCTCCTTGCTGCGCAAGATCAGGAAGGACAACGAGACAAACAGATAGGCAATGACAATGCCGAGCCCTCCAGCCACCACCAGCCAGACCATGGCCGAGCGTCCCAGTAGCGGTGCCAGACTGGAGATGACCCCGATCAGCAGGATGGCATTGACCGGAGTACGGTGCCGCGGATGCAGCTTACCGAGGAAGGCAGGCAGCATACCGCAGTGCGCCAGCGCATAGAGTGCCCGGGAACCTCCGATATAAAAGGCATTCCAGCTGGTCAGGATACCGGCTATCCCCGCCAGCACCATCAGCTTGCCCGCCCAGGGCGCCTGGAATACGGCTTGCATGGCATCCGGCACGGCCAGGGAACTATTGGCCAGTTCGGAAGGATTCAGCATCAAGGAAGTACCAAGAATGATCAGGGCATACCAGAACACCGCCATGATCACCGAGATCATCAACACTCGCCCGATTTCACGGAATGGCAAGTTGATCTCTTCGGCTGCCTGGGGGATGACATCAAAGCCGACAAACATGAACGGCACCATGATGATGACCAGCATGATGCCACCTGCCACACCATTCTCGCTGTGGAACAGCGGCTGCATGGTACCGAGCTCACCTTCGAACAGCGCTCCGCTGACAAACATCACCCCTACCACCAGTATCAACAGCGTCACGACTTTCTGTACCAGGGCCGCAGTACGCACCCCGACATAATTGATCAACATCATGATCAGGGATCCCGCAACTCCTACGGCAACCCAGGTGGCCTTGACATCCCAATCTGCCAGTGTCCAGAGATGACCAACAGCATAGGAGGGGAACAGGTACTCGACGACGGTGGGCAAGGCCACGGCTTCAAAGGCCACGACGCTGATGTACCCCAGTACAATCGACCACGTACACAGGAAGGAGGCAAAATGCCCCATGGCCCGATAGCTGTAGACATGTTCACCGCCGACCTGGGGCATGGCCGACGCTAATTCAGCATAGGTCAGCCCTACCAACACAATCACCAGGCCGCCCAGGACAAAAGCAGCGATAGCGCCAAGGCTTCCAGCAGAGGTGATCCAGCTACCGGTCATGACAATCCAGCCCCAACCGATCATTGCCCCAAAGGCCAGCGCCAGGACATCCTTGCGGGCCAGTACCCGGTGGAGTTCGGCTCCCGTGGTGGAGTCGCTCATGGCAACATCTCCTCGTTTAAGGCCGCACGCTGAAGGCAGGATACGACCGTTGTTTTTATTAGCTTATCGTCGAAAATATCACACAAGATATCGAGAGCAATACCTTGGATACCTTTTTGAACCGCAAAATCTAAATGGTCTAGATCACACTTCAGACCATATTAGTCAGCAAAGCCAATGAATCGAGTCATCGGTGATATCTAGCGAGATCCCTATGAAGAAACCAGAACAATGCTCAGCACCGCGTAGCACATTCCTGCCTATCTGCGCCATCGATACTACGGAGGACTAGCGAAACTCGTTTAAAGGTTGCATGCTGTACGTGTCACCCCTACACAATGGAGCATCATGAGTACCGCACATTCCTCGTCTCGAGAAGCCGATAACAACGAACCTCCTCCTCGACGATGCCCTGACATCGATACCAGAAGCGATGTAAAGGATGATGTAAGGGACTTAGAACAGCGCACACGCCTGATGCGCATCGTGACACGGCTCATCGCAGTATCGGATCTTGGTAGCCGTGAGATCGCCCGCCGTGCAGGCCTTCCCATGCAGAAGATGAGCGACCTTCTGTCTGGACGTCTGGAACACTTCAGCTACGACGAGCTGCGCTCCATCCGTCGTATCATTGACGAGGGACAACTCTCGACCT